>JAFWTY010000026.1 GCA_017518735.1 Lachnospiraceae bacterium | reverse complement strand
TTCAGCTTCCACCTGCTCCTTATATTCGTCGAACTCTTCCTGAGTTGACAGAGAAACGATATCCACAACTCCGGCTACACCGGCATGAAGATTCATCTCGACAAACTCTTTGTCATCTGCCACCGATATGGTATCATCCGCGGAACCGGCGGTCAGATTGAAGACTCCGTCTCCTTTTGCTGTGGCGGTTGATCCCGTAAATACCGTGCACAGAACCATGAGGGTTGCGATTGCACCGGGAATCAGTCGCTTACGCAATACTGCTTTCATAACTCCTCCTGTAAGTGGTTTACATAGTTTTACAACATTATGTAAATTGTTACAATTTTGTTACAAGGGCATCATAGCAGATTCCCACCCACAAGTCAAATTTTCGGCTAAAAATCGGAGTTTTTACCCTTTTGACAATAAAAAACCATGTAAAAATTAGTTAATCTTTACATGGTTTCGCATCTTTTTTCACAAAGTTTTAACGAATTATCGTCGTTATTTACGAAAGATTCCGCTCATCTTATCCATATTCTGTGAAGGATTCACAAAAATTACGCCGCAGTACTCTTCCCTTTTCAGTCAATTTTATCCAAAATTACAGCATTTTGGATTTTTCGGCACACTCAATTACCGCATCCATGACCGTTGCACGGAAGTTTCCTTCCTCCAATACGCGTACGGCTTCGATCGTGGTTCCTCCGGGAGAGCAAACCATATCCTTGAGTTCTCCGGGATGTTTTCCGGTCTCAAGCATCAGCTTGGCACTTCCAAGGACCGCCTGTGCAGCGAACTCATATGCCATATTTCTGGGCATTCCTTCCAAAACGGCGCCGTCTGCCATTGCTTCGATGAACATAAATACGTATGCCGGAGCGCTTCCGCTGACACCGACTACTGCATCCATCATTTTTTCCGGTACACAGATTGCCTTACCGAAGCAGGAAAGCAGTTTGTTGGCAATTGCCTTCTGGGATTCGGTTACATGCTCGTTCGGGGTGTAAGCCGTGCAGGCTTCTCCGACCAGTGCCGGGGTATTCGGCATGCAGCGAACGATGCTGTGGTCACTTCCGAGCAGATTCTCGAGATAATCGATTGTCTTACCTGCCACGATGGAGATAATGATGATATTTTCTTTCAGCACTCCCTTTACGTTTGCAAGTGCTTCATTCAAAAACTGCGGTTTTACCGCAAGAACCAGCACGTCAGACTGTTCCGCAACCATTGCGTTTTCGGAGCAGGTGGAAATTCCGAATTCCTTCTGTGCATTTTCACAAGCCGCACTGGATACGTCGGAACCGATGATCTCTTCCGGCTTGATTCCGCCGTTCTCGATGATTCCGCCGATAATGGATTTTGCCATGTTTCCAAGTCCGATAAAACCGATTTTCATGTCATTGCCCTCTCTTACTTTCTGTTTACGATCAGCGTCTCTGTCTGGCAGCCTCAAACATCAGAATGGATGCCGCCACAGAAGCGTTTAGTGACTCTACTTTTCCGAGCATCGGAATATATACTTCCGCCGTTGCCTGCCGGATGGTCTCTTCCAGCAGTCCGTTCCCTTCATTTCCGATCAAAAATGCGGTCGGACCGGTATACTCATATGCGTCATATGCTTTGGACTTTCCGGAAAGCGTTGCCGCAAGCACCTGAATTCCGCTTTCTTTCATTTTTTCGATTGCGGCCTTCAGATCTTTTACATATAAAAACGGAACGCGGAAAATGGAACCCATCGTGGAACGGATGACCTTCGGATTGTAAAAATCCACACAGGTGTCGCTTAAGATGAT
Organism: Lachnospiraceae bacterium; assembly: GCA_017518735.1. GTDB lineage: Bacteria > Bacillota > Clostridia > Lachnospirales > Lachnospiraceae > UBA3766. Next base: position 180,932 of record JAFWTY010000026.1, on the reverse strand, counting down.
TCCGTTCACGCCCGCCGCCTCCGCAGTTCGAAGGATGGTTCCCAAATTACCGGGATCCTGAAGATTCTCCAGTATGACATAGAGAGAATTCTCTCCCGATTTCAAAATCTGCTCCAGGGAATACTTCTTGTTGCCGATTACCGTCATGATTCCCTGCGGTGTCACGGTTCCGGTCATGGATTCGTAGACACGGTCCGTAACGACCTCAAAAGCAACTTCCTTTAGTTTCTTCCTGCAATCGTCGTATTTCTTCGGAAGACTGTCTCTGCCCTCAAGTCTTTCGTAAAGATGCTCGTTTAAGAATACTCCGCGAATTTCATCGATCGGAGCTTCCAGAAACATTTTTACGCCTTCCGCAACAAAACATCCTTCCTTTTCCCTGGTTGCGGGCTTTTTCATCAGTTCCTTGATGTATTTAATTTTGCCGTTGTTCAGAGATGTAATCATGTTTTGTCTGATTGTCCGGACTAGATGGTCTTGCTTACCATGTACTGGTATTCCGGAATCTGCTTGGTCATGTTCAGTGCTTCTTCAATATCGTAATCCACAAATTCACCGCCGCGGTATGCTACGACACGGTTCGACTTTCCTTCGCAGAGGATGTCTGCCGCATAAGCACCCATGATGGATGCGTAGTAGCGGTCCTTACAGGTCGGAGATCCGCCACGCTGCATGTAACCGAGGATTGTTGCTCTGGTTTCGATGCCGGTTGCCGCTTCGATTCTTCTTGCCATCGAAGTGGAGTGGCCGATGCCTTCCGCGTTGATGATGATGTGGTGTTTTTTGCCTTTTTTGCGGTTCTCGATGATGTTGTTGATAATCCGCTGTTCATTATAATCATAGGTCTCGGGAAGAAGGATGTCCTCCGCGCCGTTTGCGATACCGCACCACAGTGCGATGTAACCGGCGTTACGTCCCATAACTTCGATGATGGAGCATCTCTCATGGGAGGAAGAGGTATCTCTTACCTTATCGATGGCCTGCATTGCCGTGTTGACAGCCGTATCAAAACCAATCGTATAGTCGGTACATGCGATGTCCAAATCGATGGTTCCGGGAAGTCCGATGGTGTTGATTCCGTGACGGGCAAGTGCCTGAGCTCCTCTGTAGGAACCGTCGCCGCCGATAACCACGATGCCGTCGATTCCGTGCTTTTTGCAGATTTCCGCAGCCTGCGCCTGCACTTCTTCTTCCTTAAATTCCAGACATCTTGCGGTTCCTAAGATGGTACCGCCTCTCTGGATGGTATCGGATACGTCCTTGCGGCCCATGTCAATAATCTCTTCGGCCAGAAGTCCCGCATATCCTCTCTTGATTCCCTTTACATTTACCCCGTTGGCAAGTGCTTTTCGAACAACCGCGCGGATTGCCGCATTCATACCCGGCGCATCGCCGCCGCTCGTAAGTACTCCGATGGTTTTAATCTGATCTGCCATAGCTTTCGCTCCTTAGTAAATATCTGCCGATTTCCGGCACCCTTTATTATGCAATACTTGTTTCCAATTGGCAATATTATCCTTCTACCAGGTCGCTTTGACGCGTCCGGCTCCGAGAAGGCTCTCGAGACTGCTTATCAATGTCTCGTCCTCTGCATTAACGTTTCTTGAAGGCGGAAGCGCCTTGATCAGCTTCTCCTCCTCAAGATATATCTTCACAACATCCCTTCCGTCCGAAACGTTTAAATACTTTTCGGCTTCGGGGAACTTTTCTTCGTATTCCGCACGGTTTGCAAACTTCACCCAGAGGGTTTTCGGAGCGCTGTCAAACGTATAGATCGTCTCCGCGATGACCTTGGAGTCTTTGTTTTCCTCGCAGCTTACGCGTCCGGTAACAAAAAGCTTCTCATCCTCATTTAATACAGAGGCATATTTCTCAAACTGTCTGGAGAAGACTATGATTTCGACGGTGCCGGAGAGATCTTCCAAAGTGAGGAAGGCCATGGCCTTGTCATTTTTGGTGTATTTGATGGTCTTGTCGGCCACCATTCCGCCCACGGTAACCTTCGCATCATCCTCCACGAGGGATTTTTCGGTTTCCTCGTCCAGATAGAAATCCGAGGCCACGTTGGTAATCTTCTTTCTCCAGAGTTCCTCGTAGGATTCGAGCGGATGACCGGAGACGTAGATGCCAAGCACTTCCTTTTCGTAAGCCAGACGGATATCCTTGTCAAAGTCTTCAATCTCGGGAAGGGGTACTTCGGCACTCTTTTTATCTTCCGCACTGCCCATGTCAAAAATAGACATCTGCCCTTCGATGTTGCCCTTTTTGTTCTTAATGGCACGGTCCATGATGATCTGATAGATCTGCATGTACTGTTTCCGGTTGCCGCCGAAGGAATCAAAACATCCGGCCTTGATAAAGTTCTCCACCGCACGCTTGTTGATTGGGTTTTCTTCCTTGGAACACATTCTCTCAAGGAAGCTTTGGAAGGACGTAAAGAGTCCGTTCTCCTCGCGTTCCGCCACAATGGCATCGATGATCGGACGGCCAACGTTTTTGATCGCGGTTAAGGAATAACGGATGGAATCACCCGATACCGTAAAGTCCGCCTCGCCTTCGTTGATGTCGGGCGAGAGAAGTTTGATGCCCATGTTTCTGCACGTCATGATATATTCGGAAACCTTTCCGGAATTATCGATGACGGAGGAAATCAGCGCTGCCATATATTCTACGGGATAGTAGTATTTTAAGTACGCAGTCTGGTATGCCACAACGGCATAGGCTGCCGCGTGGGATTTGTTGAATGCGTATTTTGCAAAATCAATCATCTGATCGTAGATATCATTTCCCACATCTTCGGAAATGCCGTTTCCGACACAGCCTTTGATGCCGAGCTCTTCGTTGCCATAAACGAAGTTTTTGCGCTCCTCTTCCATGACGTAGGTTTTCTTTTTGGACATGGCGCGACGCACTTCGTCGGAGCGGCCCAGGGTAAATCCGCCAAGGTCACGTACGATCTGCATAACCTGCTCCTGGTATACGATACAGCCGTAGGTCGGAGACAGAATCGGCTTCAACTGCGGGCATAAGTAGCGAATGTCCTGCGGGGCATTTTTGCCCTTGATGTACTGCGGAATAAAGTCCATCGGGCCGGGACGGTATAAGGAGATTCCCGCAATAACATCTTCCAAATTCTTCGGCTTCAACTCCTTCATGAAACTCTTCATGCCGGCGCTCTCCAACTGGAAAACACCTTCGGTCTGGCCGGTACCGATATATTCAAAAACCTTGGAATCGTCGTAATCGATTTCCCGGACGGAGAACTCACGGCCGAGTCTTTTGGAGATACTCTTTTCCGCATTCTGGATGACGGTCAGGTTTCGAAGGCCGAGGAAGTCCATCTTGAGAAGTCCCAGTTCCTCGAGAGTCGTCATCGTGTACTGGGTGGTATGCATACCGTCGGAACCTAAGTTGAGCGGTACAAAATCGTCAACGGGACGCGGGGAAATCAGCACGCCTGCCGCATGCATGGAGGTATGTCTCGGCAAACCTTCCAGCCTCTTGGACATATCGATCAGATAGTGGATTTCGGGATCGCTTTCGTAGGTCTCGCGAAGGGCCGGGTTCATATTGAGTGCTTTATCCAACGTCATGCCGAGTTCCATCGGGATCTGTTTTGCAATCTGGTCCGCAATGTTGTAGGGCATGTCCAGTACTCTGGCCACGTCACGGATAACACCGCGGGCCTGCAGGGTACCGAAGGTTACAATCTGCGCCACGTTGTCTTCACCGTATTTGCGGCGCACGTAATCGATGACTTCTCCTCTTCGTTCCACACAGAAGTCAACGTCGATATCGGGCATGGATACACGTTCCGGATTTAAGAAACGCTCAAAAAGGAGGCTGTATCGAACCGGATCGATATCCGTAATGTGCAGACAGTAAGAAACCAGACTTCCCGCTGCAGAGCCTCTTCCGGGTCCTACTGCGATGCCGTGTTCCTTGGCATAGTTGATGAAGTCCCAGACAATCAGGAAGTAGTCGACATAGCCCATCTTCTCGATGACGGAGATCTCGTACATCATTTTTTCATGCAGGGTTCCGTCGTCGTTCGGATAGTGCCCTTTGAAGCCTTTTTCACATAATTCGGTTAAATAGGATTTGGAAGTGTAGCCTTCCGGGACGTCGAAATGAGGGATTTTTGTCTCGTGGAAGGTGATCTCCACGTGACAGCGCTCCGCGATTTTATTCGTATTTTCAATCGCTTCGGGAACGTAGGAGAAAAGATTTCGCATCTCCTCTTCGGATTTTAAATAAAACTGTCCGCCCTCGTAGCGCATGCGGTCTTCGTCGGAAACCTTCTTGCCGGTCTGGATGCAAAGCAGGATATCATGGCTTTCGGCATCCTCCGCGTAGGTATAGTGAACGTCGTTCGTGCAGACCAGGGGCAGTCCCAGTTCTTCGGACATGCGAATCAGACCGGTGTTTACGGTCTGCTGCTCGGGATATCCGTGGTCCTGAAGTTCCAGATAGTAGTTGCCCTCTCCGAAGCATTCGCTGTATCGGCGCGCTGCTTTTACGGCCTCATCGTAGAAACCGCGGGCAATGTATTTTTGCACCTCTCCCGCGAGACAGGCAGAAAGACAGATCAGTCCCTCGTGATATTTGTTCAGAACCTCCATGTCCACCCTGGGCTTATAGTAGAATCCTTCCGTGAAGCCACGGGAGACGATTTTCATTAAGTTCTCATAGCCTTTGTTGTTTTCCGCGAGGAGAATCAGGTGATTGTAGCGATCCTCTCCGCCGGTCAGTTCTTTGTCAAAACGGGAATTCGGAGCGACATAGACTTCGCAGCCCAGGATTGGCGTTATGCCTTCCTTGAGCGCTTCTTTATAGAAATCAATGCAACCGAACATCACCCCGTGGTCCGTAATCGCACCATGGGTCATGCCCAGCTCTTTTAAACGCTTTACATATTCTTTGATTTTGTTGGATCCGTCCAGAAGACTGAACTCCGTATGGACGTGAAGATGCGTAAAAGCCACTTTGTTTCTCCCATAATTTCCCTACGCTGTTATTTTACAATATCCGCAGCGAAAATGGTAGGCTTGACTTTCCAAAAACGGTTTCTTTTCCCCGTGAAAAATGGTACAATTTTTATAGGGTTACTTCATGATGAAATCAAGAAAAAATGGGGAAGAAAAGGGGGAGTTATATGACATTATCCGTATGTATGATCGTTAAAAACGAAGAGAAACTCTTAAGACGCTGCCTGGACTCCTTGAAGGGTCTGTATGACGAACTTGTCATCGTGGATACGGGTTCCACCGACTCCACCAAAGACATCGCATGGGAGTACACCAGAGAAGTTTACGATTTTGAGTGGGTGAACGACTTCGCGGCAGCAAGAAACTTTGCATTTTCAAAATGCTCGAAGGACTATATCTACACAGTCGATGCCGATGAGGTTTTGGACGAAGCAAACCGCGAACAGTTTGAGGTTTTAAAGCAGTACCTGGATCCCAAATACGAAATCGTAAAAATGTGGTACTTAACGCCTATCAACTTCAACGAAGCAAACGGCTACGAACGTGAATACCGCCCGAAGCTTTTCAAGCGTCTGCGCAGCTGGACCTGGATCGATCCGGTTCATGAAAGCATGCGACTGGAGCCGGTGATTTTTGAAAGCGATATTTCCATTAAGCACTTACCGGCCGTTTCCCACGTCGGACGTGACTGCGCGATTTACGAAAAAGTCATCGAGCGCGGCGGAGTCCTTTCTCCGAAACTTCACGGACTGTATGCAAGAGAGCTCTACTTAACCGGCGGCACCGCAGATCTGTTCCGTGCTAAGGACTATTTCAAGAAATACATCTCCGGAACCACCTTAAACATCCAGCCCGACGAAGAGCCTTCTCTTCCGAAGAAGAGAAAGGGAACCCTCTGGGAAATCCAGACTGCCGATGCGGATGCGGAAAGCGCTCCGGAAATTCTGCTCGGAAACGACTGGAACAACTACCGCGAGTCCTTATGCGTTTTGGCAAAAATCGCCAGAGTCGAGGGCAACATGAAGGACCTTTATGAAATCGCCATGACTTCCATGGCAGTCGGTCCCTGCTCCGAGATCTGCCTTGAGGTCGGCATCGGATACTACGATACCCACGACTACATCAATGCAAAGAACTGGCTGAACATCGCAATGACCAACACCAGTCCGGTTATCGATCCCGAAGCCGGCAGCACGAAGCCCCGTAAGTATATGGAGTTGATGAAAGGCTGATGCGCTGATATAATAGCTTAGTACTCGCCAACGGTGCATCGTCCGGTTAGCGAGTGTTTAGAAAGATAATCAGAAGGAAAACCAAGAAATGAAACAGCAAAAACATGGAAGCTTTGCGACGAAGCTCATCCCGGCAGCACTGCTCATAGTGATGGTATTCGTCCTGGCAGGTTGCGGAACTCCGAAGCTGACCACCCGCTATTATGTGGACGGAAAGCGTGTCGAGGAACTCCCGGATCAGGGCTACTACGAAATCGTCAGCATCAAGTGCAACAACAAGGATGCGAACGCCACCTGGGATTGCAACTCCTGGTCTTTAAAGACCGATGAATTAAAGAAGAACACCACGGTGGACCTGGAGTTTACCTACACCTCTCATCCTTTTACCGTGAACGGAAAGGGATATGACACCCTTCAGGAAGCATTCGATGCGGCAGGTGCCTATGAAAATGCCACCGTATGTCTGACAAAAGATGCGGAAGGTTGCGGAATCTCTCCCGTGGGAAGTAGCATCAAACTCGTTCTCGGCGGATTTACCTTAACCGGTTCCGGAAGCGATGTCATCGTGAACAACGGAACCATGCTGATTACAGGTGAGGGAACCATTGATTGCACGGGAAGCACCGAAGCAAAGACCATCGTCAATTTTGGCAGCCTTACCATGAACCAGGTAACCGTGAACAACTCCACTCCTTCTTTCTCGGTTTGGAACAGTAACAACGGACAGAGTATTCTGGAAATGACGGCCTGCACCATCGTACGTACCGAAACGGATGTTATTCCGGTCATCAACTCCGGAACAATGACCGTTACCCAGTGCACGATCACAGGTGCCGGTGATGTGACACATCCCACCCTGATGAACAATCATGCAAACGCAGTTCTTGTGGTGAAGGGTTCCACCATTACCAATACCGGTTCCGGATATTCCGTTTACAAGGAATCCGGTGAAGTAACCATCGACGAATCGTCCACTTATCCGAATCCCTACGGACTGGACTGAAAAACTTCCTCTTTGATCCTGAAAACAAAAAGCAAAGGCTTGGCATCATGCCAAGCCTTTTATATTTCTTCTCTTCTTATTCGTTAAATCAAAAATCTTCCGCAGGAGTCTTTCGTGAAGATATCCGAGAGTTTCACCGCGAAGTTGTAATCTCTCATTACCTTCTCATATCCCGCTCTCATGATCTGACGACGCTCGTCCTCATGCTCCAAATAGTACTTCGTCTTTTCAATCAGATCCTCTTTGGATCGGTACATTACGATTTCCTTGCCTTCCACGAATTCCTCCGCCAGATCTTCCTGGAAGTTCGTCAGCACAAAGCCCTGACAGGAAATGATTTCCAGAACGCGAAGCGGAATTCCGGTACGGATTGCTCGCGGTGTGATGTAGAGGTTGATCTTGGACTGGTTGAAGATAAGCGGTGCCGTCTTGTGGAAATCGACCGGTCCCATATTTTTGACTTCGGGGAACTTGGAGGTCGACGAAACGCTGTAAAGCTTGAATTCAAAACGTTTTGCCATTTCCTTTACAACGGCTTTACGCTCTTCGACCGTAACCTTTCTTGCAATTACAGACTGAATGACAATGTCTTCCTGGCTCGCAAAGTGGTAATTCCACTTCTCCGAACCGACTTCCCTCATCAAAAAGTCCACCATCTCGGGTGTGATATCGGTCTCCAACACACTTCGGCCGTAGTTGAACATCTTCTTTCGAATCGTGCTTACAATCTTACGATAAACCGGCTGCTCCTTGGCTTCCGGAGTAATGCGGTTAAAGAGGTTGTTTCCGGACTCATACAGATTTCCCACAAACGAAACATCGGTGATATACTTCGTCAACAGGTTACCCGAAATACCGTTGCTGGCCTTGGAGAAAAGCTTCTTGTCGGCTGCAAGGGATAAGTATTCAACGTTTTTGATGTTGTTCTGAAGCATTGCGCGAAGATGCGCATGGTCATACGTAAAGAAGCGGTTGCAGGGAAACTGTGCCTGGTTTGAATACAGATTCCACTGGGGAAGATGATAGATCCAGCAGTAATAATAGATGCCTGCCTTCTTGGCCGCAAGAGAAATGTACTGGAAATAGTCCATCGAAAAAATCACTTCCGCGTGGAAATTCATGATTTCCCTCGTCAGGGAAAGGACCATCTCGTCCGCCGCCAGTCCGCCTAAAGACTCCATTTCATACTCGCTGTTGTTGGCACCGAAATTGACGGTACGGTCGGGCTCTTTCTTATCAACAGCATCAAAAGCAGAGACAAAATGTCCCTGCTTTTTTAACGTATCCAGTATTACATCCTCATCGTAATTCCCCCATCGAAAAAAGATGATTCTCATTCAAACTCCTTGCGCTGTCCCCGTCGGAACAGTTTGTATTTCCCTATGCCCAGGGATTGGCAGCTGCCGGCTGTCTGATGTCTCCGAGCAGTCCATCGGAGTCATTCAAAAACCACTGGCCGGTGCTCGGTTTCTGACGCATTACAATCCAGCGCTCGGAATCTGCGCCGGAGGATTTCATTAACAGTCTTGCGTATACGCCTTCTCCCTGCGGATAGCTGTAAGGATTGGACGATACGGTGAGTGTGTAAGGTACGGAGGGCGTATAATTATTCTGTACGCTCGTTCCCGCAAAATACGAATTAACGACATACTGCTTTCCGTTAAGGCGATCCTTTAAGAACTGTTTCTTCATCGGATTCAACGGTTCCGGTCCTCTTAAGAAATCAAGCATTGCATAGCAGTCTTCCTGGCTCTGCTCATATCTTGCAAGTGCAAGAATCGTAAGTGCCGCCGTCGCAAACGGAGTGGACAGCGATGCTTCCGGAAGTGCCTGCAATTCCGCTACGTTGTTCGGAAGTGCGTTAAATGTAAATGTTTTATGCTCGTTCGATGCATTCTGAATGGCATTGCTCGCTGCATTTACTGCCTGAGATGTTGCAGCATTCACAGCCTTGCGCTCCAAAGATTTTCCAAGTGAACTTCCCAATGAATCAAATAATCCCATAATCTCCTCCTTTACACTACAGTAACCCCGTTATTGAAACACTAATATTTTACCACAAAAGCGCCTTGCTTTCAACAAAGTTTGTCCGCTTACAGACCGCTCTCCCCCGTCTTTGCAAGCAGAACATCGTCTCTTAGGAAATCCGTCGGAGTTACCGTAAGAAGCTTGTTTTCCAAAGGTTCGGCCGAGAAAAGAGCCACGAGAACATACTGTTTGGTGTGACCCACCCAGTACGTACGACCGTCGATTTCTTTTTCTTCCTCAAAAAGCACTTCCACCGGTTTTTCGATCCACTTTTTCCGAAACTCCTTCGACTGCTTTTCCGTTAATTCAAGCAGGATTTCCGAGCGGGTGTTTTTGACAATCTCCGGAACCTGATCCGGATTGGCATCCGCAGGGGTTCCCTTGCGTCTGGAATATTTAAACACATGCATTTCATAGAAATTGATTCGCTCCGCGAAGGCTCTGGATTCCTTGAATTCCTTCTCCGTCTCCTCGGGAAAACCGACAATGATATCGGTGGTAATGGCCGCGTCCGGGAAGACCTTGCGAAGAATTTCCACCTTTTTTGCGTACTCTTCCGCCGTATATTTCCGGTTCATCCGCTTCAATGTTTCATCACAGCCGCTTTGGAGGGAGAGATGAAAATGCGGACAGATTTTATCCAGTTTGGAGAGGCCCTCTGCAAACTCTTCGGTGATAAGTCTCGGTTCAAAACTGCTTAAGCGGATTCTTCTAAGACCTTTGATCCGATTCATCCGGCCAAGCAACGATAAGAGGTGCTTTCCGGAGTCATTCGGAAGAAGGGTTCCGTCCGGTCCTGCCTCTTTCGGAAAATCGATGCCGTAGGAGCTGATGTGGATACCGGTTAATACAATCTCCCGCACTCCCGATGCAACGATTTCCTCCGCCTCTTTGATGACATCGTCCGGTGCCTTGGAGCGTACATTTCCTCTGGTGTAGGGAATGATGCAGTAACTGCAGTAGCGGTTACAGCCGTCCTGAATCTTGATATATGCTCTGGTATGGCTGTCGGTACGATTGATATTTCCGTCTTCGAAAGGAACTTTTTTCAAGTCCAGGATTGTGGTATTGCCCAGTGTCTTTATGAGGTAGTTCGTGACCTCCTCCCGGGTTCCGACAATGTCTCCTCCGTCCGGAAGTTTGTTTTCTTTCCCGGCAGCACCGGTACCAAAACCTTCCTCGCCGGCCGTTCCGCTTAATACTTCTTTCGCGTATTCTTCGAGGGTCCCTGCTTCTTTTGCGGAAAGATACTCTTCGAGAATGGATGCGATTTTTGCCTTTTTGTTGTTTCCGATCAACAGATCCACGCTCTCGTCCTGCGCCAGTGCAAAGGCATCAGCCTGCACATAACAGCCTGCCGCAACAACGATTGCATCAGGATTTAAGGACTTTGCGCGGTGGATCATCTGACGACTTTTCCGGTCTGCGATATTTGTTACCGAACATGTATTTATGACATAAACGTCAGATTTTTGGTTAAATTGCACAATGTCCCAGTTGTTTTGTTGTGTAATTTGTTGCATTAAGTCCTGATCGTAAGAATTCACCTTACAGCCCAGGTTGTGGAATGCTATGGTTTTCATGGATTTCTCCGTTATTTTTGTATGTTTTTGAGGATTGACTTTTTTTTATCATTCCTTTAGTATGATAAGCGAAACAAGGGAAAACTTCAAGGTTTCCTAAGTTTTAGAAAAGAATAGGAGGTAGTTATTATGAAGACAGTACAGATTTCTTTAAACTCAATCGATAAGGTTAAATCATTCGTAAATGATATTACAAAATTCGATTATGATTTCGATCTTGTATCCGGCAGATATGTTATCGATGCAAAATCCATCATGGGTATCTTCAGCTTAGACTTATCCAAACCTATCGACTTAAACATTCATGCTGAAGATGAAGCTGCTGACGTAATGAAGGTTCTTGAGCAGTACACCGTATAATCAAACCTTAATCTCACAGCAAATAAAAAAGGCCTGCATGTGACATCATCACTTGTAGCCTTTTTTCTTTTTGTTTATTTCAGCCCAAGCTGTGTGAAACCAGATTGCCCTCATCGTCGTAAACCAGTTTCAGGAAAAAGAACGGGGCATCTTCGTTCAACAACCGGAAAAAGATCTTATCGCCTTCCCAGATCGGAAGATTCGTTACTTCTTCCTTCGGAATCCAGACCAGTTCTCCTTCGTCGCATTCCGGAAGATTTGTCGTTTTTTCTTTCTCCTCCCCCGGCAGTGTTGCCGTGAAAAGATGCATATATTCCACAATATCGCCGTAAAGAAACGTTACGATTCCGCGAGCCTTGTAGGAATCTAGCGCAAGCCCGGTTTCCTCTCTCACCTCTCGGATCAAACACTCCTCCGGGCTTTCTCCGGTTTCAAAATGACCGCCGATTCCGATCCACTTGTCCTTGTTGATGTCATTCTCTTTCTTCACGCGATGCATCATAAGATAGTGGTTATTCTGTTCGATGTAGCAAAGTGTGGTCAGTTCCTGTTTCATTAGTATATTACCTTCCAACGGGCGGCTGCATTTGCTTTGAGGATATGTTCGGGGTAAATATACCAGTTTCCCCTTACCTTATACAAAAGCACGTTACAGGTTGCATACTCTTGGCATGCCCGGATCGTGGACTCGTATGTCTTGTAATCTCTGCTCTGAACAATGGTGTCTTTTATTCCCTCCTGACTCCACCAGTTTTTATCGTATCCATACAGCTTATCGCCGTATTTCCATTCTATCGTGATATTCGCGAACTTGATTTCCTCTGTGGTCTCGTCAATCTTTTTTTCCAGCCACTCTTTTACATTGTCCACCTGGATATCTCTAAGTCCCTCGCTATACGAAAACCTGCATTTTGTGGCATCCTTCATTTTGTTTAATTTATAGGAAACTTCGAATCCCTCCATCGTTTTGCTTGTATTGTCTTCTATGTTATCGTTATTGTATTCCTCACGCATCTCTATGTATTCATTCATATCGGTATAATCTCCCTGGTATCCATAGGAGCGAAGGAATGGGCCGGCGACATTTTTATCAAAGAACAAAAAGTCCATGCTGGCAAGATGGCTTTTTGTATACTCTCTTGTAAAATAACGGGTTGTTGTACCCTCCTCTTTATACCCGGACATATCCGTATGGCAGCAGGCATAGACTGCTCTGCGGTCCAGATTGTTCACAGCCTCGAAATAGTTGTCCAAAGCTCCCTGCGCACCGGAATGCTTCTTGTTCGTAGCAATAAGAATAATGCCGACTACAATGGCAGCCACAGCGCAGCAGGCTCCTATAATAATCCACAGAAGCGCCTTATTCTTTTTCTTCTCGGGAGCAGGTGCTCCTGCCACCGCCGGTGCCGGACTTGCCGCATAGTTCTGCTGTACGGGTGAATTCTGCACGGGTATATTCTGAACGGGAATGTTCTGTGCCGGTATATTTTGTACAGGGACGTTTTGTGCGGGAATATTCTGCACCGGAACATTCTGTACCGGAACGTTCTGTGCCGGTATATTATATACAGGGACGTTTTGTGCGGGAATATTCTGCACCGGAACATTCTGTGCCGGTATATTCTGCACCGGTATATTCTGCACCGGAACATTCTGTACCGGAACGTTCTGTACCGGAACGTTCTGTCCCTGATTCATCTGAAAGCCGCAACCGGTACAAAACATGGTACCGTCCGGATTCTGTTTTCCGCATCTCATACAAAAACTCATGGAAATACCCCTCCTCTTACGCCGATATTAATAAACCGATGCCTCTACCTGGCAATCACGATTTCCCTTTCCTCCAACGCCTTCTTCACCATCTCATTGATTTCTTCTCCGAGGCGCTCCTCGTGATGTGCAATCACGCTAACCTTCGGTTTGGTAACCGGGTGCTTTGCCACAAAGATGGTACAGCAGTCCTCGAAAGGCAGGATTGAGGTTTCATAGGTTCCGATTTCTTCCGCAATGTCGATGATTTCCACCTTGTCCATCGCAATCAACGGGCGATATACCGGCATGTTGCAGACATCGTCCGTACAGGCAAGAGAATACATCGTCTGGCTTGCTACCTGTCCGATGCTTTCACCGGTTACAAGTCCGAGGCAGCCGTCCTCTTCCGCAATCGTCTGTGCAATCCTCATCATGTAGCGACGCATGATGACGGTCAGTTCGTCGGGCGGACACTTCTCATAGATGCTCATCTGAATATCGGTAAAGTTGATAATATGCAGTTTCACGGGTCCCGTGAATTTCGAAACGATGGACGCCAAGTCCACAACCTTCTGTTTTGCACGTTCCGAAGTATAGGGCGGTGCATGGAAGTATACGGCTTCAATCTCCACGCCGCGCTTTGCGATTCTGTATGCCGCAACCGGAGAATCCAGTCCGCCGGAGAGAAGCACCATCGCCTTTCCCGCGGTTCCGACAGGCATTCCGCCGGGTCCCGGAATCAGGATTGAATAGACATAGATTCTCTCTCGAATCTCCACATGCAGTTCCACTTCCGGCTTATGCACATCCACCTTGAATCCGTCCAGATTCATGATAATCGCCTCGCCGAAGGCCATATTCATTTCCATGGAATTTAACGGATAATTCTTTCTTGCACGTTTGCAAAAAACTTTAAATGTCAGTCCGTCTCTGTCCGGATAGGTCTCGTCCATATATTCGACCACTTCTTTTTTCAAAAATTCAAAGTCGTCGTTTTCATAGATTTTGACCGGGCAGATGGTCAGGACACCGAATACTTTTTTCAGTGCGGACAGCGCCTCGTCATAATCGAAATCGGACTTCGCTTCCACATAGACACGGCCCAAGTTCTTGTGAACTTCGAATTCTCCATCCACCTTATCCATGGCAAGACGCACCTGATGGACAAGTGCGTCTTCAAAAATGTATCGATTTTTGCCTTTTAAAAAGATTTCTCCGTACTTCAGTAAAAAAGCCTGAAACATAAATTAGAACTCCATAAATTTTTTCTTTACGTCCACGTATTGCAACTGGCTCACGGGGATTTCCACACCACGCTTGGTAAGGAAACGGTAGCGTGCCAGATCTTTTACATAGTTCATATTGACGATATACGAACGATGACAGCGTACAAAAGAATCCTCGGGAAGAAGGGTTTCCATGTCGGAAAACTTCATGTGAACCGCAATCTGCTCGTTCAAAGTACAGACGATGGTCTCACGTCCCTGACTTTCCAGATACTCGATTTCGCCAAAAGGAATCTTGTACAGTTTATCTCCTACCTGGAAGGTTAAGGTATCTCCTTTGTTGTCCTTCATCTTGTAGGCGGAAAGCAGAGCTTCCCGTAATTTTTCAATCTGAATCGGTTTCTGCAGATAGCGGAGTGCATCCACCTGATATCCTTCCAGTGCATATTCCGCCGTGGAAGAGATAAAGATAATGGACATGCTTCCGCCGAGTCTTCGAAGCTCTTTTGCCGCTTCGATTCCGTTCATGCCGACTGCGAGAATGTCGCAGAGCAGAACGTCATAGTCCGCATTTTTGTCGGACAGTGACTCAATCATGCTTTCCATATCCGTAAAGCAGACCGTTTCATATTCGATTCCGCTTTCCGATAAAACCTGAGATGTTAACGCTTCATTGATCTGTAAGGACGTCGCCTCATCGTCACAAATCGCAACCCGATACATGCTGTTTTCCCCCCAACCTGTAAACTTACGAATTGTATTAACGTTCTGTTCTTATTATACAAACTGCCTTTTCGTTTCGCAAGACAGCGTGCGTTTTTTATCTGCGGATATCCGAAGATCGCTTGGCAATCAGTGCATTGGTTACCGTACGCATAACTTCGGAATAGTTTTCGCAGAAGGTCTTGTGGTACTTGTTGATGAAATCCACATCTTCATCCTTGCCCGCGCATTCCAGTTCGTATGCCTGATCGGCCACGTCGTTGGCACCGATGTTACGGCAGGCTCCCTTGATGGAATGCGCCATAACCGTGTAGTTTTCAATATCACCCTTGGTAAAGTATTCCTGTAAGCTTGCCAGAAGGTTTGACGATGCAAAAGTCGTAAGAACCTTCACATATACATTCTTGTTTCCGCCGCAGTTTCTCAAACCGTCTTCGACGTTGAGTCCCTTTAAGTAGTCGATGATATCCATCGAATCGACTCCCGGAAGCTGACCGGTATCTCCGACCGGGGAGAATCCCGCCAGTTCTTTTCCGTTTACGATGCTAACCTGTTTTTCGAACGGAATCCACTTTTGCAAAACCTCGCTTAACTGGTTCATATGAATCGGCTTCGCAAGGTAATCGTTCATGCCGGCTTCCTTAAACGTACGCTCCACACCTTTGATGGCATTTGCGGTCAGGGCTACAATGGGCACTTCTTTTGCATATTTCGAATTGAGGGCACGAATCTTTTTGGTTGCTTCCACACCGTCCATGACAGGCATCATGTGGTCCATGAAGATGAGGTCGTAATCAACCAGATGTTCCTCAACACGGTTTACAGCTTCCATACCGGACTCAACCATGACTGCTTCAAAGCCGAATCTCTTCATCAATTCGCTGGCAACCACGAGGTTGACTTTGTTATCGTCGACGATCATGACACGTGCAGTCGGCGCCTTAAAGGTGATACGGTAACCGGCATTGTCCACGGTGACACGATCGTGATCGGAATCGTAGTTCGACGGTCTCGGATCTTTCACTCTCTGATGCAGGGTGAAGGAGAAGGTACTTCCTTCGTTTACCTTGCTTCGTACATGGATGTCTCCACCCATTAAATTCAGAAGGCGTTTTGTGATGACAAGTCCCAGACCGGTACCTTCCACGTTACGGTTCTTCTTCGTATCAATCTGACCGAACGCGGTAAAGAGCTTATTCATATCCGCCTGCGAAATACCGATACCGGTATCTTCCACGGACACATGCAAAAATCCATTGCCGTCCAGATCCGGCTCCCACTTGATCTTCAACGCAATATGACCACGGTGTGTGAAATTTACGGCATTGTTCATGATGTTGATCAAAATCTGACGGATGCGCAGTTCATCACCGATCAAAACGCGCGGGATCTCCGGAGAAATATCGTAGATCAGTTTCACGGAGCGGTTTTTCATTCTGAATTCGATGATACTTAACACGTCGTGAATCAGGGAATTGAAGTGGTACTCTTCCTCCGAGATTTCCATCTTTCCGGAATCGATTTTTGAAAAGTCCAGGATCTCGTTGATGATGGCGAGCAGGTTTTCGGAGGACTTACGGATGGTATCGATGTATCCTTTTTCCTCTTCCTCGAAATCTCTCTCATCCAGCAGTTCCGCCATACCGTAGATTGCGTTCATAGGCGTACGGATTTCATGGGACATGTTTGCCAGGAAGTTTGCCTTCGCTTCGAGAGCGTTTCTGGCTTCTTCGTTTTTCTCTTCCATCTGTGTCTTGTAGTCGTTTACACCGTTTACCAGGAAGATGAAGGATACCATTGCAAACAGATAAATCAGCAGATAGATCAGATAAATTTCCACAGGGCAGGTAATCATGATGATCTCCCTGAGGAAAATAATATTCAAAATCAGAGCGATGATGGTAAGGGTCGCATACTCAACCATAAGGCTTAAGTTTGCGTAGAGTGCCAGCATCAGCGCGCCGGCAAGGAAGATAACGCTCAGGGTTCCGAGCATACCCAGCTGCCAGGAAATAATATAACTCGTGGCAATCATGGACAAATAGAAGCATCGAATTACGATTCGTTCGTTTTTGACAAGGCGATATAAGAGGATGGTAAGAAGGGCCGGCAGGAAACCGATGGAAATAAATGCCGCTTTTTCCGGGCCGTCCTGAGACAATGCATAAGCCACGTGGAGTAAGACCACGCTGAAGAATTCGATGACGCAAAGTATGATGTTTGTCTTAAAAGGCAGCATCTTTTTTCTCCTTTATCTTCTTGTGTACTTCCGTAAGGTCTCCAAAACTTCTCCGAGGGAGCGGGCCGCATAAAGCACCTCTTCCTTCGTCGTAAAAATACTGAAACTGAAACGGATCGTAGATCCCAAAAGTTCTTTTTTCAAGCCGATGGCCTTTAAGGTTTCCGATACGGCAGGTTTGTTGGAAGAACATGCGCTTCCCGCGGAAACATAGACGTTCTTCTCTTCCAGAGTATGAAGCAATACTTCGGAACGGATTCCCTCAACCGAAACGCTCACAATGTGAGGAGCCGCAAATTCTTTTGTCTCGGCAGCCTTTGCCGGACCGTTTACGGTAATGCCGGGAAGGGTTGTCACTTCGTCTATGAAAAGGTCTCTTAATGATTCCAGTTTTTCTTTCTCTTCATCAAGCTTTGCAAAAATGATTCCGATGGCCTTTGCCATACCTGCGATTCCGGGCACGTTGTCGGTTCCGGAGCGCATGCCTTTTTGCTGACCGCCGCCTAAAATGAGCGGTGTAATCTTCACTTTCTCGGAAATATAGAGGATTCCGATTCCCTTCGGGCCGTGAATCTTATGGCCGGAAACCGAAAGCATATCGATCTTCATGCGCTTCGGAAAAATCGGAAGTTTGCCGTACATCTGGACTGCATCCACGTGAAAAATCGTCTTCGGGTTGCTTTTTTTGATCAGTTCTCCGATTTCGGCGATCGGTTCCACGGTTCCGATTTCATTGTTCACACCCATGATCGAAACCAGGATGGTTTCCGGTTTTATTACTTCTTTCAGTTCTTCGAGAGAAACCCTTCCGTTTTCGTCAACGGAGAGGTAGGTTACTTCAAAACCTTCCTTCTCCAGCTGTTTCATCGGATTGAGAACGGCCGGATGCTCGATTTTTGTCGTGATCACGTGGTTTCCGGAGCGCTTGTTCGCACGGGCCGTCTGCAGAATCGCCCAGTTGTCCGACTCCGTTCCGCCGGAAGTAAAAAAGATTTCCTTCTCTTCGACTTTCAGGGTTTTTGCAATGGTCTCCTTCGCAGAGCGCAGGATATTCTCCGCCTCCACGCCCTTTAAGTGCATACTCGACGGATTTCCGTAAGTCTCCTTCATGCAGTTTGCCACAACTTCGACGACCTCATCGAGGCACTTCGTCGTTGCGCTGTTATCCAAATAACATTCCATGTGTAGCTCCAGTTTATAAATAATGAATGGTGCCGGGCACCGCTAAATCTTATGCTTGTACTTCCAGGCAGAAGTCGATCCAGGAAATCACGGCAAGTCCTGCGGTTTCGGTACGCAAAATCCGCTTGCCGAGGGAAATCGGCTTCACTCCGTTTTCTTCCGCAAGTTTCACCTCTTCCGGTGTAAACCCGCCTTCCGGTCCGATGAATACCGCTATTTGCGGCTTACCTGCTCCTGTATGTTCTGTTCCCAATTTGCCTATCTCCGCAAAAACCTCCGCGGTCGCTTCCATCCCTTCCGCCAGTTCATAGGGAATGATGGCAACGTCCATATCCTTCGCCTCCGCAATGGCTTCCTTCATAGACATTACGGAGGAGATTTCGGGGATTACGCTTCGCTTGCTCTGCTTTGCCGCCGCTTCGGAGATAGCCTGCCAGCGCGCGATTTTGCCGCTTTCCTTCTTGGCATCGAGTTTGACCACACTACGGGAACATGCCACGGGAACGATGCGGAACGCACCGAGTTCGACGCATTTCTGGATGATCATCTCCATCTTGTCCGCCTTCGGAAGCCCCTGATACAGCACAATCTGTGCGGGAGATTCCACGCCTGCTTCTTTGACGAATAAAAGGTCGCAGACGATTTTATCTTCGCCGAGTTCCGCAATCGCAAAGCGATATTCTTTATCCTCACCGGTTACGCCTGCAGAGATTTCCTCGCCGATGCGCATACGAAGAACGTTGCGGATGTGATTGACATCTCCGCCCTCAATGATGACCTTTTTTCCGGCCACATCGATATTCGATTCTTCCACGAAAAAGTGATACATGCTTCTTTAATTTACTCCGGCTTTCTTGCGGTTACGGATACCCATTCGCCGTCCTGCGTAATCTCCACAATTTCAAGACCTGCAGCCTTTACCGCGTTCGTAACGATGTCCGTTTTTTCTTCCAGAATACCGGAGGTGATGTAGATTCCGCCGGGTTTTAACTGATTAACGATGACAGGAGTCAGAATCTCCAGGACATTGTGTAAGATGTTGGCTGCCACGATGTCATACTTCTCGTAACCTGCCCAGTCCTGTACTTCCTTGTCCGAAATGATGTTGCCGATGATGACTTCAAAGTCTTCCTTGCGGATGCCGTTTTTCTCCATGTTTTCTAAAGTGGCATCAAGTGCACAGGGATCGAGGTCGGTGCCCTTTGCATGTCCTGCTCCGTAAAGAAGGGCCACGATGGCCAGAATTCCGCTGCCACAGCCGACATCGAGAATCTCCATGCCGGGCTTGATATTTTTGACAATCTGGCGAATGCAAAGTTTCGTCGTCTCATGGGAACCTGTACCAAAAGCGGTTCCGGGGTCGATATGCAATACCTTTCCGGTGTGGTCGGGATACTCCGACTCCTCCCAGGAAGGGATGATGAGCAGGTCGTCAATCATGAACTGGTGGAAGTATTTCTTCCAGTTGTTGATCCAGTCAAGGTCTTCGGTTTCGGAAACCGTGATGCTTCCCTCGCCGATCTCCGTATACTGCGCAGTCTCCTCGAGTACCGTGCGCACATCGGCAAGCAGGGATTCCATATCCAGATCGTCGGATTCTTCCACGAAGAAATTCAGGTATGCGATACCGTCATCTTCTTCGCTTACCGGCGGAATGTCCACAAACATCTGCTCTTTTTCGAGCGGTGTAAGCGGCAGTTTATCTTCAATCTGTGCGCCTTCCAGGCCCACGTCTTCCAAGTTGCAGATTAAAATATCCTCTGCATCCGTGATCGTCTTAATTGTGATTTTTTTCCATTTCATAGTCTCTTGCTTCCTTTCGTCCGCATTTTCACAAATATCATTATATTATTTTACGGCAAAAAAAGAAAGCAGTCGAAACCGCTTTCTTATACTCTCTATTCTCTATCCTCCAAATCAATTTTCAATACCTCCAGGTACGGTACCAGCACGCCCTCCTGTTTCGGAATCACATAGGCCGGATTGAGTTCCTCGTGACGGAAACTCTTTCGACCGCCGTTCTGTGCCCTGTCCCAGAATAATTTCAAATACTCGTAGGGCAGGTAATATAACTCGTCACGTCCGGTATAGTAGATCAAGAAAAATGCTACGCCGCCCTGCGCCTCGAAATCGCCCATGAATTTCACCTGATGTTCATGGATGTTCTGCAGAGAGAAGGTGTCCGACGCGCTTTCCTTCGCATCAAAACAGACCGGTACGCCCTGTACGGTTCCGATATAGTCGACCGTACTTTTCTGATCAAAATACGCTAGCGTGATATGCCTGCTCTTCTGGTCGATTTTTACCGGTGTAATCGGGGTCGGAATCTTCTGGATCAGCGCCAGTCCGGCTTCGCGGTATTTTTCATTTGTTCGGTTTATCATATCCTCAAGGACGGAACCCCTGAGGCCTCTGGATTTCCATGTTGCCATGCTTCCTCTTCTCTAATCGCCTAAACCATAAGTATCAATGTCGGCCTTTCCTTTTTTCTTGGTAACCGGTTCATTCCAATTTGGTTCCTTTTTTTATTCTCCTTATCCCGTTATCTGTCTCTCACAAGTCATAAAAAACCCTTTATTATTATACTCTCTCCTCTGTGAAAACAAAAGAAAAAAGAGCCTGCCAAACGGCAGGCTCTTATCATTTTTATTTATAGGTAATCTCCAGTGTCACGCCGGCGTCCATGGTCTGGGATTTCAGCGTTATGGTCTGGTCTCTTTGGATGGTAATCTCCGTTAACGGCTCCTTGCGCATATCAATCGTACCGTCTGCATTGGGCTCCACCAGGCAGCCTTCAATCTTCAAAACAATCTCACTATCGCTTGCGGATTCGATCTTAATTTCGGAACTGAATCCGCTGTATACCTCTTCTCCGTGACGTAGAATCGTGACGGTACTGACTTCCTTGTCCTTTCCGCCGGTCTCGCTCCAGACTTTCTCGTAAACAATAAGGCCTTTCGTCAGACTATCCGGATCCGCAACAAATCTCAGGCGGTTATTTTTGATTACAACGGTACCTTGGGTTTCCGTAAGGGGATGGCCGTAACCATAAGGACCGACCTCCTTTACAATGAGCTTTCCGTCTTCCACGCCCAAAATATCATAACTGTAGTCATAACCATCCAGAACATATTTTACGTCATTCGCTTTGTCATACACAATACACTGCACTCTTACCATACCGCTTCCGGTCATGTTGCAGTAGCACTCGTCGTCATTTCCGTCTCCGGTAACATCAATAAACCCAACATCAATCCCGTTTTCTTCATTCCTGTTTCCTTATCCTTTCACTACGCGGGAATTATTCCTCTGTCATAGATACGATTGAACGAAGCTGCTTTTATGGTAAAACCTTTTTCACGTCCTGTCAAAATAATACCGCCGGCATTTCTGTCGGCGGTTTGTAATTCATTACTTACCAAAAAATCCTTTTTTCTTGTCCTTGGTTATGCCCGCATTCGCCGCAGCATTTAAGAAATCACCGGACAAGCCGTCATAATTGCGGAGTGCTTCTTTTGCCTCTTTGGACAACCTCTCGGGTACCTTAACAACAAATTTAACATAATGGTCACCGCGCACTTCCTTATTGCGAAGGGTCGGAACACCCTTTCCGCGAAGTCTTACAACCGTATCGGTCTGAGTACCGGCCTTGACTTCATATGCAATCTTTCCTTCCAGTGTATCGATAATGACATCGCCTCCGAGTGCTGCCACGCTGAACGGAAGGGATACGGTGGAATAAATATCGTACTCCTGACGCTGGAAAACAGGATGGCGGGAAACGATGGTACGTACCAGAATATCGCCTCTCGGTCCGCCGTTTTGTCCGGGTTCTCCTTTGCCGGGAATCTTGCAAGCCAGTCCGTTGTTATCAATACCTGCGGGGAACTTAACCGCATAACGTTTCTTCATCGTGATATAGCCGGTTCCTCGGCAGTCCGTACACCTTTCTCGGATAATCTTTCCGCGTCCGTTACACTCACGGCAGGTCTGCACGGAGGTGATCTGTCCGAAGATCGAGTTCTGTGTTACCCTTACCTGGCCCTTGCCACGACAGTTCGGACAGGTTTCGGGATTGGTTCCGGGCTTCGCACCGGATCCTTTACAGGTCTTACACTCTTCCTTGGAATCTACTTCAATCTCTTTTTCGGTACCAAAAACAGCCTCCTCAAAGGTTAGTCTTACATCGACTGTCTTGTCAGCCCCACGCATGGGTCCGCTTCTTGAGGAAGATCTTCTGGTTCCGAAAATATCTCCGAATCCAAAAAGATCACTGAATATATCACCGAAATCCATACCGGAAAAATCGTATGCACCACCGGCTCCTCCGCCGCCCTGTTCAAAGGCTGCGTGGCCGAACTGGTCATAAGCCGTTCTCTTTTCCGGATCGGACAATACTCCATATGCTTCGGAAGCTTCCTTAAACTTCTTTTCCGCTTCCTCGGGATTCTCCGGATTCATGTCCGGATGGTATTTTTTTGCCAGCGCCCTGTATGCTTTTTTGATTTCGGCTTCATCGGCGTTCTTGGGAACCCCGAGAACCTCATAGTAGTCGCGCTTGTCAGCCATAGCTAGAAACCTTTCCTATTACTTCCTTTTATCGCATTAAACCGGGCATCTATAATGTAACCGTGGGGCATATATAGATGACCGGTTCCTGTTTTTTATACTTCTCTGTAATCTCCGGCGAAATCGTCGTTGTTTCCGGAGGTGGAGCTTCCGTTGTCAGAGCTTCCTGCGTTGTCATATCCCGCAAAACCATTGGGATCCGCACCGCCCTGAGCACCCTGCATCGCTTCATACATCTTGGTGAAGAGAGCTTGGCTCTTTTCCATCATCTTCTCATGAGCTGCCTTCAACTCGGAAACTTCGTCTTCCGTCATTTCTCTGTCTTTGGTTCTCTCAAGGATGTCTTTTACGTTCTTGATTTCAGCCTCTACATCCTCTTTTTCGGATGCGGAGATCTTATCGCCTACGTCTGCAAGAGCCTTCTCGGTCTGAACAACCATTGCATCAGCTTCGTTTCTTGCATCAACGGCTTCTTTCTTCTTCTTATCCTGTGCTTCGTATTCAGCAGCTTCCTTTACAGCCTTATCGATGTCTTCATCGGACATATTGGAGCTGGAAGTAATGGTGATGTGCTGCTCTTTTCCGGTACCCATATCCTTTGCGGATACGTTTACGATACCGTTTGCATCGATATCGAAGGTAACTTCGATCTTAGGCACACCTCTTCTTGCAGGGGGAATTCCGTCGAGACGGAACTGGCCGAGGGTCTTGTTGTCTCTTGCAAACTGACGCTCACCCTGGGTAACGTGGATATCTACTGCGGTCTGATTATCTTCTGCGGTGGAGAATATCTGGCTCTTCTTTACGGGGATGGTCGTATTTCTTTCGATTAACTTGGTTGCAACGCCGCCCATGGTCTCAATTGCAAGAGAAAGCGGGGTAACATCCAGAAGTAAAATCTCACCCGCACCTGCATCACCTGCAAGTTTACCACCCTGGATGGAAGCACCGATTGCTACGCACTCGTCGGGGTTTAAGGTCTTGCTGGGTTCCTGACCGGTTAACTGTTTTACTTTATCCTGTACGGCAGGAATTCTGGTGGAACCACCAACCAAAAGTACCTTGCCGAGTTCGCTTGCGGTTACACCCGCATCGGAAAGTGCTCTCTGAACGGGTCCTGCTGTACGCTCTACCAGATCAGCGGTTAATTCGTTGAATTTTGCTCTGGTGAAGGTTGCTTCGTAATGCTTCGGTCCTTCTGCGGTAGCAGTAAGGTAAGGCAGGTTGATTTCGGTGCTGGTTGCGGAAGAAAGCTCTTTCTTCGCTTTTTCTGCTGCTTCCTTGATACGCTGAAGTGCCATCTTATCGTTGGAAAGATCAACACCTTCCTGCTTTTTGAACTCTTCGATAATGTAATCGGAGATCTTCTGGTCGAAGTCATCACCACCAAGTCTGTTGTCACCTGCGGTTGCAAGTACTTCGATAACACCGTCACCGATTTCGATGATGGAAACATCGAAGGTACCACCACCTAAGTCGTAAACCATGATCTTCTGTTCTTTTTCGTTGTCAAGTCCGTATGCAAGTGCTGCTGCGGTGGGCTCGTTGATGATACGCTTTACATCGAGACCTGCGATCTTACCTGCATCCTTGGTTGCCTGACGCTGAGCATCGTTGAAGTATGCGGGAACGGTAATAACGGCTTCCGTAACTTTCTCGCCAAGATATCCTTCCGCATCTGCTTTCAGTTTCTGAAGAATCATAGCGGAAATCTGCTGAGGAGAATACTTCTTTCCGTCAATGGTACGTCCTCTGTCCGTACCCATATCACGCTTGATGGAAGAAATTGTCTTATCCGCGTTGGTTACTGCCTGACGCTTTGCAGCTTCACCTACAAGTCTGTCTCCGTTCTTTGCAAAAGCAACGATGGAGGGAGTTGTTCTCATACCTTCCGTGTTGGCGATAACGGTAGGCTGTCCGCCTTCCATAACGGCAACACAACTGTTTGTTGTTCCTAAGTCGATACCAATAATCTTGCTCATGTTTATACCTCCTGAATGATTATCCTTTATTCTCTATTAACTAACTACTGCTACCATGCTGTGACGAATAACGCTGTCACGGTAGGTGTATCCTTTTTGAAGTTCCTGTGCCACGATGCCGCTTTCGTACTCTTCGCTCTCACATTGCATCACTGCGTTGTGAAGTTCGGGATCGAACTCTTTTCCGACCGCTTCGATCGGTTTGACATCGAGCTTTTCCAGTTCGCCCATCAGTTGTTTGTATATCATTTGCATTCCGGAACCCTGGGCGCTTTGCAGTTCCTCTTCGCTTAAGGAAGCGATACCTCTTTCAAAATTGTCAACCACGGGGAGAATCTTTTCAATGACGCTCTTCGCGCCGGCCTCAAACATGGTCTCTTTTTCTTTGTCCGTTCTTTTCCGGAAGTTGTCGAACTCGGCAAGTTGTCTTTTTACCTTATCCTCAAGTTCCTCGATTCTTTCATCCTTCGGATCTTTCTTTTCTTCCTCCGGCTCCTCAGCCTCTTCGTTTTTTTCCGCTTCGGGCTCTTCCGCTTCGGCTTCGTTTTCTTCGATTTCCTCTTCGGTCACTTCTTCGGTTTCTTCCGCCTTGCTTTCTTCTTCCAGAAGATCCTTTAAATCTTTCTCCATATCCTTATTTCCTTTGTGTTGTTTCACTTTCTTAAGGATTTTTCCTTTTGATGCCATTTTCTTTCCTCTGCTTTTTCCAAAAATCTTTCGCTATTTTTTCTCATCCTGATACAGGGCATCGAGTTGCGTTTTGATTGTTTTTAAGGTTCCGACCACCTTTTCGTAATCCATTCGCTTCGGTCCGATGATACCGATCGTTCCTCTCATGCCTTCGCCGAATTCATAATTGGCGGTTACGATACTGCAGTCCTTCATGCTCTGGATCGGGGATTCTTCTCCGATGTAAACGCGGATGCCGTTCTTGCTTTCTTCTCCGTCGCTCTGCGACTCATCCACAAGTTGTGCCAGAAGCTGCTTCTCTTCAAAAGCATTGATCAAATCACTTGCGTTTTGCGTGGAAGCAAGTTCCGGATATTTGAAGATGTTGTTTGCTCCGGAAGTGTATACTTCCAAATCATCCTCTTCCTTGATGGTTTCCGCTACCGCGTCGATTACGTCGCCGATAAAGGAACCATGCACACCGGCCTGTGATTTCATTTTTGCGATGAGGGCTAAGTTGATCTCTTCGATGGCAAGACCGTTCAAACTGGTATTTAAGAGGATGTTCAGCTTCAGCATCGTCTCATCGTTGATCGGCTCCTTGACGGGAATCATCGTATTCTTGATGACATTTCCCTCTGCCACGATGACCGCCAGAATCTGATCGTCGCTGACACTGGACAGCTGAATGAACTTCACTTTGTTTCCGAGCACCCTGGGCGCCGAAACCATCGTTGCGTAGTTGGTGTTCACCGCAAGAACCTTGGCTACCTGTTTGAGAAGGTGGTCCATTTTTTCTTCCTTCTCTACCAGCATTTCCTTCAGTTCTTCCACCTGTCTGGCATTCTCTTCCATCATGCTGTCCACATATAAGCGGTAGCCCTGGTCGGAAGGAATACGGCCTGCCGAAGTGTGAGGCTGAATGATGTAGCCCATTTCCTCGAGGTCGGCCATTTCATTGCGGATTGTTGCGGAACTTAAATTCAAATCCGTGTATTTCGAGATGGTTCTTGATCCTACGGGTTCTCCGGTTTCCAGATAGTTCCGGATGATTGCCTGCAGAATCTTCATTTTCCGTTCGTCCAGTTTCTGTGCCATAAGCGGTCCTCTTTGTTTGTTGTTAGCACTCATTCGAACAGAGTGCTAATACCCTCAAAACATAATTTAGCACCGAGAACAAAAAATGTCAACATTTATTTAAAACAAAAAACCCCATCCGCAATGGATGAGGTTTTTCTTATTATTTACTTAAGAATCAAATTAGATCTGGAAGCTTCCGTTCTCGGTTCCGTTGATTACATAGTAAGCGGTGTTCTCGAAAGGCTTAACATAGATTTCAACGCTCTTGAAATCAGCTGCCTTCTGCTTGAGATCATATACCCAAACGTCTTTAGCGATCTTTACAAGATCTTCTACGCTGTAAGACTTCTCAGCATACTGAACATATACGGAGTTCTTAACTGCAACCTTCTTAGGAGCTGCTGCTTTCTTGGGAGCTGCTGCCTTCTTTGCAGGTGCTGTCTTCTTAGGAGCTTCTGCCTTCTTGGGAGCTGCTGCTTTCTTTGCAGGTGCTGCCTTCTTAGGAGCTTCTGCCTTCTTGGGAGCTGCTGCCTTCTTTGCAGGTGCTGCTTTCTTAACTTCTGCCTTCTTAGGAGCTTCTGCCTTCTTAGGAGCTTCTGCTTTCTTGGGAGCTTCTGCCTTCTTAGCGGGAGCTGCCTTCTTTGCAGGTGCCTTCTTAGCGGGAGCTTTCTTTGCAGGTGCTGCTGCCTTAACTGCTTCCTTCTTCTCTTCCTTAGCTGCTTCAGCCTTAGCTGCTACTTTAGCGATAGGCTTAACTGCTACTGTCTTCTTTTCTTCTGCCATGATTCCTGACTCCTTCCTTTCACTTAACGTGTTTAGAATTATCATTAACTGCTTTTACTAACAATAAAAAATTGTTATGGTTGCCCATAAACTAAAGAAATTTTAATGCAAAAAGCCCGAAAAGTCAAAGGAAATGGGCATTTTTCTGCTTTTTTACCCATATTTCATAGGATTTGCAGAGGTTTCTTGTCGATAATGCACAATATTTTCCCCGGAAATTCTCCGTTTTTACTCAAAAGGAAAAATGCAACCCTCTTTTTTTATTTCTTTTTAATCAATTCTTTAGTATTCGCTCTTGACAAATTTACGAAGAGCCTCTAAGGAACGCTCCACTTTTTCGGTATCGATGCAATATGCCATACGGAAGTATCCCTTTACACCGAAAGAGTCACTGGGTACCAGGATTAAGTCGTATTTCTTGGCTTTTTCGGAAAATGCGATTGCATCCTCTTCAAGTGCCTTCGGGAAGATATAGAAGGTTCCGCCCGGTTTTACCACTTCGAAGCCTAGGTCTACCAGTTCCTTATAAATGATGTTCATGTTGGTTTCGTAAACGGAAAGGTCCGAGGTCAGATCAATGCATTTTGCAACCGCAATCTGGATTAAGGATGCCGGGCAGTTATGACCGGTTCCTCTGGAGATCTGGCAGCACATCGGAACAATCAGTTTCGCATCGGTTGCTCTGGGATTGACTGCTACATAACCGAGACGCTCTCCGGGGATGGAAAGGGACTTGGAATAGGAATAGCAGGATAAGGTATTGTCGTAGAACTTCGATACATACGGAGCATCCACGCCTGCAAAAACAATCTCGCGATACGGTTCATCGGAAATGATGAAGATATCATGGCCGTATTCCTTCTGTTTTGCTTCCAGGATTTCTGCCAGTTTTTTAATGGTTTCGGTGGAGTAAACGATACCGGAAGGGTTGTTCGGCGTGTTGATCAGCACTGCCATTACCCTCGGATTTAACATCTCTTCGAATGCATCAAAATTGATCTGGAAGGACGTTGTATCCGCAGGAACCACTTTCAATACCGCACCGGTTTTATTGACGTAAGGATTGTATTCCGGGAAGTACGGAGCAAAGGTCAGTACTTCATCGCCCGGTTTTGTTACACAGCGGAGCGCATGTGCTACCGCGCCTGCCGCACCGGAAGTCATGAAGATGTGCTCCATGGTGTAATCCATGCCGAATACTTTGTTTAAGTGTGCTGCGGTTGCTTCCCTGGCCATCGGATTTCCGGGGTTCGGACTGTAGCCGTGAAGATAGGACGAATCCTTCGTCTGAAGGAGTTCGATCATCGTTTTGGTCAGTTCATCGGGAACCGGTACGGAAG
Source organism: Lachnospiraceae bacterium (assembly GCA_017518735.1). Classification (GTDB taxonomy): domain Bacteria; phylum Bacillota; class Clostridia; order Lachnospirales; family Lachnospiraceae; genus UBA3766. The sequence goes on along the minus strand of JAFWTY010000026.1, from coordinate 152,193 downwards.
GGTTTCCGAGAGAATAATCAAAAACGTTCTCGTATCCGATCTCTTTTCCTCTTTGTACGGCATATCCCGCAAGTGCACGAATGACACTCGGTGCCTGAATCATGTCTTTAAATTCCTGGTTAATCATGATGCTTTCTATCTCTCTTTCTTATTACTTTTATAACTGTTTTACCAAATTCGAACTTTCTTCCTGCTGCCATCTGGCGCTGCGTTTCCAAAGTCCGGTATTGATTGCAAGATTGCGTCCGTTCTGTTCCATAACGGACTTATACCAGTACGCACTGTCCTTCGGAATTCTCTTTAATGTAACAAAATCCACATAGATGATTCCGAATCTTCCGTGGTAACCCTGGTCCCACTCAAAGTTATCCATAACGGACCAGAGGAAATATCCTCTTACATCCACACCATCGTCAGCCGCCTGCTGCAGGGCGGAAATGTAGCGATCGAGGAAATCGATACGGTTCGGGTCATGTACTTTTCCGTCCAGGGAAATTGCGTCATGACAGGCGGAACCGTTCTCGGTAATGATAACTGGGATGTTGTAGCGTTCATACGCAAATCTGGCTCCCCAATAGAGGCATTCCTCCATAATCGGCCAGTGTACCGCGGTCTCCTGATAGCCGGGATATCTGTCTACATCCACAGGCTCCCCGTCCGCGCCGGCCTTAATATAGTAACCGTTGTATATGTTTTGTCCCAGGAAATCGATCGGCTGATGAATCAGCTTCATATCTTCCTCGGTAATCTCCGGCATGTCATCCTTAAAGATTTCCAGTCCGTCCTCGGGAAACTTTCCGAGCAGGGCCGGATCGGAAAACCAGGCTGCGTTCCATGCCCAGTTCCAGGTGTTTTTCGTAACAGAGAAATATTTTTTTCTTGCCGCTTCGATATCTTCGGGCGAATCCGTAGCGGGAATCGGCACGGTACAGGTCGGCGCATATCCTACCTTGATCGGTCTTACCGAATACTTACGAAGAGCAATTACCGCCGAGCCATGCGCTTTCAAAAGGTTAATCGACGCCTGAACGGTTTCCTTATAGGAAAGGATCTTGCCCGGTGCATGGACTCCGACCACATAGCCGAGTCCGATGACGCACTGCGGCTCATTGATGGTAAAGAAGTTCTCCACCAGATCCGAAAAACGCTCCGCAACGATACGTGCATATTCCGCAAAATCATCCACAATACCGGGATTCACCCAGCCGCCCTCATCTTCGAGCGCCTGCGGAAGGTCCCAGTGGTACAGTGTCAGATACGGCGTGATTCCATTCTCGATCATCGAAGAAATCAAATCACGATAAAAAGCAACTCCGGCCTCACTGACCTCTCCTCTTCCGTTCGGAAGAATACGACACCAGTTAATGGAAAAGCGGTATGCCTTGATTCCAAGTTCCCGCATCATCGCAAAATCTTCTTTGTATTTATGCATATGGTCGCAGGCGGTCAGTCCGTTTCCACCCTTGGTGTTTTTGGGATTTGCTTCGGAAAAAGTATCCCAGATACACTTACCGCGCACGTTTACGGGATCCGTTCCTTCTACCTGATATGCACTTGATGCTACGCCCCAAACAAAATCTTCACGAAACATAGACTGTCTCCTTATAAATTCCCCAAACAACGGATGCATTTATTCTATCATGGACCATTCAAAAAAAGCAAATAATGAGGTATAATAATTAAGGCGGTTTTAGATTCGCCGAAGAGTATTCTATAAGACCTGCTCAGAAAGGAAAATAATATGGCACAGAATCCTATCGTAACCATTACCATGGAAGACGGCTCCGTTATGAAGGCGGAACTTTATCCGGAAATTGCTCCGGAAAGCGTAAACAATTTTATCTCTTTAATAAAGAAGAATTTTTATGACGGCTTGATTTTTCACCGCGTCATCTACGGATTCATGATTCAGGGCGGCGATCCCGACGGAAGAGGAACCGGCGGCCCCGGCTATCATATCAAAGGCGAATTTGCCTCCAACGGTTTTGAAAACAACTTAAAGCACACGGCAGGTGTTCTTTCCATGGCTCGCTCCATGATGCCGAATTCTGCGGGAAGCCAGTTTTTCTTAATGCATAAAGATTCTCCCCATCTGGACGGAGAATATGCGGCATTCGGAAAGATCATCGAGGGTATGGAAGTTGTAAACGCCATCGCCGAAACCGAAACAGACTACAGCGACAAGCCTTTAAAACCGCAGCGTATGAAGACGGTAACCGTTGAAACCTTCGGCGTGGACTATCCCGAACCGAAGCACGTATAAGCGACTCGGCGCATAAAGTGTTATGTTAACACTTTGTTCATAAACAATTTACAGATTGTTGATTTGAAAAACATTGTTTGTCTATATTCACCCTTTATTATAAGAACCATAAGAAGATTCCTCCTTCTTTGTGGATAACAAAACAATTGTGATATTTCAAATAACTTTTTCAGATTGAATGCCCGGGTGCGTTAGCATACCGGGCATCCTCCCATTTTAGGGGCTTTTTCGGCTCCGTTCCGCAATCCAATCAACTTACAGGAAACCACAAACATGAAAGAAAACTACAAAAACGAAGTCCGCTACTATACCTTCCCTGCTTTTGACGAGCACCCTGAAATCGTGCACGCCTTTACGTCACGCGAATGCGGTGTCAGCACAGGCTACTATTCTTCTTTGAATATGGGGATTCATACCGGTGATGATCTGGAAAACATTAAGATGAATTATCGTATTCTTTGCAGGACTTTAGATTTGGATCCCGAAAAAATCGTACTTGCGAACTTGGAACACGGCGATACCATCCGCAATGTAACGGAGGCTGATGCCGGCGCCGGTATCTGGAGAGATTTTCCTTACGATGGTGTGGACGGGCTTCTGACGGACATTCCCGGCCTGGTTTTGACTGCTACTTTTGCAGACTGTGTTCCGATTTTCTTCTACGATCCCGTCAAAAAAGTTATCGGAATCGCACACTCCGGCTGGAAGGGAACCGCTCAGGAGATTGGATCAAAAATGGTGGAAAGGATGCAATCCGACTACGGCTGTAAGCCGGAAGATATTTTGGCAGGAATCGGCCCCTCCATCGGAATGTGTTGTTTTGAAACCGACGTCGATGTTTTTTCCGAGTTTGTTGAGTTTCCTTATCTGGATGATGCATGGTTTTTTAAGAAAGAGAGCGGAAAATTCGACATCGATTTATGGCGTATTAATTTGGAAATGCTTCTTTATGCAGGGATACCCGAAGAAAACATTCATATCTCCGGGCTTTGCACCTGCTGTAATTCGGATATCTTTTTCTCCCATCGTGCCAGCAAAGGAAAGCGCGGAACGATGGCAGGGGTAATCAGTTTAAAATAGTTGCCCTTGGTTCGAGGATTTATTCCACATTCTTCAAAGCCTGGTCCATCGGGATCTTGCAGATTCTTCTGTAGTCGATGAACATGACCACCAAATATGCAGCAATAATCATTAGCACGATCCACACGTAACTCACGGGCGGAATGTAGGACGGAAGCCAGCCGTCCATCTGACCGATGATGATGTTCCAGACAAGTTCGAGCGACTTTGCTCCGAACAGGGAAGAAATCACGGCAGAAATAATTACCATCCAGGTCGTACTCATCAGATACAGGGAAGAGATTTCTCCGTTTTTGTAACCGAGGATTTTGACCATGGAGATGGAGTTTTCGTTTTTTTCAATGATGACTTTGGTTAACAGATAAATCAATATGCCTGCGAAGATTAGGCAGACCACCTTGAAGTAATCCACGTAGCTTCCCATGGAATGATCAAGTTGTCTGGAAACCTTCGTGATGTCGTCTTCGGTGATGGACATGGCGATATACTTTTCCTCGATGTCCGTAATCTCTTCGTTGGAGAGATATCCGTTAAAGGAACCATCCGGATATCCGAAGGTCGTATTGAATTCCTCTAAGCCCATGACGATGTTTAATCCGCCGAGATAACTGTAAACACCGGCGATTTTAAACGTATACGTATTGTCCACATACCGTTCTTTCAGTGTGATTTCGTCTCCGATATGCAGTTTGAATTTGTCCTGATATGCACTGGAGACAAAGACTTCGTTTTCGGTAAGGGCTGCCGTATCCACATCGATATACCGGCTGCCATCTTCAATTCCGTAAACGGAAATCGGCTCGTCTGTCTTTCTTCCGTCCACCGTATACAGCGTTTCCATACTGAACTGTTCGGCATCACCTACGATTGTGGTCAGTTTGTTGCCGTCTTCGTCTTCGGTACTTTTCAGCACATACTGGTATTTCGCGAACATATCATCCACCACATGATCCTGGTAGTTCTTCAGCGTGGTTTTCAAACCGAAAGCGAAGGTTGCCATGAAGACCACGAAGAAGATTCCCACGAAAAGCACCAGATAGTTCGGAATATTCTGCAAAACCACTCTTAAGCGGAAGCGGTTCATGAACTTGAATCTTGGCAGGCGCATGGCCTTCTTTCTTCTGGTCACCTTCAGATCCTTGCGCAGGAAGCGAAGGGGCGAAAGCCGTAACATGTAACGAACCACGAAGAAGGTGATCATAATCATCAAAATGACCGGCATCACCGTCGTCTTCAGAAAGGCTTCGTAATACCAGAAAGTCTGATATTTCGGCAGGCTGTAGCTGTTGAAGTACATGTTGACCACTGTGTTTTTGAAAAGTGTATAGCCAAGGATGTTCCCCACAATAGCCGCAATCAGGGTAACCAGCACGGGCATCGTCATATAGTGGCGAATCAGTTCTCCTTTCGTGTATCCTGAGGCTCGCAGCGTTCCGATAACCGTGGCTTCTTTGGTGATTGTACTCATGATGGTCAGGGCAAAAATGAAGCCCAGTACAACCACTAGGATATAAAGCAACACGCCGCCCATGGTTTTGTCGCCGCCCATGTCTTCGGGAGCGAAGTTGACTGCATTGTTGGCAAACCGCGGAACATAATCTTCCAGATCGTCCTCCGCCTTCACGGTCTGCGAAAGAAGCGACTGCATGAAGTTGTCGGAGAGTTTCTTCTCTTCTGCCTCATTTGAGTAGCTGTCTTCGTAGAAGAAAGCGTAGGAATAATGAATTTTGCCGTTTGCGGAATGCCATGCATTGTCGGTAACCATGGCCACATCGAAGTTTATGGCATCGAACATCAAGTCCGTGTTTTTCTCATAGAGTGTGGAGTAATTGACGTAAGCCAAAAGACCGGTAATCGTGAAGTCTTTGCCGCCCACGCGGATCTTATCGCCGACATGCAGGTCGTTATTGTTTGCATGCATTCTGTCGATGGCGATTTCATCGTCTGCCTCGGGAGCGCGACCCTCTAAGAAACTTGCCTTGTTGACTTCGTCGTCCTTAGAGAAAAGTCTTACTTTTCCGTCGGAAGTGCCGTCCAAGTTATTGTCTTCGGTAACGTCTTTGAAGAAATTCTCGTAAATCGCAACCGGCACAGCCTTGAAGTTTGCTTCGGCATCCTTGGTGGCTCTGGATTTCTTCGCCTCCTGTTTGTCGAACTCTTCGTTGATTTCGTCCTCGGCTTCTTCGTAAGCTTCCTTACGGCTCTTCTCTACTTCGTCAAGGTATTCTTTACTCTTTAATGCTTCCTCATATGCCTCGGGAAGGACTTCGGCAACCGTATCTTCATATTTTTCGTCCAGAGTTTTCTTTACGGTTTCATCAATCTGTTTTTGAATATCCTCTTCCGTCATGAATGCCGCAAACGGTGCTGTGGCTTCTCTTACGGCTTCGGTGACTTTATTCGTTATTTCTTCTTTGACCTTCTTGCGAACTTCTTCTTCAACAGTTTTCTTTAATTCCTTTGGCGCTTCTTTTTCAATTTCTTCATCAATCTTCTTATGCGCCTCATCGATGTAGTACGAACGTAAGTCGACTTTCTCGCCGGAAGAAATGGCTGCAAGCAGTTCCCCGTCGGCTTTTTCTTTGAGCTCAAAGTGTCCGTCTTCAAGAACATTCTCTTCGTTGGCCAGATCCAGAGAAATCAGCATACTGTGGTTGGCCACATACATTCCCGCAACGAAACCGATGGTCACGGTCAGCAGGATAAAAATCACCAGATATTTGTGCCACTCGCCGAGCAATTCTCTCGGTACTCTTTTGGTTAAGGGATTTGCGATTTTTTTCATCGAATCACCCCCTACCAATCCAGTTCCGTAGCGGAGATCTTGTTCGTATTGATGTCATTGTGACGAACCATTCCGTCACGGAGTTTGATCACGTGGTCGGCCATTTTACGAATTTCCTCGTTGTGCGTAACCATGATGATCGTGTTTCCGTACTTCTGATTAACGTCTTCTATGAGTTTTAAGATTTCCTTTGAAGTGTTGTAGTCGAGTGCACCGGTAGGTTCGTCACAGAGCAGGATGTCCGGATTTTTGACGATGGCACGGCCGATGCTGACTCTTTGCTGCTGTCCGCCGGATAACTGATTCGGCAATTTGTAGCGGTGTTTGAAAAGTCCCAGAGTCTCAAGTAACTCGTCGATTTCCAGGGGATTGTCGGAAAGATAGGCTCCGACTTCAATATTCTCTTTAACATTTAAGTTCGGGATTAAGTTGTACATCTGAAAGACGTACCCGAGATGTTTGCGACGATACTGAGTCAGGCCTTTCTCGCCCATTTCCTCCAGTTTGTCGCCGTTGATGGAGATGTAACCCGAGTCCGGGTTGTCGATTCCTCCGATAATGTTTAACAGGGTGGATTTGCCGCTTCCGGAAGGTCCCAAAAGCACACAGAACTCACCTTTTGCGACTGAAAAGCTTAAGCCTTTCAATACCTCCTGTCTGGTGTCTCCGCTTCCGAATCCTTTTTTCAGATCCACGATTTCCAGAAATTTTCTTTCCTCTTCTGACATAAGTGCTCTCCTCCTTCGTTTATCAAAAAATGAAAAAACGTCATGCCTTTCGGCACGACGGTTGAATTCATTTCTTATAAAAGGACCCTCACGTATGCCAAAAAGCTCTACATGAGTCTCGCACTTTTCAAAACAGACCGGGCAAAAGAACTGCCGGGATGACGATCTGTTTCCTGCAGAAGAATTTTGCAGGCGTCCTACTCCCTCAATTGCGCTTTATGATAAACGAATAATTTTTATCTGTCAATCTCAAATTTCATACACGCCATAGTTAGCTATAACTAATTTCAAAACACAGTATAGTTAGGTAGAACTAACTTGTCAAGTATAAATCGGTTATTTGTTTACTCGGCATGAGACGGGCTTCTATGTTGTTTCATCCGAACGCAAACTTTTTTAAATATGATTATCAAAGAAAAACCCGGAGAATTCCTCTCCGGGTTTTATTTTGCATTTCGAATTATTCTAATCCACCTCGCACGTAAACAGACATCCGTCGGACTCTCCGTCCAGTCCGACTCCCGCAGATGTGATAAAGAGTGTTTTTCCGTCGTCCAGAAAATTACAGGAGCTGGTCTGTTTTGCGGGAACTTCAATCTCCGCAAGCAATTCCCCTGTTTTTCCGTCTCTTTTTTCAATCCGGTTTCCGCCCCAGATTGCAACCCAGAGATTATCGTCTAAATCGATACACATTCCGTCCGGGACACCGTTTTCGACGGAAAAGAGTTTCCGTCTGTTGCCAATCATGCCGGTTTTGGGATCATAATCATATTTAAAAACAGCATACTCCAACGAGTCCGAAAAGAAGAAAGATTTCCGGTCACTGCTCCACGCCATTCCGTTGGCGATTTTTGTATTGTCCTGAAGGCAGGTTATTTTTCCCTTGTCGTAGCAAAATAACGCGCCCTCCGCTTCATGGTCATCATCCGCCACCGAGGCTCCGAAGAAGATTCTGCCAAAAGGATCCGTTTTTGCGTCGTTCGAGCGCCAGTAATTTTTGAATACGGAATTCAGAGGACAAAGAAGTTTTGCTTCCCCGTTTTCATAGATGTAAAGACCATCCATCGCAGCTAAGTAAAATCCGTCGGAATCAGACAGAGGAATTGCCGCTCCGATGGGCTGGCCGAGAGAAAAACTCTTCTTTTCTCCGTCCCGGAGGGTCCATAATTCACCGTTTATGATGTCCACCCAGGAATATCTTTTAAAACGTGCATCGTAGAACGGACTCTCGCCCAAAGCGAATTTCTGCCTATCAAAAAGCACCGCCTGATATTTTTTCATACTAATCCCCCATATTCTGCCTCACGCTACCTTCTCATTATATCATAAGAGATACAAAAAGGAGTTACCGCATATCCGCGATAACTCCATTACTTAAAATACAGCGTCCAGTAGGTTCCAACCACTGTGCGGCTTGGTTTGTACTCATTTTCCACAAAATCCATCAACAGTCCGGCGGCCAAAATATCGTATGAAATATCTCCCTGATAGGCCTTTACCGCAATTACATCCGGATATTTCTCAGGGTGCTTTTCCCAGTATTCACGAAGTACTTCATAATACTCCTCATACTGATATTTCGGATCCGGATCAACCGATGGTATAGCTACTTCATATTCCCCGTACATATATCCCAAAGAATCTTCAATGCTGTCTACAAGCCACACCTTACTTCCTTCAGGGATATTCGCCCTAAATTCTTCATAAGAAATCTGCTGAATCATAGCTCCCTCATTGTTTGTAATGATCCATTTTGCAGGCCCGTTGTGGACATATGACATATCTTCGTTAAATACCGTACAGATTTGTCCTCTTGAGGTAAGAATTGTTCTGATATATACGCACCTGATGAATAACAAGCCTATAAAAGCTGCAAACATCAAAAAGAAAGTTCTGCTTACTGCAGTGCTTTCGAGGTCATCAACCATCTTTCTCATAGGGATTATTGATAAGCTGATTGCCAGGATTCCGTACGCTCCGGAAACACGAAGCGGAAGGTTTGTAAGCATCAATGTTGCCGTAAAACACGCGATTCCGATAACTGTTCCAACCGTATAGAGTCTTTTGACTTCTCCTGATAATTTCTTAGAGTAAAACATTCCCGTGGCAATCATATAGATGAATATCACGAAATACGCACATCTGTCCGTTACCAAAATGATACTGAGTAAAAAACCAATCAATAGAATGATTCCAAAGATAGCCAGAAACAGTGCCTGCTTAAAGTCTTTTCCGTATGTCTTTCCCTTTTTCTTTAGAATGGCAAGAATAATAGCCTCAAACGCAATCGAGAAGGCAGCTACAACAGCATATGTTGCCATAAGTTCAAGCAAATCTTTGCCGTATCTGATAAGTCTGCTGCCAACACTTACCATAGAACTCGGCTCAAGGGAAGTCATCATTCTTACGCTGTCTCTTAGTTCAAAGATTCCGTTCTTTCCAACAAGATAAGCAATAAGCCCGCCGCCTATAACAGCACAAACTCCGGTAAAGAGCAGGATTTCTTTTGCTCTTTGTTTTTTATCGCCGTAGACAACAAGTAAAACCACGATGACAGCGTAAAACAAAATGCACGAAGGATATGCAAGAATCTGAAGGCAAAGACTCATCGCTGCCGGAATAAGAAATCTCAGTTTCCTACTTCTAAAATATGCCATCAAAAAGATAAAGCATAAAACGCCGCACCACACCTGAAGATTACTGTATTCAGCGACTGCTGCATCTTTCGGGGTAATCATGAAAAACAAAGCCGCACTACTGAAAGCCAAGGGTTTATCAACTATTTTTTTCATAAAAGAGTAGAGAACTCCTGCCAAGCCGGCTCTTAAGACAACGCTAACAAAATGAAGGAAAAGCACTACTCCGGTGTATGTGTTAAACACACGTCGAAAAATAAATATTAAAATGCCACAAATAAAGGCCGAAAACTGATGGGGTTCGATCATTTCCGAAAGCAAAGTATCACCCTGCAATAATCTGTATCCCATGGCGATCTGATACCCTTCATCAAGTGACAGATTCGTAAAAATCCATATAATACCGGCAAGCGCCATTAATATATTTGCAATTACGTAAAATCTCTTTTTTTCCATTAAACAGCCAATACCCGGTTAGTCAGGGGTCTCTCCTCACAGTCTCTTGGTCTTTTCAATTACAGCTTCCATGGCATCCATGATGGCTCCGCGCATGCCGCACTCTTCAAGGACTTTAACGCCCTCGATGGTGGTTCCTCCGGGGCTGCACACCATATCCTTTAATCCTCCTGGATCAGTCCGACAGATTCATAATATCATAAGATACCTCCGAAAAAAAGATTCCCCTCACAAAAAACTCCCGGAACATATCCGCTCCGGGAGTCTGATAATTTCATATACAATTATAATCGAACAATCAAGCCTTGCCTGCTGCTTCGAAACCTTCTGCAAGCTCTTTCGCCTTAGCAACGATTGCTTCGCATCCGGGCTTAAGAAGCTTTCTGGGATCATATCCCTTGCCTTCGATATCCTTACCGTCTTCGATGTACTTTCTGGTAGCTGCTGCGAATACCAACTGAAGCTCGGTGTTGATGTTAATCTTGGAAACGCCAAGGGTAACTGCCTTCTTGGTCTGCTCGAAAGGAATACCGGAACCACCGTGAAGAACTAACGGCTTTCCTCCGGTAGCATTCTTGATTTCCTCAAGACGCTCGAAGTTAAGTCCTGCCCAGTTCTCAGGATATTTTCCGTGGATGTTACCGATACCTGCTGCAAGGAAGTCAACGCCAAGGTCAGCGATGAGCTTGCACTCTGCGGGATCAGCAAGTTCTCCGTTGGAAGTTACGCCGTCTTCGGTACCACCGATACCACCAACTTCGCACTCTACGGATACACCCTTTGCATGAGCAAGAGCGATGATTTCTTTGGACTTTTCAATGTTCTCTTCGATAGGATAGTGAGAACCGTCAAACATTACTGAGGAGTAACCAGCTTCGATACAAGCCTTTGCTCCGTCGTAAGTACCATGATCAAGGTGAAGAGCAACGGGAACGGTGATGCCCATGGATTCGATTAAATCGTTAACCATGTCAACTACCATCTTATATCCGCCCATGTACTTTGCAGCACCTTCGGATGTCTGAATGATAACAGGAGTGTTGGTCTCCTGAACTGCCTTAAGAATGCACTGAGTCCACTCAAGGTTGTTGGTGTTGAAAGCCGGGATTGCATAGTGGCCTTCTTTAGCTTTGTTAATCATTTCTGTAGCAGAAACTAATGCCATAACAATATACCTCCGTATAAAAATTTATCTTTGGCGCTCCGTAAAGCCCGAATTCTCGGCATCTTCACGGCTCGTCACGCTCGTAAAAAAGATTATATCCTATTTCCCGCAAAAAGAAAAGGTTTCCCGAGAAAAGTTCATAAGGTTTTTATACCTCGAACATTGCGAACATTTCCTCGTAGGTTTCTCTTCTGCGGATGAGTTTTTCCGTACCGTCCTTGGTAATCAGCACTTCCGCAGCACGACGTCTGGTGTTGTAATTCGAACTCATGGACCAGCCGTAAGCTCCGGCGTCGAGTACGCATACCAGGTCGCCTCTTTTGATGACGGGCAGATTTCTGTCCTTGGCAAGAAGGTCGCCGGATTCGCAAATGTTACCGGATACATAGACATTCTCGCGCTCTCCCTCGGTTACGGCCTTGCCGTCACGAAGGATTTCGATGTCATGCCAGGAATCGTAAAGGGTCGGTCTTGCAAGTACGTTCATACCGATGTCGGTACCTGCATATTTGTTTCCGTAGTTCTGCTTCGTTGCATGTACACGGCCCAAAATCACGCCGCCCTCTGCAACGCAGTAACGTCCGGGTTCGCTTTTAAACAGAGGAATGTTATCCGGATGTCTTTCCACATATGCATCAAGAAGTGCGGTAAATCTCTGAGAAAAGCTTTCCATATCAAACTTTGCTTCGTCGTCGAGCTTGTGATAGGGAATTCCGTAGCCGCCGCCGAAATCGATGTATTCGAGTTCGTCAAACTTCTCTGCGATGCGAAGGAAGTTCTCCACAGCATCAAGGAAGGGCTGGGGATCCAGGTACTGGCTTCCGACATGCTGGTTGATCTCTGCGATGTGCAGGTTGTATTTTTTTGCAATTTCAAAAATCGAATCCACATCATGCTCTTCGATACCGAACTTGGTCTTCTTTCCTGCGGTAACCACCTTCTCGTGATGGCCTGCGCCAACACCGGGATTGATACGTACGGAGCACTTTCCGCCGGGATTGAGGGTTCCGAAAAGTTCGAGCTGTTCCAGACTGTCAAGGCTGGTCATGATGTCATGATCAATGGCAAACTGTAATTCCTCTTCAGATACGTTGTTCGGCACAAAGAAGATTCTGTCGGAAGGGAAGCCTGCCTTTAAAAGGAGGGTCATTTCGCCAACGGACATGGCATCTGCATTCAAACCTTCTTCGAGGGCCATCTTAAGGATGCTTAAGTTGCTGTTGGCCTTCATGGAATAGTTTGCGCGGTAAGGATATTTGGTGATAACCTTTGCAACCGCTCTCATGTGCTCACGGAGATTTTCCTCGTTATAAACATATAACGGAGTTCCGTATTTCTGTGCCAATGCTTCCGGATTCTCTTTTCCGAAAAAGTTTGTCTGTTCCACAAATGATTTCATAGTTGTGTCCTCTTACAAATAAAAAACGATAAAAACGTTAGTATCATAACATTTTTACCGTTTTTTTGTCAAAATATTTTAATGGTTTTTTAATGGTGTCCCCCACCTCTTTGTCACTTTTTGCTCCTTCCCGGCTGAACAGGCAGCAAATACGGCGAAACAGACTGCCATAACAAAAAGCAATGCAACGCGGATGGTTGTTTTATTCTGTCGTTTCATAGTTTTCTCCTTGCTCAATCCTATATTTGTGAATACGCTATTTCCCGATGTTCGGTTGCAACGGCTTTGTATTTTTCGTGACACGTAATCTTTTTTATGCTTAAATAATGATTAAGAAATCATTGTTATTACTATTATAACGAAAAAGGAGTAAAAATGTCACCCAGCGGTCATTCTCATTCCAGTCACAGTTCATCACGTTCCAGCTCGCATTCGAGTTCCAGAAGCAGCTCCGGCAGGAGTTCCAGCAGAAGCTCCTCGAGCCGTTCCCACAGCTCTTCTTCCCACAGTTCTTCGTACCGGGGAAGTGGCAGCAGATCCTATTCTTCTGCGGGAAGTACGGCTTATCGGCAGACCACGCCGTTAAGAGCCAGAACACATCAGCCGACGAACTATCGCTTCGGAAGCACCCATCCCACCTACACCTACCAGTGCAGGCGTCACGACTACGTCTTCTATCCGATCGACTGGCGCGATGAAAGTACAAATACCGTCTACCAAAAAGGTTACTACGATGAACAGGGAAACCGCTACGACAATCTGATCCTCAAAAATAACGAGCGCTACGAAAACGTACCCATGCACTGCCCGTATTGCGATTCCACGTCAGTCCGTGATTTGACCGACGATACCCAGACCATGTCCTGTGAACACTGCGGCGGCAACATGATTATCGATGCCATTCTGGACGAAAAAGCGGATGTCTCGGCAGGTGCGGCCTACACCAATCAGGCTGCATATTCCGGAAACACGCCAAGGACCGCCGCTCCCAGAAAAAAATGGCCCTTCATTGTTGTCGGTGCCATTATCGCAAGTATTTATGTTCTTCCGATGCTTACGGCAGCCTGCCTGGCACCTTTTGTGGGAGTCTCCAAGTACTTTACAAACAAGATTAACAATTCGACCGTAGTTCAGCAGACCACACAGCAGACTACGCAAACACAGACCACTCAACAGACCACGGAAGAATATGTAGACAATCCGGACATCTTCGGCAGGGAACTGTATTTAATAAAAACCGCAGACGGCTGTATCTTCGGTGACAGTTCCGACTATGATCTTTTTCTGGTCTGGAGTGATTATGATGAATCCTACTACAATTCAGACTCCGACTGCTACGTCTGGTTTAACACCGATATGGATCCTGCCCTCTGGCAGTACTGGTACGAAGGAATCTCCTCCGACTACGGAGAATACGGCTGGATGGAATATGAAAACGGAGACTGGTATATAGAAGTCGGCGAAGGAGAATGGGAATCGGTGGATTTGAGCGGTTACGGCGACAGAATCTGGCATTTCGCCGATCCCAATGCCACTGAGTATTGGACAAACTAAGAAATCGAAACAAATAAAAAAAGCAGTGTAGCCGGCATGTTGCCGATACACTGCTTTATTTTTTACTGTTCTGTCGGTCCGTTCGGATCGAAGCTTACCACCTTTTCGGTGCTTTCATACGTGACATCCACGCGGCTTTCATTGATATACTCAATCTTGTATGACCAGTAATTCTCATCATCTTTGGAAGTAATACGGTTTATGGTGTTACCGTCAAGGTCCATAACAAATACGGACGGTCCGAAATAGCCGCAAAGATAAAGTGTATCTTTCGTATCGTTTGTATCCCAGCTGATTCCGTAACCCTTGAAATCATGGTTCACCCAAAGCTCGTTGCCGGTAGCTACATCCAGGCAGATGACATCTCCAAATGCAACGAAGATATATTTTCCGTCAAAGTTATCAATCTCCTGAAGGCTGTCAACCTGACCGATGAAATCTTCCTCGGTTACATAGGTCCATACGGTTTCGCCGTTTACGTTCAGTCCGGTGATCACGGCTTTTTCCTTTAAATTATCTTTGTCGTTTTCTCTTTCAAAAAGAACCGTTACTGCCTCATATTCGCCGGGGCCGTCATCATCAAGTCCGTCCGGAAACCGGCTCTGTTCCTCGGAAGCCGGTTCCTTGGTGTTATCATAGGAAAAACTCTCGGAAAAAACTTCGCTTCCGTTTACTTTAACGTTTCCGTCAACATTTACCTTCGCTTTTACCCCGCATCCCGTCAAAAGCAGGCATGCGCCGAGAATTCCGGTTGCTGCGACAATCAATTTCTTTTTCATTTTGTCTTTCCTCTCAGTTTAGCAAAGCATATGTCTCAAACTCAATAATCTCCATATCGAGCTCATTGTACTTTTTATCACGAACGAGGTCAATAAATAGTGCCAAAACTTCTACTTATTTCGTCGGATTGGCAAATACGCATACATCCATTTTATCCGCTTGCAATGCGCCTGCAAAGCAAAGGATCGAACCAACGTACTGCGTCTGTTGGGTTTCCTCCGGGAAACTCATTCCCATATCGATTACTCTTCCCTGCTCATCGACAACAAGCATAACCACTTCATTGACGTCCGCTGCTTCCGCATTGGTAATCTTATAATCAAAAATCGCTTCATAAGCGGATCTGGTTCCGTTATAATCGGCCACCCACGTTACATAGTCCTTGACGGGTTCTTTGGTCTCAAAAGCATCCCAATGAATCTCGCCCGTAGGCATTTCGGTACAAAGTACCTTGTCGATATGCGTGCTTCCCGGTCCCAAAGCTTCGATATTGGTATAGATCGATCCGTTCTGTCCGCCTTCACTGTTCTTTGCGTAACCAGAAGCGGAAATGGAAATCGGAGTGTCGTAGAGATTTGTGTAGGCAACGATCAAATCCCATCCGCCGTAAGATTCCTGGTACATCGTAACGGAAACAACAACACCCTCCGCACTCGTGAGAGGTGAATAGCGAACACCCCATGCTACCTTGTTGTAGTCCGTCTGCAGGGACTTGAGGGAGTTCTCCACCTCATCCGAGCAGTAAGTGGATGTTATGGTAGGGCTGATGGTCGGCGTCGTAAAGCCGATTTCCTCATCTTCCTGTACAGCCGGCTGTGTGGTCGGCTGTGTGGTCTGCGTCGTGACAGGCTGGTTTTGCGCCCGTGTGGTCGTCAAAGTTCTGAGAATTCCACAT
This sequence comes from Lachnospiraceae bacterium, assembly GCA_017518735.1. Lineage (GTDB taxonomy): Bacteria > Bacillota > Clostridia > Lachnospirales > Lachnospiraceae > UBA3766. Next base: position 136,452 of record JAFWTY010000026.1, on the reverse strand, counting down.
CCCGGGAAAACCGTCAGAATCATGACTGCGATAAAACTAACTAATACTCTTTTTCTCATTTTTCTTTCTTCCCTTTATGTTGTTTTACATCTCCTGCTTTGCGTTTGCGAGCAGAAGTTTGATTCTGTTCTGCTGATTGATCTCACTCGCCGATGCGTCGTAATCGATGGCGATTAAGTTAACGCCCGGATTGCGGTCTTTTACCACCTTCATGACGCCCTTGCCGACGATATGGTTCGGCAGACAGCCGAAGGGCTGCGTAATGACGATATTGTTCGTGCCGCGGTCGATATGCTCCACCATTTCGGCAACGAGCAGCCATCCCTCACCCATTTTGACACCGTAATTGACATAGGGCTTCGCCAGTGCCACGGTGTGGGCAAAAGGCGTGGGCGCATCGAAATCGCTCTCTTTATGGATTGCATCGATGATGTCCTGCTGCTTCTTCACGAAGACTTTGTAGGCAAAGCGCAGGATGTGAATGCTCTTCTTGTGGATACGGTACATATCGTACTCAAGCACTCTTCCGTAGATATAGAAAAGAGCAAAATCCATAAGTCCCGCCATATTCGGCTCTGCACCTTCCTCGATTAAGTAGTTCTCAAGGAAGCGGTTTGCCAGCGGAGAGAACTTCACGTAAATCTCGCCGACAATGCCGACTTTGACTTTCTGAATGTTGTCTCTTTCTATGGTCTTGTAATCGCGAATGATTTCGCTGAACGTTTTCTTAATCTTGGAATAAGGCAGAATTCCCGGCTTCTTTAACTGGTCCACGCACTTCTTCGTCCACTTGTCCGCCATGGCTTCAGCCTCGCCCTTGTGGATTTCATGCGCTTTTACCTGGTTGCAAAGCACCATCAGCACATCGCCGTAGATGACGGAATACAGCATTCTTCTCATCATAGGGATGCTTAACTTAAAGCCGGAGTTTTTCTCAAGTCCGACAAAGTTTAAGGAGATGACGGGAATGTAGCCGTAACCTGCCTTAATTAACGCCTTACGGATCAGGGAAATATAGTTCGATGCACGGCAGCCTCCGCCGGTCTGGGTGAAGAAAAGTGCCGTCTTATGCACGTCATATTTTCCGGAATTGAGTGCGGAGATGAACTGTCCGACAACCAGTGTGGCCGGATAGCAGGCATCGTTATGCACGTATTTTAAACCGGTATCGATAACTTCCTTGCCGGTGTTTTCGAGAAGTTCCGCATGGTATCCGTACGCATTAAGCAAAGCTGCCAGCATCTTTAAGTGTCTCGGCAGCATCGTAGGAATCAGGATGCGGTAATCCTTCTTCATCTCTTTTGTAAATTCAACTCTTCCCTGTTCGTCCATAAATAATACACTCTATGTTCGGTCGGCCTAGAATTTTGGTTTCAACGCGGGCACGCTCTCGCTGCATTTCACACGTAGCGGTTCTAAATTCGCTGCGCATAAGCTGGCTCATTAAGAACCGACGTGCTCAAAGCACCCGCTTATGAAATCCAAAGATTCTCTCCGACCGTATTTAGTTTACTGTTTCTCTCTGTCTCTCATCTCAAGCGCGCCAAGCAGCGATCTTAATCGGATGTTGACTGCACTTAAGTTGTTGATTTCATCGATTTTAATCTGGGTGTAGATACGACCCTTGCGCTCCAGAATCGCACGCACTTCATCGGTCGTGATGGCATCGATACCGCAGCCGAAACTTACGAGCTGCACAAGTTCCATGTCGTCACGTTCGGTCACATACTCTGCCGCAGAATAAAGTCTTGCGTGATAAGTCCACTGATTCAGTACCTTCGTCGGAATCTTGCCGATGTGGTATGCGATACTGTCCTCGGTAATGATGGCAAAGCCCAGGCTTTCCGCAAGCAGATCGATACCGTGGTTGATTTCGGGATCGACATGATAGGGACGTCCCGCAAGTACCATGATTCGCATGCCTCTTGCATGTGCTTCTTCCACGATACGGTCGGCTTCCTTACGAAGCTCTTCATGATACTTATGGTATCTCTCGAAGCCTGCGCGAATCGCATGCAAGTACTGTGCCTCGGTAAATTTACCCAGATTCTCGGGCATCAGCATCATAAACTCTCTTGCCAGTTCCTTTTCATCGTTGATGTTTAAGAAGGGCTGGAAGTAGGTCGTCTCCTTCAGGATATCCATATTATCCTTCAGGAGTTCCGGATAATATGCCACAATCGGGCAGTTGTAGTGATTATCGCCCGCGTTTTCGTCCAAATTATAGGTAAGGCAGGGTGCAAAAATCGCATCAACGCCTTCTTTCACCAGTTTTACGATATGGCCGTGCATGATCTTGGCAGGGTAACATGCCGTATCCGAAGGGATGCTGTCCTGGCCTGCAAGATAAGTGTTTCTCGAAGAAAAGCCCGAGAACTTCACATTAAATCCAAGGTCGGTGAAAAGCCCGTACCAAAGGGGCGCAAGGTCATACATTCCAAGCTGGAGAGGAAGACCGATGGTCAGTTTTCCGTCTTCTGCCTTTACCGGCTCTTTGCTTTCATCCACTTCCGCATACACGGTTCCGCCCATGAGTTCTTCGAGTTTCTTTCTCTTAAACTCATAAAGGTTTAATCCCTCTGCCTTGCGCTTTCCGCCGTTTTTCATCTTCTCGCAGCGGTTACCGGAAATGAACTTTCCTCCGTCTGAGAAGGTGTTGATCGTCAGTGCACAGTGGTTCGTGCAACCGGGGCAGACAGCTGCCTTCGAGGTATGCGTAAATGTATTTAACTGCTCCAAAGTAAGGAGAGTGGAATTTTCGATATTACTCTCAAGTGCATAAATCGCAGCACCGTAAGCGCCCATGATTCCCGCAATCATCGGACGGATAACCGGGTGGCCGATTTCATTTTCAAAAGCTTTCAAAATCGCATCGTTTAAGAAGGTACCGCCCTGTACCACGATGTGGTCGCCAAGCTCCGTCGGGGAGTTGGCACGGATTACCTTGTAGATAGCATTTTTGATAACCGATACGGAAAGTCCGGCGGAGATGTTTTCTACCGAAACACCGTCCTTCTGTGCCTGCTTGATCGAGGAGTTCATAAATACCGTACAACGGGAACCTAAGTCCACGGGTGCATCTCCGTTAAGGCCCAAGAGTGCAAATTCAGGCGCCTTGTAACCCATCGATTTGGCAAAGGTTTCGATGAAGGATCCGCAGCCGGAGGAGCATGCTTCGTTGAGCATGATGGAGTCCACTGCGTTGTTTTTGATCTTGATACATTTGATGTCCTGTCCGCCGATGTCCAGGATGAAATCCACCTGAGGCTCGAACTGCTTTGCCGCCATGAAATGGGCCATGGTCTCAACCAGTCCCTTGTCCACATGGAAGGCATTTAAGATCAGTTCCTCGCCGTAACCGGTAACTCCGCTGCCCTTGATCGTAATGCGGTCTCCGCAGAGGCTGCGCACTTCGATTAACTGCTTCTTTACGACATCCACGGGATTACCCTTGTTGGAGTCATAGTAGGACCAGAGGATTTCCTTGTTGCTGCCCATGAGCACAAGTTTCGTGGTCGTGGATCCGCAATCGATACCAAGATAAGCATCGCCGGTATAGGTTTTGATGTCGGCATATTCGACATTTTCTTTTGCGTGACGGGTCTTAAACTCCTCACGCTCGGCATCGTCTTTGAAAAGCGGTGCCATTGTATTGACCGTTGTTTTCTCGGAAAGGGTTGCGCGAATCGAAGATAAAATATCCTCATAGCTGAAGCTTTCCTGCCGGTTGGATGCAAAAATCGTTGCACCCAAAGCCACGGAGATCAGCGCATAATCCGGGAAAATCGCATGTTCGTCATCTAATTTTAAGGTCTCTTTGAAGCTCTTTCGAAGGCCCTTGTTGTAATAAAGCGGTCCTCCGAGGAAAACGACCTTGCCCTCGATTTTGCGACCCTGGGCAAGACCGGAAATAGTCTGGTTTACCACTGCCTGATAGATGCTGGCAGCGATGTCGCTCTTCTGCACGCCCTGGTTGATGAGGGGCTGGATATCCGTCTTTGCAAACACGCCGCAACGCGATGCGATCGGATAAATCTTTCCGCACTGCAAAGAGAGTTCGTCAAGTTCATCGGGGGTGACGTTAAGTAAGGTCGCCATCTGATCGATGAAGGCGCCCGTACCACCCGCGCAGGTTCCGTTCATACGCTCGTCCACACCACCGCGAAGGAAGATGATTTTCGCATCCTCTCCGCCAAGTTCGATTACCGCGTCGGTACCCGGCTCGCGTTCTTTGATTAAGGCATAAGTTGCATACACTTCCTGGACGAAATTGATGCCTGCCGCCTCGGCCACACCGAGTCCCGCGGAGCCGGAGATGGCGATTTTGATCTCTTTTCCTTCGAGATATTCCTTCGCATCTTCAAGCATCTGCAACGTTTTCACACGCACCTGGGAATAGTGACGCTCGTATTTCTTGTATATAATTGTTTCACCGTCTCTGATGACCAGTTTCGCCGTCGTCGAGCCGATGTCTACTCCTACATAAACGCTTCCGCTCACTTCGAAAACGTCCTCCTTACCATAAATCATTACGCAATCACCGAAGGGAGTGCACAATCCTTATTAAAATAACATTTTCCTTGCTTTCTGTCAAAAAGAATGGCTACAATAAAAGCATGTCACAGTGTAACCTATGTCCGAGGAAATGTAATATAGACAGGCAAAACCACGCAGGGTTCTGTGGGGAAGGAACTACCATGCGTATTTCCAGAGCTGCCCTGCATTTCTGGGAAGAACCCTGTATCTCCGGAACAGGCGGGAGCGGTGCAATCTTTTTTACCGGTTGCAATTTAAAATGCATCTTCTGTCAGAATGCTGCCATTTCGGAAAACGGCCCCGGCCGGGAAATCTCCGTCAAAGAGCTTTGTGACATCTTCTTTGATTTAAAAAATCAGGGTGCCCACAACATCAACCTGGTAACGCCCTCTCATTTTGTTCCCGGAATCAGGGAATCAATTCTTCTTGCAAAGGAAAAAGGCTTTGACCTGCCCTTTGTATACAATTCCTCCGCTTACGAATCCGTAGAAACACTCCGGACCCTGGAAGGACTGATTGATATCTATCTTCCGGACTTTAAATATATGGACTCCGGGATGGCGAAAAACTACTCCCATGCAGCAGATTATCCGGAAGTTGCAAAAATTGCCGTTGCGGAAATGGTCCGTCAGACCGGATCTTTCGTTTTTGCAGACAGTCTTATGAAGCGCGGTGTCATCGTCCGCCATCTCCTGCTGCCGCTCGGTGTCAAAAATGCCGTTTCCGTAATTGACTGCCTGTACGATACCTACGGTGACAACATCTGGCTTTCCCTGATGAGTCAGTATACGCCGCTTTATGATTCCGGTACGCTTTCTTCGGAGCAGAAAAAACGCCTTGCCCCCTTCCCCGAACTACACCGGAAAGTCACAAAGCGCGAATACAACAAACTGTTGAACCATTGTTTTGACAGGAACATTCAAAACGTCTTCATTCAGGAAGGCGACGTGGCTTTGGATAGTTTTATTCCTGCGTTTAGAAATTGATTTTGTATACCGCAAAATCATAATACAGATAATGGAATCCGTAAACCTGCTCATAATTGCATACGATAAACCAGTCCGGATTCTTATCGTTTAAGCAGATAAAATACAAACCCCCTTCACGTCATCCGCCTGTGCGGGATCGGCAAATATCTCATCGTTGTCATACGGATTAAACTCATCTTTCCGTCCGAGGATATATGTATAGACATCCGGCGTAAAAACGCTTAAGTAATTGCTGTGAATGTCTGCATAGATAACAGCATCCTCTTCTTTGTATGTATTCTTCGCATATTCCAGATAATTATCCAGTCCCTTTTCATATTCATACCGGACTCTGTCTCTGTATACAAGAGCACCGCCCATTACGGCAAGAAGCAGGATGGCAGCCACAATCCATTTTGGCTTTACCAGATCAAGTGCCGCAGCAACCGCAAACAGGATAAGCGGCATAATGCAGGTTACGTATCTTCCCATGAAACAGGGGGAGTATGAAACGGAAAGATATACTCCAAGGGCCGAAACCAGAACAAAAATGCCTGCGCCGGTAAGAATCTCCTTCCAATAAGGCGTTTTCTTCACTATCAATATCACCAGGGAAAATGCCAGAATTACGAGCCAGATTGCAGTCTGCCATTTTTTCGGATACATGATGGAAGAAAAACTTTCGTTTAAGATTTCGTCTATATAGAATGCAACATCAAATTGCGGTTTTGCAACTTCTCCTTTGGTTCCGAACTGGGACATAAGTGCAAATAGCCAGGGCAGGTAAGAAACACTTACCAGCACGCCATTTATAAAGAACCATGCGATTCTTTTCTTCCGTTCCTCTTTTTTTACAAACGAAGCCACCATCAGCACCAAATACAGAAGAACCGTCGCAATCATTGTATAGGTGTGAATATAGACGGCAAATACGGATGCAAAAAAGAAAAGCACCGCATATTTCATTTGAAACCGTTTTATAATCTTATATGCCAGAAATGCAACCGCCGCGTATGCACTAATCGCCATGGTATACATTCTTGGCTCCGTATTGTGCGTAAGAAACGTCGGCAGCACGCCGGAAAGCACGATCATCGAGAATGCCATTCTGTTCCCAAATTCCTTCCGGAACGGAACTGCCAGCATCCACAGATAAATACCCATAAAGAAAAGCGAGCAGACTTTCAGTCCGAAAATATGATTGAAACACAGGTGGTAAAAGATTTTTGCGATAAAATAATAAAGTGGAGAATGTACGTCATAGGAGCATAACGTGACAATCTCGCCAAAGGAATGCCGGACCATGGCTGTGGTGTAAGCCTGATCGTATGCCACTGCCTTTGTAATCGAAAGAGGCAGCCATATGAAAACTACCAATACGGCTGCCAGATATACGATGATTCTTTTCTTTTTTTCACTTAAAACCTGTTTTGTTTCCATTCGCTCAACCGGTTATTATAAGCCCTGATATTCCGTAACAGCACCTTCCCTGCAGGAGCAGACACCTGCATACCAGATTCCGGTCTGGCCTCTTCTTCCGATGTCTTCAAAGGTATAATTCAGATCGGGCAGTCCGTTTCTTTCAATCACAGCGGTTATGGATTGCAGATCGCTGCTGTTTTCCGGGCCGTTCGGCTCAATAATCAGATCGAAACTGTAATCCAGAGTAAAGAAATTATATACACTGGTCGCTCTGACGATTCCGTCATCTCCTTCTTCATAATCTCTGCTCCAGGAATATACCAGATTGTCTCCCTCATCAAAGTATTCGCAATACCGCTCTGCCGGTGCATCTGCGCGTAAGGGCGTAATATCAAGGTTCTCTGTTAAATCGCCAAATGCTCCGTCCGAACATTCCCATGTAATTATGATAGTTGTCACGGGTCCTTCGGTTTCAGGCGGCTGGGGCGGAATTTCGGAATCAGGCACCTCGACTACGGGAAAATCGTTTGCTACGGGTTTATTGCTCTCCTCCACAACCGTATTTACGGGATCCGGAGTGGGCGCCGGTGCCTTACTCCCGCATCCGGCAAAAATCATACATCCGGCCATCGAAAGCGCCGTAATCATCATTTTCATCTTTTTTGATTTAAAACTCATTTCTCTATCCTCCAAACAACTAAGTATAAACCATTCACAAAAATAGCACCGTTTTGCCGTTCTGTCAAAAGACAATAAAGTTTACTCCGCAATTCCGCGGACATGTACATTCATTCCCCTGCTCTTTAAATAATTTTCAAAGGCAATCATTTCCTGCGGTGTATATGCCTCAAAAGGGACGGCATATTTTGCTTTTTCCTCTTCCGGAAGAAAATCCTTCAGAATGCGGTGTGAATCCACGTAGGATTGCAGGAAATATTTCTCGCATCCGCCGATCCAGTCCGCAATTCCTTCAAAAACCTCCTGCGTATGGAAAGGTTTTAAAACCGTGGTACGAAACTCGTAAGGGACTCTGCCTTCCATCAAAAAGTCCACGCTCTCCTCGATGGGCTTTATATCAAAATTCGCAATTCCCACAGTCTCGCCGTATTTCTCCTTCGACGATTTGATGTCCATTGCCAGATAGTCTATAAGGTTTGCCGCTACAAGTTCCTTTAAATCCTGAGGTCGCATGCCGTTCGAGTCAAGTTTGACGAGTAACCCGAGGTCTTTGATTTTTGCGATGAAATCCTTCAAATCCTTCTGCAGGGTCGGTTCCCCGCCGGTAATCGCTACGCCCTCGAGGATATTTTTGCGCTTGTTCAAGAATGCAAAAAACTCTTCCTCTGGTACGAGCGGCTGAGAGCCGGGTTGCAACACCAGATCTCCGTTATGGCAAAACGGACACCGCATATTGCAGTGTCCGGTAAATACCGTACAGGCAACATGCTCCGGATAGTCCAGAAGCGTAGTTTTATTAAATCCGTGAATTTCCATTATAAATCATTCCTATCTATGTACTGAATATAACTGGATACCATTGTTGCGATTTTGAAGGTCAGGGCGTCGTCAAAAATACGTACGTCCAGTCCGGTTGCGGCCTTCAGTTTCTCGATACGGTACACCAGCGTGTTTCGGTGAATGTATAACTGTCTTGCCGTCTCCGATACGTTTAGGTTGTTCTCAAGGAAGACTTCCGCGGTATGCAGAATTTCCTCATCCACTTCCTTCGGCATTTCCTCACCGTAGATTTCGTCTATGAAAAGTTTGCAAAGGTTCGCTGGAAGCTGATAGATCAGACGGCCGATTCCGAGGGAATCGTAAGCATGTAAGGTGTCGGAATTATAAAAGATCTTGCCGACATCCATCGCCATTCCGGCTTCCTTGTAGGATTTGGAGATCTCGCGAAGTTCCTCTACGATGGTTCCGTAGGAAACGCGTGCCTTCAGCATCACTTCGGTATTCATCAGATCCTGAAGCATGGCGGCGATGTTTCTCATATCTTCGTAAGTCTCATCGTCTTCCAGGGTATGTACCAGAATTACCGCGTTTTCCTCCACGGCAATCGCGTAGTCGTCCATTTTTTCGGAGAAGGCGGTCTTAACGGCATGAAGTGCTTCGTTTCCTTTTTCCGCGGAAACTTCGATCATGAATACCACTCTTCTTGCCTTCTGGGGGATGCCGAGCTTCTTTGCACGATTGTAAATATCCACCAGCAGAAGGTTATCCAGAAGGAGGTTCTGGATGAAGCTGCTGTGATCAAACTGTTCCTTGTATGCCACGAGGAGCTGTTCTAACTGGCTTACGGCGATTTTTCCCATTACATAGCCGTCGGACTGACTGCCGTGGGAAACCAGCACATAGGCCGGCTCATTCTCTTCCATGACCTTAAAGAGGTAATTTCCTCCGATGATCTGGCTGTCCGCAGGCGAATCGAAGAAGTTTACCATCATGGAAACGTCCGGTTTGTCCGATTCAAAATTGTTGGCTACCAGAATTCCCTGTGTATCCACCAGGGCAAAATCCACCTTCGTGAACTCTTTCAGTTGATCAATGCAAGTCTGAATCACCTGTTTTGTAATCATTCTCTACCCCCGTCATCCTCTATTTCACCGGGTTTTATGAATCTGTCCCGGGGCCGCCAGGTATCTTTTTCACGCCGCATTCTGCCGGCGCGACGTTTCATATCCGTAAAGCTCTTGTCTTTGATGTTCTTGTCGGAAAGGAACTTCATGCTCAAGGAATCCTCCGGAATATCCACATCCGGTACAGCAAGTGAAAACATATTGTCCTTGCTTTCGTTTGTCAGGGCATCGTTTCCGCAGATTACCATTGCGCTGAACGGAGGCATATGGACCTGGATATATCCTTTTTCCACAGCCACATCCACTTCGTCCGTGTTAAAGCCGGTATCAAAACTCATCATAACCTGCTTTAACGTCGTATTCTTGTGAATTGCCATCTCCCAGACACTGATTTTGCGATCCGTATCGTAGTGATTGTTGTTGATCAGCACGATTGTCTGACGTCCGAGTTTGAATCTTCCGTATGCGATGAAATTATAATCCTGTCCGAGTCTCACCAGGGAGCCTGTCCGGATTTCCTTGTGTTCCTTGTGAATACGAATCATTTCCTTGTGGAAACGGATCATCTCCTTATCTTCATTTCCCCAGGGATAGGTTCTTCTGTTGTCCGGATCCGTAAATCCGCAAACGCCGGCTTCGTCGCCGTAATAGATGGTCGGCGCGCCGGTCCAGGTCATCTGCATGACAACCGCCTCACGCATAACCGCTTTGTTTACGCCTTCTTCCGCCGCATGGCAGCCCAGCGTGTGCATTCTTCCGACCTTATGGTTGGTTCTGGTCAAAAATCTCGAGTGGTCATGGTTACTCAGCTCATTCATCGCAACCTGCAAAGAAGGAGTCGTAAAGCTCGTCTGATGATGTTTCATCGCACCCCAGAAGGATCCGGAGTTGCCCAGGAGGTCTTCTCTGTAGTCGTCGCTGTGCTTTTGCATACCGGTCAAAAACCACGTCACAGGCTCCATGAATGCGTCGTAGTTCATAACCGTATCCCACTCATCACCCTTTAACCACTCTTTTGGCGTACCATAGTGCTCCGCCAAAATGATGGCATTGGGGTTGGCCTCTTTTACGGCCTTTCTGAAATCTTTCCAGAACTGATGGTTGAATTCCGGAGAGTGACCGAGGTCTGCGGCCACGTCGAGCCTCCAGCCATCCGCGTTGTACGGTGCGGATACCCATTTTTTGCCGATATATAAGATATAGTCGTAAAGTTCTTTGCTTCCTTCGTAATTCAATTTCGGTAAGGTCTCATGGCCCCACCAGCCGTCATAGGTATGGTTGTAAGGCCAGCAGTCCTGATAGAAGCGGAAATAATCATGATAAGGGCTGTCTTTCGATACATAGGCACCCTTCTCATAACCCTGGGCCTCTTCGTAGATTCTTTCCCTGTCGAGCCACTTGTTGAAGGAACCGCAATGATTGAAAACGCCGTCTAAGATGACACGGATTCCGCGTTTATGTGCTTCTTCAACCACCTTGGCAAAAAGTTCATTCGAAGCTTCCAGGTTTGCCTTGTTGGTTACGCGGTTGATGTATTTGGTAGCAAAACGGTTTTCTCTTTGGTCTCCCTCCAAAAGTTCTCCTCTGTCGTCCACAATTTTACCGATATGGGGATCGATGTAGTCGTAATCCTGAATATCGTACTTATGGTTGGACGGAGAAACAAAGAGGGGGTTGAAATAGATGACTTCCACGCCAAGATCCTGCAAATAGTCCATCTTGTCGAGAACGCCCTGCAAATCGCCGCCGTAGAATTCACGTACGCCCATCTGTGCGGGATATTTATTCCAGTCGGTTACACGTTCGGAATAGTCGCCCAGATACATATATTCACGGGACTCCACGTCATTGGTGGAATCTCCGTTGTAAAAACGGTCCACGTAAATCTGGTACATAACCGCTCCTCTTGCCCATTTCGGTGTGTGGAAGCCGGGAATGATGCGGAACATGTAATAGTCCTGCAATTCCCTTGTGATGCCTTTGGCATTATAGAAAAAACAGATTTTGCCGACTTTTATTTCAAAATAGTATTCGATGACCTCTTCGGTAACATCGATTTCACAGCTGTAATAATCAAAGTAATCGTCGCTGTCGCATTTTTTCATAGTGACCGCCTCGCCCTTTAAAATCACGTTGACGAGGTCCACATTGTTCTTGCCGGAGCGGAAGCGAATCGTGAGTTTATCGCCGGGATTCGGTTCTACCGGTGTCACAAAGTCCGAAGTGGTATCGGAAAAAAGGGCACTCTTATTAAGAATCGGGCGCATGCCTGCGATATAGTGCATTCTTTTTTCAATTTCGATGCTCTGCGCAATGTTCACGACAATCCTCCCAATCACTTGCGGTCATACAGATATATCATACTATATTTTGTGGGGGTTTTCAAGAAATATAACAAGAGAATGAGTTAAGACAAATATCGCGTGAGCGAGGCGCAGCCGAACCGGACGTGTTGTGCCGAGCGCGATTGCGAAGCAACATTTATTATATCGCGTGAGCGAGGTGCAGCCGAACCGAACGTGTTGTGCCGAGCGCGGTTATGACGCAGCAATTATTATATCGCGTGAGCGAGGCGCAGCCGAACCGAACGCGCTGTGCCGAGCGCGGTTGCGAAGCAACATTTACATTACGCGCGAGTGCACATAAAGTTTACTTTGTATGCGGGGCATACAAAGTAAAAAGAACAGCCGTTAGACTGTCCTTTTTAGAGAAGGTATTTCTTCTTATGGGGTATAGCAAAAAACTATAATGTATTGGGGGGTTACAAGAAGAAGTATAGCAACGTGCAACCCCTTTTTCAACGGAAAGAATACACAAAATTCATAAAAGTTTCGCAAGTTCGTTGTGCAGATTGTATATTATTCTGTCACCTCAGCACCCGTCTCGCTTTCCAAAGCAGGTTCTGCCTCTGTTTTGTCCTCGTTAAAGAGGGCTTCGAACTCATCGCGTGTAATTTTCTCTTTCTCAATCAGCAAAGCAGCGGATTTATGCAGTACATCGATGTTTTCTTTGATGATCTCGGTTGCCTTCTTGTAGCATTCATCGATAATCTTCTTAACTTCCTCATCGATTTCACTTGCAGTCTTGTCGCTGTACGGGCGGTTCTTTGCAAGATCGCGGCCGATGAATACCTCATCGCCGTCCGCATCGTAGTTGATCATGCCGAGTTTTTCACTCATACCGTAGCGGGTAACCATGTTTCTGGCAGTCGTCGTAGCGCTCTTAATATCCTGGCTTGCTCCGGTATAGAGTTTTCCAAAAATGATTTCCTCCGCAATACGACCACCCAGGGAAACCATGATTTCCTGAAGCATTTCGTCCTTGCTGTGGAACATGTTGTCGTTTTCGGGAAGCGGCATGGTATAACCTGCTGCCGTTCCGCCGGTCGGAATGATAGAAACCGCATAGACAGGGTCCATATCCGGCAAAACATGGAAGAGAATCGCATGACCGGATTCGTGGTAGGCAGTGATTTTTTTCTCCTCTGCACTGACGATACGGCTCTTCTTCTCCGTACCGATACCGACCTTGATCATGGACGTATTGATGTCTTCCTGAATGATAAAGGCTCTCTTTTGTTTTGCCGCAAGGATTGCAGCTTCGTTTAAGAGGTTCTCCAGATCCGCGCCGGAGAAGCCTGCCGTCGTCTGCGCAATCTGCTTTAAGTCCACTTCGTCGCTGAGCGGCTTGTTCTTGGAATGAACTGTCAAAATCTCTTCTCTGCCCGTTACATCCGGTCTTCCGATCATAATCTTGCGGTCAAAACGTCCGGGACGAAGGATGGCGGGATCGAGGATATCCACACGGTTGGTCGCTGCAAGCACGATGATTCCGGCATTTTCGGTAAAGCCGTCCATCTCGACAAGGAGCTGGTTCAAAGTCTGCTCTTTCTCATCATGACCGCCGCCTAATCCGGTTCCTCTTCTTCTGGCCACGGCATCAATCTCGTCAATAAAGATGATGCAGGGCTTGTGTACACTTGCTTCCTCAAAAAGATCACGCACACGGGACGCGCCGACACCGACATACATTTCTACGAAATCCGAACCGGAAATGCTGTAGAACGGAACTCCCGCCTCGCCGGCAATTGCTTTTGCCAGGAGGGTCTTACCGGTTCCCGGAGGACCCTCAAGGAGCACACCCTTCGGAATTCTGGCACCGACCTTGGTAAAGTCTTCCGGGTTCTTTAAGAAGAGAATGATCTCTTCCAAATCCGATTTTTCTTCTTTCAAGCCCGCAACATCCGTTAAGCGGTACTTGTTCTCCTTGATCATTTTTGCACGGCTCTTTCCGAAGTTCATCATCTTCGAAGTCGGGCCGCTGTTCATTGCCGCATTCTGGGCATTGATCATTACTATGAAGAACAGGATACAGATAAATGCCACCACCAGCATGGGGAGCATATGGTTCAAAAACCAATTCTCCTTGGGCACAGGCTCAACAATCGGATCCAGTCCTTTTTCTCTTAAATACTCGACCGTTTCGGTTACGTCCGTCACATACAGGGTTTCTTCCTTGCCCGAGGTCTTTTCAACCGTCACGGAACCGGCGTTTGAGTTCTGCAACTGGTTAACCTTTACGGACACGACCGTTTTCTCACTAAGGTCTTTTTCAAATCTGCCTTTGGTATACGTGTTTTCCTTGAAGTTCATGTTCCCGATCACGATGCCCACGATCAGGAGCACCATAATCAGTACAAAAACGATACCGAGGCTGCTTCCTCTTTTTTCCACTTCTTTATTCCTTCCGTATTACTTATTCTTCGAATCCTTCTTTACTTGTCTTCGTCGAATTCCACAACTCCGATGTAAGGTAAGTTTCGATATTTTTGATCATAATCCAGACCATATCCTACCACAAAAAGGTCCGGAACCTGAAATCCGATATACTTCACATCCACATCCACAACTCTTCTCGTGGGCTTATCAAGCAGGGTGCAAAGTTCCAGGCTCTTTGGATGACGCGCCTTCAACAGCTCCAGAAGATGGCTCAATGTACGTCCGGAATCAATGATGTCTTCCACGACGATGACATTTTTGTCTTCAATCGGCATATCCAGATCCTTCACGATCTTAACATGACCGCTGGACTCCGTTCCGCCACCGTAACTCGAAACCGACATAAAGTCGATGGTTACCGGCACCTTAATGCGCTTTGCCAGTTCGCAGGCAAAAAAGCTCGCGCCCTTCAGGATGCAGATGATATGCACATCCTTACCCTCGTAATCCTTGCTGATTAAGATTCCGATTTCCTTAATCTTATTCGTAACCTCTTCTTCGGTCATCATAACTTTAACATGTTCTGCCATAAGAAAACCTCCTTTGAGCATAAGAATTCTATTGTCATTTTTCGATTGTCAAATCTTCCGCGCTATCAGTCCCGATATTCTCCCTTATGGAATAAACAGGAAACTTTTGGTTATCCGAGACTACCAGTTCATCTACCTGTTCAACTTTTACCGAAATTCCGCGTCCTTCATAAAAGTTCGTAATCCATTGACTGTCTATATGCTCCGATTCAACAAATAAAACGGTTTCGTCTCTTAAAATCCTGTTCCACGGTTCGGTTCCCTTGTTCTCTAACTGTTTCTTATGTAATGGGCCGCCTGCAATCCAGCTTCCGAGCCGAAGATAATTATTCTGCTCGAAAGTTTCTCCCCGGAACATTTTTTCTCCATAAGTCGAAAAATCATTCGTCTGCAAATAATACATGTTCTGAGGATGATTTGCAAAATAGGAATTGATCTCTTCCCATTCCTTCAGCTTCTCATCCTGCTTTTTAACGGTTTTATCCGTACTGTATATCCTCAACGCCAAAACCGGCAGAAGAATAAACAACCCAATCAAAGTCACTGTAAAAGCAGTTTTGGAAGACTGTTTCGACTTCTTTTCCTCCCCTGCTTTTGCAATCTCCCGCAAGAAAACACATATTGCAAACAATATATGCAGGAGGAAAAATCCATATGCCACTCTTTCCGGAAATCTTCCAAAGAAAAGGCAATAATATACAAATGCAAGTTCATAACAGAATGCAAGTGTCAGAAGGATTGCTGCTTTTCGTTTTTTCAAAACGGAAAAAACAATAATTCCAATCACCGAAAGAATCACCGATGCCGGTGCCAAAACAGTGTTCCATTCACCTGTAAAGTATTTCAACTCCAGATTAAATGTATAGCGTAATGCCCATTTTTGAAAATGGAGCCGATTCCAATACCCTTTGCTGAATTGGGCGAACGATACCATATTATCTTCGTAGCAGTCCTCAAACATGGCCAGATCCCACGTTCCAAAAGGATATAAATCCGATTCCTTCAGATTCCTTTTTTCATATTCTTCCGTGGTTTCCCCATATGGAGGAAGTCCGTAAAAATCGTATACATCCGACCTGGCTTTATTATAAGACTGAAATGTCTTCCATTCTTCGGAGGAGTACGCCATTTTATCAAATACAAAGGAAAGCAGCAGGAGAATCAACAGAATTGCTCCAAACACATACTTATCCCGTGGAATTTTATTCTTTCTGCCGAAGCGATGAATCATTGCCAGACCGAACAGTGGCATTCCCATCAAAAAAACTTCTTTTCGAATCCAGAAAGAAAGAATCAGAAACAAACCGATTACGAAATATCCTTTTATCCGTTCTTTTGTTTCATCTCCTTCGGTAAAGTAATAAAACAGCGCAACCGCAAACAAAAATGCCGCAAATGACGTCCACTGATGCAAAATCAGGTAAGGCAGATCCAAACTGAGAAGAACGATACCCGAAATGATTTCTCCCAGCACCATAACCCCTGTCTTTTTCTTTGACAGGACTTTGCCTGTACGAAGAATCACCAAAAAATAACCTAAAAAATGCAACAGAAGAACAAAACCGTCGTACCAGGGAATTGAATTATTCAGAACATACAGACTTTTTAACAACAATCCCAACGGGTACATCGTAAAAATCAGATGGCCGTCCGGTTTTCCGGTAATATCTCCCCGAAGAATCGCCTTAAACATGACATCGTCGTTCGTCGAGAAAGAAAACTGATACCGAAATACAGAAAGCATTCCGATCCCCAAAACAACCATAACAGCTATCAGCAAACTGATTTTTCTGTTTTTCTTTATATCAATCATTTGCAACCCTTGAAATTAATAAACACTTCTCCGTTTGTTCCGTCACTTTTGCTTCTTCGCTGATTCTGCGGCCCACAACCCACCAAACATTACTGCCGCCTGCCAGGACCCAGACTTCACCGCGTTCCCTGGCAGGGATTTTTTCATCCTTCAAATAATCTTTCAGCGCTTTGTGCCCGCCTTCTTTGGTGACGGTAATGTAATCCCCTTCCTTCGGGTGGCGGAAGCACAAACCGCTTTTCATTATATCATAATCAAACCATTTCTTATAGTCATCCGACGGAATCTCTTCATTGGAATCATAAGGCACAATCCGGCACTCCAGACTTAAATCTCCCTTTGTCAGAAACGGATAGTCCTCTTCCCTTGTCGGTAGGTCAATCTGTTCCGTACCTTTATTGTCAGACAATGTCTTCTCTTCCGCACAGGTTAAGCGAATTCCGGCATACTCCCTGTACGCCCGGACTTCATATATGAATTCTCTTTTCCTTCCGACCTGGGAAGCATAAAGATCCCTCAATGCTTCCACCTGCACAGCTCCGATATCGCGGCTTTTTCCTGCCACCTTTGCAAGTGCACGAAGAAGAATTTCTCCGCTTAATGCAGCCGGGAGATCAAGGATTTCATTCCGAATCAGAATCTCCGCTTCTCCGTCTTCGGTTTCACTTTCCTTTACATACAGGCTCTCTGCCCTGTCTGCCTCGGCATTTATATATTCCTCGATTTCCCGAAGGCGCTTTGCCGCCTTTGCCATATGTTCCTTCGCACCGTCACAGACAAGTTCCGCAGCCGGCAGAATTTCATGGCGGATGCGGTTTCTGGAATAGGTCACATCCTCGTTGCTCTCATCTTCCCGCCAGGCGATGCCTTTCTCGGACAGGAAATTTTCAATCTCCGCCCGGCTTACCGAAAGCAGCGGCCTTATAATGTTTCCGGACACCGGCAGAATACCGCGAAGTCCGCTGATTCCGCTTCCTCTGAAAAGTTGAAAAAGCATGGTTTCGCAAAGATCATCCTGCTGGTGAGCCACCGCAATTTTGCCATTCCCCGAAGCCTTCTCCTCTTCCAGAATCTGCCGGAAAAATGCGTATCGCTCCTGCCTTCCGGCCTCCTCCACGCTGATTTTCCGGTCTGTGGCAACCTGCTTTGCATCGATATGAAGAACACGAAGCGGAACATTCCACTCCGTACAAAGAGCTTTTACATATGCTTCGTCGCCGTCCGCATTGTCTCGCAGGCCATGGTGTATATGGGCCGCGATCAGCTTGATTTCATGAATTTTTGCATATTCTTTTAAGACATACAGAAGACAGACCGAATCAGCGCCGCCGGAAACCCCGGCCACGACTGTATCTCCGTCTTTCATCATCCGCTCTTTTTCGATTTCTTCGTAAATACGATTCCACATATGATTTATTATAGCAAAACAGCCCGGCGAATGAAAGCCGGACTGTTTGTGCGAGGATCGTCATGAAGCAAGTTTTACCTGCGAATTATTCCATTGTATTCTGGCAGCCTAAGAAGATCGGCAAACCGGTGGTTGTATCCACGATGGCATATACGAAAGGTCTGTCGAGCGTAATTCTTAAGGGTTCTTCCATTTCCATTACCGCTTCACACTTCATTTCCACTACGGTTACGGCTGCTGCCTTGGTTCCCTCTCTGTCCACTTCAATGTGGGTCTTGTGAAGGATTCTTCCGATATAGGGTTCGTAAACATATCCGTTCTCATCCGGTGCGAACATGTTGGTAAAGTCCGCCGTTTCCGGATGAAATGCAGAGGGCATTCCCGCTTCCGCAAAAACGGAACTCATCTCTTTTTCATAATCATTGGTAAATTCCGGCATATTCACGATCACTTCTTCGAACTCTGCTTCGCGAATCGCCTTGGAGAAATCCTCTCCGTTTTCAGCCAGTTTGTTAATGTATTCTTTTGTCGTCATGCCTTCTTCGGGAAGAATTCCCACGAAAGCATATTCTCCGCCCTTATAGGTTTTGATAAATCCTTCTCCGCCTGCCAGTTCAAAATATCTGTTTTCTTCGCTGCGAAGCATGGTTACCGTGGTCGTACTGCCATCCGCATTGTGGAAGATTTCGTTTTCATAAATATCATCTTCCGAATACTGTTCCTCCCACTCCCCTTCAAAAGCGATTGCATTTACCAGATACATCACGGCATCGGCGGGAATCTGATCAAGGATTTCGGGAATCATACCCTTTGTATTATTGTTGACCCAGTTATTGATATCATCAACCGTGCTCTGATCGAAGGGAGCCTTCCAGATTTCCGCACAATAATAGGAAACAACCTTATTCAGAAAGTCCTGATTCAGCTTTAATCCCTCTTCATCTCTTACCCAGATGGAGTCAGCCACGTTCCATTCCACGTCTTCGGAGCTCTCCAGGTGGTTTGCCGTATAGGAAAGGATCCGGTTCAACTCTTCTATGGAGATTCCGCCGTTCATTGTATTTTCCATCTCTTCCAGCGTCTGTCCGTTCGCTCCGTTTTCGGTCATTCCGAGAGCAAACATCAGGGATGTGGGCGAAAGAAGGACGTTTTTCTCGTCACTCTCCTTCTTTATTGTCTCCAAAAATACCTTCACAGACGCATTCGAAAGTGCTTTCTCCTCCGCTTCGGTAGGCTCTCCCAAACTTTCGAGTCCGCCGCTTCCTTCCGTCATATTGACAGCGCCTTCTCCGATCGGCATCTCGTTATACTGATTGTTACTCGGATTTTCGGAAGGGGAAATAACCGGTTTTGCACAACCCGTAAGAAAAACTACCGTACTGAATATTCCAAACAACTGTAAAAATTTCTTTTTCATGATTGATTCACTCCTCTTAAGTTGTCTACGCATCTTCGCGCTTCTGAATAAGATACGAACGAAAAACGCATCTTTTATGGAAAAATTATAAAAAAGTTTATCCGGCACCAAAAAAGGCCCGATTTTTCAATCGGGCCCTGTTTTTTAATAATTTTTACTTTACGGGGATTACTTTCGGGTCCAGTTTGTTTTTCTCCACCTTTACTTCGGGAGATTTGGAATTAATCTTGGAACCGATATCATGGGAAAGTTTGTCCAGATCCTTGGTCACCTTTCCCTTGTAAGCGGTAAAGCAGGCTTTCAGTGCATTGTCGCGGCACTTCAGAATATCTTCTGCGGATGTTTTGCCTTCCTTCGCAGCTTCAATTACACCCTTTTCAAATTCCTTGTTGAAATCCTTATCGGTTAATACCTGGAATTTGAACTTCGCAAACTGTACGGAATTGGCTTTGGCAAGGTCTCTCATACCGTTTTCCAGAAGACCGGTAGCTTTCTCTGCACCGAGTTCTTTGACCTTTCTTTCGCAGGCGCCTATAATGGATGCCGCATAAAGGGTCTTGATTGCGGAGGAAAGCAGTTTCTCCTTACCGTAGCTGTCGTTCGGATCCAGGGTCTTTCTGTAATCTGCCTCAATTTTGTTGGCTGCTGCCGCCATCGGATGCTTCATAAAATCAACTGCTTCAGCCTTAGGCTCTTCAATCTTGATTTCTTCCTTAGGTTCTTCGTTCTTGATTTCTTCCTTCGGCTCTTCGATCTTAATCTCTTCCTTCGGCGCTTCAACCTTGATTTCTTCCTGCCGGTCCAGCTTGCCCGCATCAAGAGGTGCTCCACTGAAGGAATTGCTTCTCCTAATCGGTCCTTCCTCAAGTTCCATCTCAGCCTTCAGTTCATCGATGGACTTGTTCATGTTGTTAATCTTCTGACGTGCCTTATCTAACAGATAATCATTGCCGAACTTATCTTCCGCCACATTGATATCAAAGAGTTCCGCAACGCCGCCGAGATCGTCTTCATAGACTCTTCGCTCCACGGACTGGTAACGGGTACGAAGCAGTTTGTCCACACGCTCCAACGCAACCAGTTTATCGAGGGTGGCATCTTCCTTCACGGTCGTATCTGCCTTATGTTTCCGGTAGGTATTAATATCCTTAAGTACGTTATTAATGGATTTCACATATGCTCTTCTGGCTTCTTCGTTACTTGCGTAAGTCTTGGAAAGCACTTCCTTCACCTTCAGAACATCGGACATGATTTTCTTGTACTCTTTGGAATCTCTGTGCGTACGGGTAGTCGGATCCTTTAACATATCATAAACGACATCCAGAACCTGCTTCTCGTTATAAACCATCTGCGCATCAAATTTGGTATCGGCTTCGAGAGGCTCCACCATAACAGGTTCGTTGTTCTTCTTGACATTGACAAGCTTGCAGACATTCTGGTCCGCTCTCTTTAACTCATAGAGGGTATGACGGAACTGATTGATTTTACCGATCAGCTCTTTGTCATTCGTAATTTTATCCATCCGGTTTCTTACCTGGTACGGCTGGTATTCTCCGAAACGGTCCTCCTTGTAGCTCATTACATGGAATACATTCTGGAAATCTTCCTTGTTCTCCTCATAAAGCTTCTGCGCATCCTTTGCCTTCTGAATCATTTCCTTGTATTCATCCATGCTCAGTTTGTCGCGGTCAAGCTTTTCCTCATCGATTTCGTTGCTTAAGTTGATTACCTTAAGCGTTTCACCGTTGATGATTTTCTCATCGATTCCGTTTACCACAAGCATGCTGTTCTCCAGCATGTCGTAACCGTTCTTCGTAAACCATTCACCCAGTTTATCGGCACTGTCGATGTTATAAATGGCATCCTTCTTTGCCTGGTATTCCGCATTGATTTTATCCAGACAGTCCATGGCCTGCTCATAGTTTGCAACACTGACTCTGGTCTGGAACTGCTTCTCCGCTTCCGGTCCGGACTTGCTGAGTCTGGCAAGTTCCAGCGGGTCAAAATTACCGTTCATCTGAATGTTCTGCGTCTCTAAGAACTGCTCGTATCCGCCGGAGTTTACAAACTCATCCCAGTCAAAGCCCGTTTCCGAAATCTCCGCAAATTTCTCCTGCATTTTCCGGATTTCATCCGCGGTTAAAGCTCTGGAATAATTATTCCAGAACAGATCTTTCTCAAGCGTATCTTTCGTCATCAAATCGGTTGATTTGGTGGCTTTTACCTGCGCGATGTGTTCGATGGCCGCAAATAATTCCTTCTGCGAAGCCGGACTGTCATTCTCAACCCCGAGCATCTTAAGAAGAGGGGAAGTGGTCTTTAACTCGATTTTCGAAGTGTCCTCTTTGTTCTTTGCAGCGTTTTGGAAACTCTTGTTATCATATCTTAATGCCTTTACAATGGTATGAAGCTTGGACAGGGTTTTGGAAATGTTATCCGCCCTTAAGTAGTAATCCGGGTTCTCCTCTCTGTCTTTTTCCCCGGCTTCTGCAATTGCAACTGTTTTGGCAGCTTCCTTTACAGCGTCCTTAAGATAAGCTTTAAGGTCGTCCGGACTTGTTAAGTGAGCGCTGAAATCCATATAAGATAAACTTCCCAGATCGGTAAGACTTTCGTCATCCCCGAAAATACCTTCCATCATCTTTTTGAAGGATTCCTTCAGCGCTTCCTTCGCCTTATCCGGGGTTTTCTTTAACAGTTCCTCATCAACGGGTAAGCTGTCGATTCCGGCTTCCGCATCGGTAATCTTCATGGCATCACCTGTTAAATCCTTATATTTTTCATAGGCTGCCCAGTCGTCTGCTGCCTGATAATCAAATTCAAACTCATCCAGGCCCAGTTCCATGATTTTGTTAAAATAGGAGCGGAGCACCTTGTTCGGATCGTTTAATTTTCTTTCTTCTTCTAATCTGGCTTCCTCCTCTTTCTGCAGCACATCAATTCTCTTAAGCTCTTCGTCCAGTACCTTTTTGTCTTCTTCGGCAATTTTAATTATGCCTTTTTTCTCTTCGCCCAGAATAGCTTCTATGGCAAGCTTTCTTCCAAAGGACGTATTTCCGCCGTACATGTAAAGAGTAGAACGGAATGATTTGCCTGAGCTTTTGTCGGCAAAACCATCATGGGCATATTTCTCAATCACATTTAAAACTTCTCTGTCATCGTCTTTTTTCCAACCGGAATCAGACATATCACGGATGAACGCAAGACGGGCTCTTTCCTTCTCAATCGGTGTTTTGACTCCGATTATTGCCTCGACTCCATAATAATCCGAAGCAAAATAAAGCACATCGATCTTTTTGGAATAATCAGTCTTGCCGCGGGGCCCGATATCATCGGTAACATTCATGTCCATGATTTCTTTTGAAAGGTTCGGTTTCTTCGGACGGAATTGTTTCTCATGTTCACAGGCATGACACCACAGAGCTGCAATGGAATTGTCGTCTCCCGGCTTGTTCCACCCCTGCTCTACCATTTTGTCATAGAACTCTTCTCTGGTGACGCCGCTTGTGGACTTCGCAGGCCCCCATTTTTCAAGCAGTTCTTCCTCTGTGTAATTCTTTTCTTCCCAAGGTCTAGGCATAAGGTTAATCCTCTTTCTGTTATTTCTTAAACGGTTTTACAGT
This sequence comes from Lachnospiraceae bacterium, assembly GCA_017518735.1. Lineage (GTDB taxonomy): Bacteria > Bacillota > Clostridia > Lachnospirales > Lachnospiraceae > UBA3766. The sequence goes on along the minus strand of JAFWTY010000026.1, from coordinate 113,375 downwards.
GACATTTTTCGCATTGTCCGGCTGAGCTTTCGGATTCTGGAAGGAAATTCCGTATTTAAAAATCGGATCCGGCCGATATGTTCTGCTCATACATGCCTTGTTGTAAAGTTCGCGGAGCGTTTTTCTTTCATCTCTTAAGAAGATTCTTGCACGCTCGTCGCTGATTTCGCGGTTATTCTTCCAGTCGCCTGTTGCATTTTCATACATCTTATGTATGCCTTTTAGAATATCCGGATCCTTTTTCATTTCTTCCATGGCTTCCATCATGTATTTGCCGTTAAGCAGTTTCAATCCCTGCTCCGGATCAAAATCGCTCTTTTCTCTGCAGTTATCGTAATCGATATCAAGCTGGCGTCTCACCGTTTCAAGATACATTTTTTCGACAGCAAGATCTAAGAACTTCTTTTCATCAATTTTCTTTGTAGCGGTAATTTGCTGTTCTAACTGTGTTTCGCAAAGATTGAGCATTTTGAACATGGGTCTTGCTGCTTCCGAATAGCGTTCGAATTTAGCTTTTTTCCGCTTGTATTCCTCATAATTCTTCTGCTGGGCGGGATCAATCTTGGTAACCTTCTTTGCATTTTCCTTAAGCTTCTTGTGCAAGTTTACTTTCTTCTCATGCTCGTCGAAATAACGGTTCAGAAGTTTGTCGCTGCCCATTTCGTTCTTCCACTGGTACCGTTTCTGACTTCCGTTCAGTTCCTGCTCCCATTTCACCTGACCGGAAAGATAGGAAAGCTGATTATCGGAATATTCTTTAATCTTCGGATTTTTCTCGCTGATTTTGTTAATATATGCTTCCTTCTTGGCTTCATACTCCTGCATCGCCTTATTGTTCTGAACCTTTAATGCTTCGTACTGCTTCATATCGGCATTGTACTTTTCAAGCTTCTGCTTATAAGTCTCCTGTGTTTTACTGTACTTGCCGATCTCAACCTCATAACTGTCCAGATCATTCTTATACTTTGCCATATTGGCATCATATTTCTTCTTTGCCTTCTCAAATTCTTCCTTATCCAGTCTCCAATGGTACTCTTTGTTCAGATAATCAATACGGTTGTTTTCCTTGCCCATTTCATACTGGCGCTTATCCTTTTCGTACTCCTTCATAACATTGGGGAAGTTATCGATTTCATCGTGATTTGCCTTAATCTGCTTGTCCACGGTTTCCGTAGCCTGTTTTTTCAGATTGTCCAGGTTATTGTAATATGTTTCGATTTGACCGGAGATTGTACGATTGTTGGCCTCAATCTTCTTCATATTCTCTTCCCACTTCTTATGATTCTCATTAAAGCGTTTCTCCAGCATTTCATACTGCTTAAGCTGCTTTAAGTAGTTGTGGTACTTCACCTGTTCTTCTTCGTATCTGGTTACGGTTATCGTATTGTTCTCGGCTACGTGAAAATCATCTTCCACAAAGGTATAGTTTAAAGCATCGGTACCATCGAGTTCGTCTTCACTGAGATCATCCTCGGCATCATCCGGATACTTTTCGTCATACTCTCTCATCAGGTCGTTTCTTACCAGACGCTTTTCGTTTACTTCATTTCCGTCCTCGTCAACGGTTTTTTCGAAATATACCAGGTTGTTGTTTCTGGCTTCTTCCAGAAGAAGTTTCTTATCCAGTGCTGCATTCTGTTTCTCCAGCTCTTCTTTGGTCAGTTCCTTCTCGGGTTCCGCCTCGAATTCCACCTTATTCATTTCCTTGTCGTAATTTTCCTTCATTGTGCGGTCCATAACGACAGTCTTTTTGTATTCTTCGTTGAGGTTATAATCCTCTAAATCCTGATCGTACTTAATGACATAGGGATTCGTACTGAGCATCTGGATTTCATCCTGAAGTGCGGCCTTCTTCTCCGTATAATCGGCACGGTCTTTATTGAGTTTCGCGTTCACGGATTCATTTTCCAGAATACGCTTTGCAACATGGTCTGCTTTCTTGTTCTCCAGATCGGGATCGCCCTTAAAGAGAATATCCGCCTCTTCGGCAAAATATTGTTTCACCGGCTCCAGTGCCTTGTTATACGCTTCGTGTGCCTTCTTTAACTGTTCCTGCTTCTTTAAGGCATCTTCGTACTCTTTATTGAAGCGGTTCGTTACTTCGACATATTTCTCATGGTCAAGTGCGTACGGTCTGATATTCTGTTCATACCAGATACTTTTCGCATTGTATGCTTTGTATTCGTCGCTTGCAAAATACTGCTGCTTTAAAGTTTCGTTGGCCTGAATAATCTGCTGGTTATCCTGTTCCCACTGCGCATGACGCTGCCGGAAAGCCTGCAGGTCTTCATCGTACTTAGGTCCCAATTCTGCTCTTGCATCTTCATAGATTTTTCTCTTTTGTTTGAAAAAATCATATTCTGCTTCATTCTCGGCATCCAGCTCTTCCACTTCTTCACGGTATCTGCGCAGCTGGTCTTCGTAGACCTTCATCTACTGGTCATATGCCTTTAAAGAAGTGGAATACTCCGTGGTAATTCTTACGCACTCCTGCTCCACCAGTTCTTTCTGGAGCTTATAATAATCCAGTCTCTGAGGCATCAGGTCGCGTTCCGCTTCCCATAACTGATGATTTGTTTGGTATGCGGCAAGATCAGCATTATAGATTTCAATCAGATTCCAGTTAAAGAATCTTTGTCCCCAGCTCGGCTTAACGGGAGGTTGCGGCTCATCTCTGAGTTCCGGCATCGGGGGATACTCCGGTAAAATCGGAGGCTTTGGAGCTGCGGGTTTTTCCATGGGAGTCCATTCCGGATAACGCATTATAAAAGTCGGCTGAACCGGGTGTTCAAATTTCGGTTCATCCGGAAGAGGCTGGTAGTCAGGCTCTGCAGGAGGATCCGGCTCTTCCAGAATCGGTTTGAACGGTTCGGACAAAGCTTCCGGCTTAGGCATGCTGACTCTGTAATAACCTACAGGAAGCTCCGGGTATTCAAGTTTTTCAAACGCATCCTGTGCCTTCTCAAGATCAATTTTAGCCTTCGGTTTTTCGGGCTTTTGAAGATTCTCACGGATGGGCTCGGGGAATTTCACTTCCTGGGGAGGTTTTACCCAGAATTCCGGTTCTCTCGGTTTATCCTTAATATACTGCGGTTCCTTATAATTAGCCTCCTCTTTCAGCCGCTGATACTCTTTTGCAATCATCTCTTCCCTGGTTGTATCTTCCAGAATATCCTTCGGACATTCGGGACGCTTCTTAAAAGCGGGAACCTCGCGGAATACGGGCGGCTTTCCGGGATGCTTCATGGTAAAATCAGCTGGTTTTTCCGGAAGTTTCGGCATCGGCATCTCCGGTTTCTCCGGCTTTACCGGTCTGTTATTACTCTCCATATTGGCATAAACCGACCTGCCTTTTTCGTCCTTGGGCAGAAGCATGTTCTGGATTTCCTTATCGGAAACGGAAGAAAGGGGCGTGGATACCTGGAAGGTTTTATCCTTCTCGTTGTATCGAAGCTGTCTGGGTTCCTTCTCTCCGAGAGGAATGAAAACAAAGCGGCCTTTTGCCATTTGTGAAAAAAGCATCTTTTCAAACTTATCGGCAGCCTTCTCGATGCGGGTTACTTTTTCGGGCGAATCCGGCATCATGGATGCATCGTCCATTTCATTCATGTATTTTTCATATTCCGCTTTGGCATACTTTGACGTAAAGAAAAGACGTCCCTTGGCATCTTCGGGATCCGCTTCGAGATCAAAGCCTAAATTCTCGGCAATGATTTTATGAAATTCGGTTCTTAACTGGTCATTATATATTTCCACCGGACCATAAAAGCGCATTTTGTCCGCCATGTCATCACTGTCCGGAATCGGCGGAAACCATCCGTAACTTTCCACTACCTTATTCGCTGTAAGTTTTGTTTTCTTCGGCATATCTTTGTCCTCCTGTGCATTAAAAACATAATAGTTTCCCATGAACAATTTCAATTTACACTCCCCTGTCCAGCAAATGTCCAACATATGGGATATATTTTTTAAAAATATAAAACGGCCGCCAAAAAAGTTTTAGAAAACAATCAATTGGAACCGGCATAATAATCTTTTTTATATATTAATTCAGTGCTAAAATACTATAAGAATTCAGACTCAAGGAGAAACAAATGAAATCTCAAAAGAAATCCCATAAAAATATAAAAAAGGTTATTCTTTCTATTGTTGTTGTATTGGCGGTATTGCTGATCGGGCTGGCTGTTTTTCACCGGGTCAAATTATCTTCCGACAAAAAGTTAGCGGAACAGAACGGATATTATAATCTTGTTTCAGCCGGCGATTATTCCCTGAATGCGGTTAAATTCGGAAAAGCAGATGCCGGGCAAAAAATAGTGCTTTTATCCGGTATGGGACCGGGCTTTCCTGTTGAAATAAGAAAAATGACCTCAGAGCTGGAAAAGGATTACGAATTTATCTATGTCGCCAGAGCAGGCTGGGACGGAAGTGAAGACGTGAAAGATGAAAGAAACGTTGAAACAATCGTAGAGGATTACCGAAAAGCCTTAAGTAACTTAGGAGTACAAGCTCCTTATATTCTGATGTCCCATTCCATGGGCAGTGTGTATGCTTCTTACTGGGTAAGTAAATATCCGGATGAAATCAAAGCTTTTGTAAACATAGACGGAACCTATATCGAGCCGATTTCCGATATCACAACTCCGAAACAGAGTAATACTGTTTTATTAAAAGCAGCCGTAAATCTCGGATTAGGTGATCTATTAATTCATCTGCTTTATCCGAAGAATTCCTCTTTTACAAAAGAAGAACAGCGAATCTACGATTTCCTTGCACTGCAGGGTGCGGACTCGGTTGCAGGTTCAAATGAATCAAACTATATTGCGACGAACCGGAATAATACATGGAATGCACTTGTTTCAAATGATGTTCCCAAATTGTACATATCATCAAGAGACGGCGATGACAGTGCAGAAAGCAAAGAGATTCGGTCCAAAGAGCTTACCCCTTATTTGGAAAAAATGGGCAATTTCCAAATCGAATATCTTCCGGGAAGCCATTTTATTTACAAGACCGAACCACAGAAATGCGGTGAAATAATTCAGAAATTTCTTGGAGAATTAAACGAATAACATTTTTGCGGTTCGTAAATCATTTATTTCCCCTTCAATTATACTCCCAGGTCGTATTGTTCTCGCAGCAGATGATGCGGTAATCATAACCTTTGTTAAGGTCACCGTCGTAGAAGTAATTGTACGGGTCACCGTCATCAATGGTACGCTCCGGAAAATCCGCCGCCTTGCGTAGAACGGGTATCCAAAGTTTATCCGGCACCAAAAAAGCAGCCGACATGCGTCAACTGCTTTTTATTCTTCTGCTACAAAAATGATTTCTCCGTCTTTTACCAGTCCGAACTTTTCTTTTGCAACTTCTTCGATGTATGCGTTCGTCTGGGTATATTTTTCAAATTCCACCAGGTCTTCGGATCTCTTCTTCTCTTCCTCGACTAACTGGTTGTAATATTCCTCTTTCTCATCGTAGGTCTTCTGTGTATTTCTCAGAGTAATTACTCGGAACATGGTAACCAAAAAAACAAGAATTAAAACGATGCTGATTAAGATCATTCCTGTTTTGTTGTTCGGTCCGCGCTTTTTACGTCTTCTGACCTTCTCCCGGTTCATCGCCATGGAATCATTTTCCCCCTGTGCACGTTTTTCAAAACGAAAAATCGTTTACATAATAGCACAGTATTCATTTTACGGGAGAAAAAATATTACGTCAACCTTTTTTGTTAAATTTATCCAATTATTTCAACAAAATTGTGTTTCTTATGTTAACCTTTACCATATCTTGTGGTAGATTTATGTAACCTTTTCACAAATAGCGGAACATATCCTTCGCTTCTTCTTTGCGAACCGTCTCCGCAATGCTCAAAACTTCCGCTTCCACAGTCTTATCTCCGAAGCGGATTGCTATCTTATCTCCTACTTTTACATCATAGGAAGCTTTCGCTTCTTTTCCGTTCACGCTCACCCTTCCGGCGTCGCAGGCTTCGTTTGCAATCGTGCGGCGCTTGATCAGGCGCGATACCTTTAAATACTTGTCCAGTCTCATGTTGTTTCCTCTGAAATAATAAGGTTAAAACGAGCAGGAAAGACTTTCCTGCTCATGCGTGGCCGGCATTTGCGAAGAAGAATCTCCCAGCCGGCCTGCGCATAAAAAGGGCCATCCGACGGATGGCCCTTGCACTCTTTGTTTGTTATGCTAAATTACTTGGAATTAACAGCATCCTTAAGAGCCTTACCAGCTTTGAATCTGGGAGCCTTGGAAGCTTTAATCTTCATCTTAGCGCCGGTCTGAGGATTTCTTCCTTCTCTAGCTGCTCTCTTAGCAACATCGAAAGTACCGAATCCAACTAACTGAATCTTTCCGTCTTTCTTCTTAAGTTCTTTCTTTACTACGTCTGTGAAAGCGTTGATTGCCTTCTCAGCATCTTTCTTGGTTAAACCAGCCTGATCAGCGATCGCAGCGATTAATTCTGTTTTGTTCATTATGAACTCCTCCTCTTAAAATTGAAATACTATATTAAGTTTTTTGTCTTCTACGGCATATCCACCGTATATACTATTTATAGATGTTTTTGGCTTTTTTGTCAAGGCTAATACCACAAAATATAGGGGTTTTTGGCACTTTTTTTCTCATTTTTCCCTATTTTCCGCCATTTTTGGTAGACATAACTCGAAAAGCCTTGATTTTTCGTTGTTTTTCGGGTCTTCCAATACGCAATTTAGCATCGAATTTAAGATCTCGCCAATCTCTTTTCCGGGTCGAATTCCGGCCTCGATCAGATCCTTTCCGGTGACAGCCAGATCCTTTAAGGAAACACACTCTCCTTCCTCGATCACGGAGGCATAATCTTCCTCGTTTCGGGCAATCCAGGAGAGCTTTCCTTCGCGGTTTAAGTTGCTCTGGGCCAGCACATCCGCTCGCTGTACCTTGAAAAATCCCGGGAAGAGGTCCTCTCCGAGCCGGTTAATGGTGCGGCGCATGCTCTTTTTGTCCGGTTCGATCCGTACATCGTGGTATCTGCAGTAGCGGCTTACCTTATCTATCGTCGCATTGTCAAATTTCAGCCTCTTTAAGACTTCTTTGGCAATCTCATAAGATTTCTCGTTGTGTCCGTGGAAATGATCGATTCCTTCGGCATCCGTTTCCTTGCAGACCGGCTTTCCGACATCGTGAAGCAGCATCGTAAGGCGAAGCACCTTGTCCGCCTCAATCAGTTCCATACTGCGCAGACAGTGTTCTCCGACCGTGTACAGATGATTCGGGTTATTCTGCACACATTCCATGCAGGTATCGAATTCCGGAAGAAAAACCTTCGTAAGCCCGAATTCATATGCCGCTCGGAGCTTGATCGGGTTCGGCGAAATCACGGTTTTGATCAGTTCCGTCTGGATGCGCTCCGCAGAAACTTTGGAAAGGTTTTGCGCCATCTGCTTTGCCGCCTTTGCGGTGTTTTCTTCTATTTCAAACCCCAGCGCCGCGGAAAAACGCACCGCACGGAGCATTCTTAAGGCATCTTCCGTAAATCTTTCTACAGGATCCCCAACGCAGCGGATGATTCCGTCCTTTAAATCCCGCTGCCCGTCAAACAGATCCACCAGTCCGTCCGTTTCATTATATGCCATCGCATTGATGGTAAAATCCCTGCGTCGCAAATCTTCCCCTAAACTTCTTGTGAAGGTCACTTCTTTCGGATGACGTCCGTCTTCGTATTCTCCGTCAATCCTATAAGTCGTCACCTCATATCCGATATGGTTCATCATAACCGTCACGGTTCCGTGCTGAATTCCGGTATCGATGGTACGATGGAACAGACTTTTCACTTCTTCCGGCAGGGCGGAAGTCGTAATATCCCAGTCCTTCGGCTCTTTTCCGAGAAGGCAGTCTCTGACACAGCCCCCCACGATATAAGCTTCGTGGCCGGCTTTGTTCAGTATCTGTATGATTTTTGCAGCCTCTTTCGGCATTGTAATCGTCATCGAATATATCCTTTTTTCAACATATAGGCGGTGAATTTCTGCTGGCCGGATGCATTAAAATGCTGTGTATCCTTCCAGTCGGTCGCCTCGTCTATTCCGATCTTGTCCATCTCATGGAACATATCGTAGTATTCCAGGCCGTTTTCCTCGGCAATGTCATAGATGGAATTTAATATTTTTTGCTGGGAGCAAAGCAGTTTTTCCTGATCCTCATCCACGTAAAGCATACCATACGGGGCACAGAACAGAACCAGTTCCACATCATTTTCCCTGCAAAGCTCGATAATCCGGTCCAGATATTTCCGGCTGATCTCCGGCATCTGTTCCGTTTCCTCCATCGGAACAATCGGGAACGGCTGCTGATAGATTACGTCATTTGAAACATATTCTCCCATCGGAGCCGTCAAATTCGACTGATAGTCTTTTTCCTTCAGGTTCTTCCATCTGGTGTGATAAGCCCCGAGATTGATATAAAAGCTGGACTGCTCATCCTTCGGAATCAAATCCTTAATGCCCAGATACTTTGCCTTACAATTCGGCATACCGTCAAAAAACGAGTGCGGCATTACAATCGTAAAGTCATTTACACAGTACTGTACTTCCATATAAATAGTCTTTGGATGCTGAATTTCAATTGCTTCCATTACGGCATAATAAGACTCCGGCACGGTCTGTGCGGACGTGGAAAGCACAAAAACTTCCTTGCCCGTTTTTTCCTTAATCATGTACGGATCGATGCTGCAGAAGCAGTGGCTGGCTCCCACGAAGACAATATCCACGCTGTCTTTTTCCAGATTCGCAAAATTGTCCTGTACGCTGGCATATTCCTTGTCACGCAGAACATAGTTCAGCCGTATCAGCAGAAATACGAGCAACGCCAGAATCAGTATGATTTTGAAGAATTTGAATACTTTTTTCATGCAAATCCCGCCTAGAACTGGAAGTAAATAAAGGATGCCGCATCATACTGCGGTCCGTAAATACCGAAAATCACAACCGCCAGGATTCCCACTACGAGAACCAGGCCCTTAAAGATCCATCCCTGCTCCGCCACCTTGGGAAGCAGATCCTTCTTCTTATATTTGAAGCAGTCCATAATCGTCAAAAATGCCAGAGCGGCAAACATCACGTTCCATTCCTTCGCATCCAGCCCGAAGTTGAAGATGGTTCCGTCATGCAGTACCCAGGGATTCCAATGCCACATGTTCCGGATGATGTCGAGCGCCTGGTCCATGTGTCTTGCGCGGAAAAATACCCACGCCAGACATACGAAAATAAAGGTTCCCATCACACGAAACAGACGATATGAGAAATTCTCCCTTGCTCCGAAGAACTTGAATACCTTATCCCTTACTTTGGCGCTCGCCTCGTCAACGATACGAAGAATGCCGTGCAAAACGCCCCAGAATACGAAGGTATAGGATGCTCCGTGCCACAAACCGCTCAATGTAAACACCACAAAAATGTTGATATACTTCCGCAGTTTTCCCTTCCGGTTTCCGCCGAGCGGAATATAGACATAGTCGCGGAACCAGTTTGTCAGTGAAATATGCCATCTTGCCCAGAAGTCCGTGATGCTCGTTGCAAAATACGGTGTATTGAAGTTGTCCATGAGCTGAAATCCCATGACTTTTGCAGCGCCCATCGCAATGTAGGTATATCCGGCAAAATCACAGTAAATCTGAATCGCAAACAGAATCGTTGCAATGATGGGAATCAGTCCGGTATAGGCCGCATATCCGTCGAGATCATAGACCTTATCCACGAAAAGTTTTGCCCGGTCGGAAATGATCATCTTCAGGATATAACCGTAGAGCATTAGAATCGCTCCCTCATATACCCTCCTTGCGTTCCACAGTTTGATATTTGCGCAATCTTTGATCTGCTTTAAGAGGTTGCCGCTTCTCTCAATCGGGCCCGCCACAAGTTGCGGGAAGAAGGACACAAAAAGCGCGTACTTGAAGAAATGCTTCTCACATACGCTTTCGTCACGATATACGTCAATAGTGTAGGAAACCGCCTGAAAGGTAAAAAAGGAAATACCCATCGGCAACAATAAAGAGAATTCCGGCGCCTTCAGGGTCACTCCGAAGGATTCCGAAATGCGGATCACAACATCCGTAAAGAAGCCGAAATACTTGAATACAAAGAGCATTCCGAAATTACAAAGTAAGGTTACGATAAGTGCCGTAACCTTACCCGGTTTATTTCGTACTTTTGAAATAATCAGTCCACCCAGATATGTCGTGAACGTGGACGCAAACAAAAGCGTTCCGTAACCCACATTCCATGACATATAGAAGTAATAGCTGGCAATTAACAGCCAGTAAACTCTGACCTTTTTCGGAATGATAAAATAGATTGCAATCACTATGGGGAAGAAAACCAAAAACCCCAGGGTGTTAAACATCATAGTATAGCCCCACCGTTTCAGAAGTTACCGCAACGCGGTATTCTCACTTCTTTTGTTATATCAAATCCCGGGGCAAAATACAACTACGCGGTCTCGATGCTGTCGGCTTTTGCAAGGCCGTATTTCTCGACAGCCGCCTCACGCATCTTGTACTTTAAGATCTTTCCTGCTGCGTTCATCGGGAAGCCGTCCACAATGTCCACATACTTCGGCACTTTGTGTTTTGCCATATGGGCACGAACGAAGTCTTTGATCTCCTCTTCGGTAATCGTCTCGCCTTCCTTCGGAACCACGCAGGCGCAAATTTCTTCACCGAGCTGTTCGTCGGGCACACCGATGACCTGAACGTCTTTTACTTTATCGTAGGTATAGATAAACTCTTCAATTTCCTTCGGATAGATATTCTCACCGCCACGGATGATCATATCCTTCAGTCGACCGGTAATACGGAAGTTTCCTTCCGGAGTACGGCAGGCAAGGTCACCCGTATGCAGCCATCCGTCTTTATCGATTGCCTGAGCCGTAGCAACAGGCATCTTATAATAACCCTTCATGATGTTGTAGCCTCTGGCCACGAACTCACCGTTCACGCCGTCCGGACATTCTTCTCCGGTCTCGGGATCCACAACCTTACACTCTACACCGGGCAAAGGTCCGCCGACGGTATTTACACGTACTTCCAGAGGATCTTCGGTACTCGACATGGTACATCCCGGGGATGCCTCGGTCTGTCCGTATACGATCGTGATCTCGGTCATATGCATTTTTTCCACAACGTCTTTCATGATGGCAATCGGGCAAGGAGATCCTGCCATAATACCGGTTCTCATATAGGAGAAGTCCGTCTTGGGGAAGTCCTCATGCTCCAGCATTGCGATAAACATCGTGGGAACTCCGTGGAAGCAGGTAATCTTTTCCTGATTGATGCAGGCAAGTGCCGGCTTCGTGGAGAAGTACGGAATCGGGGAAATGGTTACACCATGTGTCATGGAAGCCGTCATGGCAAGTACCATTCCGAAGCAGTGGAACATCGGAACCTGAATCATCATACGGTCGGCCGTGGAAAGGTCCATACGGTCACCGATACATTTTCCGTTGTTTACCACGTTATAATGGGTCAGCATAACGCCCTTCGGGAAACCTGTGGTTCCGGACGTATACTGCATGTTGCAAACGTCATGTTTGTCTACCAGGGAAGATCTTCTGTAGACTTCTTCGATGGGTACGGTATCCGCCAAAGCGATCGCATCCTCCCATGTCAGGCAGCCGGGCTGTCTGGAAGATACATTGATGACGTGACGTAAGAACGGAAGTCTCTTGCAGTGAAGTGCCTTTCCGGGTACGTTATTTTCAAGCTCCGGACAGAGTTCCGCGATAATCTCGTTGTAATGAGAATCACGGAAGCCGTCGATCATAACCAGGGTATGGGTATCGGAGTTGCGAAGCAGATACTCCGCCTCATGAATCTTATATGCCGTATTCATGGTAACCAAAACGGCACCGATTCGGCAGCATGCCCAGAAGGTAATGTACCACTGCGGTACGTTTGTTGCCCAGATGGCAACATGGGTACCCTGCTTTACGCCGAGAGCGATCAACGATCTTGCAAATTCATCCACGTCATCGCGGAATTCCTTGTACGTTCTCGTATAATTCAGAGTTGTATAACGGAATGCATACTGATCCGGGAATTCTTCCACCATGCGGTCCAAGACCTGAGGGAAGGTTTTGTCGATAATCTCCTCTTTCTTCCATACGAACTTACCCGTTCCGGCTTTGTTGGAATAAAGGCCATGCTCAGCGGTTACGGTTTCCTTCTCGTAGCGGCTCATATAGTTGATAAAATGCGGGAAAACGATTCCCGGGTCGGAAAGTTCGGATAACCAGGACGGAATCCATTCGTAGGATACAAAACCGTCAAAATTGATACTGCGAAGTGCTCTCATCAGGTCTTCGATCGGAAGATTTCCTTCGCCCATTAAACAATATCCGTTCTCGTCGGAGTCTTTGATATGTACATGTTTTACATATGCGCCGAGGTTCTGGATTGTCGTCTCGGGGCTCTCTCCGCCGTGACGTACGGTATGATGAATATCCCAGAGTGCAGCCACGTTATCACGTGCGAACACGTTCAATACGTTTCTTAAACGCTCTGTATTTGCATAGGCACCTATGGTCTCCAAAAGCAGGGAAACGCCGTTGTTGTCGGCTTCTCTGTAAGTCTGCTTGATACACTCGATGACCGGTTCATCCTTCACTTCGGTATCCTGAATGTTTTTTCCGGCTCTCAAACGGATTGCCGGACAGTGCAAGATATTCGCAATACGGATATATTCACGAATCTCCGCAACGTTCTCTTCGATCTTATCCGGATCCGCCACGTCACAAGTTGCGTCCAGGCAGGGGATTTCAAGCTGCATCTGGAAGATTTTGCGTGCCGTTTCCAAAATGTTTTCATTATTAAACGGGCGATTCTTTCCCGCAAAAACTTCTCTTTTGATGTCGTGGATTTCCACACCCGCAAACTGAAGATCTTTCGCGGTTGCGTAAAAATCGGTCCAGTCAAAATCGTCCCATCCGTTTGTACTGTATGAAAGTTTCATTCTCTGACTCCTTCTATGATCTGTCTAATACCTGATTGCTCTTATTTTTATTCTTCCTTACTGTCTGCCACAATCTTGTTGATTGCATTTAAGTAAGCTCTGATACTTGCTCCGATGATATCGGTGGAGATTCCGTTTCCGGAATACAATTTTCCGTTGTAGCGAAGCTTAACGAGGGCGTTTCCGACTGCCTCGCTGCCTTCCGTTACGGACTGAATCTGGAAATCATCCAGTTCGTAATGTACACCGACTACCATTTCCACAGCAAGGAATGCCGCTGCAATCGGGCCGTCTCCGGAGCTTAATCCCTTTAACTGGTTGCCGTCCTTTTCCAGTGTAACCTGGGCTGTCGGAGTGATGATGTTTCCGCTGTTGATTACGAAATTCACCAACTGATAGGTCGGTGCCACCTGTAAGGATGCCGTTGCAATGATGGCTTCCATTTCCTTGATGCCGACTTTCTTCTTTTCGGAAACACGCTTGAATTCTTTATATACTCTTGCATTATCATCGTCAGATAATTCGTAACCGAGTTTCTTCACCGCACGAATAACCTTGGAGATGTCCGCATTCTCATCGAGGTCCAGCTCTTCATGCTTCTTTTCCTCTCCCTGATCAAAAACAGACTCGCCTTTGCTCTTTCCGGCATCCATCCAGGAAAGCTTGCGAAGAGTTTTATCCACTTCGGGACGCTTCTGAGCGGATTCCATTCCGAGAGAATCACCGCGCTCTGCAATCATGTTTACAACCGCCTCCAGAGCAGGAGCTTCCTTTCCGATCAATGCGGTTTTAATCTCAACGGCACCGCCCTTGATACAGGTTACCGCATTTGCGGTTGCCATGTTTAAGCTGTCGGAGCAGGTAACTGCAAGAGGTACTTCGGCGAGTGCAGGAATTCCTTCCTTTAATTCGGTAATCAGGGTGTTGAATTCCCCGGGAAGCATAACGCCTGCCGTATCCTCCAGGTTAACGACTGTTGCGCCTGCGCCGATGGCTGCGGAAATAATCTGAATCAAAAATTCCTTCTCGCTTCTGGTTGCATCCTGGCAGTTAAATTCCACTTCCGGACAGAGGCCTTTTGCATAAGCTACCACTCCGGGAACCAGTTCCAGAACCTTCTTTGCTTTCATACCGCAGATGTATTCCATTTGTACGGCCGAAGTCGGAACGCTGATGCAGATTCTGGGGCTCTTTGCCTGTGCAAGTGCTGCCCATGCTTTATCTACTTCGTTTCTGTCCAGTCCGGCTTCTACGGAAAGGATGGCATTTTTCATCAAAGGCGCAATCGTCTTTACCAGCAGACTTTCCGTCTGAGCCGTTACCTTCGGCATTTCAATCACATCAATTAGGAGGCTGTCCAACTGCTTGGCAACTTCCATTTTTTCCTTGAAGCTTAAATTCATGCGTGAATTCTTGCTTGCTTCTTTAATCGTGATGTCTGCAACTTTGATTCTGTTCATTGTGTTCATCCTTTCTGAATATATATATATTTAGATGCCACTCACAGGTGCGATGCACCTGCTTCGTGTCGCGCTGTCGCGCTATGTAGTCTCTTTGAAATATGCCCGCTTGCAAACAAGTTTGCAGCCGGCAATTCCGAAAAGACTACGCATCTCTTGTAGCTACACGCAAAACGCCCCGAAAGCCTTTCGGCTTTCGGGGCGATAAATTCATTTACCGCGGTACCACCCGACTTGTTGTTTTCACAACCACTCTGCCAGATACCAACATATCTGCTGCCATGATAACGGGACATTCCGTGATTCCTTACTGAAGTTCGGGAATCCTGCTCGGGAGTGAGACTGCAACCGCTCTTCCGTACCGGCTCGCACCTTCCGCCGGCTCTCTGAAACTTTCAAACGGAGCATAATTCCTTCAACGCATTTATTTTTGTGCGATTGAAACCATAATAATTTGTTTTCTTTCGCTTGTCAACATTTTTTTCTTTACGAATTATCGCCCGGAAGTTCCGAAAGGATCGTCTCCGAAGGAGCTTCCGCCGCCACCTCCGTAATAATTCGTTCCACCTGCTGTTCCGCTGTAGCCGGTTCCGCCGTATGTGGATCTTCCGAAGTTCGAGGAAATCGCCTCATTCGCCTGTTTTTCCTTTATGATCTGACGGAAGGTGAAGAAGAGAATCACACCGCCCAAAAGCAATGTAATAACACCTGCAATCGCAATTCCGCTCATGGAACTTCCGTTGGTCATGAGTACGTAGGGAGTAATGATACCCTCTATTTCTTCATCGCTGTAACCCATTTCCTGTAAGTATTCCGTCATATACTGCTTATCGTTTTTGGACATCTTACGAAGATAACCGTCCAGGTGTACCGTCTCGGGAGCCCAGGTCACCATTCCGGTTTCGTCATTCCACCATTCTTTGGAATTATCCCTGATTCTGTCATACAGGGCAAAATCTTTCTGTACTGCCGCAAGTCCCATGAAATGCGCCATATAATAATCATCTTCTGTATACTGAATATCCGGAACCACATAGAAACAAGTGGTCACTTCTCCGTTCTTGGAATACGTCATATAACCATCTAAGAGAAAGTCCAGATCAACCACCACATGCTGGTTTGCATGAAGTGTTTCCCAGTCCGCCTTATACAAATCCACCGGAGGTTTTCTTAAACTAATCGATACGATCAGTCCGTATACAAGACATGCGATACCGATTAAAACCAATCCGATTCCGGAAACCAGTCCTCTTGTTTTTGAAAAAAATGCCATACTTCAATCCCCTTTTTTCAAATCTACACGCTACACGCGCTACAAAAACGAATATAACAGACTTTCCTCCTTCTGACAACAACAGGATAGAAAAGTGCCTGCCACAGGGAAAGCATTCTTTCCTGTGACAGGCACCTCTTTGGGAAATTTGTTACTGCAATTATGATTGTATCATGCGAACATATGTTTGTAAATATTATTTTGTATTTTTCTGTTATAATCATATATGAAAGCATTTTTGACATGAGGTTTCCATGAAAAAAAGAAACAATCACTCTAAAATTTCATTCCTCGCCATCCTGCTTTCCCTGTGTCTGACCACCACAGGTTGTCTTTCTTCGCCTCTTTACGAATATCTCTATTCCGAAATAGCGGAGGAGGAATCTTCCTCTTCCTCTCCCTATTCCTTTTTCCCGGATATTGAAATCCCTTCCGACAGTGAACCGGAATCCGTATATGAACCCGATTACGGCGAGAACAACAATACCTTCTCCGAATACGAGACGCCTACCATTCACAATGATGAAGAATTCAATGACTACATGGAATACATGATGAGGCGCAAGGAGTGCAATCTCTATTTCTATACCGCAAATGGATATTCCATCAACAACGATATTCTGTTGTATCGTTTTTCACTTCCCTACGTTTCTTCGTCCTCGACACCGATGCCGGACGGAACCGACTACTATTCCGTATATATCACCTACTACCCCGGCACGCTGATCGCGGATGCATATTTCAGCGGAAACATCGATAGCCTCTCCACGGATGAGATAAAAACCTTAAGTATTGCTACCGACTTTATCGAAAACGAAGTCCGCTACGCCACCGATCCGGTCGAAAAAGAAATCTTAATCCACGACTTTATCTGTGAAAACGCTGTTTATACCAATCCGTCCAGTTCCGATAAGATTCCCAGACACTGCACAGCCGTCGGCCTGTTACTGGACGGTGCCGCAAACTGTCAGGGCTATACCGACTGCTTCTATATGCTCGGCACCATGGCCGGACTTACCGTGGACAAACAGAGCGGCTACGGTGACGGAAACATGCATGTATGGAATATCGTGGAATTGAGCGGTGAATGGCGCGCGGTAGATGTTACCTACGATGACACCACGTTTTTCAGCGAAGGCGGCGGCCATCCTGCTTACATTTATTTAAATGCGGGAAAGGATATCATGAATATCTCCCACACCGTGGATGCCAAAAATGAACTCCGTCCGATTGCCAAGACCAGCAATCAGACCTATGGATATTATTCCGGCTACATTCCTTACTCCGGCTGGGGAACGAGCGAAGCAACCGCGGATTCGGAAATTGCCTCCCTGTTAACCGACAGTTATCAAAACGGTTATCCCTACGCATCTTACTTCCTGAAAGATCAGACCGCGTATCCGAACGATCTGGCAACGGATGTGCAATCCTATATAAAAAGTAAACCCCGCCCCATCACCATTACGGTTTTCTGGGCAGGGAACCATACGTTTATACTGGCGGAACCTGAATAAATTCAGGTTCCTTCTTTTTTATTCTTCATTCTGTTTTTTCTTCGAACACGATTGATGTGCCGTTCGAAATCACCGTCCTCGATCAACTGAGCCACGATATACTGCTCCAGTGTCGGAACCGGGCAGGAATAGATACCGACCTTTTCCACAAAGGCACCGAGAAGTTTTTTCGGAACCAGCATATACGCGACACGAATGGACGGACCGATGGTCTTGGTAAATGTATTGACGTAAAGAACGTTTCCTTTTGCATCCAGGGAAAAAAGAGTATCCTCCGCCTTTCGAAGCGGTGTAAATTCCGATTCAAAATCATCCTCGATGAGAACGCCGTCTTTTTCTTCGGTCCAGTTCAAATACTCCTTCTTCTTTCCCGCGGATGCTTTTACACCGGTTGGGAAACTTCTGTAAGGTGTGATATGAAGAACCTTGGCCTTCGTCTTCCAAAGCGCATCGCTTTTGATTCCGTCACGTCCCAACGCAAGTCGATCCACCTTTGCTCCTTCGCTTAAATACACTTCTTCGATTCTGTGATAGCCGGGATGTTCCAGTCCGTAAACCATATCTCTTCCGAGTGTTTTGACAATCATGCCGTACAAATATTCCGCGCCGGCCCCGATTATGATCTGCTCGGGAGAAACATCGATATGTCTGCTTCTTCGAAGGTATTGTGCCAGGACATTTCTAAGTCTTGCGGTTCCGAAGGACGGCGATTTTTCCACCAGTTCCTCTTCATAACGCGAAAGAACACGCCTTGCGGTTTTTGCATACATGGACTGCGGAAACGCGTCCTCTTCTTTGCCTGTTCTTGCAGGACGTGATATTTCCTGCAATCCGGAATTATCTTTTCCTTCCTCTGTTTCTTTTTGAAGAAAATAATCCCCTTCGGAAAAAAGCACATAGTATCCGCTTCTTAACCTGCTTTCGATATAGCCCTCCTCCACGAGAAGTTCGTAGGCATGCTCTGCCGTGATGACACTGACTCCGTTTTCTTCCGCCACCGTGCGTTTGCTCGGAAGCTTTTCTCCGGTTTTGTAGATGCCACCGACGATATCCTTCTTCAGTTGTTCATACAGGGATAGATACTTATTGCTCATGATTTTTATTTGCAAATACGATTGTAAAAGAACGGTACCTGAGAAATGATGAGGGCTGCGCCGTCGTTTACGGTAATTAAGCCCTTTTTGCCGCAGCACTCGTTGCTGACGCCCATGCTGCTTTTCCCCGAAAGACTGCCTTCGAATTCATAGTGAAGACCTTTTATGGACAGATTGCATTCGGGGGTTAAAGAAAAGACCGAAACAATGCCGCTGCACTCTTCTGGATAGGAAACAGACTGCCCTTTTGTAAGCACATAAAACGTTTCCTTTTCTCCTACAAGATAGCAGGAGATTCCTTCTTCGGAAAACTCATGAATCAGAGCGGTATTTGCAAAGGTGTGATCCATCCTCTCTCCGCCGATTCCGCCGAAAATATATACTTCACTTACGCCCTCTTTCCTGCACTTTAACATTCCGAGGCGCATGTCCGTATCGTCTTTTTCCCGTGCACAGAAGTTCAGCTCAAGTTCCGGAAACAGCTTCCTTGCTTCCGCCGCAACTACTTCGTCCAGGGAATCACCATCTCCGAAAAAATAATCCGGCCTAATCTTATTCTTCACAAAAAAAGAAAGGCCGCCGTCCGCCGCCACCGTAACACAGTTTCTTTCTTTCAGAATTGTAAGCAGATTTCCTGTTTCGGCTCCCAGCGGGGAAGCCCCCACCAGGATGCCTGTTTTGCCGGATTGATTCATACTCTTCCTTTTCGGATTAACCCTTTAATCCTCTTGCCTGACGATCCATATCTTCCACTACGATGTCATAGATCTCGCCGAGGGTTGCACAGTATTCCAGAACCTTCCAGGGCTCGTTGGTATGATAGTGAATCTTGATCAGTTCTTCATCACCGACTGCAAGAAGACAGTCTCCTACGAAATTGTCCGTGATGTAATCGTTGATTTCGTCTTCGTCGAGGTCCTTATCGGTTCTTTCGATTAAAAGTTGTGTGTCATAACGATATTCAATGGGTTCCATGATGTTCTCCTTTTGTTGTTATTTTATTTTTTCATTTTTAACTAAAGAAGGATACGGTATCCGACAGGTGATCGGACAGTGCCTGTACTTCGGAAATCTGTGCGGAAATCGCATTTACGTTTTCCGATACGGATTCGATGGATGCACTTACTTCTTCCGAAGAAGCAGCATTCTCTTCGGAAATCGCGGACAAGTCGCTTACGTTCGAAATAATGGCTTCTTTGATTTCCGCAAGTTTTCTGGTATTCTCGCTCACTACCTGGATTGATGCGATGTTCTCTTCGATTGCGGCATTCAGTTTGGAGAATTCGTGGCTGGTATTCTCGATGTCGTTCTGACTTTCCTCAATAACCGCACGGATATTTCTCGCAAGTTTTACGCTCTCCTCGGAGTTTGCAAGAACTTCTTTTGCAATCTGCTGAATGCTGGTAGCACCTTCATTGGACTTTAAGGAAAGTTCTCCGATGCTCTTTGCAACAACCGCAAAACCTTTACCGGACTCTCCGGCACGTGCTGCTTCAATCGATGCATTCAAGGAAAGCAGTTTGGTCTGGCTCGCAATGCTGATGATGAGTTCTACCGCTTCGTTTACTTTTTCAATCGAATCATTGGTACGAAGGATCTGTTCGGTGATGGAATTAACCGCTTCGATCGTATCCTTGAAGGAAGTCAGTACCTGATTCATACTGTCGCTTGCATTATCGTTGATCCGGCTCATTTCATCGGAAGAATTGGAAAGCTTGCAGACATTGTCTTCGATATCCGCAACACAGTCTCCCATGTCCGAGACCTTGATGTTTACATCCTGTACGCTTTCCGCCATGCTCTGTGCACCCTGTGCAAGATCTTCAACTGCAGCGGAAATATGATTGGCGGAATTCTGTGTATCTTCGGACAGATTGTTCACGGAGTGAACGCTTTCGCCTATAATCGTAGTTGCATTTTTGACTTCCGAAACGGTACCGTTCAAGCTCTCCTGGAACTGTCCGAGAGAAGAAATCATCTTCTTGTTTTCTTTTACAATACTGTGAATGTTAAACGGTTCGCTGACATGTCCATCTGCACATACACCAAGTGCCGTTGTAATCTCCGCGAACGGTTTCTTTACGATTCTTGCCACCAAAACAATGACAACGGAAAAGACGAGCAAAAGAATAATACCGCAAATCATAACCCTTATAATGATACGGGTAATCTCTTCTTTGACCGTGGATGCCTTCTTTCCGACAAAGGTCATTCCCATGAATCTTCCGTTGGAATTTTTCAGAGGAAGATAATCCACATAATAGGTTTCTCCGCCGATTTCCTCATTGTCAGCGGTGTAATGTTTTCCTCCTCTTAATACCGCGGATACAATCCCGGGACTTGCTTTAAAATTATCCAGCATCAAACCGACTTCGTTTTCCATGGATGCAATGGAGGTTGTGTCGCCATAGTAGATTGCCATTTCGATGTCATCTGTCTTAAACACATCGACAAGGCTTCTTTCCTTCCACTGATTCCAGTTTTCCGTTCCGACTTCATCCCCGTACATTCCGGAAATATAGTTATTGAATTCCTGGTTCGTCATATAGAGTTCGTTACGGGTATGTCTCTGAACAAGTTTTGTTACGTTGAAAAACGTCAGCAGAAAAAACGCAGCCAATGTACATCCGAGCGGAATCAGCCCGAACATCAGAAGCATTTTAAGAAGTGTAAAGTTTGATCTTTTCATGAAAAAACCCTCATTTTCGCCAATTAACCCATAAATGGTTTTTCTTTCTATTCTCCCACAGAAAAACCGTAATAATTATATCATACTTTTTTCAATTATTGAACGGAATTTCGTGTTATTTTGAGGAGTCTCCCCGGAAAAGAAAAAAGCCCGGTTCCTTACGAACCGGGCTTTGTATTTCTGCTTATGAATGTAATTATTTCTCTTCCTTCTTAGCGGGAGCTTTCTTAGCAGCTGCCTTCTTAGCGGGAGCCTTCTTTGCAGGTGCTTTCTTCTCTTCAACCTTAGCAGTTTCCTTCTTAGCAGGAGCCTTCTTTGCAGGAGCTTTCTTAGCTGCCTTCTTAGCAGTCTTAACATCCTTTAAGAGAAGCGCCTTACCAAGATTTCCTTCTGCTTTGATCTTTCCGGTAAGATATGCTTTCTCAAGTCCGAGTTTTCCATCAGCGATGTCCTTTAATACAGCATCGTCAGCAGTTACGATAACGTCTCTGTCATAGTACTCATACGGCTCTACGGCAACCTGTCCGTCCTTAACCTCTAAGTAGAATGCACCTTCTGCTTCGCCTGTTACGTTGAACTGAATTGCAACATGCTCTTTTACTGCGGAAGCATCAGCTTTCTCATAAGTGTTTTTTGCCAGTTTTACCAATTCTTCATAAGTCATTTTAAATATCCTCCTAATTTAAAACAAACAATCTGAATCTCATCATTTTCAACAATGGTTATTATAGCCTTTTAATTGCAATAAATTCAATTACATATCCTACAAATATTTTTTATATTCATGCATTCTTTTATAAAATTTTAACAAAAAAGAACCCCGTCACCTTTTCATAAAGGCCGCAGGGTTCTTTGTACTACATTCGTAGTTTATTTATGTGAAAGATATATTTTCATATATCTGTTTACAGGGTTTTAATTACTCTTGTAACTTTTTCCCTTGTTATCATCGTTAACGGAAATGACACCCATATCCACGGTCAGATCATATACCGCATCATCGTTTTCATTCTCCACGTCGATGTCGCCCATGCTGCTTTCCGCTGTGAGTTTTTCGTAAGTTCCGGTTACGGTAACCTTTCCGAGATCTGCTTCGATTTCACCTTCTTTAAATTCAACGGTTTTCATTTTTACATAACCCATGTCAGCCTCGATTTTCACGTTTTCCATCTTGGTATCCAGGATTTCAAGATTTCCCGCACCAACTTTGCCCTCTACATTTTTGAAAACGCAATCCTTTAATTCCACGTTACCCGCATCCGCATTCACGGTTACATCACCTGCGGTAATGTTGGAAAGTTCCAGGTTACCGGCATCCAGATCGGCTTTCACATCTTCAAAAGTAAATCCGTCCAAAACCACATTTCCGGCATCGATCTTAATGTCCAGATTTCCATACTCGGTCTTTCCTTCGGGAACGTAAACCGTTAAGGAAAAAGTCTCTTTGGAAAGATCGTTAAAGTTAAGGAAATTTACGCCGCCGTTTGCCTTGCATTCGATTTTTAACTTGTCACCATTCACGTTAATTACGGGAATCATGTTGGAAGGGCAGTTATATTCCACATGATAATCCGTACCCTCTTCTATTTTAAAGTTCAGTGCGTCGGCTTCCACTTCGATATCCTTAAATGCCTTGATGCTTACGGAGTCCGATTTGCTGACAACCGCAGCTCCTCCGAAAAATCCGAATCTTCTTCCGGCAAAAATCGCAATGATCATGCCGGTAACTATAAATAATACTACGATAAAAATAGTTTTCAGTGCTTTCATTTTTTATCCTTTCAGGCCAGTGGCCAATCTATATCGTCCCTCATTTTCTCCTGTTTCTATACCTCTTCCTTGGGAAGAAGCTTTGCCAAAAGCGGATGCATAATTCCCGCAATCGGCCATACCAGCCAGGTGATTCCCCAGCGGAATGTGACGAAGCTCGTAATCAGATAGAAGCAGGTAATTGTCGGCCAGTACACACCCATAACGAATTCCGCAAACGGGCTTGCATATTTTACTTTCTTTCCGTCTGCTTTCTGTTCCGGAACATAGGCTCCTTTCAGGGAATCGCCTCTGTTTAAACGAAGCAGATCTTTGTATCCGTGAATACAGGTGTGAGAGTAAAGGATCAGGAATACGCCTGTTCCAACCATGACAAATAACGATACCGGAGATACGAGATTTTCATATACTGCCTTGTCTCCGAGCATTGCTGCCGGGAACCAGCAGATTGCGCAAAGAACAATACCGATCACCATGAAAATACGATAAGTTGCTTCCAATTTTGCATGTTCATCCGCAACATATTTTGTTGCATCCATGGAAAGTGTGCATTTTTCTCTCTTTACATATCTCCAGTTCTTTCGATCCATTTCTCCGAAGATGATGAGTAAAATACCTGCTATGATACATCCGAAAAATCCCGGTGCTCCAAGCGCTCCGGCAATGCCATCGCTCATAAAGAAGCTGAAGATGATCGGCATGGTGGGTGCCAGAATAAACATTGCCACACCGAGTGCAAAAGGAAGTGCTCTTCTGGATTTCATCTTAATATAGCCTTTCGCTTCGTCCGTGGTAAGTACTCTTTCCACTTCTCCGCTTTCTTCCTGCTCAACCTTTTTTTCTTCCTGTTTCTTGACTTCTTCTTCCACGCCGAGCGCTTCTGCCAGTTCGGAAAGGTTTCCGAATTCCGAGATTACGCTTCCGACTGCTTCGTTTTCGGTCTTGCCTTCCGCAATCAGTTCCGTGTATTTGTCTTCCATCATCTGCAAAAGTTCTTCCTTCGCACGTTTTACAGATCCTGTATTGGGAAGATTTGCAAACATCATATCCAGATAATTTTTAATTGCTTCCATTCCGGTTCTCCTCCATAATGAACTTCTCTACCACTTCTTTCGTCAACAACCATTCTTCACATTTTTCGTTGTAGTACCGAATTCCTTCTTCGGTGATCTGGTAGTAAGTTCTCTTTTTTCCGGTGTCTTCTGCTTCCTTCACAAAGGAATTGATGTATCCGTTTTTCTCCATTCGCGTAAACGCGGAGTACAATGTTGTTTCTTTGATGATGTATTTTCCTTCGGACATCGTTTTGATCTGCTTGGATAATTCGTATCCGTAGGAAGGTGCCTTCAGTAAAAGAAACAGAATCATTGTATCGTTGTATCCGCGAATGACATCACTGCTGATTTCCGTCATCCCATGACTCCTTTCTTTTTCGTGAGCTTTCACACGTCTGCTTCCGCTCTTTGTTTTCTTCGTTTCATTTACTTTGACTGTCGTGCTATGTCTGTCGGTGTTACGACTGTCGTAGTACATCTGTCGTAGTAAAAATAACATGCACGAAAATAAAAGTCAACACCTTTTTTCAAAAAAATAAAAAAAGCCCCGAAGCGCGGGCTCCGGGGGATCTTTCTTACCGAAATGTCATCTTCACTTTTACGATTTCGCTCTTCGCAGGCCACTTATAATGAATGCCCCAGGCCGATACTCCCGAGCTTGTAATGGCCGTCATTTCTCCGTACTTCTTTCTGCCGTAATACATATCCTCCAGCAGATTGCTTCCCAAAAACTGCGGAATATTGAACCCATGCGTATGTCCGGCCAATGCCAGATCCGCACCGGAGGCGGAAATTGCCCGGAACTCTTCCGGACGGTGGGTCAGGACCACGAGCGGTTTTTGCGGATCGGGGCTGCATTTATCCATCAGTTCTTCCCAGGAAAGCGCATCATCTTTCGGATCCAGTCTTCCGATGACCTGTACGCCGCCGATTTCCACCATCTCGTCGTAAAGCACGGTAATGCCCATCTCTTCCATCTGCTTTCCGGTAAAGTTGTCCTCGAATTCGTCATGGTTTCCGTAGATATAATAAATTCCGTAGCGTGGATTTAAGCCGGACAATGCCTCTTTCAGCATTTGTATATCTTCCTCAGCCGTCGTTTCATCACAAATATCGCCGCCGAGGAAAACCACGTCCGCATCGGACGAAGCCAGAATTTCATGCATTTTTTCATAGGTGAACGGCCAGGTTGCCGCACCCGCATGGACGTCGGAAAGAAACAGCATGGTAAGAGACTCTTCTTCTGCTTCCTTTTCACAGGTGACTTCATAAGTGGTTTCGCCTAAGTTTCCGATCCGGATAAACCCGACCGTGCAAATCACGAAAGCCGTAATCACAAAAACGATCACCTGAAGCTTTTCGTCTTTCAGGATGTGAAGCGCCTTGCCGTCCGCTTCCTTTTTGGTCAGTTTTCGAATCAGCAGGTATACTGCTTTTACCAGAATACGCAGGCAGAACAGAACAGATAAAAGAAGCGTGGTGATGTAATAAATCGTTCCCCACCCGGAAACGAAAACCTTCATCCACGCATTCGGAAGGGACCGAAATGCGGTAAAAATGATTCCGCCGCAAATCGTCCCGATGATATCATATATGATGACAAGTGTCATAAATACTTTGTTTTTGCGCCAACTTGCGGGAAAGTTAAAAAATACAAAAACCGTCATCACAAGCAAGGCGAGCAGTGCCCCGAGGAAACCAATTTTATTCAATCTTATGCCTCTTCCTTCAGACTCTTCTCCACTTCTTCGGCATAGCGAACCGTCTCCATGGCATCCCTGCAGTACTTATCCGCTCCGATGGCATCCGCATATTCCTGCGTCAGTACAGCACCGCCCACGGTGACTTTTGCCCAGGGTGCCTGTTCTCTCAGGAGTTTAATCGTCTCCTCCATTGCAGGAACGGTAGTCGTCATCAGTGCACTCAGACCAACGATCGGCGCATGCAGTTCCACAACCTTATCCACGATAACCTGCTCCGGTACGTCTTTTCCAAGATCCGTTACTGCGAAACCATAGTTTTCAAGAATCAGTTTTACGATATTCTTGCCGATGTCGTGAATGTCTCCGTGTACCGTGGCGATGACAAACGCACAGCGTGACCCGCCGGTCTGCTCTTCTCCCGCCATCCGGATCTTTACTTCCTCAAAGGCAGCCTTGGCTGCTTCCGCCGCCATCAGTAACTGAGGCAGATAAACTTTCTTTTTCTCAAAATCCTCACCGACAATATTCAATGCCGGAATGACATCTCCCTGAATAATTTCCAGAGGTTTTCTATCCTGTAAATATTCCTTCGTTAGCGCTCCGGCCTTCTCTTTTAAGCCGCGGATAATCGCATGCTGCAGGGGAGGCAGTTCTTTGCTGTCCGAACCCTTCTCCGTCCCGGAACCTCCGTCTGCCGGTGCAGCCGCACTTCCCGCGGGAACGGTTTTCGGCAGTGCCGATGCGTAATTGATATAATCCATGCAGTTTTCATCCAGATTGTGAAGTGCACGGAAAGCGAAATAGACATTCATCATCTCCACGGAATATGGATTCATGATAGCCGCAGAGAGTCCCTCTTCCAGACAGAGAGCAAAAAACGTTGACGTTACCACATTTCTTACAGGCAGTCCGAAGGAAACATTCGAAACACCAAGGGAGGTATTTAAGCCCAGCGTATGGCGGATCTCATGCACCGCCTTCATTGTGGAAAGGGCTGCCTTGGTATCCGCGGAAATTGTCATGGCAAGCGGATCGACAATCAGATCCTTGCCTTCGATTCCGTATTCTTTTGCCTTTTCGCGAATCTTTTTTGCAATCTCGACTCTTCTTTCCGCGTCTTCCGGAATTCCGCCCTCATCCAGGGTTAATGCAACCACGAAGCCGCCGTATTTGGCAACCAGCGGGAAGACGCCTTCCATGACCTCCTGCTTTCCGTTTACGGAATTGACCATAGCCTTTCCGTTGTAACAGCGAAGGGCCGCTTCCATTGCCGTAAGGTCCGTCGTATCAATCTGCAAAGGCAGGTCGGTAACGGCCTGCAATTCCTTTGTCACTTCCTCAAGCAGTTTCGGCTCATCGATTTCAGGCAGTCCGACATTGACGTCGAGTACCTGTACTCCGGCGTCCTGCTGCTTTAATGCTTCATTCAGAATGTAATCGATATCATGCTCTCTGAGGGCCTGCTGAAAACGCTTCTTTCCGGTGGGGTTGATACGCTCTCCGATCAAAATCGGAGACTGTCCGAATTCCACCACATGCGTGTAGGACGATACGAGAGATTTTTCTTTTTTCGTAACCGGTACAGGTGTAAGCTCTGCAGCCTTCTTTACCACGTTTTGGATAAACTCGGGTCTGGTTCCGCAGCAACCGCCCGCAATACGCACACCCTTCTCCAAAAGCTTTCCAACCGACTCCGCAAAATCTTCGGGAGAGACATCATAGACGGTCTTTCCGTTCTCGCTTCTCGGAAGGCCCGCATTTGGTTTTAACAGTACGGGAACGGAAGCATATTCCAGATATTCTTCCATGACCCCGATCAACTGGTCCGGTCCGAGGGAGCAGTTTGCACCGATGGCATCGGCATGCATACCTTCCAGCATTGCAACCATTGCCGCCGGGGATGCACCCGTCATCAGTTTTCCGTCACTTCCGTATGCATTCGATACAAAAACAGGCAAATCGGAGTTTTCCTTTGCCGCAAGCAGCGCTGCCTTCGTATCGTAACTGTCATTCATGGTTTCGATGAAGATCAAATCCACACCTGCTTCCACACCGTACTTTACGGTTTTGGCATAGCAGGATACGGCGTCTTCAAATTCATAATCTCCGTAGGGTTTTAATAGTTTTCCGATGGGTCCGATATCCAAGGCTACAAATTTTTCCTGGGTACCGATACTTTCTTCCGCAGCTTTTCTGGCGTTCGTGACCGCCGCGGTGATCAGCATTATCAATTCTTCATCTTCGAATTTCAACGCATTCGCACCGAAGGTATTGGCCAGAATCACATTGCTGCCCGCATCAAAATAAGCCTTCTGGATCTTGACAATCTCATCGGGATGAGACACGTTCCATCTCTCCGGAAGTTCTCCCGGCTGTAATCCCGCTTCCTGAAGCAAAGTTCCCATTCCGCCGTCCAGGAAGAGGAAGTTGTTTTTCATGTACTCAAGAATCTTCATATCGTACTCTCTCTTTAATGTCCTACGTTTATAGTTTCTTTGTAATACCGATAATCGCCGTAACCGACTTGCTCGGCGCCATTAAGAAGGACTCGCTTAAGGTAATTCCCATCCTTCTGGATGCATCTAAAATTCCCAAAAACTCCTTCTGCACCGTAATCGGCAAATCTCCGAATCCCGGGGAAAAACGCGGATGCGTTGTTCTTCCAAACGCTTCCGCCTCGGCCTTAATCTCTTCGTTAAACAGGTTGCAAAGGCTCTCGACTCTCTCTGCCCCAAGTGCCTGTAACATGAGTGCCAGCGGTGCATTGGCTTTTTCGTATCTTCGAATCAGTCCGTCAATTCCGGAACCGATGGTAGCCGAGAAAAAAACCGCTGCTTCGCAGTCTGTCAGGTTCTTTTTCAAATTCTCGGAATGCTGGTTGATCGGAAGAATCGGAAATCCTTCCTCGTCGCGCCGGATCAGCACGGGTTTAAAGCCCACAAGGAATTTGCATTTTCCCGATAACAGCTCCACGGCTTTTTCAAATACCTCTTCCGTCTGTTCGGAAATCTCTCCGTCTTTTACGCCATAGATTCCCGCATAGCGCAGAACCTCTTTCTTATTCACCGGCATCGGCGGATATTCCGTATATTCCGCAACCACCCCGAAGGGTTCGCTGATTTCTCCCGCGTTCAGTTGTGTAAGAAAATTTTCAATCAACTTATTTTACTCCGAAATCTTTCCAGAGAATGTTGGAAAGGTTGTTCATGATCGCTTCCGCCACATCCGGCTTGTTCATGGAATAAACATGCACGTTCGTAATACCGTTAGCATACAGATCGATAATCTGGTCCGTCGCATATGCGATACCGGCCTGTTTCATCGCATCGGGATCGCTTCCGAAATAATCGACGATCGCTTTAAAACGCTGGGGCATAAATGATCCGGAAAGCTTGATGGCACGCTCTACCTGATTTGCATTCGTAATCGGCATGATACCGGGAAGTACCGGGACGGTAATGCCCGCTTCACGAATCTTATAGAGGAAGTTGAAGAAAAGATTGTTGTCAAATACCATCTGTGTGGTCAGGAAATCCACTCCGGCATCCACCTTTTCCTTCAGGTAATAAATATCTTCTCTCTGGTCGCTGCTGTCCGGGTGCTTTTCGGGATAGCAGGCCGCACCCACGCAAAAATCGTAGCCGCTTTCCTTAATCTCTCTGACGAGTTCCACCGCATGGCGATAGTCCCAGGTGGAGGGATCCGTTTTTTCCAGCTCCGGTGTCAGGTCTCCTCTAAGCGCCATGATGTTTTCGATTCCCATGGAATGTATTTCTTCGATCTTATCTTTTACCATCTGACGGCTGGAGGAAACACAGGTTAAATGAGCCAGTGTCGGAACATTGTATTTATCCTCGATATCTTTACAAATATCCAAAGTGTAGCGGCTCGTTCCACCGCCTGCGCCGTAGGTAACACTCATGAAAGCCGGTTTGTTTGCGGCAATTGCCTCAGCAGTCATTCGGACACTGTCAAAGCCCGATTCCTTCTTCGGAGGAAAAACCTCGAACGAAAGCGACATGTTTTTCTGATTCAGCAAATCAAGAATCTTCATAATTTCCCCTTTTCTTACACAAACTGTTTATTCTTCCGTCCCGACGATCGTTCCGCCGCCGATGACCGTATCACCGTCATATAATACCGCCGCCTGACCTGCCGTAATGGCTCGCTGCGGTTCATCAAATGTAATCTTTACGCGTCCGTTTGGCAGAACTTCCGCTGTACCGGATTGTTCTTTTTGCTTATATCGCACCTTTGCACTGCAGGGAACCGGCTCTTTCGGTTCTTCCCCCGAAATCCAGTTAAAGTCCTCCACAATGGCTACGTTGGTGAACAAGTCCTCGTTTCTTCCAAGCACGACACGGTTGTTTTCCACATCGATTTTGCAGACATATTTCGGTTCTCCGAAGGCTACCCCGAGGCCCTTATGCTGTCCGATCGTGTAGTGGATGATGCCCTTGTGCTCGCCCATCGGTTTTCCTTCGAGGTCTACATACTCTCCCTTCGGAAAGGTTTTGCCGGTGTAGCGTTCAATGACTTTCGCATAATCTCCGTCCGGAACAAAGCAGATATCCTGGCTGTCCGGGCGATTCGCATTCACAAAATTCCATTTCTCCGCAAGTGCACGCACTTCGGTTTTATGATATTTCCCAAGCGGAAAACGGATATGGGCAAGTTGGTCCTGCGTTAATGAGTATAACACATAACTTTGATCCTTGCTCTCATCCAAACCTTTTTTCAAAAGATATTTTCCGTTTTGTTCATCGTATTCAACTCTCGCATAGTGGCCGGTCACCACCACGTCACAGCCGAGTTCTTCCGCCCGGACCATGAGCTTTTTAAATTTCAGGAAACGATTGCAGTCAATGCAGGGATTCGGAGTTCTTCCTTCCTCATAGCAGGAAATGAATTTGTCGATGACGCAGTTTTTGAATTCGTCTTTGAAATTGAAAACGTAGTAAGGAATCGAAAGCTTTCCGGCCACGTTCCGGGCGTCTTCGACACAGTCCAGAGAACAGCAGGCTTTCTCGCTTTTTTCCTCTTCGCTTCCCTCAAAAAGTTTCATCGTACATCCAATGCAGTCAAATCCTTCTTCTTTCATGAGCATCGCAGCCACAGAGGAATCCACGCCGCCGCTCATGGCAATGAGGGCTTTACTCATAACGCACTTCCTCCTTTGCATGCTCTAAGAAAAACCGGCCTTCCTCGCTCTTAAGATACTCCTCTTTGCTTCCGAAGAAAATCGTATCGCCGATATGCAGAATGTGGTCCGCATAGCGCACGGCCGCCGATATATCATGAGAAATCATAATGATGGTAATTCCCTCTTTATGAAGTCCTTCAATCAGTTCATACATTTCAATCGTCACCTTCGGATCTAGGCCCGATACCGGTTCATCCAGCAGTAGAACTTTTCTGGTCGCGCAGAGTGCTCTGGCGAGCAGAACTCTTTGCTGCTGTCCGCCGGAAAGATCCCGGTAACAACGGTTTGCAAGATTCTCAATTCCCAGTCTCTCCATGTTTTCTTTTGCCAGCGCCTTCTCCTCTTTGTTGTAAAAAGGACGCAGACCCACTCTGGCCTGACAGCCGGAAAGCACGATTTCCTTAACCGAAGCCGGAAAGTCCTTCTGCACGATTGTCTGCTGAGGAAGGTATCCGATCTCTTTTCTGCTCAGGCCGTCACCGGTTTCGATTTCCCCGCTGATAGGTTTGACCAGTCCGAGAATCGTCTTCATCAACGTACTTTTTCCGGAGCCGTTTTCTCCGACAATACAAAGATAATCCCCGGGATTTACCGTGAACGATATATTCTCGCAGGCTGCTTCTCCTTCGTAGCCCACGCTTAAATTTTTCGCTTCCATGTAACTCATATCTTACTTATTTCTCCAACTCTGCAGTTGCGCACTCTGCGCAGGTTCCGTAGAAAACGGTTCTCTTCGGGTCCAGAACAAAACCATGTTCTTCCTTCAGGTGTTCGCCGATCTTTATTATCTCATCGCAATGCAGATGAATCAGTTTTCCGCATCCCGCACATTTTGCATGGAAGCAGACCGTCGCTCCGCCGTGCTCATGTTCTTCCACATATTCAAAACAGGCCGGGGAATTCGGATCAATGATGTATTTATTCAGAATTCCTTCATCCACCAGACTTTCCAGCTGTCTGTAGACCGTCGCCTGTCCGATCGGTTTTCCCTGCTGCCTGAAATAGTCGCAGACATCCGCCGCGGTAAAATGCACTCCGGGTAATGTCTTAAAATAGGTCAGCAGTTCTTCTCTCTGTTTTGTTTTGTATTTCGGTTTCATTGTCATGGCTGTCTCCGACCGGATTATTCTTCCGGTAAATTTCCTTTTTCCACATTGGAACGGATGATCCGGTCCGTAATCTCATACAGATAATCCGAGCCGTCCTTCGTCTTTCCCTGTCTTTTATAAACCTGTTTTGCGCTCACTCCGTGTTCCGCCCAGTCGGATCCTTCGTTGTTGTTGTTTAAGATGAGCGGCTGGAAGTTGTCCATCGCATGAGCGAACTTCGATTCCGGCGTTTCGTTTGCTTCAAACTCATCAAAAAGCGCAACCATTTCCTCTTTCTGATCTTCGGGAAGAAGAGAAAAGATTCTCTCTTTTGCTGTATCTTCGCGTTCTTTCTGGGTCTTCAATCCCTCCGCATCGTAGCAGTATGTATCGCCGGCATCAATCTCCACGATGTCATGGATGAGGCACATGATCATGACTCTGCCGATATCCACCGGCTCGTTGGCATATTCCTTTAACAGATATGCCATGATTGCCATGTGCCAGGCATGTTCCGCATCGTTTTCCTTTCTTCCGTGACCGGAAAGAGAGGTCTGGCGGAAGATGTTTTTTTCCTTATCGATTTCGAGTGCAAACTCCATCTGTTTTTGAATTCGTTCGTCCATTCTCCTACCCTCTTTTTTAATTGGCATATTCCGCATTCCGAAGCGTGCAATACATGGAATCGCCTTCCGTATAGGTATCAAAAACACCTACCACGCATACGTCCTCTCCCTCCTTCGGATAATCCTCCGGATAGGAATAATCACCCGCAAGGATGAATTCGATTCCCTGTGCACAGCAGGCTGTCGCATCCTGAATAATACAGGAAAAGTATTCTTTCCCGGTGCTTTCATCGTAAGAATAAGAGAAGAGCCCGTCCATTTTTATGGTTTTTCCGATATAGTTCTCGGGCGTGAGCATCATCTGATAAACCTCGGAATATACCATGGTGGAAGAAAGCATTGTCAGATCCACATCAATCCCTTCCGTGGAAGAAAGAATCTGCTCATTGCTTTCCGTCTCTGTTTGCTCAATATCCGGAATTTCCGATGCAGTCGTTTCAGATGCCATATAGGTCTTTACGTTTTCGGAGGAAATCGGCTTTCTGCAGCCGGTTATAACCAGAATAATTGCGCTGCAAAGAACAACGCGTATCCATTGTTTCATTTCCGCACTCCTCCCGTAATCAGTCCGATAAAGTAACAAACCGCAAATGCCACCACATCAATGGCTACAATCGTGGAACCGACGGGTGTGCCGGCAAGGATGGAAACCAGAATGCCCGAAAAAGCACACACTACGGACAGAATCGCCGAAAATACCGTTACCATCTTAAAGCTTCTGAAAAGTCGCATGGCAGATAATGCCGGGAAAATAACCAGAGCGGAAATCAGCAGGGAACCTACCAGATTCATGGCCAGTACGATGATGACCGCAATGATGATTGCAATCATTAAGTTGTACGCGTTTGTTTTTACGCCGGTTGCCTTTGCAAAGTTTTCATCAAACGTCACGCCGAAGATTTTGTTGTAGAAAAGTACAAAAATGATTAATACGGCTACGGACAGGCCGATGCAAAGCCAGACTTCTTTTACGGTCAGCGTAAGAATGGAAATCGATCCAAAAAGCGTACTGCACACACCCCCGGACAAATTCGATGAGGTGGAAAAAATATTCATAATCAGGTAACCGAAGGCCAGCGCACCGACGGAAATCATGGCAATGGCGGCGTCTCCCTTAATCCTTGCATTCTGCCCCGTTCGAAGTAAAAGAATCGCACTTAAAATGGTAATCGGCAGTACAATCAGCATTTCATTGGTCAAATTCAAAACCGCGGCAATGGAGATTGCTCCGAATGCCACGTGGGAAAGTCCGTCTCCGATGAAGGAGAAACGTTTTAAAACCAGCGTTACTCCCAGCAAAGAAGAACACAGTGCGATCAGCACGCCGACAATCAGTGCATAACGCACGAACGGGCGGGCAAGATACATTGCCAGTTTATCCATAATTTGAATTGAAAAATAAAACATTTTTTCTCCTACTTCAGTGCTTCTTTCAATACTTCCAAATTGCTCTCCATAACGGAAAGATAGGTGACTCCCTTCTCCACATCCTTAGCAGTAACGGACTGCATGGAATCCAATGTGAGAACTTTCTGATTCTTCGTTTGTGTATTCTGAATAATCGTCTGTGCGATTTTTTGATCATTTCCTTCCATGGTAAGAACCGCCGGAAGTCCCAGTTCATCCAGCTTGTCGGCGAGGAAGGTAATCGTTTCAAAACTTGCTTCCGTTTCCGCGGAACAACCGACAAAAGCAGCGTAATAGTTCAGATTGTAATCGTCCACCAGATAGCGGAAGGGGAAACGGTCACCGAAAAGAAGTGTATCCTTTCCGCCCTCTGCAACCGCTGCTTTATACTCCTCATCCAGTGCATTGATCTGTGCAATATAAGCCGATGCGTTTTTTTCGTATACTCCCGCATTCTCCGGGTCAGCCTTTTCAAGTGCATCGGAGATGCTGTTTACCAGGACGGAAGCATTTTGAAGAGAAAGCCATACATGTTCGTCGTATTCGATTTCCTCTTCTTCTCCTTCGTCCTCTTCCTCCTCTTCTCCCTGCATTCCTTCCACAAGTTCCTCCTCTTTAACGGAATCACCAAGGGCTTCCAGGAGATTAATTACCACCATATTCCCGTTTTCCGCTTCTTTCAGGGCATCCTCCACCCAGCTGTCGGATTCTCCACCGACATAGATAAATACATCGCAAGTGGATACTTTTAAAATATCTTCTGCCGTAGGCTGAAAACTGTGAAGATCCACTCCGTTATCAAGAAGCATGGTAACTTCCGCATCTGCCGGATTGTCTCCGAGTACATTCATCACCCAGTCATACTCCGGAAAGATGGTGGTTACAATCTGAAGTTTTGTATCGTCTTCCTGCGTGACAGTTTTACTGCTGCAGGCCGTCATGCAGGTAATTCCGAGAACCAAAGCAAGCAGAACGGAAAGTGTTTTTTTCATAATATATACCTCTGTTTCCGGCTCTCTTCTACAATATAATAACATTCAAAAATGAGAACCGTTCCCAATTATAATAAATTAACGTACGTACGTCAATATTTTTGGGAATGATTCTCATTTTCATTTTTAATGTTTCATTTTCAATTTCGTTCAAAGATCTTTCGATCTTCGAGCCGTCCGTTTATTCCTTTTCGTATACATAGGAGCAGGTCAGCGGTTTCTCGGGATCGTCATTGAAAAGAATCAGTGAATTTCCGTCGAGTTTTCCGGTATAGTCGATGGTTCCGAGGAACTTCTCGGTGAGCTTGATCTCTCCGTTTTCAACGGTCCAGTCGGGAATATTGATCTCAAGGTCGTTTCTGAAGTGGGTTCCGCTTCCGTCGTCTTTGAGCACCAGTTTGAACGGCTTGGACTCGTCTTTCTTCTCATCGCCGACGAACTTGGTATAGAGACCCTTGTAGGTTCCTGCTGCCGCCTTCATCTCCTCGGTGATCACCTTTTCCACCTTTACCGTCTTCTTTACTTCGGTTGCGGTCTCGCCGTCTCTTACAATCTGATACTGTCCGGAAATAATCAGGGTATTACCGACTTCCTCAACAGCCTTCCAGGGATCGATCGGTTCTCCGAAAACTTCACCGCGCTCTCCGCTGTCCACCATAATCACCCCTTCCACTTCCTTCCAGGGTTTCTTCTGAACCATCATATACTTTCCGTCCACTTCGGAGATTTCTCCGGCTTCGATGGCTGCCTTGATTTCTTCTTCCGGTACATTGTCGGGAATCTGCACCGCACAGTAAATATTCAGCGTTCCGTCCACAAATTCGAATACCGAATTGTAGAGACTCTTCTGAAAATCATCGTCCGGCAGATTTCCGAGATCCTCATTTGTTAACCACACCTGTTTCATGGCCTTTACATCAAAACCGAGTGTGGAAACCAGATTCCATTTTCCCAATACATTCATTTGCAACTCCTCCTTTTACATTTATAAAGTGCTTTTATTATATCATTTCTTTACATATTCCTCCACGGCGGTCTGATAGATTTCGCGGAAGGCCGCACCGGTCTTTCTTGCCAGTTCCGCCACACTTTCGTATTCCGGATAAACTTTTGTCTCGCCGTTATGTTCGCATAACTTCACCGAAACCGTTCCGTATTTTGTCTCGACATCTACGTTTTTACGCGGCATAATGCGGCGTTCCATTTTTGCTTTTCGAATTCCGATCGTGGTGGTTTCACGGAAAATGATATCCTCAAGTGCCGTAATATCCTTTTCTTCCGCAATCACGGAAAGAAGGTAGGCCGGTCGGTTTTTCTTCATGTATACAGGTGTGTAGAATACATCTCTTGCTCCGGCTTTCATCAGACAGTCCATGGTAAATCCGAGTTCTTCTCCGGTGCAGTCATCGATGTTGCTTTCCAGCTTCCAGATGCAGTCATTCGTCTCGCTACCGTTTTCCTGCAACAGAATTGCACGCAAAATACTCGGGATTTCGTATTCTCTCTTTCCCGCTCCGAGCCCGACACCGGCCGGAACGATTACTTCCGGAAGCTTCGAGGAAGTCATAACCGCAGCCGCAAAAGCCGCACCGGTCGGGGTTACCAGTTCTCCCTTTCTCTGCGTAACCGCCAAGGGCAGGGAATGTGCCGTGGCGATATTCATTACCGCCGGCACCGGTACCGGCAGAATGCCGTGCTGGCAACGGATTGTTCCCGAGCCTTCGTTGATCTTCGGAATGATGACATCGGTGATTCCGAGGTTATCAAAGCAGACGGCCGCCGCCACGATATCCACGATGGAATCTAATGCTCCAACTTCATGAAAATGCACTTCTTCCAGGCTTCTGTTGTGAGCTTTTGCTTCCGCCTCCGCCAGTATTTCAAAAACTCTAACCGCAAGTTTTCTTGCTCCGTCCGTCAGTTCAAGGCTGTCAATTATCGCGATTACGTCTTTTAAGTTTCTGTGCTCATGGTGGTGGTCATGGTGATGTTCATCATGGTCGTGATAGTGCTCGTGGTCATGGTCTTCATGGTCGTGTTCATGGTGGTGATCGTGGTCATGGTCTTCATGGTCGTGATCGTGATAGTGCTCGTGGTCATGCTCATGATGGTGTTCCAGCCCTTCTTCATGACCGTATAAGTAGTTCATATCATGATCGTGATTCTCATGCGCTGCATCCAGGATCACATTAAAATCACAGCAGTCTATGCCGTTCTTGCTTACTCTTTTTATCTCGGTGGAAAATCCGGAGTCTTTTATTCCCGACAGAGCTTTTTCCAGTACGGTCCGGTCTGCGCCAAGGTCAAGCAGTGCAGCCACGATCATATCTCCGCTGATTCCGGTATTGCATTCCAAATACAGTGTCTTCATTCTTATTTCCTTTCTGCTAAGCGGTTAATCTGTGTAGCCATATAGCCGGCTCCGTATCCGTTATCAATGTTTACGACCGCAATTCCGTTCGCGCAGGAATTGATCATGGTCATAAGAGCGGACAATCCTTTGAAACTTGCTCCGTATCCAACCGAGGTCGGAACCGCAATTACGGGATTCTCCACAAGTCCTCCGATCACGCTGGCGAGCGCACCTTCCATTCCCGCCACCGCAACAACGCAGTTCGCCTCCTGGATGGTCTCCACTCTGGAAAGCAGTCTGTGGATTCCGCTGACACCGACATCATAAATACGCTCTACATTTGCCCCGAAATATTCCGCTGTCTGTGCTGCCTCTTCCGCAACCGGAACATCCGCCGTTCCCGCACAGCAGACAGCAATCTTTCCGATTCGTTCCTTCGGCTTGCGCTCCACTTTCAGAATGCGGGAAACCGGGTCGTAACTTATGTCCGGAATCGATTTTTGAACCAGTTCAAACTGCTCTTTCGATGCTCTGGTTCCGAATGCACAGCCCTCGGCCTCCGTCATTTTTAAATAAATCGATACCAGGTATTCGTCCGGTTTGTTTTCGCAATAAATCACTTCCGGAAAACCGCTTCTTACCTTTCTGTGCGAATCCAGTTTGGCAAAACCCATCTCCAGGAAGGGCTCTTTCTTGAAATACTTCTCCGCCTCTTCCACCGTCATTTCACCGTTTTTTACTTTTTCCAGAATCTCTTTGGTATCCGTCATTTCATACTCCTGTTCCGGTTGCTCGACAACCCCGGTTTATGTGCCTGAAACGATTAAAAAAGGGAAGCTTTGATGCTTCCCTTAAATTAACTTTGTTGCAAGGTAACATCTACTCTTTTTTCAATGCCCTGCGGACAGATCCCTTCGGATCCGCAATTAACAGTCTTACCAACCAGATTACCAGCGCGAGTGCCACTACCGCCAAACCGAGAAATGCATCGTTTAACATATCTTCCGGTGCCGGAGTGAAGTACTCCATCTTAAGTTCCGCAAACTCGAAGATGGCATCTACAAGCCACATCAGAGATGCACCCCAGAACAAAAAGCACAGCGTTCCAAGTCTCATATCATCATTTTTGCGGTTGTACCAAAGAACCGTCACAACAACCGCCGCAAAAATCGTAATCAATAAAGTCATAATTCCGCTCCTTTTACAGCGCTTTGCTGCTTTCGATATTCTTTTCCGGTCTCTTTACAATCACATCCGCTACAACGCACATTCCAATCCATACCACGGTAACGAGTACTGCCATTGCCACTCCGACCGTAGACATTTCATGAAGCATTTCCGCCGCATCGTTCGGATCGGACGCTGCCGTCAAAAACGGGAACCAGGGAACGACTTCTCCATGCCATACATGCTCAAACGCAAGCAGAACGGATCCGCCGCAAAGCATACGGCAAAGCCATTTTAACTTTCTGCTGAACGGAATTTTATGAGTTTCTTCCACCTGCAATTCGCCTTCCTTATGCGAAGCGGATTCCTTTTTCTCGACTCCTTTTTCCACAGCCTTCACTACGATAGCTTCTGCTGCCGATACAAGAAAACATGCCATAGGTGTATCCTCCTTTTATCAGGCTGTTCGCCTTTTACACGATCGGTACCATTACCGTCTGTTTTTATTATATTTTTCAAGGGTAAAAAACACAATCCTTATTTCACATATCGTACACAAAAACTTCATGATTATCTTCCGTGTATCCCTCATGGAATCCCTTCGGCATTTATAACCGAGTGAAATGATGTGGCGCATATAAAACCGCCTTCTTTTATCTCCTCTCTGACACAGCCGTCCGTAAGGATTTCTCCGTCTTCTTTCGAAATCAGACTTCCTCCCTCTTCAGCCTTTAAAACTTCTATAAACTCATGGTGCAGTCTCCATCCTTCGGACGTCATCTGTAGTTTGATCATTCTTGGCATACTTAAGATGCCATTAAAGCCCTCCTCTTTCGTATTCGCGTGTTTTGCTCCTTCCGAAAAATTTCCAAGCCAGGCAATAAGGATATGTTCATCTACGTTTGCAAATACGGTTCCCGCATAAAAATCCTCGCCGTAATCAACGAGTAAAACTTCCTTCTGCGCTTCGTCCGCTGCGAATTTCTTTCCGTCAAAGTCTCCGACGAAGTATTGCATGACTCTCTTATGCGGAACCGCTTCTTTCGGGAATTTGTCAAACTCATTTTCCGGCACATCCATACTGAGCATCAGAACGACTTTCTCATCAAAGACCATGCAGGGGCATTCAATCATACCCTTAAGTGCATATTCGGGAAGGCGGAATTCGCCGGTTTTCTCCCAGTGAATAATGTCCGTGGAATGATAAAACTCTGCCTTATCTTCCGTGGTAAGCACCATGGAGTATCCGCCGAGGATTTTATTTGCAAAGACCTGCGGATCTCTTGCAGGCGTATGATCCGCACCGGGAATGATCGGATTGTGAGCATACTTTTGAAACGTTACTCCGTCCGTGGTATATGCAAGGCACTGCTCTTCCCTGCCGGTTTCCATGTTGTGGGAAGTATAGAATAACAACAAGGCCGGCTCATCAGCGCTTCCGAAACCGCTTATATTTTTCTCATCCACAAAGGCGGAGCCTGAGAATATCGCGCCTTCTTCATCCGGGTAAAGAGCGATCGGTAGCTCCTCCCAGTGAAGTAAATCTTTGGATTTTGCATGGCTCCAGTGCATTAACCCCCACTCAAGCTTCTCCGGATCATGCTGGAAAAATACGTGGTATTCCCCACGATACCTTACCGGTCCGTTCGGATCGTTCATCCAGCCGCGTTTCGGCGTAAAATGAAGTTTTGGGCGTCTGCTGAGTTCCACTGTTTTTCCTCAATTAACTGTTTTTCTTATCCGTCTTCTTCCAGATGATGAATATTACTGCTGTCACGACAAGTACAATCATCATTCCACCCCATTCAATTACAGAGCCTTCACCGGGTCGATTTTTTCGTCGTTCATCAATCCGATCAGAGCGGTCGGATGCGCATTAAATACCGCATGCATAAAAGCTGCAGGCCAGACGGATCCGCTCCTTTCGGAAAGGAAGGAAAGTATGATTCCGAGCAATATGCAAGATATGCACATCATCAGGATTCCGAGAAAAGGAAAGCCGGGATATTCCGTTCCGTAATTGTGACCGATGCAGGTAAGGGGCGCATGCCAAAGCCCCCAGATGATTCCGCCGATGATCAGCGCCGGCAGTTTTTTCTCTCCGAAAAGTTTGAAAAGTTTCGGCATCATATAAGCACGCCATCCGCCTTCTTCTCCGAAGGCTGCGAAGGATACAATCACACCGCTTACCATCGCCGAGAGCGGCTGAAGGAGGAAAATTTTTGTATCCACACCCAGACTTTCCGCGTAGTTTAAATCCAAAAGGTCCGGACAAAGCAGGATGGCAACCGCATTTCCGAGCTCCAAAATTACCCAGGGAAGAATCAGAGCCAATAAGAAATAAACCCACTTCCTGTCACGGAAGCTCATCCCAAGCATCATGGAATCTTTTCCGCTTAATTTAAATCCTTCCTTTGTTACCAGTCTGGTTAAAATATGTGCAACCAGTGGCCCCAGCATTCCCAAGGATACAAAGGACTGACGGTAAGTCGTCATCTCCGACCATGTACTTCCCATGGGTACGGCAACCAGGAAGAACAGCCAGGTCAGTCCGAACGCATAGCCCAGGAAGATAAGAAGGCGTTGTAAGTCCTTTTTTTTAGTCATAGTCCCGCTCCTTTCTGTTGTAAAACCAGCAACAAAGTTTATAGGAGCCGAAATAGATTAACAAAGAAATTACCGGTGAAAGGATCTGAATAAGCACAACCTCAAACGTATGCGTTTTCATCCAATCCACAAGTTTATCAACGTAGAAGCCTTCCTCAATGATATAAAGGTTTCCGAAAAGCAGCCAGCCGACGAATGCAATTCCCAGTAAAAGGCATACACCGACCTTAATCATCATCGCCTTCTTTTTGCCGAGAACCAAAAACAAAAACAGTTCTTCCGCCGAAATTAAGAGGGCAAAGGAGAAGACGGGCATCAGCAAACTCATCGAAATATCAATCATCTGAATCGCATAGGCATCGATACTGAATGCCCCTGCGGTAATATACCAGACATAGGAAAGAGATAATAATACAAAGTACGTAATACCGATAAACACATACTTTGATGCCACATATGCATTTTTGCCGAGAGGCAGGGCCGCAAGATAGGTGCGGATTTTATTCTTTTCATCCGACTCTATGCAACGGGAGTTCCATATATTGACAACATCCAGTGCGGTTATAATCAACACCGCGGGTAGCAGACTTAACAGGATATCCAGGTCGCTGGTCATTACACCGTTTTTATCGTAAGACACATATCTGGTTATCACTCTCCAACCCGGAAAAATCCTTTTCACCAAAATAAACAGGATTGTCACAATACCGGAAATCCTTATCATTTTCTTTCCCCTTACGGAAACAAATGCATTATATAAAAGTCCACCCATCAGATTACACCTCTCTTTCTTTGTGCAATCGTTACGGAGACTGCGTAAGAAACAAGCATCACGGTAATTGCGATCAACGCAAATATCCATGCTTTTTCTTTCATTGCGGTAAGCAGATCCCATAGTCTCTCCGGGCCCATATTATTGTTCTCGCTTTTCACCTGCGCAATAAGCTCCTTTATCTTTTCAAAGCGGATCAGGATAAAACCTGCTGCCATTGTAAGGAGACTTAAGATCTGGGCATACTGTCCCTTGCCTGCACCGGGCATCGCCACGCGGAACACGATTGTAAGAGAACAGTAAATGATCATCATCGATAATGCGGACAGAATGATTCCCACAAAGCCTGCAAAGGATAAAATATCCGTCAGAAATGAAAGAGCAAAAGCAATCACAATATCCAGCAGGGCGCCTATTGCCAACAGGGCAAAAACGGAAAGATATCTGGATAAAACCCTCTTGGGAACAGAGAGCGGAA
Source organism: Lachnospiraceae bacterium (assembly GCA_017518735.1). GTDB lineage: Bacteria > Bacillota > Clostridia > Lachnospirales > Lachnospiraceae > UBA3766. The sequence goes on along the minus strand of JAFWTY010000026.1, from coordinate 71,123 downwards.
GAGCCCCCGCAACTTTGGCAAACCCCGCCTTGTTATCCTCTTCAAATACAAACAATACGTCTCCCACCGCAGCAAAAGGCAGAAACATAAACGTAAGCAACGCCAGCGTTGCAAGATTGTTTACATCGAGGACGGACATGTTGTTCTCTGCAGCCATTTGCCGTGCCGCAACGGAGAGATTGCCGAATCGGGCGCTTAATACAAACATAACCGATACGATTAAGACGCCGATGATGACGTAGCAAAAGACCATCAGTTGTTTTTTCAGGCACATGATGTCCTTGATCATCAGACCTTTCATGCACTCACCTCTTTCCTGCGTTCACGTAATAAATCATGATCTGTTCCAGTGCCGCAGGCTCAACAACCATATCGGGGTAGAGTTTCTCAGCGGATGCTTTATCGTTTACCAGAATCTCCGCACCGAAACTGCTCATTTCACAACCCACGACTAAGGAGCTGCTGACCTTCTCCACCTCGTCTTTTTTACACTTTAAGATTCCGTGAGACTCTAAGATTTCATCCTTGTTTCCGGTAAGAACGATTTTGCCGCCGTCAATGAAAACCACCTCGTCGGCGATTTTTTCCAAATCTCCCGTGATGTGGGAAGAAAGAAAAATCGTATGGTCCTCTTCGAGTACAAACTCGCGGAAAATATTGATCATTTCATTACGTACAATCGGGTCGAGACCGCTGGTCGGTTCGTCCATCACAAGCATCTTTGCGTTGTGTGAAAGCGCAACGGCAATCTGCAGCTTCATTCGCATACCGCGCGAAAAGGAGCCGCATTTCTTTTTACTCGGAAGCGAGAATTTTTTTAAGTATTCAAAGAACTTCTTCTCATCCCAGTTTCGGTAAATATTCTTCATCATGATGTTGAGGTCCTTGGCCGTCATGAATTCATGAAAGCCCATCTCATCAAAGACCACGCCGATGTTTTCGCGAAGCGCCGCACTGTTACTATCAACGCTTTCGCCGAAGAGTTTAATCTCTCCGGAGTCTCTTCGAATGATGTCCAAAAGCAGGTTGATCGTCGTCGTTTTGCCTGCACCGTTCTGTCCGATGAAACCGCATACCGAGCCTTCCGGAACGCTGAAACTGATATTGTCCAGCTTGAAATCGCCGTAATCCTTCGTTAAGTTATTAATTTCAATTACGTTTCTGATCTCATCCATTTTTCTTTTCCTCGTAGATAATCTCAAGCATCTCCTTCATCTCTTCCAGGGATACTTTGCCGATGATTGCCTTGTCCACTGCCTTCTCCATCAGTTCCTGCGTGGCGTAAAGCATGGTTTCTTTGACAATCTCGCTGTTCATGCCTTTGACGAAACTGCCCTTGCCGATGACGGACTCGATGTAGCCGTCACGCTCCAAATCCTCGTAGGCACGTTTCGTGGTGATGACACTGATTTTCAATTCTTTTGCCAGGATTCTCATGGAAGGAAGGGCGTCCCCCGCTTTCAGGTCCCCTGTCATGATAAGGCCTTTCATCTGCTCCTCGATCTGCTCGTAAATGGGCACACCGGAAGCGTTGCTGATAATAATATCCATATGGTTTTCCTTTTTTGCGCGCCTGGAGAGACTCTGCGCAAAGTCTCTCTGCAATAATTATTGTATATATGCATTATATACACTTTGTTTTTCAATTGTCAACAGGGAAATTTGGGCATAATAAAAACCCTGCAGGTTTTTCCCTGCAGGGCTGAATTTATGGATCTTTAAGGTCTGCCTTATCCCTGACGGAATGACCGTAGTTATCGTTCACCTTCTTGAAATCATCAATGTCGATCATCATCAGATGAACGTCTTTTTCAAAGTATTTATCGTAATCACGGCGAAGGGCAAAACGGTTTTTCACGCCGGTTAAGGAGTCGCGGATTGTCGCAGCCTCAAGCGATAAATTGTCTTCCTGTAATGCCTTCTTTCCCAATTTCCGTCGATTTCATCGACAGGCACCGAAACGTTGACGATCATACCGTTCTTCAGCGGCAGGCGGTAAACTTCCTTTTCCACTCCCTCGTAGGTATAACGGATAAATGTTTCATACCCTCTTAATTCCTCCGGTGTCTGGGGAACCTCTTCCTTCGGAAGGGAAATAACATCTATGTAAGGATGATAAATAATATTGCCCTTCTCGTCACTTAGGAAGGCATATCCGCTGTCATAGAGTTTGATATTGTCCACCTGATTTGCCATGGTACTGTAATCGATTTCGATACCGATGGCACCGATAAACTGATCATGAAGGAAAATCGGAACGTTGTAGGAAACCACTCTGGCTCCGAGGTTATCCGTGATATACGGGGGGAAGCCATACCGCTTCTTGGGATGCTCTCGGTATCGTATACCATACCAGCTGGGTGGTATCGTTGATATAGTACTGCGTAATATCGGTTACTTCATGTTCCACAAAACCGTTTCCGTTGGCATCGACGTACCAAAAGCCGTCAACTTTATCGGAAACGGAAGGATCGATTCTGTAATAATAGGTCAACACTCCGTTCGTCTGGCGGGCAACTTTTCCGAAGAAAACTTCCATCTTGTCCACATGAGCCTGCAGATCAAGTAATATTTTAGTTCTCTTTTTGAAGTAATGCAACGGTCTCGCAGTGGACGGTTCGACAGAACTGGTCATAGCACTGCCAGAATTTCAGTTTATATTTTTCCGCGCAGAGAATCTTTAAATCTCTGGCCAGTGTTGCCGAATCGCAACTGACATAGACGATTCTCTCCGGTTCCATCTTCAGCATGGTTTCCAGACACTTCTCATCGCAGCCTTTTCTCGGCGGATCGACCACGATCACGTCGGGATGGCACATTTCGGAACCCTTCTGTCCCTCGTAGAACTCCGGCAGTACCTCTTCCGCCTTTCCTACATAAAACTCCGCATTGGTGATTCCGTTTGCCTTTGCATTTTTCCTTGCATCTTCGATGGCTTCCGGAATGATTTCCACACCGTAGACTTTGCCGGCTTTATGCGCCATGGCCAAGGAGATGGTTCCGATTCCGCAGTATAAATCCCAGACCGATTCCTTCCCCGTCAGCTGCGCAAATTCCACCGCCTTCGCATAGAGTTTTTCGGTCTGCACGGGATTGACCTGGTAAAAGGATCTCGGGGAAATCTTAAATCGAATGCCGCAAAGCTCGTCCTCGATTTCACTCTTTCCCCGGAGGGTTACGGTTTCCTCTCCCATGATGACGTTCGTATTTTTTGCATTGATATTTAAGCTGATCCCGGCGATTGCGGGAACTTCCTTCACCAGTTTCTCGCAGAGCATCTCCGCCTTCGGAAACTTCTTCGATGTCGCGATCAGACAGACCATGATTTCTCCGCTGACAAAGCCCTCGCGAATCAGAACATGTCTCAAAAACCCCCTGCCGGAGTTTTCCTCATAAGGCTCGATTTTCTCCGCTTTCATGAAATCGAGGATTGTCTTTAAAATCGTTTCATTGACTTCTCTTCCAAGCAGGCAGTCCGTATTCGGAATAATGCTGTGGGTTCTTCCGGCGTAAAATCCCGCCACCGGATTTCCCTCTTTGTCTTTTCCGATCGGATACTGCGCCTTATTGCGGTAACGGAGAGGCTTCTCCATTCCCACGATGGGGTACATGACGGACTTTATAAAACTCTCGTCAAATCCGCCGATGCGAATCAGGTTGTTTTTTACTTTATTCTCTTTAAACCGAAGTTCCGCCTCGTAGGAAATCTCCTGCAACTGACATCCTCCGCAGGCTCTCGCAATCGGACAGGCCGGCTCGATGCGGTCCTTCGATGGCGTGATGACCTTCATGAGTCTGGCGAATCCATAGGTCTTTTTCATCTTCATGACCTTGGCTTCCACCCTGTCTCCGACGAAAGCATCTTTCACAAAAAGGGTAAGGCCTTCGGCTTTCCCGATACCCTGCCCTTCCGCGTCCAAATCCGTAATATCAATGACTACAAGGTCATCCTTTTTGAGCAATTCTTTTTCCTTCATTGCGTATCGTTATTCGCCCTTTGTTAAACGTATATTGGTTTCAAAAAGACGGTTATATCCCTGCCATTCCTTGTTCGTGGTACGATCGGCAAGTTCGGTAAAGGTCTCCATTTTGGCATCCATGTCATCCGCAAAATTCAGCGCTATTGCTTCCACGAGCGCAGGAACCTTCGGAGAACCGAATTCCAGTTTTCCGTGGTGCGCCAGGATGCAGTGCTCCAGTTCCGCCTTTAAGGTTCTCGGGAAACCGTCAATCGCATCCGCCGTCTTTTCCACCAGCTGGGCTCCCATGACAATATGTCCGAGGAGGTTTCCTTCGTCCGTATAATCATTTTCGGGGAAGAGGGAAAGCTCTTTGATTTTTCCGACATCATGCAAAAGCGCCGCCGTGATCAGCAGATCTCTGTTTAAGATCGGATAGTGTCCTACCATGTAATCGCAGTTCTCGGTCACGGAAATCGTGTGTTCCAAAAGCCCGCCGATGAAGCCGTGGTGAACGCTTCTTGCCGCGGAGCTTTTTTTGAAACGGTCTGCAATGACCGTATTCTCCACGAAGATTTTCTTAAGCAGGGTCTGAAGATAATTGTTTTTCACCGAATCGATGAAAGAAAGCAGTTTCGCCCACATTTCCTCGACATTCTTTGATGTCATCGGGAAGTATTCCGTCGTGTTGTATTCCCCTTCCTTGGCCGGTCTGGACTGCTTGATGGTAATCTGCAGAGCTCCGTTAAAGGAGGATACATCTCCGTAAATATAGACGAAATCGCCGGTCTCGAAATCAATGATCGAAGGGGATCCGATATCCCATACCTTCGCATCCATCGTGCCCGTCTTATCCTGCAGGATTACGTTCCAGTAATCTTTTCCGTTCTTGGTGACCGCTGCGTTCTTCTGTTTGCAGTAATAGATATCCCTTACTGCCATTCCTTCCATCAGTTCCTGAATGTATTTCATTGAATTTCCTTTCTATTCCGTCTTCGTACCGAGGGTAACGGTAACGCTTACTTCTTTGTAACTGTCTCCCGTCTGCCTCATGATGGTGAGTTTTACTTCATCCGACGGAGCGTATTCTTTCAGTTTTTCCTCAAATTCCGCATTGGTGGTAATCGTGTTGTAGCCGATTCTCGTAATGATGTCTCCTGCCGCAATTCCGACTTCCATTGCAGGCGAATTCATTTCCACCTTACGTACAAAAATACCAACCGGAACACCGTTCTCAACCGCCGCCTGCGTAATATCCGCCGTGGTGAGTCCGAGGTAAGGTCTCTGTTTTTGGTTGGACAGATCTTCGATCAGGCTTCGAAGTTCCGAAATACCGATGGCGGAAATCTGGTTGCTTAAATCGGAGTTGTTGTATTTCTGATTCAGAACACCGATTACCTGTCCCTTCGTATTGATGAGGAAGCCTTCCGCATTTCTGCTTCCGTAAATATCGGTGGTCACAAGTTTATAGTTCCAGTCTGGCGTATAAATCGGGCTGCCCTTGGATGTTACGATTCCGTAGCCGACGGAGCTGGAATATCCCATCGGATCTCCGACCGCGATTACAACGTCACCTTCTCTTAAACCGCCGTTGGAATTTCCGAGCGTCGCATACGGAGTATTGTCTTTGGTTTCCTGAGAAATCGAGGAAAGCGGAACGGAGATCACGGCGATGTTCGTTGCCTTATCGTAGGAAACCATCGTTCCGTTACATTCCTCTCCCGTTGCAAAAATGACATCGATTTCGGTCGCCGAAGATAAGAAGGAATAGTTCGTAATTAAGAACAGATCCTTTCCGTTGTCCGCAATCAAAAGTCCCGAGACGCTGCTCTTGTTTTCATATACATTCCGGAACCAGTCCACATCCGATGAAGAACCGGTAACCACTACCATGCTCTTGGATACTTCTCCCGCCAGTTTGGACAGTTTTCCGAACATTTTCTGGTAATCTTCGATATCGAACTCCGCCTTGGTGATGGAACTAGTAACGGGGACCGTCGGATCGGGATCTTTGTGTTCCAAATCTTCCTGCTCCTGTACCATATCTCCCGGGAGTACTTCGTTCTGTTCCTCCGGCAGGGTTGTATCCGGCAGAGAAATCTCCGCGGTCTGCTCCTTATCCTTCGGGGTCAGCAGTTTTGTGAAAACCGGCTCAAGCAAAATGAACGCAAGCGAAGCCACAACGCCGAACATAATCGCCATCGCACCGGTTGTAAACGTTCTTTTTAACAGCTTTCTTTTATTGACAGGGCGCTTCTTGATCTGCTCCTGCATAAAGGAATAATCGTCCGCCTCTTTCTTCTTTTCAGACTCTTTCTCGGACTTCTTTTCCTTCTCTTTTCCTTTTTCTTTCCCTTTTTCGAGTTTCTCTTCGATTTCCGGGTCCTGATTCTTCTTCATCTTTTCTCCGTCTTTCCAAGACTTTTTCATAATAGAATCCCAACAACTACAATCTATATTTTACCACAGCTTCCTCTTCTTTTGTACTGTCAATTCCCTTGTATTTATGGTATGATATACGGGTGGGAAAGGGAGAAAAAATGAACGAAAAGGCACTTCGCATTCTGGAATATCCAAAAGTCATAGCAAAGCTTACCGAATTTGCGGATTCCGCGCCCGGTAAGGGATTGTGCGAAAGCCTTGTTCCGATGGACGATCTTTCGGCAATCGTTTCTGCACAGAATGAAACAGAGGACGCCACCTCTTACATCATTCGTCTCGGAAAAATCTCCTTCGGACAGAATCGCGACTTATCATTTTCCCTGAATGCCCTCTCTTTGGGATCTTCCCTTTCGGCTGCCGAACTTCTTCACCTCGCAGCCGCGGCGGAATGCGCCGGAAAAGTACACAAATACGGTGCCAAAGAGCATGAAACGGACGAAGACAATACCCTCACTCCTTATTTTGAGGGGCTGATTCCCCTGCCTGACGTGGCAAAGGAAATCCGTCGCTGTTTAATCAGTGAGGAGGAAGTGGCTGACGATGCCAGCGCGGAATTATCCAAAATCCGCCGCCAGAAGCTAAGTTGCAACGATAAGATGCACGAAGTGCTGTCTCAGATGGTAAACTCCTTCCGCACCTACCTGCAGGACGCCGTCATCACCACGAGAAACAACCGCTACTGTCTTCCCGTAAAGGCCGAATACAAGAACTCCGTTCCCGGAATGGTCCATGACCGCTCCAAGGCCGGCTCCACATTTTTTATCGAGCCTTCTCAGGTTGTGGAGTACAACAACCGCCTTCAGGAACTGGAATCTCTTGAAAAAGAAGAAATCGAAAAGATCCTGGCAACGCTCAGTGCGCTCGCCGGAGAACATATAGAAGAATTTGCTTCCAATGCAAAAATCTTAACCCGGCTGGATTTCCTTTTTGCCAAGGGAAAACTGGCACTTTCGATGAAGGCGGGAAAACCGGAATACGTTTCGGAGCGCATCATCGAACTTCACAAGGCCCGCCATCCTTTTATCGATCCGGCGAAAGTTGTTCCCATCGATATCAAATTCGGCGAAGACGTAAACTTAATGATCATTACCGGTCCGAACACAGGCGGCAAGACCGTTTCCTTAAAGACCACCGGTCTGCTCTGTGCCATGGGACAGGCCGGACTTCACATTCCGGCTTCGACCTTGTCAAAGCTTTGTGTCTTCCGGGATATTTTTGCGGACATCGGTGACGAGCAGAGTATCGAGCAGTCTCTCAGTACTTTCTCGGCACACATGACCAACATCATTTCGATATTAAAAAAGGCGGACCGCCACTGCTTATGTCTTTTTGATGAGCTTTGTGCCGGTACCGATCCCGCGGAAGGTGCCGCCCTCGCGATTGCTATCTTAAAAAATCTGCAGCAGAAGGATGCACTGACCCTGGCGACCACGCACTACAGTGAGCTTAAGATTTTTGCTCTTTCCGCTCCCGGCACCTTAAATGCCAGCTGCGAATTCGATGTGGAAACCTTAACGCCGACCTATCATCTCTTACTCGGCATTCCCGGAAAAAGCAACGCCTTTGCCATTTCATCAAAGCTCGGCCTGCCCGGAGAAATCATCGAGGAAGCAAAGAAAGAGGTTACCGAAAATCAGATCAGTTTTGAGGATCTTCTCTCCGATCTGGACCATTCCAGAAAAGAAATCGAAGCCAAGGAACAGGCCATGGAAGAAGACAGGGAGCGCATTGAAGTCCTCCGTCTCGAACTGGAAGAGAAAAATGCGGAACTTGCAAGAAAGCGTGAAAACGTCCTTCGCAAGGCCAACGAGGAAGCCCGCGACATCTTACAGGATGCCAAGGATACCGCAGACGAGGCCATTCGCTCCTATCACAAGGGCGGTGACATCCGCACCATGGAAAAAACCAGGGCCAATCTTCGCGAAAAGATTAAGGACCGTTCCAAAAACTTAAGCGAGAAACAGACTCCGGTTCAAACGAGTAAGTCTCTCACCGCGGAAGAAATCAAGAAGGGTGACTATCTCGAAATCCTTTCGATGAAGATGAAGGGTACCGTACAATCCCTTCCCGATGCCAAAGGAAATATGATGATTCTCTGCGGAGCCATGCAGGTTCGCGCCAACATCAAGGATGTAAGGCGAAGCGAGGCCCCCGTGGATCTCGACAAGACTTCTTCCAAATCCGGAAAGAAGGGCAATTATTCCGGCAAGTTTTCGAAGGCAATGAACATCTCTCCCGAGATCAATCTCCTCGGGCAGACTGCCGACGAAGCCATTGCCAACCTGGACAAATACTTGGATGATGCCTATCTTTCCCACCTTCACTCCGTACGTGTCGTACATGGAAAAGGTACCGGCGTATTGCGTGATGCGGTGGCAAGGCATTTAAAGAAACTTTCCTACGTAAAAGATTTCCACCTCGGAGAATACGGCGAAGGAGACGCCGGTGTTACAATCGTGGAATTCAAATAAATGAAAATGCAGGAGCTATCAACCATTCAAAAAAGGGGAAAAACATGAACAGACAGAAAATTCTTATCGTAGACGATGACAGCAACATCGCGGAACTCATTTCCTTGTATCTGACCAAGGAATGCTACGAAACCATGATCGTCGGTGACGGAGAGGCCGCACTCGAAGCCGTTCCGGCTTTTGAGCCGAACTTAATCCTTCTCGACCTGATGCTTCCGGGCATCGACGGATATACCGTCTGCCGCGAAGTACGTTCGAAATGCAGCACACCGATCATCATGCTCTCCGCGAAGGGCGAGATTTTTGATAAAGTTCTCGGACTGGAAATGGGCGCCGACGACTATATGCAAAAGCCCTTCGATTCCAAGGAACTGGTTGCCAGAGTCAAGGCGGTTCTTCGCCGTTACAAACCGGCCGCAGCCGCTCCCGCACAGGAAACTCTGGGAGAGCGTACCGTGGAATATCCGGGACTTACGGTATCCTTAAGCAACTACTCCGTCATCTACAACGGAAACCTTGTGGACATGCCTCCGAAGGAACTCGAACTCCTTTACTTCCTGGCTTCCTCACCGGGGCAGGTGTTCACCAGAGAGCAGCTTTTGAATCAGATCTGGGGCTATGACTACACCGGTGATACCAGAACCGTAGACGTTCATATCAAACGTATCCGTGAAAAAATCAAAGACACGCCCGACTGGCGCATTGATACCGTCTGGGGTGTCGGATATAAATTCCTTGTAAACAACTAAGCAAAGGACTGATTCGCCATGCGAAAAGCACTCTATTTCAAGTTCATAATGGCCTATCTGCTTTTTGCGTTTTTTGGCGTTTTCATGATTTCCACCTTCGGTGCAACCATCATTCGTAACCAGGTCGTTTCGCACGAAGCGGGAAATCTGTATAAAGAAGCCAATCTGATTGCAAATACATACGCATCCGACCTTTACACCAACCGTGCGGCGTTGGATACCGTATACCAGCAACTTGATTTCCTCGACGATTATATGGCTGCCAGTGTCTGGATCGTCAATCCGTCGGGCTTGATTGTTCTGGATTCCTCCACTCCCGTGGATGTGGAAAATCCCCCTATGGTCGACGGTTTTGATTCCACGGTCTATGTCGGAAAATATTATTCGGTTGGTGACTTCTTTCATTTCTTCGATGAAGACATGTTAAGTGTTTACTCTCCGATTACCGACGGTTACAAGGTGCAGGGCTATGTTTTCATTCACAAACCCATGACGGAATTGCAGACCATCACGGACTCCATGCTGATGATTACTTATCTGATGCTTGGCATCTTCCTTCTGCTGTCTTTGATCATTTTGATTTTCTTCACCGAAGTTGTTTACAAGCCTCTTCGCAAGATTACGAAAGCAACCGAACAGTACGCGGAAGGAAACCTTCATTACAATTTGTCCGTGGAATCCAACGATGAGATGGGTTATCTCGCGGCAACCCTTTCCTATATGGCAAGCGAACTTGCAAGAGGCGAGGACAATCAGAAAAAACTCGTGGCCAACGTTTCGCACGACTTCCGTTCTCCCTTAACTTCCATCAAAGGTTACTCCGAAGCCATGCTGGACGGTACCATTCCGCCCGAGATGCACGAAAAATATCTGGCCATCCTCGTTAACGAGTCCGAACGTCTGATCAAACTGACCAATAACCTGCTGACCCTGAACAACTTAAATACAGAAGGTCTTGTTCTTGAGGTCGGAGTTTTTGATATTAACGAAGTTATTCGCAGGACCGCAGCCACCTTCGAAGGCAGCTGTCGCGAAAAGAAAATCACGTTAAACTTAATCCTGACCGGTGAAGTACTTCCGGTCAAGGCGGACATGGGCAAAATTCAGCAGGTGCTTTATAACCTGCTCGACAATGCCATCAAATTTTCCAACCGTGATTCCGAAATCCGAATCTCCACCACGGAAAAACACAGCAAGGTTTTTGTCAGCGTAAAAGACTACGGTATCGGTATTCCAAAGGACAGCATCGGCCAGGTATTCGACCGCTTATACAAGACCGACTTATCCCGTGGTAAAGACAAAAAAGGCACCGGCCTAGGTCTCTCCATTGCCCGTGAAATCATCCGTGCCCACGGAGAGAACATCAATGTTACCAGTACCGAAGGAGAAGGAACCGAGTTTACTTTCAGCCTTCCTTTGGAAGATGACGATGAGATTGTGGATGCTCTGGAAGAAAAAGTTCTGAGTAAGAAAGAATCTGAAACAGAAAAAGAAGAAGCAGCCGATGCTACTCCTTCCAATTAAGTCTGTGTAATTCACCGTTGATCTGAAGATTTGCGAAATTGTTCTGTCTGAGTGCTTCGTAGAGAACAATCGCCACGGAATTTGCCAAATTCAAGGACCTGATCTGGTCTCCCATGGGGATGCGGATGCAGGTCTTTTCATATTCCACGAGTATTTCCTCGGGGATTCCCCTCGATTCGTTTCCAAACATAATATAATCGTCCGGTCCGAAGGAGACATCGCAGTAATTTGAATGTGCCTTCGTGGTCGCCATGTAAAGTTTCGGCTTTCCCTCGCCATCCGACGTAAAATCGCCGGTCCGGTAGATGCCGGAACGCAGGCTTTCAGGATTTTTATCCAGGAAATCTTCGAAGTTGATATATCTTCTGACATCTAACTTCTCCCAGTAATCCATTCCGGCACGACGGATTTCCTTTTCATCCAGGCGGAATCCGAAGGGTTCAATTAAATGAAGGACGCTGCCCGTTGCGACGCAGGTCCTTCCGATATTTCCCGTATTTAATGCAATTCCAGGTTGATGAAGTACGATGTTCATTTTTCTCTAACGTTTATAAATATTTGATGGTACCGGGCACCATTAACAAATTACTGTTTTCTGAGGCTGTTTACAAAGTCTGCCAGTCGTCCGATGGCTACTTTCAAGTCCTCCAGCGAATACGCATAGGAGATACGCAGGAAGCCTTCGCCACAGTCGCCGAAAGCAGTACCGGGCACGACAGCCACCCTCTGCTGTTCCAAAAACTTTAATGCGAACTCTTCACTCGTCATACCGAATTCCTTGATGCAGGGGAAGACATAGAAGGCTCCGCCCGGCTCAAAACAGGGCAGCCCCATCTCCTCGAAGGCATGAAGCAGATATCTTCTTCTCTGGTTATATGCTTCGCGCATCATGTCAACATCTTCGGCACCGTTACGAAGTGCTTCCACTGCCGCATACTGGCTGGTGGTCGGTGCACACATGATGGCAAACTGATGCAGTTTGACCATCTGTTTTAAGATCAGTTCCGGACCGCAGGCGTAGCCGAGTCTCCATCCGGTCATGGCAAATGCCTTGGAGAAACCGTTGATCATGATGGTTCTCTCACGCATTCCCGGAAGGGAAGCGATGGAAACATGTTCGCCGGTAAAAGTAAGCTCGGAATAGATTTCATCGGAGAGGACATAGAGGTCCTTCTCGATGACTACTTTTGCAATCTTCTCCAAATCTTCCTTTTCCATAATGGCGCCGGTAGGATTGTTGGGGAAGGCCAGGATTAAGACCTTGGTCTTCTCGGTAATCGCATCCAGTAACTCTTCTGCGGTTAAGCGGAAGCGGTTTTCATTTTTTAAGTTGATAATCACCGGAACGCCGTCTGCCATTTTCGTACAAGGTACGTAGGAAACATAGCAGGGCTCTGGGATGATAACTTCATCTCCCGGATTTAACATACAGCGAAGGGCCATGTCGATGGCTTCGGAGCCACCGACCGTCACCATGATTTCCTTCATGGGATCATATGTAACCTTCTGTTTTTTCTCAATGTATTTGCTGATTTCCTCGCGCAGTTCTTTCAAACCGGCGTTGGAGGTATAGAAAGTGCGGCCTTTTTCAAGTGCATAGATACCCTCTTCACGGATGTGCCAGGGCGTATCAAAGTCCGGTTCGCCCACACCGAGGGAGATGGCATCTTTCATCTCGCTGACGATGTCGAAAAACTTCCGGATACCGGAGGGCTTCACTTCTGTAATTTTATCACTTAAGGGATTTCGCATGGCTGCTTCCTTTATCTACGATTACGGAGTCACGACAAGGCGGGTGTCTTCAAACTTCTTCGCCATAATAGTGCCGTGGTCTTTGTATTTTTTCAAAATGAAATGCGTCGTGGTGCTGAGCACTGTCTCGAGGGTGGAAAGCTTGTTGGTGACAAAGGAAGAAACTTCCTTTAAGGTCTTTCCTTCGAGGGTGACGAGCAGGTCGTATCCGCCGGACATTAAGTATACGGAGTTTACTTCCGGATACTTGTAGATTCTCTCGGCGATGTTGTCAAAGCCCTGGCCTCTCTGGGGGGTTACTCTGACTTCGATCAGGGCGGATACCTTTTCGATGGAGGTTTTTTCCCAGTCAATTAAGGTATGATATCCGCAAATGGTACCATCGGCTTCCATGGCCGCGATTTCGTTCGCAACATCAATCTCGGATTCGCCTAAGATGATGGCCAACTCTTTTAAGTCCATTTTGCTGTTTTTCTCAATAATACCAAGAATCTTCTCTCTCATATCGTTTCCTTCCCCTGTTTATTCTTTTCCTTCTTTCAGTTCCAGAAGGGAATCCTGCTTTCTCGGTTCCAAAAATCTCTCTTCGTCTTCGTTTACAATGACTCTTTTTTTCTCCGCATGGGTCCGTCCTATGATGGCTGCCGGGATGTGATTCTTCCGGAATGCCTCACATAAACCCCGGGCATCCTCCGCCAGAAATAACATCACGCCCTGCGAGTACAGCTGATACGGATTGATATCAAAAAAGTTGCAAACCTCCACAGTCTCCTGCCGGATCGGAATTTCCTTCAAATCCACGGAAAAACCGACATCGCAGGTTTCTCCCAGATTCCAAAGGCCTTTAAAAACACCTCCGTCGGAAACAACTTCCATTCCGATCATTCCATAATCATCGTCCGACTCTTTCAAGAGGCTCATAGCCTTCTCGTTTTCGTCTTCCTTTCCCTGGAGAATTGCGTTCCGGACCAGAAAAGAAGGAAAACGTTCCAGAAGGGCTTTGCTCTTTTTTTCCGCAACCAGACCGGCGCCGAAACATCCGGCATATCCGGTCATGACGATCCCGTATCTTTTCATATTAACCAAATGCATAAATCATAGTGGGAATTACCATTGCGAGCACCAGAATCAAGATGATAACCAGTGAGATAATCCTCTTTGATTTTTTGCTGTGTAAATTCATCATAAGGGGTGGTCTCCTTTATAACCAAAACACTTTTTCGAAAGCCGTCGCTCCTCAAAATACAACATAACACGAATTATAGTGTATTTGCGGGCAAAATGCAAACTGCCCGGTTCCGTTAGTTTAGTGTCGGAATCAATTCTTTTGCTTTCTTTTCAAATTCCGCATAGGCATCATCATAAGACAGCTGTCCGCTGAAGTATTTATCCATTGCAAGCTGGAACTGATCATTTAAAACCATGTCCTTTTCCGTCATAGTGGAGACATCGATTTTTGAACCTGCACTTGCCAAAACACTATAATAATTCTGACCTCCCAGAACCATATTTCCCATGGTGGCATCATTGCCATACTGATACATCAGTTCCTTGCTGTTCGGATTCTGATTCTCGTTTTCTACGAGTTTTTTAAGAATATCCTTATCAAGAGTCATGGTATAAATGATATCCGAACAAGTACGGAGATTGTCGCTCTGTGCACCAACACAAAGCCAGGTTCCGCCCCAGAAGTGAGCCTGAGGTCCTTCGCAGAATGCCCAGCCTCCTTTGTCGGCGATGGAATCAACTTGATCATAATCATCATAACCCATGCAGTAATCAAAGTACCACGCAGGTCCGAATACGCAGAACGTTGTGTTGGAGTAGAAGGCATCCCCTGTATTCCAAAGATCACCCGTATTGGTCTGACCGGCATCTACCATTCTCTTGGACATATCAACCCATTTTTTAACGTTGTCATCCAAATTGATTGAACCATTGACAATCCAGGGTGTCGACATGTTGTTTGCAAATACTCTGTATGTGGTAGATGCACGCGGAGTCATTTTGTATCCTGCGTTTTTCATCTTTCCGGCTACTTCTTCATACTTATCCCAGTCGGAAACCATTGCCTGTATGGATGCCGGATCATCTGTTCCGAGAACCTGCTTTGCAATTGCACGGTTGTAAATCATTCCGCTGATACAGGTTTGCCAGGAAGATCCGTAAATAACACCACCATTTGTTACAACCTGCTGCGTATATGCATACTGATCTGCCATATCCGCATCCGTGATTCCAATTTCTTTCATCGGAAGGGCAATACCGTCAACCGTGTATTTTTGAGCATAATCCGCTTCCACAAGGAAGATATCGACATCCTCCCCATTCCTTATTGCTTTATCAAGCGAATCCTGATATGCGCCATCGGTAGAAGGAACCACTTTGAAAACAACATCCAAATCTCCGAGTTTTCCGGTATCTGAGTAGCGATATGCGTCATCAAGATAATCATATACCGCTCCCGGCATATATTTCCAGAAAAAGTTCTTCCACTCATCATTCCATACATAAATGGTAAGTGTATCTCCTGTATCCTGCAGCGAATATCGGTCAACTACGGTACTCGGAATCGGAGCAGGTTCCGATGTGACTATGGTTTTGCTCTCCTTGCCGGATTCCGCATTCTTTCTTCCTTTTTCGATATCTTTCTCACAGCTTTCCATCTTCTTCTTGTAGGTGGACCACTCTTTTACCTGTGAGAGTGCATTTTCCGCATCTTTATAATATCCCAGTGCGACATCGTAATCGCCGTTATTGGACGCTTCGTTTGCCATTCCGACATAGGATTTGGCAATACCGAGGTATGCTCTTTCTATGTCATCATCGGTAAGTTCTTCGTTAAGTACATCCTTATATTCCGAAATCGCCTGTTCGTATTTTTTCGATTCGTAAAAATCGTCCGCGTTGTCAAACAACTGCTGAATTGCTTCCAGCCTCTCTTCTTCTGCCTTCTCTTCCTTGACCTTCTGGCTTCTGAAAAAGAAGAATACACCGGCCGCACCGCCGATAATCAGTACACCGACTGCAATGGCAATAATCCACCAGGGGAATTTCTTCTTCGGTTTTTCTTCTTCAAGCACAGATTTGGGAGTTACTTCCGTAGGAGGAACACCCTGTGCCGTTTTTGCATTTACATTAAAAATATCTGCCGTCTGTGTAATTCCAACCGTGGGAGGAACACTCTGACGTGCTGCCGCATTATTGGAAAGTACCTGCGTCGGTTCCTCGGATGCACTCTGTGCAAAAGGAGGCTGCTCGGGCTGAGCAGGTGCTGTCTGCTGTATAGGCTGTGCTGCTTGTGCAAGCGTAGACTGAGCTGCCGGCGCTGCTTGTGCCGGAGTCTGTGTAGGCTGAGCTACGGGTTGAGCAGGTGCTGTCTGCTGAACGGGCTGAGCTGCCGCTGTTTGTGCTGTTGCCTGAACCGGTTGCTGAGGAGCCTGCTGAGGCATGGGCTGCATCGGAGCATTTTGTGCGGGCATTCCCGGATTTCCATACGGTGACATCGGCTGATTCACCATTCCCGGTGCTCCATACGGCGACATCGGCTGATTCACCATTCCCGGTGCTCCATACGGTGACATCGGCTGGTTCGGCATTCCCGGTGCTCCATAGGGTGACATCGGCTGATTTGCCATTCCCGGTGCTCCATACGGTGACATCGGCTGATTCGGCATTCCCGGATTTCCATACGGTGATACCGGCCGTCCGGACATTCCCGGATTGATTCCGTTGTTCGGGATCTGCTTCATTCCGCAACGAATACAAAACATTTCCCCATCTTTCATAGGGCTACCGCAATTAACACAAAACATTTCCATCCTCCTTTTCAAGCACGATTCATTGGAAATTATAAGAATTAAAATCAGGCTTCCAATTGATTCTTGAAAGCCTGATGGTTTTTCATTTCATAACGGAGTTTCGCCTTAGCAGGGAGGCATATCCTGAGGATTTGCAGGTTCGATAACGATCTTTGCAACAAATCCGCCGCTGATATGAGCCTTGCAGAAAGCAACAGGAGCCTCAGGTGTAATGGTAATCATCGGGTCGTTGCAGTTTCTGTTGGTGGAAAGCGTCATGTGAAGTTTGTGTGTTCCGTAAGGAACCACGAGACGAACACTCTCCTTGTTTGCAAGGTGACCGAACGGCATTTCATCTACATAGATACCCATACCAACTGCCATTCCCACCATATTTCCCATACGATAAACCTGGATTGCACCGCAATTGTTTAAATCAAGCGGTCTTCCGCATCCGGGACATACAGTCGTCTGTTCTGTTCCATTAAATACATTGCCGCATCCGCAGCGAAATCTCATTTTCATATTGAATCCCCCTTTGTGGTTTGGTTAACAATTTCTATTTCCCATTTTGACATATTCCCGGGACAATGTAAAGATTAAGCTTTACAGGAAGGGCAGAGTTTTTTTAAGAAACATTCTTCGCACTTCGGGTTCTGTGCTTTGCAGATGGTCCGGCCCAATGTAATAATGTGGATATTGAACAATGTCCAGTGGTCCTGCGGGAGTTTCTCCATCAGATCAAACTCGATTTTTACGGGATCTTCTTCCGTGGTGAACCCGAGTTTGTTGCTGATTCGCTTCACGTGCGTATCGACTACAATGCTGTCGATATGATAGATGTTTCCGCGAATGACGTTGGCCGTCTTCCTACCGACTCCCGGCAAAGATGTCAGACTTTCTATATCAGATGGAACTTCGCCATTATAGTCCCTGATCAGAGCCTTAGCGCAGGCGATGATGTTTTTGGCTTTGTTGTGGTAAAAGCCCGTGGAATGGATGTCCTCCTCCAGTTCCTTTAAATCCGCCTTCGCAAAATCCTCAAGCGACTTATATTTCACATACAGATCCTTCGTCACGATGTTTACCCGCTCATCCGTGCACTGCGCACTCATGATGGTTGCAAACAAAAGCTGCCAGGCATTCCGGTGATTTAAGTAGCATCTGTATTCCGTGCCATATTCCTCGTCAAGTTTCTTTAAAACGGCCAGGATGTACTCTTTTTTCGGAACCCCCTTTCCGGTTCCTGTCTTCTTTGCACTCTTCGGAGCGGCTTTCTCTGTTTTCTTTGAATCTGTCTTCTTTGTATTCTTCGAAGTTGCTTTCTTTTCGGTGCGAACCGTCACTTCCTCTTCTTTTTCGAGTGTAACTTCGCCTTCCAGATAATAGGCCTTGCCCTTTTTCGTCACACTTAACTTTCCGCCCGGTTCGGCAAAGCAAAAACGATCTTTTTCCACTCCGCTTTCATACAGCCAGGCTGCCAGCGCTACGGATCCGCTTCCGCAGGAACTTTCCCAGTACAGAGTCTCGGGACTTTGCACATAGACCAGCGGCTTCAGTTTTTCCTTTCCGGCATCGAAAAACATAAGTCCCAAAGCAGATACTCCAAGTTCCCTGCACCAGTTTACGGCACATTCTTCCGCCTTTTTCTTTGCAATTCCGATATTGCTTAGAATCAGGTGGGTGATTCCGTCAAAAAAGACTGCCGGAAGACGCATCTTTTCTCCCTTCAGGGTAACACTGACTTCTTCGATAGAATTCGGAGAGGGCATCTTTACCCTTCCGTGGTATTTTCCGGAATCGCTGTCCTTCCATACCTCTGCCTTCAGAGTCCCCTTCGCTCCGGACACTTTCAAACTGACCGGGCTCGCAGCTTTCTTCTTCATGACCTCATAGACTGCTGCCGACATGGTGGCATTGCCACAGAATTCTCCGCCGGCCATGTTCAGTTTCAGTGCTCCGTTTTTCTGCTTTTCAAGAAAACCCACCTGCTCGGCAGTGGGTTCCTTGGTCAGAAGAAGTTTTGCAACTTCTTTGTATTCTTCTTTTTGTACGGGAGTTTTCACCAGGATGGTCCGGTTTCCCGTAGGATTTAAAAGGACATATCGGATTTTCAAGCAATTCTCCTTTATTCCGTGTAGCTCTTCAAAAACTGTTTGGTTCTTTCCTGCTTCGGATTTCCGAAAACTTCCTTCGGATCTCCCTCTTCCACAATGACTCCGCCGTCCATGAAAATGACACGGTTGCTGACGCCCTCCGCAAAGGACATCTCATGTGTAACGATTACCATTGTCATTTTTTCCTCCGCAAGTTTGCGGATGATTTTCAGTACTTCTATCGTAAGCTCGGGATCGAGGGCCGAAGTCGGTTCGTCAAAAAAGAGTACCTCGGGTTTCATGGCAAGGGCACGCGCAATGGCAACACGCTGCTGCTGTCCGCCGGAAAGATTGCAGGGATAGGTATCCGCCTTATCCGCAAGACCCATCTTATCCAATAGTTCTCTGGCTTCCTGCTCGACTTCCTTACGGTTTCTTTTCAATACTTCAACCGGACCGTCCATGACGTTTCGAAGCACGGACAGGTGAGGAAACAGGTTGAACTGCTGGAACACGAGGCCGAAGCATTTTTTGATCTCCTTCATCTCGGACTTGCCGGCATACTCGACTTTCTTGCGGACACCGTCCGACAACACTCTTGTCTTGGCTGCGGTTTTGTCCAGATAGACAATCTCTCCGCCGTCGATTTTTTCCAGGAAGGTCGCGCAACGAAGAAGAGTGGACTTTCCGCTTCCGGAAGGACCGATGATGCTGACGACTTCGCCGTTGTTTACGGTTAAGTTGATGTCCTTTAAGACCTCCAGGTCATCAAAATGCTTCTCTATATTTGTCATTCGTAATACGGTTTTTTCCATAATATCGTCCCCCTACTTGTAATACTGCATGGATTTTTCGATTCTTCCCATAACAATGGCCACAACGTAGTTTGCCACGAAGTAGAACACGCCTGCTACCACAAAAGGAAGGAACGAGGTCTGTGATGCGGAAATCTGTTTTGCAAGGGAGAACACTTCCTGATAAGCAAGGGCCGAAGCAAGCGAGGTATCCTTTACAAGTGTAATGACCTCGTTTGTTACGGCGGGAAGAATTCTCTTCACCACCTGGGGCAGAATGATTTTAAAGAAGGTACGAATCCTGCTGTATCCCAAAATCTCTGCCGCTTCATACTGACCGACCGGCATGGATTCGATACCGCTTCTGTAAATCTCCGCAAAATATGCGGCATAATTCATGATAAATCCAATCAGGAGCGCGATAAACTTATATCCCGAGGTGATTTTCATACCCAGAACATAGTACGGACCGAAGTACCATACCAGAAGCTGTAACATAAGCGGTGTTCCGCGCATGATAGCGATGTAAATCTTTGTAAGCCAGGAAATCGGCCGTATTTTGGATTTTTTCAGGAACACAACAATCATACCCAGCGGAATGGATCCGGCCAGGGTCAGGATGAACAGCAACAGCGTTCTAAGCATGCCGCTCGACATGGTTCTCAGCATTGTTGAAAAAGTCATGAATTACTCCTCATTTAAGAAAAAAACGAATCTTTTACAGACAAATTGAGTAGGGGTATTTCTCCCCTACTCATTCACAGCATAATGATCTTTCTATTTGCTCTGATTATTCTTCGGGCTTTAAGCAAAGGAACGGCTCGATTTCCGGATATTTTGCTCCGATTTCTGCATAGGTTCCGTCCTCTACAAGTGCCTTAAGTGCAGCGTTGATCTTCTCGCAAAGTTCGGTATCGCCCTTGCGGAAACCGATTGCATACTGCTCGCTGCCGAGAGTCTCTTCCAGGAAGTGATATCCGGGAGTCTCGCTCATTAAGAAGTTACCGCTGGTAACATCAATTGCAATTGCATCAATTCCGCCTGCCTTAAGAGAGCTGAATGCTACGGTATAGGTATCGAATACTTCCAGAGAAGCGAAGGTATCGCAAAGCTTCTTCTGTCCTTCCTCATCCTGAAGAAGTTCGTAAGCGCTGGTTGCGGTCTGAACACCGACTACCTTGCCGGTAAGATCTGCCAGAGTCTTAATGTCGGAATCATCGGCTACCATAATCATCTGGGTATTGTCGGAATAGCTGATACTCCAGGTGTAATCATCTTCACGTCCGTTTCTTGTAAATCCGGACCAGATACAGTCACAGTTGCCTGCGTTTAATTCAGCATCTTTTGCATCCCAGTTGAAGGGAACTGCCTGATACTCCCATCCGTAGTACTCGCAAACTGCCTGGCAAAGTTCTACGTCAAATCCGCCAACCTCTCCGTCATCATTAATATAGGAATAGGGGGGATAGTCCAGATCGAATCCGTGCTTGAACACGAACTTTTCTTCTTCGGAAGATACCGCCTGTACGGAAGTATTTTCCGTGGTTTCTTTCTTGTTGCATCCTGCCAAAAGTGTTGCAAGGCAAAGTGCAGATAACAATACTGCCAAAAACTTTTTCATTTTTCCTCCTTTGTGGAAAGCCCTTCCTGGATTTCCTTTTCAGATTTCTCCCGCTTTACCCTTGTAAAGCATTACAATACTATCACAGTAAAACCGACATTGTCAAACGCCGTACCGCGAATTATACCTCGGCGCTTCCAAGGTATTTGATCTGTTCTTCGGTCAAAACATCGATTTCTTTGCCGAGGAATGCAAGTTTACGTCTTGCCACATCCTGATCGACTTCCTTCGGTACATCCAAAAGTCTCTCGGTAATCTTTCCTTCGTTTTCCACAAGATATTTAGCGGAGAGCGCCTGAATGGCAAAGCTCATATCCATGATTTCCGCGGGATGTCCGTCGCCGCAGGCTAAGTTAACCAGACGACCTTCGCCCAAGATGTAAACCCAACGTCCGTCGGGAAGGTGATAACCCATGATATTCTTACGCATTTCCGCAGTCTCGGTAGCCACACTCTTTAAGTATGCCACGTCCACTTCACAGTCAAAATGTCCGGCGTTGCAAAGGATGGCTCCGTCTTTGATAACCGCAAAATCCTCTGCATCAACGACCTTGTTGCATCCGGTAACGGTAACAAAAATATCACCGATCTTGGCCGCTTCCTTCATCGGCATAACGTCAAATCCGTCCATAACCGCCTCGATGGCTTTTACGGGATCGACTTCCGTGACCACAACTCTGGCTCCGAGACCTTTTGCACGCATTGCGGTTCCCTTTCCGCACCAGCCGTAACCGGCAACGACAACGATTTTGCCTGCCACGATCAGGTTGGTGGTACGATTGATTCCGTCCCAAACCGACTGGCCCGTTCCGTAACGATTATCAAAGAAGTGCTTGCAGTCCGCATTGTTTACCTTTACCATGGGGAATTCCAGGACACCGTCCCTTGCCATCGCCTCCAGACGAAGGATGCCCGTCGTGGTCTCCTCGCATCCGCCGATGACATTCGGAATCAGGTCACGGTATTTGGTATGCATCATATGAACCAGGTCGCCGCCGTCATCAATGATGACATTCGGACCGATCTTCAAAACTTCTTCAATATGATGATTGTATTCTTCTTCGGTCGCGCCGTACCAGGCATGAACTTCCAGTCCTGCTTTCACAAGTGCTGCAGCTACGTCGTCCTGGGTGGATAACGGGTTGGAACCGGTCACGTACATTTCCGCTCCGCCTGCTGCCAAAGTCAGACAAAGGAAGGCGGTTTTTGCTTCGAGATGTACGCTTAAGGCAATCTTTTTGCCCGCGAAAGGCTTTGTCTGCTCAAACTCCTCTTTCAGCGTACGAAGCAGGTCACAGTTTCTTTTTACCCATTCAATTTTACGTTCGCCGCTCTCGGCTAAGTTGATGTCTCTGATCTCGCTGGCCATAATATCCTCCTGATTATTCTTCGTATTCAAACTCCATCCTTTTTCCCGAAACAGGATGGTCAAAAATCAATTTCTGTGCAGTCAGTGCAATCTGTGTAATCCCTCTTTTTTCGGATTCTTCCCTCGACCGGGCGTTTCCGTACTTATTATCGCCCAAAATCGGATGTCCCGCGTTTGCCAACTGGACCCGGATCTGATGATGCCTTCCGGTAAGTAGCCGAATCTCCTCTTCGCCGGGAGATATTTCCTTATAATGAAGAATTGCTTCCTTCCCTTCCCTGTAGCCGGAGTCACCGGTTTTCACCACGCGCGATGTGTTGGTTTTTCCGTCCTTTACCAGAGTATCCTTCAGGGTGCCTTCCGGCTCGTCGAAGGAGCCAAAAACAGAAGCCCGATAGATTTTGGTAATCTTTCCGTCGGTAAGATCTTTTGAAAGCTTGCCCGCTACCTCTTTGGTTCTTGCAAATAAAACCAGCCCCCGTACCGGTTGGTCCAGTCGATTGATGGGCGCTAAGTAGGGAGGCTGTTTCTTTCCATTCCGATCCCCGTCTTTTGCAAGGTGCTTTTTAAGCAGGCTCTCCAGGTCCTCTTCGGCGATTTTTTTCGTTTCCACCGCCAGGCCGGCTTGCTTGCACACGACAAGGATGGCTTCGTCTTCATATAGGATTTTTAATTCCTGCACGTTACTTCCTCTCCGAATTAGGAAACTTTAAAACGATATCCGACACCCCAGATGGTTTCAATGTAGCGCGGGGTAGAAGGATCATCTTCCATTTTTTCACGGATTTTCTTGATATGAACGGTAACCGTAGTAATATCTCCTACGGATTCCATTCCCCAGATCTCCTTGAAAAGATCCTGTTTGCGGAATACTTCGTCGGGATGCTCGGCAAGGAACAAAAGCAGGTCATACTCTTTCGTCGTGAACTGTTTTTCCACACCGTTGATGAATACGCGACGAGCGGTCTTGTCGATTCGAAGTCCTTTGATTTCCAGAATATCGTTATGATTGCTCTTCTTGGCATTTACCAGTCTGGAATAACGTGTCATATGTGCTTTTACACGCGCAACCAATTCACTCGGGGAGAACGGCTTCGTCATATAGTCGTCCGCACCTACTCCCAGACCGAGAATCTTGTCCAGATCCTCTTTCTTTGCGCTGACCATAATGATTGGCACATCCTTTTCCTCACGGATTCTGCGGCATACCTCGTAGCCATCGACTTCAGGAAGCATCAAATCCAGAATAATTAAATCCACATCCGAATTCAGTGCCACTTCCTGTCCGGTTTTTCCGTCATTGCATACGGTGATTTCAAAACCGTTCATCTCCAGATAGTCTTTTTCCAGTTCCGCAATTGCCTGTTCGTCTTCAATAATAAGAATCTTGTTCATAACCCGTCCCCTTCTTCATTATTGTCTTCTTTTTAATGATTTCTATGAATAATCGGTTAATCTTCTTTCGGTACTTCTTCCGTTTTTTCCTCGCCATCCTGGCGCTTGGTCATTTTTCCGATCTCGGCTTTGGTCTTCTCCACACCGGTTTTGATTCCGGCAACCGTATCCCCAACCTTCTTTTCGATGATTTTTTCCAGTTTCATGATCGGGTTGTTCGGCTCTTCCTCGGCCAGTTGCACCGGTTCGGGGTTTTCCACAAAAATCGGCAGAATAAAGTGAATCGCGAATCCTTCGCCTTCTTTTCCGGTCGCCCAGATACTGCCTCCGTGATCTTCCACAATCTTTCTTGCAATGGAAAGACCGATTCCGCTTCCTCCCTGCTTGGAATTACGGGAGGCATCCGTGCGATAGAAACGCTTGAAGATTTTTTCGAGGTCCTTTTCCGAGACGCCCTTTCCGTTGTCGGAAATCTCTACCAGGATATCTTTGTAATCCTGTTCCGCCACGCGGAGAACAATCTTGCTTTCGCCTTCCTTGCGGTATTTCACGGAATTGTTGATGATGTTGTTGATGACTCGCTTTAACTGCTCCGGATCGGCATTGATTTCGGTCTCTTTTTCGAGTTCGTAGCGGAAATCAAATCCAATTCCTTTGGCTTCAAGATCCAGTCCGACTTCTTCCGCGCAGTCCGAGAAATAATCCAGCACATTCATACGGTGGAAGCGGTACGGAATCTGATTGGCATCGATCTTGGAGTACATCGTAAGCTCATCGATCAGGAAATCCATATCTCCTGCCTTATTATATATCGTTTTGATGTATTTTTCCATTTTTTCGGGAGAATCCGCAACACCATCCATGATTCCTTCCACATAGCCCTTAATGGATGTAATGGGGGTCTTCAAATCGTGGGAAATGTTGCTGACAAGCTCTCGGTTCGCTTCCTCGGTTCGGATTTGTTCCTCGGAAGATTCCTTTAAGCGGATTCTCATCTTCTCAAAACCTTCGAAGATTTCTCCGACTTCGCCCTTCTCCACTGTGGTGGCCGGAGTCTCCAGGTCTCCTTTTTCAATCCGCTTCATGGAGCTTCGAAGAGCATACAACGGTTTAATAATACCCTGGTTCAGCCATGCCGTCAGCATAATAGCGGTAATCATCATCACGACCAGAATGGAGATAAAGACACCGACGCCCGTTACTTCCGAGGCAATAATTCCGACGCAGGTGACGATATAGACCGTTCCGGCTTTTCCGCCCGTTGAAGTGTAATTAACCGCCTTTACCACTCGCCGCAGATCATTGAAATAGAAGCTGACGCCCTCCGGAAGAGTTCCCGCATCGAGCGTATCAAGAACTCCGAGTACGGGATCCTCTTTTCTCTCATTATTGATATAGAGGATTTCTCCTTCTTCCCTGATAATCAAAAAGGAGGAAATTTGGCTGAGCTGATTATCCACCTCACTGAATTCCGCCGCCACGTTATAGCTGTTTTCCTCGTCCGTCAGCTTGTCTTCCAGTAAAACCAGATATTCTTCCGTCATGGAAGAATAAATTTCCGAAGGGTTCAGCGCTGCGGATAAAGGAACGTCGTCAATGCCGTAAGTATGTTTCATGTTCCAGACAATGGAGGAACATATAATAAAATACGTCACCGCTGCCAATAGGAATGGCAGAATGACAATGGCGCAGAATATGATGATGAGTCGTGTGCTTAATTTCATTAGATCTCCTATGCATTGCAATCTTTTGCAATGCACTCATAGATGCTTCGCATCTATTTCGTGTAGTGCATTCGCACTATAATCCTGCAAAAGGAATAACCGCTTTCAAGTAAACTTGAATCGGTTACCCCTTTTGCAGGATTGCATTGCAAAAGGGTGTCCGCATATCCGCGAACACCCTTATTATAGCATACATTTTTAAACTTTGAACTAGTTGGTGATTACCATTTCGGTTTCTTTATCGAATACGTGAATCTTCTCAACGTCGAGTGCGAACTTGATGGTATCTCCGGGTCTTGCAGTTGTTCTGGAATCAACTCTTGCGGTCATCGGGAACATCTCAAGATCGAAGTATAAGAATACTTCTGCACCGAGTAATTCGTATACCTTAATGGTGGATTCGAATACGCTCATAGGAGAGGTTTCTACATACATTTCGCTGTCATATACGTCTTCAGGACGGATACCGAAGGTTACGCTTCTTCCGTCATAGCCGCCCTCGATCAACTTCTTGGACTTAGCAGGAGGAAGAGGAATGGAGTGACCTGCAACGTTGAGGTATGCAGTCTCACCGGAAACCTCTACGATAGCATCGAGGAAGTTCATCTGAGGAGATCCCATGAATCCTGCTACGAACAGGTTCTGAGGTCTGTCATAAAGGTTCTGAGGAGTGTCAACCTGCTGGATAACACCGTCCTTCATAACTACGATTCTGGTACCAAGGGTCATAGCCTCGGTCTGGTCATGGGTAACGTAGATGATGGTGGTACCAAGTCTCTGATGAAGCTTGGCAATCTCAATTCTCATCTGTACACGAAGTTTTGCATCCAAGTTGGAAAGAGGCTCGTCCATAAGGAATACCTTAGGATTACGAACGATTGCACGACCCATGGCAACACGCTGTCTCTGACCACCGGACAAAGCCTTCGGCTTACGATCAAGCAACGGGGTAAGGTCAAGGATCTTAGCTGCTTCTTTTACCATTTTATCAATTTCATCTTTGGGAACTTTTCTTAACTTAAGACCGAAAGCCATGTTCTCATATACGGTCATATGAGGATACAGAGCGTAGTTCTGGAATACCATCGCGATATCTCTGTCCTTAGGCTCTACGTCGTTTACAAGTCTTTCGCCGATACGAAGTTCACCGGAAGAAATGTCTTCCAGACCTGCGATCATACGAAGGGTTGTGGACTTACCGCATCCGGAAGGTCCTACGAAAATGATGAATTCCTGATCGGAAATCTCAAGGTTGAAATCCTTTACTGCTTCGAAACCGTTAGGATAAACCTTGCAAATGTTTCTCAAAGATAATCCTGCCATTAAATAAATCCTCCTGATTTTCTTAATACATTATCGGGTGCTAATACACCATCTAATCAAAGAGTATATCGAAAAAAACCGCAAAAACAAATGCCACAAATATACAAAGTTTTCTGATTTCCTTGTAAAAAATGTGCACAACAGACCCTTTCCGGGGTCAAATTGTACACATCTATGATAGGCTTTTGTGCAAATTGATACCGCATTCTGCAACCTTGCGGTTTAGTGCTTTTCTTATTCTTTCTCCTCTTTTTCCGCAGAATCCTCTTTCTCGTCTTCTGTAACTTCTTCCTGCTTCTCTTCCGGTGCTTCTTCTTCCACCGGAGCTTCCTCTTCCACCGGAACTTCCTCTCCGGCAGCTTCCGCGTCGCCGAGTTTTGCAAAAATCGGAACAATCAGCTTGCCCGCGATAAACGTTACAACCGTAAACTCAAGAATGACAAACAACGGAATCAGTCCGATGTAGATATAGCCAAGAACCGTTAATCCGACGGTCAGTCCGAACAAAACCACGCTCTTCGGGAAGTTGGAAAGACTGATCAGGAGTGCATTTAAGATTGTCGTGGTTACCTTATTCTCGTAGCGGGACTGCAATGCAAAAACGTAAGTAAAGGTGAATCCATACAAAAGAACCATTAATAAGGTAAAGACCACCAATACAATACGCATGGTTGAGTTCACGTCACCTACTCCGATATAGGACATATAGGCTGCGCCCAGAACAAGAACTCCCACTACCAGCATGATCAGCCAGATCAAGGTCGACTTTAGGAAGTTTTTGCGGAATGCCTCAAAATATCTCTTATAAACTTTTTCGTCTTTTTTCATGGCGAAGCGGATCATGGCGTCCATATTTGCCGTGATTGCCGCGCCGATCGTAATGACCGGAATGCAAAGAAGCGTGGTAAGAAGTCCCAGCACGATCACATCAAATAATCTGCTGAGACCGGAATTCAACCAGCTGTCTCCGTCCGTAAAAACATTTTTCTTCATTTATAACTGTTCCTTATACTCTTTTTTCCATCGGGGTAATGTACATTCCCCCGCTGAGAATCTGCCCGGATGTATCTTCAAAGCCGATGCGATGATAAAAAGGGATTCCGTAAGGAGAGGCATTTACTGTGATTTTGTCACGTCCGCCTTCCCTTACAAAATCTTCCATTTTCTTCATAATTTGTTTTCCGACACCTTTTTTGTGCCATTTTTCATCTACAAACAAAAGCGAAATATGGTTTCCGGAGCGGATGCTTCCCATTCCGATGATCTCATCTTCTTCATCGTCCCTGGCTACCCAGAGATGGTACTCTCCGATCCGGAACATATTGAAAAGATGCGGATCCGAGATAAAATCAATGAAATTATCCGCACCTTCCTTCGGATAGTCCGGTTCCACATATTTCCGGAAAGTACGAAAGGCTAAACCCATCGCCTCTTCCCAGTCTTCTTCCTTCGCTTTTAAAACTCTGAAATTGTCCATTTCGTTATTTCCTTAGCAGATTTCCGCACCGCTCGGCATCGGATTTTCCGGAACCATCAGCGCAAGTTTCCCTTCTGCATCTTCCGCACAGATTAACATACCCTGGGACTCAATGCCTGCCAGTGTTGCCGGTGCGAGGTTGGTCAAAACCATAACCTTCTTGCCCACCATCTCCTCGGGAGAGTACTGGGACTTGATTCCGGATACGATCTGCAAAACCTTGCTGCCCACTTTTACCTGGGAGCAGAGCAGTTTTCTGGATTTCTTAACTTCCTCGCAGGCAATGATCTCACCTACCTGGAACTGTAATTTGGCAAAATCATCATAGCTGATGGTTTCCTTGGGCTCAATGTCGATGCCATCGTCCTTCGGCTTCTCTTCTTCCGCACTGCCGCCTTCTTCCCTGGCTGCATCCGCTTTCTGGATCGCTGCGATCCTTTCTGCCTCTGCCATAACATCCTTGATATCCAGTCTTGCAAATAAGGGAGTCGGTGTATCGGTTACTTTGTTTGCGTTCGGATACAGTCCGAACTCACCGAGTGTATCGAACTCTCTTAATGATGTATTTAACTGTGCGGCAATCCGCTCAGCCGTCTCGGGAAGATACGGCTCAAGCAGGGAAGCTCCGATGATAATGCCTTCGGTCAGATTGTATAAAACAGTAGCCAGGCGGTCCTTCTTTGCTTCGTCCTTTGCCAGCACCCAGGGTGCGGTCTCGTCGATATATTTATTGCAACGCTTGAAGAGATTGAAGATCTCCGTGATGGCATCCGCTACACGAAGTTCGTCCATCTTGGCCTTCACTTTGCCGTAGCACTGCGTTGCAACTGCCTTTAATTCATCGTCTACCGGTTCGGTAACGTTTTTGTTCTCCACAATTCCGCCGAAATACTTATTGCTCATGGAGATGGTACGGTTTACCAGATTGCCGAGTACGTTGGCAAGATCGGTATTGATTCTCTCCGTCATCAGACTCCAGCTGATGGATCCGTCGTTTTCGAACGGCATCTCGTGAATCATGAAGTAACGAACGGCATCCACACCGAAGAATGCGGCAAGGTCGTCTGCGTAAAGTACGTTACCCAAGGATTTGCTCATTTTTCCGTCTCCGGCAAGCAGCCAGGGATGGCCGAATACCTGCTTGGGCAGAGGCTCTCCGAGAGCCATTAAGAAGATCGGCCAGTAAATCGTATGGAATCTTACGATATCCTTTCCGATTAAGTGTAAATCCGCCGGCCAGTATTTTCGATACTGTTCGGAGGAGTTTCCGTCCGCATCGTATCCTATTCCGGTGATGTAGTTTGAAAGTGCGTCAAGCCATACGTATACGACATGTTTTTCGTCAAAATCAACCGGAATGCCCCATTTAAAGCTGGTTCTGGAAACGCACAGATCCTGAAGGCCGGGAAGAAGGAAATTGTTCATCATCTCGTTCTTTCTCGAAACCGGCTGGATAAACTCGGGATGGGTGTTGATATGCTCAATCAGACGGTCGGCATATTTGCTCATTCTGAAAAAGTATGCTTCTTCCTTGGCGGGTTTTACTTCTCTTCCGCAGTCGGGACATTTGCCGTCCTTAAGCTGGGACTCTGTCCAGAAGGACTCGCAGGGCGTGCAGTACATTCCCTCGTATGCCCCTTTGTAAATATCCCCCTGGTCATAGAGCTTTCTGAAAATCTTCTGAATCTGACGCTCATGATCCGGATCCGTGGTACGGATGAATTTGTCATAAGAAACATTTAAGCAGTCACAAACCGATTTGATTTCTCCGGCAACCTTGTCGACGAATTCCTTGGGGCTTACCCCTGCCTCTGCGGCTTTGAGTTCGATCTTCTGACCGTGTTCATCCGTTCCGGTCTGGAAGAAAACATCATAGCCTTCTTTTCTCTTAAACCGGGCAATGCTGTCCGCCAGTACGATTTCGTAGCTGTTGCCGATATGAGGCTTACCGGAGGTATAGGCAATCGCTGTGGTTATATAATAAGGTCCTTTATTTGTCATGGTCTCATTTCCCCCTTATTTCTTAATGTTATTAAGCACGAAATCGAGCAGAGCCGAATCACCCTACTCGATATCCTGAGATTGATTTCGTTTTTGAATGATTGTTTCTCTTTTTTCGGAGATTATTTTCCCAAAAACTCCTTAACCTGTTCGTATACACCCTGTGCATCCAATCTGTAGTATTGCATCAGGGCATCTGCCGAACCGGAGGTTCCGAATACATCCTGCACACCGATTTTCATTACCGGCACCGGATAATGCCTGCAAACCGTATCGCATACGGCACTTCCCAGGCCGCCGATTACGGAATGTTCCTCAACGGTAACAATTTTTCCGGTCTTCTTTGCAGATTTTACAATCAATTCTTCATCAATGGGCTTAATGGTATGGATGTTGATTATTTCAGCGCTGATCCCGTCAGCGCGAAGCATCTCTTCCGCTTTTACCACACTGTCTACGCAAATACCGGTTCCGATTACGGTAACATCGGTTCCTTCTTTTAAGACAACGCCCTTACCGAGTTCAAATTTATAATCTTCCCTGTCATTGATCACGGGAACATTGCTTCTTCCGAATCGTAAAAATACGGGACCGTCATGATCGATGGCTGCCTGTACCGCCGCCTTCGCTTCCACGTAATCGGAAGGTACGCATACTACCATTCCGGGAATGTTACGCATCAAAGCCACATCCTCGATGCACTGATGGCTGGCACCGTCTTCTCCGACGGAAATACCGCCGTGAGTTGCAGCGATTTTTACGTTCAGGTGCGGATATCCGATAGAGTTACGAATCTGTTCGTAAACACGTCCCGTTGCAAACATCGCAAAGGAGCTGGCAAATACGATTTTTCCCGTAGTTGCAAGGCCTGCTGCCATGCTGACCATATTGGCTTCCGCGATACCGGCATCAAAGAAACGATCCGGATAAACTTTTTTAAACATTGCCGTCTTGGTAGAAGCGGCAAGGTCCGCATCCATAACCACCAGATTCGGATACTTCCCTCCCAGCTCGGCCAACGCTTCTCCGTATGCCTGACGGGTTGCTATTTTCTTTACATCTGACATAATGCTTCACCTGCCTTCTTCAGTTCGTTCAGTGCAGCTTCTTTCTGTTCATCGTTCGGTGCCACACCATGCCAGCCTGCCTGATTCTCCATAAAGGAAACTCCCTTTCCCTTTACGGAAGAACAAATGATTGCAGTGGGCATTCCCTTTGTTTCTTTTGCCTCCTTGAAAGCGGCTCTTAAAGAATCAAAGTCATGTGCATCTGCTTTTACCACATGAAAATTAAAAGCTTCGAACTTTTTGTCAATCGGATAAGGTGAGCAGACCTCATCAATGGGTCCGTCAATCTGAAGTCCGTTGTTATCCACGATTACGCAGAGATTGTCCAGTTTGTGGAATCCGGCGAACATTGCCGCTTCCCAAACCTGTCCTTCTTCAATTTCTCCGTCACCCAAAAGAGTATATACTCTGTAATCCTTCTTGTCGATTCCTGCTGCCAGAGCCATTCCGACTGCAGCGGATACGCCCTGTCCCAGGGAACCTGTGGACATATCCACACCCGGTGTTTTTTTCATATCGGGGTGTCCCTGTAAATAGGAGCCCAAATGTCTTAGAGAACTTAAGTCCTCGAACGGAAAGAATCCACGCAACGCAAGCGTCGAATAAAGTCCCGGAGCCGTATGTCCTTTCGACAGCACAAAACGGTCTCTGTCCGGATCCTTCGGATTCTCCGGATTAACGTTCATCTCCTCAAAATACAAATAGGTAAATACATCTGCCGCAGACAAAGATCCTCCGGGATGTCCCGATTTTGCGGCATGTGTGGATATAATGATCCCCTGCCGTACTTTGTTGGCCAATTTTTGTAATTCTAAATTCTCCATTGGGTCCTCCTTGCCGATATCCGCATTCCTGTGCAGACATAAGCGGTTTTATTTTAGCACGCGCGGGTTTATAATTCAACCTCTTCCGGCGCCCACAAAAAAAGAGGCAGTTTTTACTGCTGCCCCTTAACAATCTTTACAATGCGACTGGTTCCGAGTCTGTCGGCACCGAGCTTTATAAACTCTTCGGCGTCTTCCATGGAGGAAATGCCTCCTGCCGCTTTCACTTTTACCCCTTCGCCGACGTTTGCTTTCATCAAAGCCACGTCTTCCTTCGTCGCTCCTCCTTTGGAAAAGCCGGTGGATGTTTTGATAAAATCCGCCCCCGCTTTGGTCACGATCTCGCACATTTTGATTTTTTCTTCTTCCGTAAGAAGACAGGTTTCAATGATGACCTTGAGGATTTTATCACCGCAGGCTTCTTTTACGGCACGGATTTCATCGGTAATCTCTTCGTATTTTTTATCCTTCAACGCTCCGACACAGATGACCATGTCCACTTCATCCGCTCCGTTTCTGACGGCATCGGCTGCTTCAAAACACTTGGCTTCCTTTGTGGAGTATCCGTTCGGGAAACCGATGACGGTACAGATTGCCACTCTGCCTGCCGCATACTCCGCCGCCTGCTTCACATAGTAGGCCGGAATGCATACACTTGCGGTATGATAGGTAATTCCGTCATCTATAATGGTCCTAATCTGCTCCCAGGTTGCATCCACCGCAAGGAGGGTATGATCGACTCTCGAAAGGATTTCTTGGTTGCTCATATCGTTACGTTTCTTCCTGTCTGTATTTTCGCCGATTATTTCTTGATAATCCGGTTCATGATTTTTTCGTTTTCAAAGAAGATTCTTTCCTTATCGAGGGTTAAGACTTCTCTGTTTTCCATAATAATGCGACCATTTACGATCACCGTTTCCACTTCGGAGCCGTTGCAGGAGTATGCAAGCGCCGAAATATAGTCGTTTCTCGGCATGAAGGATGCGGTATCGGTATTCAGAATGATGAGATCCGCCTTCTTTCCGTCTTCCACGGAACCGATTTCGTATTCCTTGCCCATGGCTTTTGCACCCGCCATCGTCATCATAAAGAGTCCTTCTTTGGCGCTGACACACTGTGCTTCTTCGTTTACACCCTTGTGAATCAAAGTCACCACGGAGAGTTCATGGAACATATTCAGTGTATTGTTGCTGGCTGCCCCGTCGGTACCGAGGGCAACATTGATTCTCTTCTTTAACATCTTCGGAACCGGAGCCACGCCGTTTCCAAGTTTCATATTGCTGACCGGATTGGTAGCCACGGTTACCTTGTTCTTTGCAAGGATGTCCAAATCGGCATCATCAATATGAACACAGTGAGCGGCAATCGTACGGTTTGCAAAAAGTCCGGTGCGCTCTGCAAGCGCAATCGGGGAAACCCCGTACTTATTCTTGCAGTCTTCCACTTCTTTGCGGCTTTCGCTGAGGTGGACATTCACTTTCATATTGTATTCCATTGCAAGGTCCGCAATGTAATGCTGGAGTTTTTCCTCACAACTGTAAGAAGCATGAGGTCCCATGCATACTTCAATCAAATCATTTTCCAGATACTTTTCTCTGGCTTCCATGGTTTCCTTGATACGACGGATTGCGCCTTCATCTTCGGGGCCTTCTCCTACCAAGCCTCTGGAAATGATACCGCGAAGTCCCGCTTTTCGGATTGCTTCCCCGCAGGGGTCCATATTCAGATTCATGTCAATAAATCCCGTGGTTCCGCTCTCGATCATCTCAAGGAGGCCTAACT
Source organism: Lachnospiraceae bacterium (assembly GCA_017518735.1). Taxonomy (GTDB): domain Bacteria; phylum Bacillota; class Clostridia; order Lachnospirales; family Lachnospiraceae; genus UBA3766. The sequence goes on along the minus strand of JAFWTY010000026.1, from coordinate 36,953 downwards.
GGGTTCCCCAGTAGGCATCGGTATCGGTCATTTTGTCTTCAATCGGGTAAATTCTTTTGAAAAGCCAGTCATTGAAAGCCAGATCATCCCCGCAGCAACGCATGAAGTTCATGTAAATGTGGGTATGCGCATTAATCAGACCCGGCAACAGAAGTTTGTTCTTTCCGTTGATTACCTTGTCTGCGGTTTTATCGGAAAAAGGCGCTCTTGTGTCCTTTTTCTTTTCTGTTTCAATTACGGATTTGATGATGTCGTCTTCGATATAGACGTTGCATTCATGAACGGCGAATTTCTTTCTCTGGTCCGGAAGAACCGTCATGATTTCTTTGATAAGAATCTTCATAATAAGCCCCCACTTATTGATAGATTATCCTACTATACTTAATTCCGAATTATCGGATTTAAAACCCAACCCCTATGCTATCCACTTTACCATATCCGACTTCATTCGTACAGATTCGGAAAGAAGAATTATTGAGTTTTTCTGTCGTATCGATATACCAGAAATACCCCACCGGATGAAACGTTAATCCGGTCCGTCAATACGGGTTTGCTGCCCGTGATGTATTCGTAGTATTTGGCAGCACCGCGGTCCATTCTGTCACGTTCCTTGTCATAATCATACACGATGTAGGAAAAACCGTTGTCCTTTTTTAAATACTCCTCCATGGATTCCCGGTAAGCCGGCATGGCCGCGAACCATCCACCATGGAACTTGTAATTCTTCGGCACAAGACCTTTCTTAAGTGATTCTCCGTGCACATAGCCGACAGATGAAATATCAAAAAGAAATGCCTCGTTCGGTCTGGCTTCACAGTAGTCTTCCAATTGACGAAAACTCTCCATTAGTATTTTTTGCGATTCGTTTTCTTTTATGATTCCGCGGTATGGTTTCAATCCCACTTTATAGGAGATAAAAATCAATCCCGCAAGACCCGCATATACTATGAAGATCTTGAACGTTCTCTTTTTTTCAAAAACCTTTCCGATATCCGTCATACTTAGGATTGCAAAAAGAAGGAAGAAACATTCCGCAAGCATAAGCGGGATGGAAACCCTGTCTATGACCCTTCCGCGGTAACACATGAAGCCCCATATCAGGAAATGCGCTATTACACACCCGATCAGCACTCGCAAATACCGAAGTTTCATCAGCAAAAACATGAAAATCACGGCAAAGAAGAACATCATGAGTGCCGGAAATACTTCCGGTCTGGCAAGCGTATTTCGATAGACTTCTGAAATAATAGCGGTAAAAGAAGATGTTTTTCTGGTTCTTCTGACCTCCCTGAGCAATTCCTTGCTCAATTTGGAATCCATATTCCAGTCTTGCAGGGAATAATCCGAAAAAGCTTCCCACTGCTTTTCGGTCACTCCGTATTTATCCAGAATTTCCTTTACGTCGCTATAGGAAGGAACCTGGCCGTAATCGTAGATTTCCGCGCGCATTTTATTGAAGCTGCTGAATTCCTTCCACTCTTTTGAGTTTTCCCCCGTTATTACTTTTCCGAGAAAACCGAGCGCTATAATGATCAGACAGGTAATCAGAACCTTCCAAAATCCCATTTTTATTCTTTCCCGTTCCGCCGAACAGATTCCGGAAAGCATCAAAAGACCGAGTGGCTGGATTAACAACATTCCTTCGCTTCTCATACAGTAGGAAAGAAACTCCAGAACAAAGAACCAAATTGCGGCGCTTCTTTTCTCCCTTTCCATGATCAGACAGGAATAGCCCGCAACCGCCAGCAGAATGGCAACCGAAGTAAATTCAATCTTTCCAATCATATGAATATATGCAAAAGACAAGGCCAGATCCGCAAGCGGAACAATGACCACGCGCTCCGGTTTGTTTCGCATGGAATAGTAAATGATAATGGCGTGAGAAAGGATGATCATCGCCAGAAGAAACAGTCCCCACCAGGGAATGGATGCATTCATGCGATACAGCAAAGAAATCGGCATTGTAATCCAGTTGCTGATGAAAAACGTATGAAAATCAACTTCTCCGGTGAGTCCCCCCGAAAGGATTCCCGAAATAAATAAGTCATCGTTTGATTCGAATGTGTTCCCACACCTTATGATCACCGCTGTCACAAAAATCACAGGCACGGCGATGCTTAGCAGGACACTGAACACCTTATTCAGTTCTTTGACTTTTTTCTCTTTGATAATCAATTCTTTTCTCCGGGTGTGCTACGTAAATAAAGAAAGCGGCGCTCCAAACCGAAGCGCCGCGTGTTTTTACCGATTAGATAAGTGCTACGGTCTGACGTGCAATGGCAAGTTCTTCGTTGGTAGGAACTACCATAACGGTTACCTTGTCTCCGGGACGGGAGATGATGATTTCTTCTCCGCGAACCGCATTCTTCTCGGGATCGATTCCGCATCCGAGGTAATCCAGATATTCACCGGTCATAGCTCTTACTCTGCCGTCGTTCTCGCCGATACCTGCAGTAAATGCGATAACATCCACGCCGTTCATGGCTGCAACGTAGGAACCGATGTATTTTGCTACTCTGTAGGTGTAAGCTTCCAGAGCCATTTTTGCAAGGGCGTTACCCTCATCCATTGCCTTGGAAAGATCACGGAAGTCGCTGGATACCTTGGACATTCCTTCTACACCGGACTTCTTGTTCATGATGGTGTTCACTTCGGAAACGGATAAGTTTTCTTTATTTGCGATGAATTCCACGATAGCGGGATCGATGTCACCGCAACGGGTACCCATGATCAAACCTTCGAGAGGAGTAAGTCCCATAGAAGTATCTACGCATTTTCCGTTCTTTACTGCGGAAATGGAAGCTCCGTTTCCTAAGTGGCAAACGATAATCTTTAAGTCTTCTCTCTTCTTGCCGAGGATTTCAGCAGCACGTGCGGATACGAAATCATGGCTGGTGCCGTGGAAGCCGTAACGACGGATTTTGTACTTCTCATAGTACTCATAAGGAAGTCCGTACATATAAGCCTTCTCGGGCATGGTCTGATGGAAAGCGGTATCAAAAACGGCTACCATGGGAACATTCTCCATGATCTTCTGGCACGCGCGGATACCGATTAAGTTTGCGGGGTTGTGAAGAGGCGCAAGGTCGTTGCACTCTTCGATTGCCTTGATGACTTCTTCGTTGATGACTACGGAGGAAGCGAACTTCTCACCGCCATGGACGATTCTGTGTCCTACAGCATCGATTTCGTCTAAGGATTTTACCACGCCGTAGTTTGCATCCGTCAAAGCATTGATTACAAGCTGAACCGCTACTGTATGATCCGGCATCGGATGCTCGATAACAACCTTCTCTCCGCCTGCAGGGGTATGATTGAGTCTTGCTCCATCCATACCGATTCTCTCGCAAAGACCTTTTGCAAGAACTGCTTCGGATTCGGAGTTGATTAACTGATACTTAAGGGATGAACTACCGCAGTTAATTACCAATACATTCATTTTGTTTTCTCCTTATAAAATATTAGTGTCACGACCATCGCATTTTGGATTGCTTTGGTCTGTAGTCTACAGAAATTAATAAGCCTTGCCCCAGTACATCAGTGCTTTGGCCGGGCGTCCGCAGCATACGCAGGTCTCGGAAATCTTCTCCTGCTTAAACGGCATGCAGCGGCTGGTTGCCGTTGTGTCTTCTTTGACTTTATCTTCGCAGGCCTGATCGCCACACCACATGGCTTTTACAAAGCCGGGCTTCTCATTGAGGATTTTGACGAACTCTTCGTAGTTCGTTGCCGTGTAGGTGTGTGCTTCTCTGTGTGCTCTCGCACGCTCAAGCATTTCCTTCTGAATACGGTCAAGCATTTCACCGATGGTGACTTCGATATTGTCTAAGGAAATCTCCGTCTTTTCTCCGTTGTCGCGGCGAACGATGACTGCTTTTCCGGCTTCGATATCACGAGGTCCGATCTCCAGACGAAGAGGAACACCTCTCATTTCATGCTCTGCGAACTTCCATCCGGGGCTCTTCTCGGAATCGTCCACCTTTACGCGGAAGTCTTTCAGCTGCTCTTTTAAAGCGAATGCCTTATCGATTACGCCTTCCTTCTTCTGCTGAATCGAAACGATCACTACCTGGGTGGGTGCTACCTTCGGAGGCAGAACCAGACCAGAGTTGTCTCCGTGAACCATGATTACGGCACCAATCAATCTGGTGGTCATACCCCAGGAAGTCTGGTGTACATACTCCAGTTTGTTGTCCTTGGAAGTGTACTGAATATTGAATGCCTTCGCAAAACCGTCGCCGAAGTTGTGGCTGGTTCCGGACTGCAGGGCTTTTCCGTCATGCATCAAAGCTTCAATGGTATAGGTTGCAATCGCGCCTGCAAATTTTTCCTTATCGGATTTGCGGCCTTTGATTACGGGAATCGCAAGAACATTTTCGCAGAAGTCAGCATAAACGTTTAACATCTGCTCGGTTCTCTCCTGTGCTTCCTCTGCGGTTGCATGAGCCGTATGGCCTTCCTGCCACAAAAACTCTCTGGAGCGGAGGAAAGGTCTGGTTGTTTTTTCCCAGCGAACCACGCTGCACCACTGGTTGCAAACCTGAGGAAGATCTCTGTAGGAATGCACGGTATTTGCATAATAATCGCAGAAAAGAGTTTCGGAGGTCGGACGTACACACATCTTCTCCTGTAAGGGTTCAAGGCCACCCTGCGTTACCCATGCCACTTCGGGTGCAAAGCCTTCCACGTGATCTTTTTCCTTCTGAAGAAGGCTTTCGGGAATGAACATCGGAAGATATACATTCTGTACGCCTGTTTTCTTAAACTCTGCATCGAGCTGGTTACGAATCAGTTCCCAGATGGCATAGCCGGCGGGGCGAATGACCATACATCCTTTTACGGAGGTATAATCCGTAAGCTCTGCCTTCTTTACCACATCGGTATACCATTGCGCGAAGTCTTCCTCCATAGGGGTAATCGCTTCGAGCTGCTTCTTGTCGTCTGCCATAATACTATTGTCTCCTTACGGGCAAACGGCCGAATTAACGGCCGTTTGCCAACGTTACTTTCTTTCTATAATAATTCTCTTACTGAAGTCTCTTAAGAAGTGCTTCTCTCTGCTCTTCATAGCCGGGCTTTCCGAGAAGAGCAAACATGTTCTTCTTGTAGCTTTCCACACCGGGCTGATTGAACGGATTTACACCAAGGATGTACCCGCTTACGCCGCATGCGAACTCGAAGAAGTAGAATAATTCACCTAAGTAGAATTCGTTTACTTCGGGAATGTTGATCATGAAGTTCGGAACCTGTCCGTCAGTATGAGCAAGTACGGTTCCCTTCATTGCACACTTGTTAACGAAGTCAACGCTCTTTCCGGATAAGTAGTTCAGGCCGTCCAGATCAACCGGTTCTTCCTCGATGATGATTTCTTCTCTGGAAGTCTCGATATTGATTACGGTTTCAAAAATGTTTCTGGAACCATCCTGGATGAACTGTCCCATGGAGTGAAGGTCGGTGGTAAGATCCACACTTGCGGGGAAGATACCTCTCTGATCTTTTCCTTCGGACTCGCCGTAAAGCTGCTTCCACCACTCGGATACGAAGTGAACTGCGGGCTCATAGTTTGCAAGGATTTCGATTACTTTTCCTTTTCTTAAAAGAACGTTTCTTGCCGCTGCATACTTTAATGCATCGTTGTCTTCGAATGCGTTGTTCAGTGCCATCTCTCTTGCTGCTGCGGCACCTTCCATCAGCTTATCGATATCTGCTCCGGAAACTGCGATAGGAAGAAGGCCTACTGCGGTAAGTACGGAGAAACGTCCGCCGATGTCATCGGGTACTACGAAGCTTTCATATCCCTTCTCGGTAGCCAGTCCCTTTAAGGATCCGCGTGCCTTGTCGGTAGTAGCATAGATTCTCTTTGCAGCTTCTTCCTCACCATATTTCTTTTCGCAGAGTTTCTTAAGAACACGGAATGCAATTGCGGGCTCCGTGGTGGTTCCGGACTTGGAAATCATGTTGATGGAGAAATCTCTGTCGCCGATTACCTGAATTAAGTGCTTTAAATAGGTAGAGCTGATGGAGTTACCAACGAAATAAATTTCGGGAGTTTTGCGAACGCTTTTATCTACTACATTATAGAAGCTGTGGCGTAAGAACTCGATTGCCGCTCTTGCTCCGAGGTAGGATCCACCGATACCTACAACCAGAAGCACATCGGAATCGCTCTGGATTTTTGCCGCTGCTTTCTTGATTCTGTCAAATTCTTCTTTATCATAGTTTACGGGAAGATCGATCCATCCAAGGAAGTCGTTTCCCGCACCGGTCTTTGCAACCAGCGTTTCTTTTGCATCCAATGCAAGTTTCTTCATCAGATCCATTTCATGATCTTTCATAAAAGGAGCTGCTGCCGAATAATCAAATGTTACCTTACTCATATATATACCTCCTGACTGCTAAGCGCCTTGGCGCATTTTTGTCCAAACTTTAGTGTAACAAACTTAAACCTAGGTTTCAAGCCTTTTTGCAAGGACATTCCACCCATTTCACCCGCGTCTTTGGTTTTTCATTTTATTCCTTGAATACGCACATCTTATTTGCTATAATTTTTTCAGCAAAATTGCGAAAAGGACGTATTTTTCATGAAGAGAATCGTTTTAACGGGCGGTGGAACCGCCGGACATGTTACTCCCAATATTGCTTTACTTCCCAAACTCAAGGAAATGGGCTACGAAGTGCACTACATCGGTTCCTACGACGGAATCGAAAAAAAGCTGATTTCCGACTATGACATTCCCTACTACGGTGTGGCAACCGGAAAGCTTCGCAGATACATCGATCCGAAGAACTTTTCCGACCCCTTCCGTGTAATCAAGGGTATGCGCGAAGCAAAGAAGTATTTAAAAGAAATCAAGCCGGACATTGTCTTTTCAAAGGGCGGATTTGTTTCCGTTCCCGTCGTGCGTGCTGCAGGCAGACTGAAGATTCCCTGCATCATCCACGAATCGGATATGACTCCCGGCCTTGCAAATAAACTTTGCATTCCCATTGCAAAGAAGGTATGCTGCAACTTCCCGGAAACGGTGGCTTCCCTTCCCGAAGGAAAGGCTGTCCTGACCGGAACCCCGATTCGCGAAGAGCTAATGAAGGGCAACAAGGAAGCCGCATACAAACTCTGCGGATTCAACAAGGATCTTCCCGTACTGATGGTCATCGGCGGCAGCAGCGGCAGTGTCATCATCAACAAGGAAATCCGCGAAGCTCTTCCGAAACTTCTGACAGACTTCCAGGTTGTTCATATCTGCGGTGCCGGACATGTAGATAATCTTCTGCTTACCCAGAAGGGTTACAAGCAGTTTGAATATTTAAAGAGCGAATTAAAAGATGTGCTGGCCATGGCCGACATCGTGGTTTCCAGAGCAGGTGCCAACGCTATCTGTGAACTCCTCGCCCTAAAGAAACCGAACCTTTTGATTCCGTTATCCGCGAGAGCATCCCGTGGCGACCAGATTTTGAATGCCTCTTCATTCGAAGCACAGGGTTATTCCCTGGTACTTCAGGAAGAAGATATGGATGTGGTATCTCTTACGGACAAAATCTATGAGCTCTACTGCAACCGCGGCAGATACACCGAGAATATGAATTCCAGTTCCCAGGTGGATGCATGCAACAAGATTGCTTCCCTGATCGAAGAACTCTCCGTCCCTACAGTTAGGGTCAAAAAATAACAGCTGCAAGAAGCAGAAAGCAGGAACATGTTAAAACAATTATCCCTTTATTCCGAAAATAAAAAAGGAACCCTGATGGAAATCACCAACATCCTTACCGGTGCCGGCATCAACATCTGGGGATCCGTAACAAACGACAGCGCCGAATTCGGTATCATCCGTATGGTGGTTTCCGATTCGGAACTTGCCAAAAAGAAACTTGAAGAGGCAGGTTATTTTTGCAGACTGACCAACGTGATCGGTGTTGAGATGGCCGATGAAGTCGGAGCCTTGAACCGCCTCTTGAAAACCTTATATGACAGCAATATCAATGTGGACTACATTTATCTGTCCTTCAACCGTGATTCCGGACTTCCGGTGCAGATTTTACATGCAGCGGATGCCTCCGAAGTGGAAGAATGTATTAAAGCAAAAGGATTTCAGGTTCTCTGAAATCCTTTTTATTCCTTATACACACTCTTTCAAAATCGAAATCCAATTCTTGATCAGATCAACTTCCGCTTCCGCCTCTTTGATGCACCGGCCTTCCTTTACGGCTCGGTAAATCGGCGCTTCCATAACATCTTTTCCTCTTCCGACCACCAGATAAACCTTGCCCCTGTCAAAGAAGGCCGCAACCGGCATTTTCTTGGAAAAAGAAATCAGTTTTCTGTAGGGAAGTTTTCTTGCAAACTTTTCTCCCTCACGCTGATTTTTTGCATAGATAAAGAACTTTTTGTCAAAATCCTTATCCGGAGACAGTACTTTGCAGTAGTCATCCGGCTGTTTATAATCCGCTTTTCCGATGCCGAAATCCTCATGAATCAGCTGAAGCTCTTCTTTTAGATTCGTATCGATCTGCGCAACAATCAAAACACAATCCGTTTTGCCACTCTTGTTTTCATACTTCATCGTGAGGTCGTACCGGATAAACGGAACTCCGTCATAGTTTCCCTTCACGCAGTCGTTTGCCCTGGCGCTTCTGGCTTTTTTAAGCATGGAAAACTCTGTAATCTCTTTGATGGAAACCTTTTCTTCCTTGGTATAACTTCCGCTTCCGAATGCATCTTCCAGTAACGGTTTGACATACATCTGCTTAAACTTCGCGGAATATTCCGTATAGCGAGTGTTTTTGCGTAAAACAATAGGAAGCAGATAAATATTAAATGAGGTCAGGAGCAGAAGAAGAATGATATTGATATACTTCCACGGAGATCCTGCCAACAGTCCGAACTTATAAATAAAAAACAGATAGGTAAAGGTTGCTATAAAAGATAAAATGCAACAAACCAACCAGACGTTCTCTCTTAATAGCACGCCTCTTCTAAGCTTATTCAAATACTGTTCCTTCGTATACTTTCTTCCGTCGTCCGCAAGGAACATTTCTTTTTTCTGTTCGCTCATATTATCTTTCGTCGTTTCTTATTCTTCTACGGAAAGGAGTTTGCAAAGCTCCTTCTGGTCTTCTTCCTTCGGAGATGTCGGCTCCCAAAGGATATGCTGTCCATCGTTTTCATAGCGGGGAATCAGGTGATAATGGAAATGGAAAACCGTCTGACCCGCACAAGGTCCGTTATTCTGAACCAGGTTGAAACCGTCACAGTGAAGCTTCTCTGTCATATGAGTTGCCATCTTCTTTGCCAGAATCATTACCTTGCCGGCTACTTCATCCGGAAGTTCATATATGTTTGCATAGTGCTCTTTCGGCAAAATCAGCGCATGGCCTTTGGTTGCCGGGCCCGCATCCAGAATTACCTTGAATGTATCATCTTCATAAATCCCGTTTGTCGGAAATACTCCGTTTGCCAGTTTGCAAAAAATACAATCGTCTTTCATCTCAGTCCCTCCGGTTTATATATTTTCCTTTGCTTTTGTTCCGCATCACTGCGTCCCAAATGATTCCGATAATGATACCGCCGACCATTCCGGCCACGTGTGCCGCGTTGTCCACACCCTTCATATAAAAGCCCTGATAAAGGCTGTCGACTCCGCAGAGTGCCAACATAAATATTCTCGAGCCGCCTCTTCGAAGAGAACGGAAGTTTCGAATCGTAATAAACAGAAGGATTCCCATAACTCCCATGATGGCGCCGGATGCTCCGACCGTGGGAACCGTACTTCCCGTAAAATCCTTATACGCCAGAGAACCGAGTCCGGCAAACACACCGAGGATGTGATAGAAAAGCAGATACTTCCACCTTCCGATTCCGGCCTCAATGACATTTCCTTCCACATACAACATGACCATGTTGTTTAAGTAGTGTGTCATGCCGGCATGCAGATACATATAGGTAAAAACTCTGTACCACTGACCGTTCTGATGAATCTTTACAGGGTCCAGATCAAAAAGATCATTAAACGCATCTCCGTAAAGATAGGTCAGTCCGTAAAAGATTAAGTTTAAAACCGCAATTCCGATGGACACCCAGGGAATCGTAGCTGCAATGCTTCTGTTCTGCGCCCTTTGAGTCTCCTGCTGCCGGTTCTGATACTGTCTTTGCAATTCTCCGATGACGGTTTTTGCTTTTTCCGGGTCCTGCAGAAAGACATTTAATCTTCCTTTTAATCCGTAGAAGTCTTCCACATGTCCCTGCGGAATGATCAGACTTCTGTTTGCCGGATTGATTACCCAGGCATTTCGATCCTGCATACAAGCGTATGCCGCCTGGTCCACATTTTGCGAAACGAGCAAGAATAAGGGATGTACCTCAGGAAACTGTGCCTGAATCAACGAGTCCATTGCATTTTTGCGCAGGCTTGCGTACCAGACCTGATCACAGGCTTCCCCCGGTCCCAGCTCATACGAAAAAACAGCGGTCACATAACCCGGTTCATTTTTCAGAAAAATCGAAAACTGACGCAGGTTCGTATTAACCGGTGTAAATCCTTCCAAAATCATAAAAGAAGACAAGTACTCGTTCATTATTCTGCCCCTTCGTAAAAGCAATTATACTTGTTTTCGGGGCAAAAAGTCAATTATAGATAAAGCCCGAATCGCCGAGGTAGATGCGGTCTCCCCGGGCAAGCATAACGGTCTCGTTGGTTTCCAATCGCAGTTCGTTAACAAGAATACCGTTCGTGGAATTCAAATCCTCGATCCAGACCTTACCGTCCCGTTCAAAAAAGCGTGCATGAAGCCTGGAAACAGAAGGGTCTTTCAGGCATAAATCCACATCTGCTTCGGACTTTCCGACCACAAAGGGGAACTTTTGAAGGGAATACCTCTCCCCCGTGATACAGCAAACCAGTTCCCTTCTCTCCTCTTCTTCACTCCATAAGAGCCTGGTCCTCGTGTATTCCTCCTCGGTTGCCACGTCCTGTTCTTCCGGTATAATTTCCTCCGTCTCCGGCTTATCGTAATAGTCGTTTGCCTCTTCCGTGTTTCCTTTTTTCTTTCCGAGTCCGTTAAAAAGCCGTCCGAGTTTTCCGAGGATACTCTCCCTGCCTTCCTTTTCTTCCTCTGTCAGTTTTTCCGTTTCCAGAAAATCCTCTAAATCGTAGTCCTCTTTTTCACTCTCATCGTTCAAAATCGGAGCTCTGACGTTTATTGCCTCCATCTGTTCCAGAATCTGGCTAAGCAGGAATGTTCCATCCTTTACGGAGCGATAAAACTGATACACCAAATCTACCGCATCCCTGTCTTTATGATCGACTTTTTCCAGCAAAAACTCCGCAAGCAGGACTATTCCAAAAGGCTCGTTCTTCTCTTCGTTTTCCGGATAAAAAAGCCACTCCGTCCTATTTTCCTGATAGGAATAGTAAATGTATTCCGGGGAACAGCAAAAATGCATCGGATCCAGCAAATATCGTTCCGCCTCCGAAACCGTACCGGACCAGGAATAAAAAAGTCTCTTGATTTCTTCAAATCCGAGTTCTCTTCTTTCGTATACCCGGAGAAGATTCTGTTTTCCGGAAATATCATAATAAATCATTTCCTCTCCGTTATAGTTTTTGGCAATTCCCTGTAACAATCCATCAATCCGGTTGCTGCAAAACATCGTTACCTGATAGGAAGAAGACTTAACCGGCAAAATCAAATAATTATGGTTCATATCCCTTTTAAATACTGCTTCCACTTCTATTCATCCTTCTTTTTCTTCAACCATTCCGTCAGTTTTTCTCCCTTTCGCACCTCCCGGACAAACTGCCCGGAGCAAAGTCTCGAAGATGTAACGTCAATCTTAATATCCCCAAAAGGAAACATACCGCCCCAGCCACTTAAGTCAGCCATTTTAACGTTTCCCGTCAAAATGAGCTGCGCACTGTTTTTGCCCACATTCACCTGCAGTTGCAGGTTTTCCAAGGCAACCAGACGATCTTTCAGGGATTCCCTGCATTTTTGCGTAATCACTTTTTCGGTTTCTTCATTCGTCACATTCCCGGAATAAAACGTCTGCATCACAGCAAGGGAAGCTGCCTCTTCCATGGCATTGCGATCATACAGAAAAATCAGAAAATACACAATTCCAATTATGGTATACAAAATAACCGGCATAACAAGCGCTGTCTCCAGACTGATCATTCCGCCCAAACCTTTTTTCAAAGTATGATTCCTCCTTCCGTGCATGCGATGGTCAGAGTAAGCGCCGGGAGCATAAACGGCACAAATGCCATTTTTGTGTTTCGGTTTCCCCTCCTTGAAAGCAGAATCCATATCCCGGCCAGCGCTGAGAGAAACAAGGAAAAAAGCAGAAGAAGCAGATTCCTCCGAAAACCCAGCAAGAGTCCCGTCGCAACCAAAACAAGTCCGTCTCCGTAGCCGATTTTTTCTTTCGTGGCTTGAGCCAGCAAGATCACAATGCCACCAAGAAGAGCCCCAAGGATTATGGAAATCAGTGTTTCTCTTCCCCGAAGGATTCCAAACACCAAGCCTGCCAACATACAGACACCCGCCGGAAGAATCGGTATTATATTATTTCTTTTGTCGGCTATCCCTTCTATCAGCAAAAATAGAAAACAGATCGCCAGGCTTATTTTATCAATCACTGTTGTTCTCCGTTTTTTCTTTGTTCGCACTTCGGACAGAGGTGCCTGTCTCCGACATCCTTGATTGAAACAGCCGTCACATCCTTAAACAATGCTTTGCACTTCGGATCATCATGATATCTGGTTCCATAAGGCGTGATAACCACGGTAGGAGTCTGCAAATCGTCATCTTCCGTACAACAAAACTCGCATGGATAATACTTGCATCTTTCACAGTTTCGAAGTTCTCCCACCTTTGCTCTTTCTACAACCCGAACGCCGGCCTTCAGATAACTGCAGTCCGGGTAAAGATGGTAGGCAGTCCCTGTTTTTGTAACATATACCGTCTGCTCCTTTTCCTCCCGGAAGGAATCCTTTGATCTGTCGTATCCGGTCCATGCATGAATTCTGCAATGATTCTCCAGTTTCATCTCCCCGATTCCGCGGATGGAAAACCATGGTACCACCCGGTAGGTCAGCATCAGATCCACTTCGTCTCCGTCATTCAATACTTCAATCCGATGAAATGCAATTCCGGACAAACCATTATCGATAACGGATTGATCCAGCCGTTTTTCCTCCGCTTTTCGAAGCACTTCTTCCAAAATATACCCTTCGGAAAGCAGGTCATAATCCATATTGCCTGCTTCCGTTATGTATAAATATGTTGCCACCTCCTCAGCCACCTGCTCCAACACCAATTCCATCCTGCAATAGACGGACAAAACTTCAAACATCGAAAAAAGCTGCATCACGAAAAACAGAAATAAGGGTAGTACCAGAGCGCTCTCTACGGTTATGGATCCTTTTTTCATTTTTCCTCCTCAGAGTTCGATTCATCGGGGACAGCCAAGACCTTCCTCCTTAGTATTCTTTAAAACGGTTCATGAGATTTCACGAAGCGAACGTTTCAGATTCGCAGTAACCTGCCCTATCCTAAGACAAGGATATTCCCAAAGAGGAAGTTCTTCGCTGCCCCCGTTCCTTATCAGAAGTCATAACCATATCTTCGCCTGATGGTATAATTCACACCAAAAGAGCTTTGCACACTTGCATAAAACTCTGCCAAATCCACACATTGATCCATACGAAACCAATCATTCCCTTTTGTCTGTCGGATATTGAGTTCCATCACATCCATCATCCGCATTCCCAGCAAAACCTCCGGCTGACTCATTAGAAACAAGCGAAGGTAATCTTCATAAGATAGCCTTATATTGCTTCCCATTGTCTTCCCTCCTGACGAGTATTCGCCAATACTCGTACTCTCCGAGGAAAAATCAACCGAATCCACAAGTGCCATATTCGAAAAAGATGCACCCGCCCCCAGAAGACCGGAGAGGCCTCCGGCCAAAGACGTATGAAACGTTTTGGCTTCTTTTATCAGTTCCACCTTTTTACCCTTTAGCAAATCTTCCGTATCATAGGTGGCCTCTGCTGCCGCCCAGAGAAAAACGAGTGTGTTTGCAATTGTCTTCGGGTCACTCCTCGTAAGAACCGACAAAACCAGAGAGGTTGCTTCGATTTCAGCCATCTTTTCGAAATCCTGCTTTAAAGAAACGGCATTCGCCAAAGTCCTCAGTCCGAAAATCAAATGGATCACAGCACTTAAATTCGCGCTGTCGTTCGGTGTTCCGGCAATCAGATACTCCGTTTCATATCGAAGATAGGTATTCTCTTTCGGATTCAAATAGTTTCCGCTTTTTTGCATGCAATACTCCGTAAACAGTAGCTCGGAAACAGGATCGGTCAAAAGACCGGTCGCATCCCCGTTTGAAACAGCTGCTATTCTCGCGGAAGGCACATCAAGCGGATTAAATGTCTTTCCGGACACATCCCATACGTCGCCCTTCATCACGAGAAGATCGAGCGGTTGCAGAAAATATAACTCCACATCCGGATTCGACAGTACCGAAACCTCTTTTTTCTCATCATCGGATAATATCAACGAGGAATCTTCTTCACAGGACTCGCCTGAGAGAATCACGGTTTCGTTTTCGCTTTCGTACTTCTCTTCCGTCAGCGAATACATGGTCTGAATTTCTTTGAGCGACTGCAAATCCTGAATAAAGTCCGCCGAGACCAAATCTTTCATATATTCCACAGCCTGATTTCTCATAACTGCTCCGTAGGAATCGGTAGCCTTTCTGATCTCTTTGATTTCCGCTATAACCTCGCTTCTTCCAAACAAATCCGCACCGGGATCATATCCTTCCCCATCAAACGGGTTGAGATTTTCTTCCATTCTGTTTTCTACTCTTTCGGCCAGGGCTTCGTTGGAATAACGGTCCGTCTGATAGGTAAGATCTATAAACATCAAATCATATCTGTTCAAAAGCTCCTTGTTGTATTCTGCAAACGCCGAGAGAATTGCACTTCTTAATGCACATTCCACGGCAACCCGGTACGCTCCGGCCCGCGCCGCCTCAAAAGCACTTAAAAACAGCGAAAGAATTAAAGAAAATGTGATGGCCAGATATACGGTTATGACTCCCTTTTTCATTTGTCTCACCTTAATTCCTTATATCTTGGAGACCTGACTTGTAATCGTTTGAAAAACACTTTCCACAAGTTTCACCATTTCGTCTTTAAAAATCAGTACCAGCCCGACCAGTACAACCAGAATCAAAATGATCTCCACCGTTGACAATCCTTTGTTTCCGATTAATAGTTTCCACTTTTTCATATCTCTTCCTCCTTTATGTTTTATTAATCAAATCGCTGAAATTGTTGTAAATGCGGGATACAGAATGATAACCATCACGATGAGAAGAAAAATCATGATCGGAAACAGCAGTTTCGTTCCCGCCACTTCTCCCCTCTTTCGCACCAGTTCCCGCTGTGCATTCATTGCTTTTTTGCTCTCTTCTTTCAACTCTTCGGAAAGACAGCTGCTTCCCCTTTTAATATCCCGGATCAGTAGTCCGGAAAAGCGAATCACCTCCAGCATTCCGCATCTTTCGGCAAAACGTTCATACGCCTGTATTTCCGGAATTCCGCTTTCCATCTCCCGAAGCGTTGTATTTACTTCTTCCATCAGAACGCTCTTTTTCTTTGATGTTTTTCTGTTTTTTCGGTAACCCCTGTCCATCTTTTCAAATGCACTTTTGGGAGAAAAACCGGCACGGATTAACATCGAAACCTTCAGTGCAAATTCCGGAAACTCTTTTCGTATTTTTTCTTCTCTGCTTTTTTTCCTCTCCCTTTGTTCGACCTTCGGCGCTAAGATAAACAACCCGCATCCGAACAGCATAAGAAGGATGGGGATTGCCACTTCCGTTACGGACTTCTCTGCCCTCGTGTTTTTCATAAAGACCAAAAACATAAGCGCCATAACAGCCATGGAGATATGCCTGTATTTGTTAGTTTTTTGTTTTTTCAATGATGCTTCTCCCCCAAAGGCACGCTGCGATATAAGCGATCAGGCAGCCCGTCATGATAATCTTTCCCGAAAGGGAACCATACAGCGCATTGAAGTATCCTTTCGACATTGTTCCGATATACAAAAGCATTCCGAACGGAACCAGACACATAATACGCAGTTCCAACTGTTTCGACGCCAACAATACCCGGAATTCTCTTTGTATTTCAATCTGTTCCGTAATGGTCTTACAACAGACGGATATCATGTCTCTCATGTTTCCACCGGTTCTTTTTCCAACAATGAAAATATCCGAAAAATCTTCGATTTCCTCAATCTGACTCCGCGCCGCAAAATCGGAAATCATGGTTTCAATCGTTATGTTGTTGTCGATTCCCTTTACGATGACATAGAATTCTTTGACAATATCCGCTTCCTTTCCATAAATGGATTTCATCTCCGAATATACTTTTCGAAAGGCATTTTCCATGGAATTGCCGGACTGAAGTGCCGTGGATACCCCCTGAAGTGCATCCGCAAACTGACTTTTCAGTTTCCACTTCCTTCTTTGAATACATTCTTTTTTTACTTCTCTGAAATACAATGGGAAAAACGGGCCAAGAAAAACTGCTACCCAAAATGAATGATAGAAAAACCAACTAAATGCCGTAACTACGATTACCCAAATTGCCAATATCGCAATCCAACCGGGAAAAGAAAAACGATATCTGTCATATCTCATACCCATTCTCCCGGGTATCCCCTTTTTCTCGTCATTTCCTTTTTCACACAGATCAAGCGTCCTTCCCCGTTCTCGTTTTCTTCCATCCGGAACAATTCTCCTTTCTTGATTTCTTCGCCTTCCATTCCGAGAATCTCCATAATCTCCACCACCTTTCTCTTTCCGGAACGCCTTCTTTCCAGGTGAACAATCAGATCAATTCCCGTGGCAATCTGCCTTCTTATGGCGCCGATCGGGAGTTCCGTTCCCATCAAAACCATGGCTTCCAGTCGCAACAACATATCCGATGCGGAATTGGCATGCCCCGTGGACAGACTGCCGTCGTGTCCGGTGTTAAAGGCCTGGAGCATATCCATCGCTTCTCCCCCTCGCACTTCTCCGACAATAATCCGGTCCGGTCTCATCCTTAATGCATTACGAATCAAATCGCGAATCGAGATTTCGCTGCAGCCCTCCTGCGTGGAATTTCTGGTTTCCAGCCGTATCAGATTCGGTATGTGATGAATCTGAAGTTCAGCGGAATCTTCTATGCAGACCACGCGCAGTTCATTTGGAATAAACCCCGAAAGTACATTCAGCATCGTTGTCTTTCCGGAACTGGTCCCACCGCTTACAAAGATATTCATTCCGGACTCCACCGCCTGTTTCAGAAAATCCGCGGCTTCCTGCGTGACGGTTCCGTTTTCGATTAAGGAATCCATCGTTATCGTGTTATTCGGGAAGCGTCGGATTGTCACGACCGGCCCTCCTATGGCCGGCGGTGAAAGAACAATATTCACACGGCTTCCGTCCGGCAACCTGGCATCCGCAATCGGAGAGTTTTCGTTTACCGAGCGATTACAGGAAGCAACAATCTGCTGAATCATATCTTCCAGTTTTTCCACGGACTCAAATGTTTTTCCAAGGCGGGTAATCTTTCCTTCTCTTTCGACAAAAATGACATCGGGACCATTAATCATGATTTCGGAAACTGTTTCTTCTTCCAGCAGGTCCTGAATAAAATCCAGTTTTCTGAGTGCGTTAAACACCGCTCTTTCCAGCTTCTTTCGTTCAACCAGCGGAATGTATTTTTCCCTGGCTCTTTCCAGAATCACTTCAAAAATGATTCTATTTACCTCTTCGTCGGAGCACTCCCTGGATAAATCAATTCTTTCAATTGTGAGCGTTTTGATTTCTTTAATGAGTTGATTGAAACGCAAAACATCTTCGGGATTTTCTATAATCGGCTCCAATGAAAATCATCCTCCGTTATTTTTCTGGTATAGTCTGCAAGCTCCGAGTGAAGTAACTCTTCCGGTTTAATCGGCAGTTTCCGGAAGATCGGAGGGGTTACTTTTCTGGTCCGGTCCAGCACGTCTTTGTAATGCAATTCCACCAGGATTTTTTCATACTGTTCCACCTTCGCCATCGCCAGCCCGTCTCCCGGAGCAAACGTGTAGATGTAGGAACATCTGCGCAAAACCCGGTACAATCCCTTTATATACTCCGATAAATCCAGAATGATATAGTCGTAATATCCTTTTTGGATCAGCGCATCAAAAAAGTTCTCCCACTCCTCTTCCGTGACGCTTTCTATGTCCAGATAGGACAGGGCCGGCGGAATCACATCCAGACCGTTTACCGACACCATTATTTCATCCATTTTGTCGTATACACCGTCAGCAAGATTCAAAAAATAATACAGCAAGTCTCCCATATCTGCCGGCTTTGTCATGCCCATGACCTTTCCGAATGCCGAATAGTTTTCAAAATTCAAATAGAGGACGCGATTTCTGTTTGACAGCATTTGTCCCAAAGTCAAAGAAAAAGAGGTCTTCAAACAACGACCGATCGGGCTGTAAATTCCGATCAGTTTCGTTTTTCCGCTTACCGGCGTTCTCACCGTGACTCTCATTCCCGCAATTTCGGCGATTCTTTTTGCCGACAGATCCGCTGCACGAAATCGGTATACGTACATTTCCCCCTCCTCTTCTTTCGTATCGCAAAAAAGAAAAACGTTTTGTCCGAGATTCTTCTTTTTTTCTCTTTCTTCCCACCCCTGCTCAACAATTTTGATTTTTACGGGTGCATTGTTTTCATATCTGGTCAGCCTCCCTTTTTCCGAAAATGCTGCTACCGGATAGGGCAGAAGGTTATGGCTGTTGATATAATCCGTAAGCCTTCCGGCAAACTCTTTGTCCGAGTGACCGATGGCTATGATTTCTTTTTGCATGTTTTGTCTCCTATGAGTCACCATGATGAAACGATAAAAATACCCCTAAAAGAAGCAAACCCAAAATGACGATAGAATCACCTCCAAAAGCTCTTTAACGTATGATTTAAAATTAGGAAATTTGATCCGATCCGGATCCTAAACAAGTCAGAATGACTTGCCGTGTATGTGCATTATAGATTCTTTTCGAACGGTTTGTAAAGTCGCTTTCGAAAAAAAATAAGTACCGATTGTATTTTCGTGATTATTCACAACGTTTCCGGGAAAAAACACCTTTAAAAATCCAGAACTCCGCATATTTTCGGCCTTCATCGCCTGTCAATAACTTTTCTATCCGCATAGACTGTGATAGAATCATTTTTGAAGGATTCATTTGCGGAACCTTGGGGGAGGGGAAAATGAGATTTCGGAATGATGAGACTTTTGACCGGACTCCTATTCAGGAGTTGGATGAGATTTCCAGACAGGTCATGCATCGTAATGTCTTGGAAAGTACGAAGAATACTCTTATATCGTCCTTAACGAACATCGGAAAGAAGGCCGACAGACGATCCGCTAACGGCAAGATCGGGAAGCTAGGCTATCTGGCTATTTTCGGTATCACCGGGTCCATTCTGGGCATCCTGATTGCAATTCTCAGTAGTAAATTTGATATCACGATTCAGGGAATCAGCCTGTTACCCATAATCTTTTCTTTTGTGTTCATCTTCTGGGGCGTTGCCATGTTGATCTGTGTTTCCACCGGTTTCGGCTTTCAGTTTCGCTCCTTTAAGGGAAAGGTGACCGGCGAGTGTATCGGCTATCAGTACTGGCTCGATAACGGTCTGCTTGTCTGCGCTCCCGTCTATACCTATACCTTCCTGAATGACCAATATACCGCCTTCGATGAGGCGGCTTTAAACTCCGTTTCCGTTCATGAAACGATCGGAAGTCGCAAGGAGCTCTTTCTCGATACGGATGATCCGGACTATTTCTCCACGAAAGTTTCCAAGAATACCAACTATCTTTTGATTGTGGTTGCTCTCGTATTAATTGCTGCCGGTCTGTTTGTCGGCTATGCCACATATCAGAGTCAGATTACCAGGAAAGCCGGACGGCAATCCATCCAAATCGAGACGAAAGACAACAAGATCGTACTGACAGAGGAACTGCTTCAGGCCGACAGACAGGCAAATATCGTATATAACATCGCCATTCTGAATGTACTGAAATATGGCTTCTGGATTCTTGCCATTGTCGCGGTAACCTTCTTAATCCGCTCCATCCGCTCCTATCGTATTTCAAAGGAGAGGGGCTGGGATGAAGATGCCAGGGTACGCAGGCTCTTTATTCTCATATCCGCCTTTTCGGTCGTATTCCTATGTGGAATTGGCTATATCACTTCCTATTCCGTAAAAAGTGAAAAGGAAAAATCCGGCACACCTCTTACAATTCAGGAATATATCGTTACCGGGAAACACTATACCAAAAATTATGATTCCGCGAATGAAACCACCAATTATTCCTATTATCTTGAAATCCAGGATGGGGAAGATTTGAAAGTCGGAAACGATGTGTATGAATCCGTCAAATTGTCCGGACTTTACTACATGTCCGTCGGGACAAGCGGAGGAATTGTAAAAGCGTATTATTCGGATGAATACACGCTTCCCTGATCAATGTAAGAAATCCGGATTGTATTCATAATCCGCATGAAGAAGATATGTATAAGACAGAATCTGTTCCCGGAGAAGTTCCGAAAGGCGCTTCTCCATTATTTTGCTCTCCTGCAGATAAGCAAGAGTCTCTTCTTTCTCTACGACAATAATACCGTTTCCGCCTTTTGGATCAAAACGAAAAACAATTCCGCCGAAGGAGTTTCCGCTTGTTGCGGCAATGACGGATTTTTCGTCTTTTCGAATTCGAAAACATCCAATCTCTTTTCCCCACAGGAAGGGTCTTTCGAAATAGCCTTCGCTTTCCAGAAGAGAAAGCATATCAAGCTGTCTTCCGAAATCATCTTCGGAAGAAACCATCTCTCTTAATTTATTACCAAGCCCTTCGCCCGCAAAAGGATTGCATCCTCCCGCAATCCGGCAAAGCACTCTTCTTCCGATTTGACCGGAGAGTTCCCGATAAAAGGCTTTCCGGTCTCCGTTTCGGATCTCTTTTATTGCATGAGCATTATTCGGTGTCGCAGGAATACCGAATCTGCGTAACGTTTCCTCTTCTTCTCCGGCAAGGTAAACTCTTCTTCGATACTCCTCATAGGGTAGTACCGGCAATACTCCTTCTTCCGGACATCCTGCTGCCGGTTCGGTTGTTTCTTCGGTCTTCTTGTCGTAAATCGCCCGAAGCTTTTCGGTCAAAAATCCCTCTTTCGGCACTTCTCCGAAGCGGACTTTTTCACAGGCAAAACGAATCGCATCCTCTTCGGAAAGCGGAAGATTCATCGTCCAAAGCTCTTCTAAGATTTCCATATTGGAACGGCTTAAGAAGATTTCTTTTTCCATCAGCCACCTTGCTCTGGCGAGGCTTAAGTCATCGGCCTGCATTTCGATCCTTGCAAGGAATTCCTCCGCACTCTCTTTTTTCGTTTCGGGAAAAGCCCAGGCAAGAGCGGTCTTTGAACCATGCAGTCCCTTTCCGGTTGCAGGTACGCTCTCTCTTTCGTAGCGAAGCTTATACAGGTTTTCGATATTCGGAACGATTCCGTTTCGAAGAACGGCTTCGCAGGCGCCGTCGGAAATGGATTCCAGTTCCTGCGCAATTGCAAGAAACTCTTCGATCTCCGCACAGGCTTCTTCGGAGAAAACCTCTCTGTAATCCGCACTTTCCTCTCTGCCCCCGCAAACTTTATTCAGGCAAAAAACGGTCTCCGCCGGAGTCATATTCTCCGGGCGGAAACCGCTTTGAATCATTTTTTCATATTCTTTTGTTCCGACGGTATTTAAGATTCTCTTCGTATCACGATTCATACTCTCAGCCGGTCCTTTCGGGGCCTATTTTTCGTAGAACAATACGCCTAAGCAGTTCGGACCGCAGTGGCTGGAAATAACGCAACCTGCGTCGGAAGTAATTACTTCTTTGAAGTGGTTTAATTCTTTCAGGTAGTCCACGATTTCGCGAATCAGGGCGGAGTCTTCCATCTCGGAGTGCGTTACAAAAACACGTGCCGGATCTGCTTTCAACAAATCCTCTTCCATCTCATGCACATAGGTAAGCAGTGCCTTGCGGAAGTTTCCGTGATACTTCTTGGTCACACCCATTTTACCCATCGAAACACCGATGCGGGGTTTGATCTTCAATGTGCTGGCAAGGAGAGCCGTAACCGCGGAACATCTTCCGCCTCTTGCCAGGAACACCAAAGTATCCACAACGAAGGATGCACGCACATCCACTCTTGCTTCTTCGATCGCGGTCACGATTTCCTCTGCGCTCTTTCCTTCTTCCACCATATCGGCAGCACGAAGAACCTGAAGGCCGATTCCGGTGGATAAGTTCATGGAGTTGATAACATGGACCTTCTCTTCGTAATCGATTTCATCCGCAGCAAGACGCATGACATTGCAGTTGGTGCTCATGTCCTCGGAAATACCGATGTAGATAACCTCTTCTCCTCTTTCCTTGTAGGGCTTTAAAATTTCAACCGCCTTCTCGATTCCGGTCGCGGAGGTCTTCGGTGTGGTCTTGTTCTTGTTGCTCCACTCCAGCACTTCCTTCGGTGTAATATCGACTCCGTCATAAAAACTCTCATCATTTAAGATGATGCAGAGCGGAACGATTCCGATATCGTATTTCTCACGCTGTGCCGGTGTGATATCACAGGTACTGTCTG
Organism: Lachnospiraceae bacterium; assembly: GCA_017518735.1. Classification (GTDB taxonomy): domain Bacteria; phylum Bacillota; class Clostridia; order Lachnospirales; family Lachnospiraceae; genus UBA3766. Next base: position 14,210 of record JAFWTY010000026.1, on the reverse strand, counting down.
AAAGAATTTTGATTTTTCCCATTTTTTTCTCCCGATAGAAAACTTTTACAACTTCTATAAGTATGACACTTTTTTGCCGATTTTTCAACAAAAAACAAGGGAGGAAGCCTCCCTTGCTTTCGCTTTTCTTAGTTTAACTGTTTCAAAAATCCCTGATAGATGAATTCCTTTAAGTTGTCCATATCCCTCTCTCCGCCGAGATGTAAGTAAAAGGCGAACTGCACGATCTGGGAAAGCAGGGCGCTGATTCTGTAATCTTCCGTCTTTTCGGAAATCAAACCTTCCGCATCGGCAAAGGATAAGAACCAGTTTGCAAGCGGAACAAGGAAGGAAATCGTCGTTAACATATCCGAATTGGAAGATGAGGAAGTATCCAGTGTACTGATATCCACGGACTGGCTTTTCAGTCTCATGATCCAGAGAAACGGACGAATCTGATCACGGTTTTCCTCCATATAGTCGAGGATGCTCATGAACTTATCCCGGAATTTTTCTTTTCCGGAAACATTCACACGTACCGTCATAATCTGGTTCATGATATAGAAACCGAGGGCTTTTTCCACCATCTCTTCCTTGGATTGGAAATATTCATATGCGGTTCCTTTTCCGATTCCCGCCTTGGCCGTGATATCTCCGACCTTCATGGAGGAAACGTCCGCACCTTCATTGATCAGGTCAATGACCGCGAGATATATGGCAAGTTCTTTTCCGCTGGGATTGCATCCCTCATTGATATTTTTTTCGTTCATTTTTTCTTCCCCCATCTGTTACAGGATTTCTTCCACCATGTTCTTTTCTCTGTTCATTATATCGTAAAGAACCGGAACAACAAATAATGTAAGTATCGTTCCGTATACCAGACCGCCGATCATTACGATGGCCATGGGCTGCATCATCGCGGATCCTCCACCGATGCCGAGTGCCAGTGTGGACATGGAGATTACGGTCGTTAAGGTTGTCATCAGGATCGGACGAAGTCTGGCACTTGCAGCTTCCACAATTGCGTCCTTCTTGCTCATTCCCTCACGCCTCAACTGGTTGATGTAGTCTACCATTACGATACCGTTATTAACGATGATGCCGGCCAGCATAACGAATCCCAGCATACCGATGACGGATATGTTGTTTTTGGTAAAGAACAGTGCCCAGAAACCGCCGGTAAACGCAAGCGGAATCGTAAACATGATGATGAACGGTGAAAGCAGGGACTGGAACTGAGCCACCATAATCAGGTAAATGAAGATTACGGCGAGAACCAGCATGAGTACCAGCTGTGTCATCGCATCACGGATCATTTCGTCTTCACCGCCCATCTTGATGGAGTAGCCGTCTTTTAAGTTCAGTTTCTTGAATTTCTCCTGCAGTTCGTTGCTGACGAATGTAATATTGTGATCATCGTCAATTCCCGCGGTAACCGAAATATATTTGGTCTGTGCATCACGGTTGATGACGTTTAATGTCTCCGTATCTTCGAAGGTTACGATCTTGGAAAGAGCAACTTCATCGTAGGTGCCATCCATCTTCTGATAGGTAAATGTCAGATTACGGATATCCTGAAGTGTCGTATCTTTCTGCTCTTCCGCGATTACGTATATATCATAGTCTTTTAACTCTGCCGACATGGTCGCGGTTGCCGTAGATGGCATCATGGCTTTCATGACTTCCATATAAACCTGCGCCGTAGTCAGCTGGTATTCCATCGCCTTCACTTTGTCGACATGAATCTTCAGACAAGGGGTTGTGTCGGATAAGCCGTCTTTAATATCGATAACACCTTCCGTATCCTCCATGATCTGAACCACCTGCTCCGTGTATATACGAATCTGATCCAGGTCACGACCTTTTACCATAACGGAAAGTCCGGAGCCCATTAGGGATGTTAAGTCGCTCGAGGAAGTTTCCACGCTTACCACACAATCTAAGTCTTTGGTTTTTTCCAAAACTTCAGCCTGAACATCCTTCAACTTTCTCTTGCTTTTCTCTTCCATCAGAAGGTAGTAGGTTGCGGACTTGTCACTTGAAAGGCCAAACATACTCAGTTGGCTGTTTCCGCCCATCATAACGCCGACGGTTTCAATCCCGTCTATCGCCATAACACGTTCCGTCACCTGGTCGCAGATCGCCATCATATCCTCGTCCGTAAATTCCGCTCCCTCTGGAGGAGAAACAGTCATGGAAAGCTGGTCTGCCTCGATGTCCATATCAAAGAAGGAGAAGCCTCTGGAAAATCCGGCAAAAATACCACCCGCCAGCAAAGCTAGAACAAGCAGGATAACCAGCGTTTTTACACGAAGGACTCTCTTCAGAAATGCTCCGTATAAATCACGGAGGCGATCAAAAAGCTTCGTCTGTTTTTCTTCGCCGTCCTTAATCATCATGGATGCGGTTGCGGGAACGAAGGTCAGTGCCACGATAAGGGATGCACCCAGTGTATAGGTAATGGTCAATGCCATATCGATAAAGATCTGTTTGGTTACACCTCTTGCAAAAACAATCGGTGCAAAAACGCTGACCGTGGTAAGTGTCGAAGCCATGATAGCTCCGCCTACACCGCGCGCACCTTCCACAGCGGCCTTTTTGACGCTCAGGCCTTCCTTTCGTAGTCGGTAGATGTTTTCAATCACGACAATCGAGTTATCCACCAACATACCTATACCGAGCGCCAGGCCGGAGAGGGAGATAATATTCAAAGTGATGTGCGTAAAGTACATCAGGACAATGGCAAAAATAACACTGAGCGGAATGGAACATGCAATGATAAACGTCGATTTGAAATCCTTTAAGAACAGGATCAGGATGATAATTGCGAGTGCCGCTCCAATCAAAATATTCTGCAATACGCTCTGTACCACGATATCGATGTAGATACCCTGGTTCATCAGTACTGCCATGTTCAGATCCGGGTTTTCTTCTTCGAGCATTTCAAAACGCTCAAGAAGTTTATCGGTAACATCACCAGTTGAATAACCGGTCTGTTTTTCGAAGGTCATCATAACCGCAGGGTTACCGTTGATTCTGGAGTAGGATTCATCGGCATTGTTTACGACCTCCACATTCGCAACATCGATAACGCGGATCGGCTCTATATCGTCCATTCCCATATCGAGAAGGACCATGTTTTCCAAATCTTCAATCGTGGTAACTGCATCACCGACCGAGATCAGATACTGATCCGGACCTTCGGTGATATAGCCTGCCGGCATGGAGAAGTCCTGTGCTATGATCAGATTGCCCAGCATCTCCGCCGTTACGATTGCGGAAATATCGGAGTTCTTTAGGGTCTGTTCCTTGGTCGCATCCAGCTGTGCCTGTCCCTGTTCCAGAGCAGCTTTTCCGTTTGCCAGTTCGGTCGTGGCTTTTCCGATTTGGAGAATACCGTTTACCAGACCTTCATTCAATTTCTTATATGCTTCATCCAGCGTTACCTTACCCTCGGCAATCGGCTGCTTTGCGGCTTCCAGGGTAACAATGGTGGAATTCACGGTTGCAAGGGCAGATGAAAGCTGCTGCCCGAGAGTTGTTGCATTGGAAGAGTTTGCGGTAATTCCGAGTGCGGTCAAATCGATTCCCGCTTTCTTTAAGTCTTCCAGAGCGGCATTCACTTCCGCATCACTCGGCTTTAAGCTGTCCACTGTGGATTTCAACTGCTCCACTACCTGCGTCAGCTGTTCTCTTGTCAAACCGGTCTGGCTTAAGATTTCTTCATCCGTTGCGGTATCCAAGAGGTTCTGATATCTCGTGATCAGATCAAACTGGTTGCGGAACGCTTCTCCCGCTTTATTGAATGCGTTGATTGCATTCACCGCTCTTTCCAGAAGCGGCTTTATCATATTCATTGTGGCAAGGTTGGTTTCGATGGTGGCCTCGCCCACATAAGCCTGAATCTTTGCGTTTACAACATCATTGGAGCCGTTGGCAAGCTGTTTTGCCAGTTCGGCCTGTCCCTGTTTAAGCTGTTTCTCACCGTCTTCCAGTTGTGCCTTCGCATCGTCCAGTTGTTCCTGTGCATCGACAAAACTCTCTTCAATATTTGCGATTACCTTTTCGTTGATCTTTTTGATCTTGTCTTCATCGAGCGTAATCTGGATGGTCTCATCTACGTTACCGATGATGGTTACGGATGCGACACCTTCCACACTTTCCAGATAAGGTACGAGGGTGGAATCCACGTAATCGGATACTTCAATCTGCGTCATTCCTTCCACATCGGCAGAAGCAACCATGACGGGAATCATGGTCGGGTCAAGCTGCATGATCAGCGGACTCTGTGCCATACTTGGGAAGGAGCCCTTTACCTGATCCAGTTTCTGCTGCATTTCAATAACGATGGAATCCATGTTGGAATTCTGCTCATATTCCAGAATAACCATGGAATAGTTGTTGTAAGACATAGATTGAATCGTCTTGATATTTGAGGTGGTTGCCATAGCGGCTTCCACGGGAGCCGTCACCTGCTTTTCCACAACCTCGGGGCTGGATCCGGGACAAACCGTGATAACAAGTACATAAGGTAAGCTCATATCCGGCAGCAGGTCCATCGTCATACGGTAAAGACTGACAAAACCGAGGACAATGATCAAGACTACGCAAACCAGTACGGTATATGGTTTTCTGACACTGTATTTCGACATATATTGCCTCTCCCCGATGAAATCAATTCGGAGTTTCTCTTCTTTATAATTTCCGACCGACCGTTCGGTCGGTAAATATCATCATACTACTTTTTTTCAAAAAATCTACCTTTTTCTTTATTTTTTCAAAATTTTGACAAGATTTTTTTCCATGGTAAAATGAAAACCATGTTAAAGGCATTTTTTAAGTTTATTTCAAACTGTATAAAATCCGTTCCCGACATGGATCAGACCCATCTTCTTTTATCCATTGCGGTCTTTCTTTTCATGGCAATTCTTTTTGTGCTGGCCTTTCTCGGTTCGAGGAAAAAGATAATTCGCCCCGTTCCCGCACTTTTTGCGATCCTTTTCCTGGGGCTGTCGCTCTTCCTTTTTGTTCTCGCATCCAATATGGGCACCGTCGTTTTTGAACCCGTGACCACGCCCGAGAGTACGGCCGATGCCTTTTTATCCGCTTGTATACAAAATGATGAAGCAAGCGCTTCTACCTATATTACAACCGGCGAGCCTGTATTTTCCTTTGCGGAGAACCCGGATGACGTCACCCTCCTGTATGAAAAAGCGCTGAAGGAAAGTTATTCTTATACCATTGGCACCAACGTCCGTACCGAAGGTACCACGGCCTATGTTCCTGTGGAATTTACTTCTTTAAATCTTTCCGACATGATTCCGGACCTCTTATCCGCCACCAATTCGAAGCTCGAAAAGACGGTCGAGGAAAACCGCAAGTCCGAAGTTTTTGATGAGGACGGAAACTATAAGACTGAGATTATTGAATCGATTTACAAAGACGCCGTAACGCAAACTCTTCGTAAGAAAGATTCTTTTATCAAAAAGACCTCCCTCACCTTATGCCTCGAATATGCTTCCGGCGAATGGAAGGTCCAGCCGAATGACAACCTAAAAACCGCTCTTTCCGGCGGATTCTTCTCCGCGTCGAACGGAATCTACAATTTAAAAAGTGAAGTTTTGGGTGACATCACCTTCATTCCGAAAATCTATACCATCGACGAGAACGCGACGGCCGGCCCGAAACCGGATCCGAACAAATACGGATTTACCCAGGATGTAAATGAAATCCTCGCGCTTGTAGAGAAAAACCCCGCCTTAACGAAGGGCAAGGATTGCTACTTTAATCCGGAAGGTACCTTTATCTGTGACGGTTTCCGCTATTACAGCGATGAAACCATTCTTTGCTATACCTGGCGTGAAAAAATCGATAACCACGCCTGCACCTTTGCAGAAATCTATATCGCGGATCCTTCCCAGTTCCGCCGGAAACTCTCCGGGGACAACTATGGTTCCACGATTCAAAAATACGGCTCGGAACTCTCCAAGGATGCCAACGCCGTTGTCGCAATGAACAGCGATTTCTATAAATTCCGTGCGGAAGGCATGATGGTTTACATGCGAACCCTCTACCGCTTCAATCCGCATAAACTCGAACTCTGCCACGTCAATTCCAAAGGTGAGATGTGCTTCACCTATGCGGAAGAACTGGCAACCGAAGAAGATGCAAAACGCTATGTGGAGGAAAATGACATCCTCTTCACCCTGGCATTCGGCCCTGTCCTTGTGGCAAACGGAGAACCCCATACGTTCTCCAATTACTATCTCCTCGGACAGGTCAATGAAACCTACTCCCGCTCCGTACTGGCTCAGGAGGACGGAACCCACTTCCTTTTGATGACTCTCAATCATGGATACGGTTGTCCCACCGCCACCGCAGAGCAGACCCAAAACGTGATTCTTTCCAAGGGTGTGGTAAATGCCTACATGCTTGACGGCGGTCAGACCGGCGAAATCATCATGCAGCACAAGGTATTAAACCACATCGATTTCGACACCGAACGTACCGTAAGTGACATTCTGTACTTTACGACCGCCTTGCCAGAGGAGGAGAATCAATGAACCCGATTGCCATCATCTTTGACAAATACGAAATCTCCTGGGCACTGATTCTGATCGTAATGTCTGTCCTTGTCTGGTTTTTCTTTGTCGGCGCACTGTATCCGTCCGGCAAAAAAGGCCGCGGTGTACTGTGGCTCTATCTGCCCCTCTCCGTTGCCTTTTCCTTTTTCTTTGCAAGACTGATTTACTGGTATTCTCACCAAAGTTCCTTCGATGGTTTTGGTTCGGCATTAAAATCCGGCGACTTGTCCGCATTTGCCCTGCTCGGTATCCTTTTTGGACTGGTTCTTTCCGCCGGACTTCTTCGACTGGTTCGCCTGGTCCGTGACCTTCCGATGTTTCTGGATCTGATCACCCCTCCGACCTTACTCGCCCTGGGTCTCTTTTCCTTAACCTGCCTTTTCGGAGATTCCTGTCGCGGAAAAACCATCATCACGGCACCGGCCTTCTGCCGCCTTCCTTTTTCGATAGCGACATTAAACCAGCAGGGTGAAACCGAGTACCGGTTTGCGACTTTCTTCGTGGCTTTCCTTTTGTTAACCGTCCTTAGCTTTGTCGGACTCATCTTTTATCTTCGTCACAAACAGCAAAAAGGATCAACGGCCTGCTTTTGTCTGATCCTCTTTTCCGGCTCTGAGTTCGTGCTGGAAAGTACCCGATATGATGCCGGCTATTTCCCGGCAAACGGTTTCGTCAGCATTCTGCAGATTGCGGCAGCCGTGTTCATTGTCGGAGTCACCGTATATTTCAGCTTTTTTGCAAAAAAAAATACTGTATCCATAAAGAAAATGATTCCGTTCTGGGTGCTTCTGCTTCTCAGTATGGGAGCCACCGGATATCTGGAATACCTTGTACAGCGCCACGGCGACAAGGCAGTCCCGATTCATTTCGGAATGTGCCTTTCCGTTCTCGGTATGGTCGCCTTCCCTTGCGTACTCTTTTATATGGCATATCGTAATCTTACAAAAACTTCCGAGAAAAAAGAGGAGGAATAAACCATGGCTTTTCGAATCATACATGACGACATAGCAAACGTTACCGCCGATTCGGTTGTAGACGCTTCCTCTTCGGCCCTCGTCGGAGAAAGCCTCGCGCTTGCAAAAGAAAACGGCTGCGAATCGATTGCTTTCGCCCTGCCCGTAAACAAGGACGATGAACTGTCTGCTGCCATCGATACCTTCCGTTCGTTTCTTCAGACGGAAGAAATGGAGATTACCTTGGTCGTTCCCGAGAGCGAAGCCGTTTCGCCCGGGGATGAGATTTTTGCGGGTGTGGAGGATTATTTAAACGAGAACTATCTGGAAGAATTTGCAAGTCCGGTTTTCTATCGTGAGATGGCCTCTGAGGCAATGGGAGATTTTGCTCCCGAAGAGGAAGCCTGCGAAGAAGCGGAAGATGCGGACGCCGCTCCGGTTCGCTCGAAAGAAACAAAGAAAGAAAAATCCAAAATACGCCTGAACATCCTTCCCGAGTTCATCGGTGCTTCCGCAAAATGCGAGTCTGCACCGATGAAAGCTGCTGCAGCCGAACCCATGATGGCGTCGCGCTCTCTTTCCGATTTGATGATGCAGGTCGGTGAAACCTGGCAGCAGAGTCTGTTTCGATTGATTGATGAAAAGGGATTTCTGGATACGGAAGTGTATAAAAGAGCAAATGTGGACCGGAAGCTTTTTTCCAAGATTCGTTCCAACCCCGATTACCAGCCGAAAAAAATAACCGCGGTAGCGTTCGCTCTTGCCCTCGGCCTCAGTTTAGACGAGACCAAAGATTTTCTCGGCCGGGCCGGCTACGCCTTCTCGCCGAGCAGTAAATTCGATTTGATCGTGGAATACTTCATCGAGCACGAAGTCTACGATACCTACACCATAAACCTGGCACTTTTCGATCATGACCAGCCGTTACTCGGAGAATGACGAAACCCCCGGCTTTCAAAAAGCCGGGTTTTTTTATTTGTCGCCTGCGAAGCGACCTAACGGATTTCGCTTTGCGATATTCTGTCCTTAACAACAGAAAACAATCTTCCGATCAGACGGAAGTCATTTAAGAAAGAGAGGACAGAATTATGAAAAAAGGATTAACCGAAATCGTATTTATCTTAGACAGAAGCGGTTCCATGTCAGGTTTGGAAGCAGACACCATCGGTGGCTACAACTCCATGCTGGAGCGTCAGAAAAAAGAAGAAGGTGATGCAGTTCTTTCGACCGTGCTTTTTGATGACAGATGCGAAATCCTCCACGATCGAATCTCCGTGAAGAAAGTCGAAAAGATTACCGACGACGAGTATTACGTTCGCGGCTGTACCGCTCTTTTGGATGCTGTCGGGGGAGCGATCGAGCACATCGGCAAGATTCACAAGGAACTTCCCGACGATGAGAAGCCGGAAAAAACCCTCTTCATCATCACCACGGACGGAATGGAAAATGCCAGCCGACGCTACGACTACGCTACCGTAAAGAAACTCGTGGAGAAGAAAAAGAAAAAACATCACTGGGAGTTCATCTTCATGGGTGCCAACATCGATGCGGTTTCCGTTGCCGGAAAGTTCGGTGTCGACAAGTCCCGCGCCGTTCGCTATCAGTGCGACAGCATCGGTACAAAGATCAACTTCGACGTGATGTCCAAAATGGTCAGCTGCGCAAGAGCCTGCGGATCCGCTGCCCAGATGAAAGAAGCTTTCAACGATGAGGAAATGCTTGCTCCCATCCAGGAACACTACGAAAAGGCTCACAACGCTTAACTTACTGCCACCCCTCCGACAAGGACCTTCTGCAAACGAAGGTCTTTGTCGCATATAACCAGATCCGCATACCGGCCCTCTTCAATGGCGCCGATCTGCGAATTGTTGATTCTATTTGCCGGCAGGGTTGTAGCCGCATAGATTGCGGTTTCTTTTTCGATTCCGAATTCCACTGCCTTTAAAAGGTCCACATACAGATTGCAGGCACTGCCCGCAAGAGTACCGTCCGCTAACGTAATTCTTCCGTCACGGACCCATACCTTCTGTCCGGAAAGATCGTATTCCCCTTCCGGCATGCCGAGTCCGCGGAGTGCGTCCGACACGAGACAGAGTCTGTCCGGGAAAAGAGAAAATGCCACACGTACCATGGACGGGTGTACATGAACACCGTCCGAGATCAGCTCCGCAGTTACCTCTTTTCTCTCTGCAGCTGCTCCGATCACACCTGGTGCGCGGTGCAGCATGGGCGGCATGGCATTGAATAAATGCGTCACATGTTTTGCCCCTGCCTCAAAAGCCTTTCCGGCCGTTTCATAGTCTGCCGTCGTATGAGCCACGGAAATCAGACTGTTTTTTTCACTGTTAATAAACTCCAATGCTCCCGGAAGCTCCGGTGCCAGATCAAGAATCTTTATATTTCCATTACTTTTCCGCTTCAGTTCTTCCCACAATTCGGGGTTCGGGTTTTGCAGATAGTCTTTGTTCTGTGCCCCGCATTTTTCACGCGATAAGAAAGGGCCTTCCAGGCGGAGTCCTATCATACGGGCTGTCACATCGCTTCTCACTCTGTCCGCCTCCAAAAAAGCATCACAGACTTTCAAAAGCTGTTCCCTCGGAAGCGTCATAGTGGTGGGAAGAAAAGATGTTACCCCCTGCTTTGCCAGGTAGTCTGCCATCCTGCACAGTCCCTCGGCCGATCCGTCTGAAACATCCTCTCCCACGGCACCGTGAATATGCAAATCCACAAGACCCGGAATCACATAGGCTCCCTGCAGATCCATGATCTGCTCTTCCTTCACATCCGCATCTTCGGATGTGTAAATCTTTCGAATGATTCCGTCTTCAATGAGAACGGAGCCGTTGTGAAACGATTTTTGCAGGAAAAAATATCCGTTTTTCAGTAAAATACGATTCCCCATTTTATCCTTCCAGCGTGAATTCTTTTAAAGCGGCTCTACCGGTTCCTTTATAAACAAAGTATAAAGGATATACTCCGTCCGGAATGGTTACGTCTACGGAAACCTCCGTCCAGACATCCGGTACGCTGCCCGTAAGCGTTGCCGTTCCTATACTTGCTCCCTCGGGGCTTAAGCGAATTTCAAATTCTCCGCTTCCCTCTTCTTCGAGCATGGCTTTGATGCAGATGGTACGAACACCCTGCATCTTAAAAAACTTATAGCCGATCAATGTACCGTCACAGATTTCTCCGACAAAGCGCTCGTCTCCGCGATTCGTAACATTCGGGAACGAAAAACGATAGATGCGGTTGGATCCGTGGGGCATGTTTCCGTTCGTCAGATTACAGCAGATCACGGCCGGATAGGTTCCTCGTCCTTCCAGGGGGCCGTTGTTCAAGCCGCAACTGGTAATCTCCGTCTGCGGAATGCTTCCATCCGGCAGTACCGTAATCTTTTCCGCACAGGACTGACGGCTGTAGTCCGATTTATGTGTCAGACGATGATAAAAAACATACCACTGTCCGTTAATCTCAATAATACTTCCATGTGTGGTACCGGTCATGTTCAGACGGTCTTCCGATTTTCTTCCGTTCAGTCCGACGTCACCGTTCGAAACGATGGTTCCTCCGAAAACAAAATCTTTATCCGGGTAGTCACTGGTTGCATAACAAAGCTCATGGTTTTGCTTGGAAGAATAGATGAAATAGTATTTTTCACCGATCTTTCTCATGGACGGACCCTCGAAGAACGGATGCTCTTCAAAACTCGTTCCCTTGACACGATAGGGAATAATGTGTCTCGGCTCGTCCGCAATTGTCAGCATGTCATCCTGCAACGTTACCGTAATCGGTCCCATGATGGAATCTTCGTAGCTTAATATTTCTTCTTCGCTCCGGTTAAACATGCCTATTTCCTGACGCATGTATTCGGGATTATCCTTAAAATCGTCCCGCTCCTCGTAATCATACTGGGTTCCATAGTAAAGGCGGATGGTTCCGTTGTCATTGATTACCGCAGGATCAAAAAGAATGTAACGCTTCATCGGCGTTCCGTCCGGGTTTCTGACAAAGCCCAGAAATTCATACGGTCCCACCGGTTTCTCTGCCACCGCTACACTGATGGGACAGGTATATCCACCGACACCGTAGTCTCCTCCCATCGCATAGTACAGATAATATTTTCCGTCATTTCCGCGAACCACGTCCGGGGCATACATATATTGCAGTGTGTTGGTTTTTTCCGTCAAAGCGGATGCTGCCACATTTTCCTCTACGTGGTTAAACCACGGAACCTCTGTCCCGTATTGCGGGTCCTGGCTCGCTTTATATATGACTCCCTCATATCTCCAGTCGGTGAGGTCATCCACCGGTGCCGAATATGTTACATAATCCAGCATACAGAATGTCTCTCCGGCCTCTTTATCATGGGAACCGAAAATATATACCCTTCCGTCAAAAATATGCGGCTCACCGTCCGGAATATATTCCGAAAGCGGCAGATACGGATTATAAACCTGTTTTTTCATGGCATTTCCTTTCGCGTCTTTTGGGTCAACTTTTCATATCTTCAGTATATGCCATCAGACCGACTTTGGAAACCGTCAGGATTTCTTTTTCTTTGACATACCCATGACCATCCAGCGATAAACCGGTATTCTGGAGATGATCTCGTATAAAAGAATCGCGCCACCGAATCCGGCAATTGCACTTAAAACATAGGCGGCAAGAGGAGAAATGATTCCGGGTTTTGCCAGGAAACATCCCACGCTCGAAATGCCCAGGTAGTGGAAAATGTACAGGCCAAAGCTTCTTTTGTTCATCCATTGCGTGAACTTGTTCGAGAAATCGCCAAACCTTGCCATGCAGGAAAGGATAGCCATGCAGCCGAAATATCCGTAGGCTACAAATAAAGGCGAACGGTAAACCGGGTTATCCGCATAGTTCTGTCCGAAGGTAAGAATACAGAAAGCTATTCCGAGACCGATTGCCGGGATCAAAAATACAAGGAACCACTTCTTCATTCTCTCGATGACTTCGTCATGGGAGAATACAAAATATCCAAGAAGGAAGAGGAAGAAGTAATAGCCGAAGCGATAAACCACGATAATCGGCGTGTTGCCAATCTGTGCAGCTCCGAAAACCGGAACAACCAGGAGAAAGATGACCCAGATCGGGGTCTTTTTGCAAACCTTCCACAGGCGGTCCTTGTCGATTTTCTTAACCAGCAACAGTACAGGAGAAAACAGCCATAGCATCTGAAGCGTCCAGAGAACGCCGATTCCGCTGGCGAGGATTACAATGACTTTGACCGTGTTTACAACCGCTTCCGGGGCTCCGGGCATCTGCTGTGCCATAGATTCCAGCGCTCCGCTTAAAGCGACGTTGACATAGCCCTGAATAAACTGGAACACCAAAAGTCCAAGGGTTACCGGCACCAGACATTTGACGGTTCTGCTTTTGAAGTACTCTTTTCCTGTATGGTTTTCCAGATAAATCCTGGAACTGATACCGGAAACGATGAAGAAGATGGGCATAAGCCAGGGATAAACAATGTATTGGAAGATATCCTGATACTGGACTTCCATATTTGTGATTTTACCGGCAGGCCCGAGAAGCCCTTCCCCGTTGTACATATATAAGACGTGATAAAGAACAACCGCGACAATCGTCATCCAGCGGACGTTGTCCAAATAATGTTTCCTCATTTTCTCACCCCATTCCGTTATTTCATCATCTTGTTCATTTTGTTAACCTTGGCTCTGACGGAAAGATAGATGATTCCCCAGATAGCCAGAAAACCTACAACAAAAATCGCTGCAAAAATACCAATTCTGTTTAACGGAAACCAGCCGTTCATCAGATAAACCACACCGTAATCAATCAGTAAAACCGATCCCTGAATCAGTGCCGCAAAGCCCCTCGGAAGGGATTCAATCTGATGGACGATGGAAACGCCTGCCGCCACAAAGGCGAGAACCGTTGTGGAAAGGATTCCCATAACCACCTCCGGAACCGATAACGAAACCAGATTTCCGCTCTTATAGATGCAGTACCATACGATTGCCACGATGAACGGACCACCCCAGGCAAACATCAAACCTCTTTTTACAAATTCCCATATATAATTCTTCTTCATTGCTTTTCTCCTTATAAACCGTATCTTTTTCTCAGTTCCACAAAACATCTTCGGGAAACCGCCTCCAAATATCCGCTTTCAAACTGTGCATCCACAGCACCGGAAAGCTGAACCTTGAATCTGGCGATTCTTTTCGTGTTCGCGATTGCGGATTTGTTGATCCGGATAAAATCAGTAGGCAAGGTGCTTTCAATCTCATAAAGACGTTTTTTGATTAAATACTTCTTTCCGTCCTTAATGCTTGCATAGGTTTTCTCGTCTTCCACATAAAAGCACTCAACCTCATCCACCGAAAGAAGTTTGATTTCGTCCTCGAGGATTCCGGCAATTTGGTTTGTAGTGCCTTCCTGGGTTACCAGCCTTTCGATCTCATCAATAAGAGGAGTCCGTTCATGAACATTTGCAATGACTTCCTCCGTACAGTTTTGATCGATTACAAGTTTGAAATTCATCTTTCCACCTCCTGATGAGTTTACTATACACCCATTAGCAAAGCCTGTCATAAGATTTCGGTATTCGGTAAATAATGAGGGGTAATCGGTAAAGAATGGTCGGTAAACAATAAAAAAAGAGTGCTGTTGCACTCTTTTCATGCCCAGGACCGGAATCGAACCAGTG
>JAFWTY010000005.1 GCA_017518735.1 Lachnospiraceae bacterium | reverse complement strand
ACATACACCTATACGTATGCGCAGAAGGAAAGCATCAGCGCAACGGTAACTTTCAAGGTAGAAAACGGTGCCTGGGATGATGAGACTACAGCGGATCAGACCGTGACGCTGACCGGATATGAAGGCGATACTTTGAAACTTTCAGCAGATCAGATTCCGGCAGTAGGAAGCAAACCGGATGACACCTACAAGGCAGGCTCCTGGGATGTAACGCCGAGTACGGAAACCGCAATAACCGGAGCAACCACATACACCTATACGTATGCGCAGAAGGAAAGCATCAGCGCAACGGTAACTTTCAAGGTAGAAAACGGTGCCTGGGATGATGAGACTACAGCGGATCAGACCGTGACCTTGACAGGATTTGCAGGCGATACTTTGAAACTTTCAGCGGATCAGATTCCCGCAGTCGGAAGCAAACCGGACGATGGATATAAAGAAGGATCCTGGGATGTAACACCTGATACGGAAACAGAAATCACAGAGAATACTACGTATACATATACTTACTCAGAAGAAGAACCTGAAAAAATGCATACCATCAGCTTTGACGCAAACGGCGGAAGCGGAACGATGGAAGATATTCAGTTTGCAGACGGCGGAACCTATATTCTTCCGAAATGTGGTTTTAAAGCGCCGAAAGGAAAGGAATTTGACAAGTGGGATCAGGATGGACCGTCCATCATTGTAACATCCGATATTACCCTGAAAGCATTGTGGAAGGATAAAGAAGAACCGGGACCCGGTCCGGAACCCGAACCCGCAAAGCCGATAGACTGGCTTGATCCGATTCGTGAAACCGTTGCAATCGGTGTTGAACAGGTAAAGGCAACGAATGCGGCGCAGACAGTATCCTATGAAGGAGATTTTGCTCTGCCGTATGAAATCATGAAGACCTTACAGGATAATCCGATGCTGACCCTTGCATACACATTCCCGTTTAACGGATCTACCGTAACGGTTAATATTCCGGGAAGCAAGGTAGTAGCCGATCCGGCAATCGAATGGTACGGCCCTGCTTATCTGGTTGGACATTTCAGTACGGGAGTGATTACCGGTAAAGTGGACGCGAACAATACCGGTGTTTATATCGTAAAGAAAGGTGATACTTTAACCGATATCGCACTTGCTTTCGGAACAACGGTACAGGCACTGGTTGACAAGAACGGCATCAAGAATCCGAACCTGATTTATATAGGTCAGCAGATTAAGTACTAATAAGATTTAGTATCAAAAGACAATTTTAAGCCGGCGGTGTAAAGCCGCCGGTTTATTTGTGCTTTTTTCGACGCATTTTATCTTTCCAAGCGGCTCCGTTTTCTGCACCTTTGTTCCATAATCGAATCTTGGGATTTGAGTCTTGCAAGTTTTTTCTCCTCTTCGACTTCTTTTTTGGCAGAATTGAGTCTTGCACGTAAGCTGGAGCGGGATTTATTTTTTGTTCCGGTATTCCGAAGAAAGTCTTTTTCCAAGGATTCCTTACTTACATCTACATTGAAGGTTTTTGAAAGATTGGAGTCGCGGACTTTATTTCCGCTTACGTTTTGAAAGGTGATGTGTTTCTTTTTCTCTGTCCAGGTAACCGTCCATCCTTTTTCCAACATTTTTGCGACAAAGTCTTCAATGTTTTTTGCAACTTTCCGGACTTCTTCGATAGCCGTCATACAGTCAACCAGGAATGGTTTCTTGGATACATTGATGGCCAGATTGTATTTATCTTTTGACCATGCGGTTACGTGACCGACTTCGATATCCGTTCCGTCAAAATGCTTTCCTTTTTCGGTAATTGTGAATCCCTGTTGCTGACAAAGATTGTTGGTAAAGGTCTTTTGTTTTTCCAGGTCCTTTTTGGTCTGATGAAGCTTTCGCCCGTCGATATAGGAAACGGAGTTTGTGAGAATGTGGCAATGTAGGTGATCACGATCCTGATGGACTCCGATCAGGCATTGATGATCCGGGAAGAATTCCTGAGCAAATCGGCGGCCGATTTCTAGAACCTGCTCAGGAGTTATTTTTTCGTCTTTGTGAAAACTGATGATGTTGTGGGCATACATCCGTCCGGAATCTTTATCCCAGAGTTTCTTTTCATCTAACCATGTCCGGTAGATGTCATCATAATTTAGGGTATTCGCATTGTACGGTCCGGTGATATCCACGAAACCGTCCCATATTTTTTCGTCTCTCAGGACATATTCAATTGCATTTCTCATTGCCCCATGGGCTTTTGTTGATTTATTAACAACCTTATTGATTGCCATAAAGATTCACTCTCCCTTCGATAGCCGGCTAACTGATCCGATAAAAGATCCAGGTCGTTTTCTGTTGGTAACTCTCCGCGACCGTTTGCAACATGGGCCATCTGATTTACATTGGTGGCCAGACCGCGAAGCTGTTGCTCAAGATCTGCAAAGGTTTTAGAGATTTCTTTGAGAGCAGCGATTTCATCGGACGGTGTAATGACGGCACCACGGACTGCGTTGATAAAATATGATTGCTGAGATAATCCGGATTCATCGACACGTTTCATAAAATCAGTATACTCTGTCTCATTCATTCGGATTGTAACAGCACGATTTCTGCGACGATTTACTTTATTCATTTTGCAAAACTCCTTTCAATCGATTTATACACAGACTGTGTTAATAAGTGTGAAATACATTTGCAGGCGCTTGCGCATAAACGATGCACGGCACGTGCGATAAGCAGAAATCCAAAGGGTGCAACTCTTTGGTAGGGTGCAGGGGCAAAGCCACTAACGAACTGACGGAAGGGAATGGAGGAAGGTCCGGTGGACCTTTCGACATACCCTGAGTCAGTGAGTGTGCTCCGGTGTGCAGAGGGTGAAACCCTTGCCGGGGGATCCAAGGGGGCCGGCCCCTCTGGCAAGTTTAGCGGAAACGGAAAAGCCACACGGCTTTTTCGATGAAGCGGTGCATGGTGGCTTGCCACAATGCGAAACTTGCCTGATCACCCGGAACAATATTGATAAAAAAGAGGTCTTGGCCGGGTGATCTGTGGTCTTGCGCAGGGGGACCCTGCGCTTACCCGAGGACAGCTTACAGCTCAAGTTCAAACTTGATTTTTCCGGAGCGGACATCATTCATAAATCTTCGCAAAGCATGTCCGAGGGTAACCGTTTTGTACGGAACATTTTTGTTGAAATCCTTCCATTCCTCTGCGATGGATTGCTCCAGCATGAAAGAAACACGGACAGTATTTTCATCCGATTTTTTCATCTGAATGACCTCGGGTTTCTTTTTTGACATGGAATTCTCGTTTGTTTTGGTGTTGTCGTTTCGTGTGATATTCATATTTTGTGCATCCATAATTTGTATCCTCCTTGTTAAAAATGATTATTATCAGTTGTCCTGAATGAATTTGTTTAGTGCTTTGAAATCATATTTTTGGCATAAAGAACCGGAGACTGCATTTCCAAATGGAAAGCACCCTCCGGATACTTTTCTGTTAGCTGACTGCATGGATTCCTGACACCATTTTGCGATAATATCTTTTCGTAACATGCCCCGGTATGGTTTATTCAGAATCCGATGAATATGATAATCAACAAGGTCTTTACCAAATTGGGAGACCAGGGAATTATAATCCTCTAAGGTTAGGGATTGGTTTCCGAGTGTGTAGATAGCAGACACACTTTTATTAGTATTGTTCTTTTTAGTATTATTAGTATCAGTATTACTTGATGCTGAATTTGAGAAGTCTTGAGTTCCTAAATCAGGAAGTCCGGAGTTCTCATTTTGAGAAGCCTTGACTTCTGAATTTGAGAAGTCTGTGACCCTGCCTGGGTTTTCGGGATTTTTACATACATGAAGGAAGTCTTTGACATAAATAATGTCAGGTTGACCAAGCCCCCGTTTTTTCCGCTCTATCAATCCGGATTTTTCGAGGTCACGAAGAAGATCCACGCATTTGGTATGCGCGAATCCAAGGTCCTCCATAATGTTTTCGAGTGTGTAAATGATGAAAACCCGATTGCAATCATCGAGCCATAGATTTTTTCGCGATAAGGACATACGGTCCAACATCAGACCATAAAGGACTTTCGCTTCGATTTTTAATCCTTTGAATTCAGGCTCCTTAAATAAAGCCTTTGGGATTTGTATAAAAGAAAATGTGTCGGCTTCAATGCCATAAAAGTATTCGTAATTCATAAGTTCCTCCTTTTTTTAAGAGGAACCCCTATTACTGAATACCAAAAGTGTTCACCTTGTGTTCAATTGGAAAAAGGATGTTCCAAGACCCTTGATTTTACGATGTTTTTATTGTTCTTTCTGCTTCGAATCCTCTAGCGCACGTATAAAAAGAAAAGCAGAGATGCGAATGCATCCCTGCTTTTTCTTTTTAGCGGCGCTGCCGCTTAGAACCCATGCATACGCATGGGTTCGGTCTCCGCTCCGCTCCGGTCGGCGCAGAACCGAGGTCCCCCGGACCTCGTGCGCCCTCTAGCGCACGCGTCGCCTTCGAACGGGGTTCGAAGTCTCGCCTCCGGCTCGGTCGGCTCGCAAACTCGTCGTCCACCGGACGACGCTCGCCCTCTAGCGCACGCGCTGCCGCTTCGAACGGGGTATTTTTATGGGGTGTTTGGGCAACTTGCGTAACAATTAAGGCAACTTGCGTTAAAGCCTGTTGTCCTTCTTTTCAAACACTGATATTTTGGTGTCAACGAAAAGGAGGAAGGCATATGATTCACGTTTCGAACTTAAGCAAATCTTTCCGCGATAAGCGGGTC
Source organism: Lachnospiraceae bacterium (assembly GCA_017518735.1). Taxonomy (GTDB): domain Bacteria; phylum Bacillota; class Clostridia; order Lachnospirales; family Lachnospiraceae; genus UBA3766. The sequence goes on along the minus strand of JAFWTY010000005.1, from coordinate 10,299 downwards.
CTTAACAATATATCCTTCGATGTTCCCGGGGGAAGCATCGTGGGACTTCTCGGTCCTTCGGGAGCCGGCAAAACCACAATGATTAAAATTCTCACAGGTCAATTAAGCTACGACGGCGGTTCGGTCCGCGTCTTCAATGAAGAGGGCGGGGCAGACGAAAACGCCGGCACAGAGGCACGCAATCTTACCGGCAGGGACAAACTCCGATTTGGAATTTTGATGGACAATTTTGGTCTGTACGAGCGCTTAAGCTGTGCCGGAAATCTGAAGGTTTTTGCGGATATATATGGTGTTCCTCACAGTAAAATACGTCCGGCTCTGCAAAGCGTTGGTTTGGAAGAGGCCTACAGATGTAGTGCGATGAATCTCTCAAAGGGCATGAAATCAAGATTACAGCTGGCAAGAGTTTTCATGCATAATCCGGACATCATTTTTCTCGATGAACCCACAAGCGGCCTTGATCCGAAGTCCGCAAGAGCAGTATGCCGAATCATCGAAGAGAAGAAAAAGGAAGGCGCGACGATTTTCCTGACCACTCACAACATGGAAGAAGCTGCAAGACTCTGCGATAAAGTTTTCTTCTTAAACAATGGCAAAATAGCCGAAGAAGGGAACCCCATCGAGATCTGCCGCAGGTACGAAGCGGAGGGAAGAATCCACATCGAACCGTCTTACGCAGATATTTTGGAAGCGGTTTTTCTGGATATCACCGGGAAAGAAGCGAGGGAGGAAATCTAAATGAAAAACATACTTGTAATTATTCGCAAACAACTCGCAGATACATTAAAAAATAAGACCATTCTCATCCAGTTCATCCTCTTTCCGGTTCTTACCGTCGTCATGGAGAATGCAATTCATATCGAAGGAATGCAGGAGATGTTCTTTACGAAACTGTTTGCCGTGATGTATATCGGCATGGCGCCTCTGACCGCGACCGCATCCATCATTGCGGAAGAAAAGGAGAAGAATACCCTGCGTGTACTCATGATGGCCAATGTCCGTCCCTTTGAATATCTGCTCGGTGTCGGCATTTATGTTTGGACACTTTGCATGATTGGTGCTATGGTAATGATGATGGGAGTTACCGGGGACAGGCGTCCTGCATTTCTCGGAATCATGGGTATCGGTTTTATGATTTCCATTTTGGCAGGGGCAGCCATTGGTATTTTTGCCAGAAACCTGATGATGGCAACCTCCCTGACCATGCCGATTATGCTGATTTTGGCCTTTGCACCGATGCTTGCGATGTTCAACGACACCATCCGCAAGGTGGCCAAAATATTCTATACACTGCAGTTGAAAGAGATACTTGACGGAATGAATCCCCGGGAAATCAGCCACGCAAGCGTAATGATTATCTTTGCAAATGCCATCGTATTGCTTGGTGCGTTTATCTTTGCATACCAAAGAAAAGGACTGGATTGAATGAAGATTGAAATAGACATTGATGAGAAATACCCCGATATCGGCGTAAAAGTCACAACCCCCGCTCTGACTCCCGAAGTCGAGCGGATTGTGTCATTGATCCGCATCGTGGATATGCAGATTCCGGTAAAAAAAGACGACGAGACCGTGCTGCTTGATGCAAGCACAATCCTTTATATCGAGGCTGTGGAACGTTCGACCTTCGTCTACACCGAAGACGAAACCTATGAGTCCGGGTTGAAACTTTATGAGTTTGAAAACCAGCTTTCGCAGCGTGATTTTATCCGGATTTCCAAGCAGGGGTTACTGAATCTCAAGAAGGTGAAAAGCCTCAAAGCCGATATCAACAGAAAGATCCGTGTAACGCTTCTGAACGGTGAACAGATTGTGGTTTCGCGCATGTACTCGGATGAACTTAGAAAGAGATTGGGAGTAAAGTGATGGAAGAGAAGAAAACGATTTTTCATTATATCAGCCAGTTATTTACCACATTCGGCATTATTATTGTCATTTTTGTTGTCTTTGGTTTCGTTATCGGAGAATCGGCGAAAGAGTATTCATCTCTGTTTGCCCTTGGTAGCCAGGGCCTTGCAACCGGCACGATACTGCAGCTTCTGTCTTTGTCGACGGTGATTACGATTCTTAGGAATATTTTCTTTACTGACGGTCTGATTAAGAACATGCCTTTAATTGCAAGAAATATCTGCTTTTTTGTGATTACCACCGGTATTATTGCCGGATATGTCGCACTGTTTAAGTGGTTTCCCTTAAGTGACGTGCTTGCGTGGGTCGGTTTCTTTATATCGTTTGCCATCTGCTCGGCAATTGCCATCGGAGTAAGCAAGCTTAAGGAAAAAGCAGAAGATAAGAAGATGGAGAAGGCATTGGAGAAATACCGGAATAATTAAAGAACCCTCTATTTTACTGGTATTTTAAAAGTTACATGTGGTTCGGATTAAGAAAAAGGCAGGACATTGAGTCCTGCCTTTTTCGCAAAATTAAAATTTTTTTTTTGCGAATCAGAAAGCCATCTTGCAATATCAATGATTCTTATTCTTTCGTTCAACAGGTTTTTTGTTTTGTATGTATTTATTGACAATGTACTTCTAAAGAAGTAGCATATTTATAATAATACATCTAAAGAGGTATATAAATGATTATTTATCATGGGTCAGAAAAAAAGATAGAAAAGCCGGTTTTTGGATTTGGAAGCAGTACGAATGATTACGGGCAGGGATTCTATTGCACAGAGGATATTGAATTGGCGAAAGAGTGGGCATGTAAAGATGAAAGAGGAGGATTCGTTAATGTTTACAGCATTGATACGGATGCTCTAAATGTGCTTAGACTGGACGATGCAAATGTTCTGGAATGGTTGGCTATTCTTATTAAGCACAGGATGGTAAGATATTCTTCTCCTGTGGAAAAAAGAACAGGGGATTATATTATTGCTAATTATTCAATCGATATAAGTAAGAGTGATGTGATTTTTGGATACAGAGCTAATGACTCGTATTTTTCGTTTGTTCGGGCATTCTTATCAAACAGTATTTCTGTTGAACAGTTATCTTATGCCATGAAGTACGGAAATCTTGGATATCAGGTTTTTATTAAGAGTAAAAAGGCGTTCGATTCTTTAAAATTTGTTGAATGTGAGCCATTGCCGGGCAATGACTATTTTCAAAAAAGAAGTGATAGAGATAAAGAAGCAAGGGAACAGTATTACAAACTGCTTGAGGATGAGGTTGAAAGTGGAACATATGCCAGGGATATTGTGAAGAAGGGGAATAAAAAATGATTTACGCATACAACGAAATGTATTTAAATGATGCAATGATGAACCTGGGTGAATTGACAGAATATGCGCATGATGCATGTGGGTTTGATGTTGATAAAACCCTTGGAATGTTTGTGATAAGTGGATATGCGGACAGATTCGGCAAGGGGGATCCGATGGTGGTATGTGGAAGAAGTGGTACTGAACTGTTTCAGGATTTATGTAATAAGTGCGGAATACAAAGAGAGTGGCCTAAGGCGATAGTAAAGTATAGCACTGAAGAGTATTACTGGATTGGATATATACTGGCTTATTATCAGTGGTTTTGTAATAAGTCATTTAGTAATATAATTAATGTAATTAAAACCAAAGACCTGCTTAATATGTATCCGGCGCTTCATACAGCTTCTGAAGATAAAGCGGTAGAAGTAATTATGGATTTATATAACAGCCGAAATGCAATAAACAGATTACAGGCATATCGCAAAGGTCTTGGAATGACTCAGGCAGAGCTTGCGGCAGACTCAGGAGTTAATCTAAGGACTCTTCAGCAATATGAGTCTGGGGCGAAAAGTATTAGCAAGGCATCTGCTGAAAGTGTTATAGCACTGGCTACAGTGCTTCATTGCCGGGTTGAAGATTTAGTTTGAGAATAATGCTTACTGTTTCTTTTATCGATTTGTGCACTTATTTGTGCACCGGTACTTTTGAAGCAAAGAAAACCCTGTATTTCATCCGTGCGCAATACATATTTTACTTATAGTATTTTCTCGGCAGAAAACAAAGGAATGTGATAAAATACTATCGGAGGACATTCCGGTATCTTGGGAGTTTTGCGGTGAAATGACATTTACAAAAAAACGTAACATTGCATTGGCATTTTTAATAGTCACCACGCTCTTTTCCGGTTGCGCGAAATGGAAGAATCCAGAGCCGGCGGAACTGGAGCCGGTGAAGTATGTTTACGCGAAAGACGGGGACACGATCGGCGTGACCAACATGAGCGGCGAGAGCCTCACGGTGCGCCTGATCGGAATTGATGCACCGGAATCCGTGGCGCCGGAATCATATACGGAAAAAACTGGCAAAGAGAACAACGAATACGGCGAAAAAGCGGCGGAGCATCTAACGCTCATGCTGAAGGATTGTGACCTGATTTATCTGGAATATGATCAGGAAATGATGGATTCGTACGACCGGGTTTTGGCGTATGTGCACTTGACGGATTCACCCGATATCACCAACACGGCGAATTATCGAATGCTTGACGACGGCTATGCCATCACGATGGAAATTGCGCCGAACGTAAAGTACTGCAAGGAGTTTTTGGAAGCGGAAAAGGGCGCGATGAACGCCGGCCGCGGCCTGTGGGGGTTAGGGGCTTTTGAAGCCAAGGAATAGAAGAATAAAGGGGGGAATGAATCCATGCAAAGGAGAAGTCAGATGAAAGTACTGATTATTAACGGAAGTCCCAGGGTGGACGGAAATACCACTGTAGGCGTAAACGAGATGGTTAAGGTTTTTGATGCCGAAGGCATTGAGGCGGAAGTAATCCGGATTGGAAATAAAGACGTGCGCGGCTGCGTGGCGTGCGGGTCCTGCGCAGAAAAAGGCAAGTGCGTTTTTGATGACGTGGTAAATGAAATCGCTGCCAAGTTTGAAGAGGCCGACGGCCTCGTGATTGCTTCACCGGTATATTATGCATCGGCAAACGGTACGCTCATTTCCTGCCTGGACAGACTGTTTTACAGCTCCCACTTCGATAAAACGATGAAGGTCGGAGCATCTGTGGCAGTGGCGAGAAGAGGCGGCTGCAGCGCGACGTATGATGAACTCAACAAGTACTTTACCATCAGCGGAATGCCGGTTGCGTCCAGTCAGTACTGGAACAGCCTGCACGGCAGAGAAAAAGGCGACGCAGAGCAGGATTTGGAAGGACTTCAGACACTGCGTGTTTTGGCAAGAAATATGTCTTTCCTGATCAAGAGTATAGCGCTTGGCAAGGAGAAATACGGTCTTCCCGAAAAAGAAGAGCATCAGTGGACGCATTTTATCAGGTAAAAATGGTGGATCGTTCAACTAGAAAAAGTCGACAGGGGAATAACGGTATGAAGATAAATCAGGATGAGTTTAATCAGATTGCGACCACTCTGGCAACACATTATGAGAGCGTGTTTTATGTGGAAATCGAAACGGAACGATATACGGAAGTTGTTCCGACACAGATGCTTACGGAGATTCACATTCCGGCGGAAGGCGAGGATTTTTTTGCACGGTCCCGGGACAATGCGCATAAATACGTGCATCCGGATGACCTGGAAAAAGTACTGAGATTTCATGATAAAACAACCATCCTTGAAAATCTTGCCTCAAACGGTTTCTGTTCTTTGGTCTGCAGAATTATTCTTGACGGAAAAATCGTATATGTCCGTCATCTCGATATGATGTGTGAGGATAAGAAGCATGTCCTTTTCTGCATGGAAAATATCGATGAAGAGATCCGTGAAAAAGAAGAACAGAAGAAGAATCTCCAGTCTGCCGAACGTCTCGCCAGGCTGGATGAACTGACCGGAATAAAGAACAAAAATGCATTCGTCGAGTACAGACGCTCGGTGAATAAAAAGATTCAGTCCGCGGACAGCGGGCTTCGCTTCGGAATTGTCATGTGTGATGTTAATGACATGAAACGATTTAACGATACCAGAGGGCACAGCTTCGGAGATGAAATGCTGTGCAGAGCCTGCCGGATGATTTGTACGATTTTTCCGAACAGTCAGGTTTACCGTATCGGCGGAGACGAATTCGTTGTGATTCTGCTTGGGGAAGATTTTGAAATAAAGGAAGAGCTTCTGGAAAACTTAAGACGGGAATCCGTTTCCAACGGGCGCTCCCGTTCCGGACCGGTGATTGCAAGCGGTATGGCGGAATATAATCCTTCCTCGGACGCCACTTTTTCCGATGTATTCAAGAGGGCGGATCTGCAGATGTACGAGAATAAACGCCTGCTGAAGTCCGGAAGCACATCGTGGAATAATGAAAGGGCGATGGAGGTAGAGATTCCCATTCCGGAGGAAAGAAAGCGCAGGCTGGACGGACTGTACGGCGCGCTCTTTACGATGGCCGGCGAGGGCTATGTTTTTCTGAACGATCTTCAATACGATTATTCCAGATGGTCCATGTCTTTAATTGATGATTTCGGTCTTCAGTCCGAATACATGTATCATGCGGGAAAAATCTGGCAGGATTATGTTCATCCGGACGATCTGCCGTTATACAAGGGAGTAATCGATGCCGTTATCTGCGGAAGAGACGATATGAAATATCTGCGTTATCGCGCACGCAGACCGGATGGGATGTATATCGTGGTTCAGCCGAGGGCTTTTATTTTAAATGACAGTCAGGGAAATCCCGAATACTTCGGAGGAATCATTGTTCCCGTGGAGGAATGAATTTAAATTTGTCCCTTTTTACTTTTGTGTTGTTAATAGGATAAATTGTAATTTTGTGAAGCGCGTGCGAGGGTACCGTATGGAACTAAAGAATAAACTCGAAAAGATGGAAAAAGAAGGATGAGAGATGTGCGGAATGCACATCTCTTTTTGGTTTGATGGGAAGATTTTTGGACTGTTAATTTGTTCTAATGATAGTGAGGAGGGGACTAGGAAAAAGATAGCCACGGCAGTATATGAACACAATGTAAACATTCTTTTAATTTTTCGCAATCGCGAAGAAAAAATGACACCGATTTGTTATAATTAAAAGCGGATTTACTTACCAAAACGGAGGTACCGCTTATGGCAATATCTTACGAAAAACTTTGGAAAAAAGTGAAACGAAAAAAACTTAAAAAACAGGACTTCCAGAATGCGCTCGGCATGAGCAGCAGTACGGTTGCAAAACTGACAAATAACAAGCCGGTGACGATGGAAGTGTTGGAACGGATATGTAATGAACTGAACTGTAACATTGGCGATATTGTGGAATTTGTAAAAGAGTAACAATCCACGATAGACATTATGCGAGGTATATTGCTATGGATATTTTAAACAAAAAACAGATGTCCGAAGAAGATATAAAACTCAACTACATTACGCCCAATGTTCAAACAGGCTGGGCCGGTCATATTACCATGGAAACGAAGATTACTGATGGCCGAATCAACATTAAGGGAAATATGGTTGCCCGCAGCAAAGCAAAGAGAGCGGACTATCTTTTGTATCTTAATACCGGAAAGCCTATCGCAGTGGTGGAAGCCAAAGATAACAACCACGCAGTTTCCTATGGCCTTCAGCAGGCAATCGAGTATGCAAAGATGATGGATTTGCCTTTTGCATATTCCTCGAATGGTGATGCTTTTTACGAGCATGATCTTCTGACCGGACAGGAAAAGATGATCAGTTTGGATGAGTTTCCTACGCAGGAAGAACTTGTTGCAAGATACTATGCGGAAGTTAATGGTGGTGAAGGAATTTCCGAAGAAGAGAAAAAAATCGTAGACCAGCCATATTACTCTTCCCAGAATACATACCCTCCGAGATACTATCAAAGAAATGCAGTTAATCGTACTGTGGAGGCAATTGCGAAAGGACAGAGCAGGCTCTTGCTTGTTATGGCTACCAGTACCGGCAAAACTTATACGGCATTTCAAATTGTGTATCGTTTGCTTAAGGCAGACATGAAGAAGCGAATTCTGTATCTTGCCGATCGCAATATCCTTGTAGACCAAAGTATTCTTCAGGATTTTGCACCGCTTGAAAAGACAATCTATAAAGTGGACTTTTCCGATAAAGATTGCTTAAACAAAATCGCTGCACACGAAGTGAATTTCGCACTCTATCATCAGATGGTCGGACAGAATGATGAAGAGCATTTTAAGCAGATTCCGGAAGGTTACTTTGATTTGATTATTGTAGATGAGTGCCATCGCGGCAGCGCCAAGGAAGACAGTAACTGGCGCAAGGTTTTGGAATACTTCAGTTCTGCAACACAGATTGGTATGACAGCTACACCGAAGGAAAGTGAGACTGTATCGAATATTGATTACTTCGGAGAGCCGGTCTACACATATAGTTTGAAACAAGGTATCGAAGATGGATTCCTTGCACCGTTTAAGGTAATTAATGTCACCCTTGATATTGGTGAGGGATGGAGACCTTATAAAGGCCAGACCGATATCTTTGGAAATGAAATAGAAGATCGTCTTTATAATAACCGCGATTATGATTATCCGAATGGAGTTATTCTTGAAGACCGAATTAATGAGGTTGCAAATGAAATAACCGAATATTTAAAGAGCACCGGAAGAATGCAGAAGACAATTGTTTTCTGTGCAACCGAGGATGCGGCTGAGCGTATGAGAATTGCCCTTGTTAATCTGAATAACGATATGGTTGCAGAGAGTCCTGACTATGTGGTTCGCATTACCGGCTCAGATGTTTATGGAAAGAGTAAGTTGGATTACTTTATCTCGGTTTCTTCGGATTATCCTGTTATTGCAACTACATCGGATCTTCTTTCTACAGGCGCGGATTGCAAGATGACCAAGTTAATTGTTTTGGATAAGTACATCGAGAGCATGACAACATTCAAGCAGATTATCGGCCGTGGTACACGTATCCGCGAGAAAGAAGGCAAGACACATTTCACTGTTATGGATTTCAGAGGAGTCACGAAACTCTTTGCAGATCCTGATTGGGATGGACCGATTGAGCAGGACGAGAAATTCCATCATGGTGGAACCGAAATGAATCCACCGAAACCTCCCTATGGTGGAGATGATACATTGATTGATCCGGTGGAAAAACTTGGCATTCCGATTGTCGGTGAAGACGGTTGTCGTGTAAAGGTAATAAACAAAGTTGTATCTGTCTATGATGCCAACGGACGTCTTTTGAGACAGGAAGACATTATCGATTACACGAGAATGAATATCAAAGGCGAGTACGCATCACTTTCAGATTTCATTCGTAAATGGAAGTCTTCGGATAAGAAGGAAGAGATACGGAAAGCTCTTGCCGAAATGGGAATAGATTTGGAAGCATTGAAGAAAAATCAGAATATGTCTGATGTGGATGACTTTGACTTCATCTGTTATGTTGCATACGGTCAGAAACCTCTTACAAGGGCGGAGAGAGCGAATAATGTAAAGAAGAGGGATTTCTTCTCCAAGTATTCCGGCGATGCCAGGGCTGTACTTGAAATCCTGCTTGATAAATATATGAATCAGGGTATAACGGAAGTAGAGGATATCAAAGTGCTTTCGTTAGCTGACTTTGCTAATTATGGAAAACCTGCAAAGATTGTAAAACTGTTTGGTGGGAAGGAACAGTACGAGCAGGCGGTAAAAGAACTTGAGAATACGATATATGAAACTGAAATGGAGGTTGGGTGATGGCTGAGAAAAAGAACAATAATAAACCCACTAAGAAAAATGTGAAAAAGAATAATAACGATACAAAGAAAACAAAGATGACGAATAAAGACAAGGCAAAATTTTCTGAGCAGAATCAAATAGAATGGGTCCCTATAGATCCATTAAATGACTAAAAAGAAAGAGGTAATTATTAATGGCACTTCAATCAGGATTTATTAAGAGAATCAGAGACATCATGCATATGGATGCCGGTATTAACGGTGATGCTCAGCGTATTGAGCAGATGGTATGGATGCTCTTTCTAAAGGTCTATGATGCCAAGGAAGACGACTGGGAACTGAATGAGGATAACTATACATCCATCATCCCTGATGAATGCAGGTGGCGTAATTGGGCGCAGGCTGATGATAACGGTCATGCTATGACCGGTGATAAGTTGCTGAGCTTTGTAAACAATACGCTTTTCCCGACATTAAAGGAACTACCCGTAACACCGGACACTCCTGTAAAGAAGGCTATCGTAAAATCTACTTTCGAGGATGCCAACAACTATATGAAGGACGGCGTATATCTTCGTCAGGTCATTGATATCATTGATGAGATTGAGTTCGATGATGTAAAGGAAAGTCATGATTTTGGCTTCGTTTATGAAGAAATCCTTCGCGATTTGCAGTCAGCAGGTTCTTCCGGTGAATTCTATACGCCGAGAGCCGTAACGGACTTT
>JAFWTY010000025.1 GCA_017518735.1 Lachnospiraceae bacterium | reverse complement strand
GTGAAGCCCCCCTCAAGATGAGATATCCCTTTAGTAAGATCCCTTGAAGACGACGAGGTAGATAGGGCCAAGGTGTAAGTGCAGTGATGCATTCAGCTGATGGTTACTAATCGATCGAAAGCTTATCCAGAGGTTAGGTTAAAAATGTTATTCCAAGGAACTTGGTGAGAAGATATACTGTGTTCGGTTTTCAATGTACAATATTGAAAAAGAATCCATACGGATTCTTTTTTGTGTCTATGAGACTATTTTGGACTCATTTTTTCCTTGTATAAATATACAAAAATGATAAAATATAAGAATAGAAAACAGAGGGGTTATTCTATGCAGACATACGATGAGATTTTTACGAAAATAGCAGAAGTATTGCTGATTGATTATACCAGTGTTTACTACGTAAATCTTAAAACCAATGAATACTATTGGTTTTCTGTTGATGCGGCTTTTAACTCGCTTCATATCGAACCCAAAGGGGACGATTTTTTCGTTAATATTGTTCGTGATTCCAAACAGGTGGTATATCCGGACGATCTTCATATTTTCACCGAAGAATTTCAAAAAGAAAAGCTTTTGGCCGATATTCAGACCGGTAAAATGGAACAGATTGAATATCGTCTGGTTATCGACGGAAAGCCGGTTTATCATGCTTTGCGTGTAATTCATTCGGGATCGGGTGACGAAGATTATCTTGTTCTCGGTGTTATGAATATCGACAAGGAATTCAGAGAGCGTAAAGAGGCAAAGAAGAACAAGAAAGAACGTGAAGTATTCAATCAGATTGCCGGTCGTCTGGCACGCCATTTTGATATGCTTTGCTACATTGAGGCAGATACAGGAAATTATTCCGAGTTTACTTCTATTGATACTTTTGAAAAAGTTTTAACACAGGTACATGGTGAGAATTTCTTTGAATCTTTCGGAGATAGATTATATAAAAAAATTCATCTGGAAGACAGAGACAGAATTGTAAATATCATTGAGAAAGACTATCTGATTTCCACTCTTGAAAAACAGAGAACGATCAGCGAAGCCTTCCGTTATTATGATGATAACAGAAATGTTCATCACGGAAGAATCGTTATTATGTGGGCAAACGACAAGACTCATTTTATTCTCGGTATTGAAAATATAGATGAGGAAATCAAAAAGGAAAAGGAGCATTTAAAGGCCTTAAGTTTTGCCAATGAAAAAGCAAGACGTGATGAACTGACCGGAACCAAGAATAAAACAGCTTATCATGAATTCGAAGAAAAGATTCAGAATGAAATCGAAAGCGGTATTTGTGCACCGTTTGCGGTTGTAATCTGTGATATCAATGATTTGAAAATCGTTAATGATACTCAGGGCCATAAAGCAGGAGATGAATATATTCGTTCTTCCTGCCGTATGATTTGCAAAGTCTTTTCGCATAGTCCCGTTTTCCGTGTCGGCGGTGACGAATTTGCCGTTGTTTTAAAGGGAATCGACTATGATAACAGGGAAGATTTATTAAGCGAAATCAGAAATCAGGTTTTGGAAAACATCAACACAGGAGAGGGACCGATTGTTGCAACAGGTATTTCGGAGTTCCTTTCGGAATCGGATAAACTGTTCTTTGATGTTTTTGACAGGGCTGATAAGCTCATGTATGAAAACAAAACCAGCCTGAAAGAACAGAAAATCTTAAAAGAAACCTACGCGGCAAAAGATGAGGATGTAATTCTGATACCGGAAGACCGCAAAAAGAGAGTCGATGAGCTGTTTAAAGCATTTTCTGTTGTTGCGGAAGGAACCTATGTATATCTCTGTGATATGAAATATGATTATTCACGCTGGTCCAAATCAGCAGTGGATACCTTTGGACTTCCTTCGGAATATATGTATCATGCGGGAGATATATGGGAAGAGAGAATTCATCCGGACGACAGAGCCATTTATCATATCGGTATCGGAGACATCTTTACGGGAAACAGCTCCGGCCATGATATGCAGTATCGTGCAAGAAGAGTAACCGGTGAATTTGATGTCTGCACCTGCCGCGGTTTTGTATTAAAAGACAAAAACGGCAAACCGGAGTATTTTGCAGGATCCATCCGAAATCACGGATTGCAGGGCAATGTTGATAATCTGACCGGTCTTCGAAACCAATACGGATTCTTCGAGGATATAAAGAATCATCTGTCCCGGTGCAATGAGTGCTACGTAACCATGATTGGTTTGAGCAAGTTTTCCGAAATTAACGAAGTTTACGGATACCAGTTCGGAAACATCGTTTTACAGAAGTTTGCGAGATATATGTTTGAGTATATTGGAAATAACGGCGTTCCGTATCGTCTGGATGGAACGAAATTTGCAATAATTACGCAAACACTGAGGCCGACCGATATTTTGATCGAATATGAGAAATTCAGAAATCATTTCCGCGGTAATTTCTATGTGGATGATAAATGTATTCCGCTCGAACTCAATGCCGGTTTGATCAAACTGGACAATTATGATATTAATTATCAGACATTGTATGCCTGCTTAAGTTTTGCATATGATGAATCCAAGAAACGGAAACATGGTGATCTGGTTGAATTCTATAATGATCTGAATGATGAAAACCGTCAAAGAATTGAAAAATTGCAGGCTATCAGGACATCGATTTCCCATGATTTCGAAGGATTCTACCTGTTGTATCAACCGGTTGTGGATACGAAAACCGAGAAACTGATCGGTGCGGAAGCATTGCTTCGCTGGAGAAATGACAAATTCGGGGTGGTTCCTCCGAACGTCTTTATTCCGCTTTTGGAATTGGATTCCCTGTTCCCGAGCCTCGGAAACTGGATTTTAAAAAAGGCAATTACCGACGCAAAGAGATTCCTCGAAAAGAATCCCGATTTTGTGATCAATGTAAACCTTTCCTATACGCAGCTTGAAAGAAGCGATTTCACGCAGTCTGTGGAAGCCCTGTTAAAGGAACTTGATTTCCCTGCAGATCATTTGTGTCTTGAGATTACGGAACGTTGCAGAATGCTGAATCTTGAGCTTTTGAATAATGCGATTGTGAATCTTCGCGGCATGGGAATCAAGATTGCACTGGATGATTTTGGAACAGGTTATTCCTCCATCGGTCTGGTGAAATTCTTAGACTTTGATGTGATCAAGATAGACCGAAGCTTTGTAACCAAGATCGAAGAGGAAATGAGGGATAGAGAATTATTGCTTCATTTCTCTAAGATTGCTTCTACCTTCGATGCAAAGGTATGTGTGGAAGGTGTGGAAACTCCCGGTATGAGGGATATCTTAAAGACCTATCAGGTGAACAGCCTCCAGGGTTATTATTATGCAAAACCTTTGGAACCAGAAATGTTGCTTGCATGGGAAAAACCGGCAGAAGAAAAGTAGCGTGAAACATTTTTTGAATATGTGAAACATAAAAAGTCCCCTGATTCAGGGGACTTTTTCATGCCGGCGGCGGGACTTGAACCCGCACGTTGTTGCCAACAACAGATTTTGAGTCTGCCTCGTCTGCCATTCCGACACGCCGGCTTGTTATCAACGAAAGTTATCTTATCATAAATCGTTTTTACAGGCAAGAGTTTTGTCCGTTATTCTTTCCTTTTATGGTGTTTTGGTGTAAAATAAAACGGATAGTGTGAGTGGGCTCATAGCGAGGATTTTGGATTGAAAAAAACAGTTCCCTGCGAAGAAGTGCAAAAGAATATTCCGACATTTATTGCCGGTAATATGGAAAGCAAAGACACGCTTGCTTTTATCCGACATATTCGTTCCTGTAAGGTATGTATGGAAGAATT
>JAFWTY010000024.1 GCA_017518735.1 Lachnospiraceae bacterium | reverse complement strand
TACGGTATAACCCCAATCCTTCGGCGGCAGCATGCCCATGAAATCGCCGTAGGCGGTATAGCTGTGGATGCCTCCGTACTGTTTCGCCTCCGGATCCACGGCCTCGTCCGCGTCGGCATCCTGATAAGCGAAAGCCTCTCCCACTGTATCATAGCCGGCGTAATCGCCAGGCCTGTCCCCGGCCACGCTGAGGGCTTCCGCTTTGGTCACGCCGGACACCTTAACGGTCACGGGCGTCCCTATGGCATATATGAAAACGTCTTTCGGAGCGATGCTGATCCCGCTCCCGAAGTACGCGTTTTTCTCCGCCAAGAAACCTCCCAGAAGGTTGACCGCCGCCGCGCCGCGGCTGCCTTCAAATTGTTCCGGAGCAATCCTATCAAGCAGTTCTCTGTGTTCCTTATCCCAGCGGATTAATTCTTCCTCCGTCAGGGATGCTCCGACACCGCGGCAGGCTCTCATTCTACCGTGCCAGGTTTCCTTTGTAAAAGGGATCCGTAAATCGTATTCCTCATGTTCCTCCAGGTTAAAATAATCAAATGCCACGTTCGGAATGAATATCGGATGCCTGGTTTCTCCGGCACCTGTCCAGGAAGGGCTGTATTTTAAAACCAGTTCTTCGCTCTTTCCTGCAATTTCATCCTCATAGGGAAGCCATGCCATATAAAGAATAAGCAGTTTTCCGTTTGGTTTTAATAGTTTTGCCAGATGCGGGATTACTCTTTCATGGTCAAAATACCAGAAGCACTGGCAGGCCGTAATCACATCAAAACTCTCTTTGGGAAAATCAATCTGCTCCGCGGATACGGCCCGGTATTCAATTGCCATTCCTGCAGATTCTGAGAGGCGTTTCGCCTGGTCAATCTGTTCGGGAGAAATATCCGTACCGATCCAGTCTGCACCAAAGCGGTACATGTTTCGCGGCAACACACCGGTCCCGGTTCCTAAGTCCAGACAGTTCTGTCCACTGACGCAAAGGTTCCGATCCACGATCCGCCGATAAAACTCTTCCGGATATATATCCCTGTATTTCGCATATTCTTCGGAGGTTCTCCCCCAGTCAAATGCCTTGCCGGCATCAATTCTTTCATCCGTTATGTTCATTTACTGTACCAATTACTTCTTTTTCTTTGGTGCGGGCAGTTCGGGATACATTGCATTGAAAAGCTCGCTCAAAAAATCTTTGCTGTCTACGTTATCGACAAGAAGCATTTTTGATGCCCCCTCATAGGGAAGTTCAAATTCTGCTTCCGGCATAAGTAATGCTGCCGCCTTGATGTTTTTTACAAGGAAGCGATCATCGTAAATACCGCCCATCACCTTGCCTCTGTAGTAGATGATGTATTCGCCCATCATCGCGCGGGTTGTGATTTCCTCAAGCCCGGATAATTGTTCCAGAATAAAATCCAAATACTCTTTTGTTGATGCCATAATTGTGTCGCCTCTATTTCAACAACGGATATAATTTCACTTCATCAAGCGCCTTATAATATTTGCGCAAATCGGAAACCGGGAAGGGTTTGCCGTGTGCAGGATAGATACGCTTTGGATTGATCTCCAGAATTCTTCTCCAGGAGTTTTTATACTGCGAAACATTCTCTATCCAAATCGTTACACGCTTTACACTGGGAAGATTGTTCATTGCCGCATCTCCGCAGAACAATGCCCTGCCCTTTAATGGTGCAATGTGATCCGCCGTATGTCCCGGCGTTTCGATAACACGGAAAGAAAGGTTAAGATCCGCAAACTCTTTCGAATCAATTGTCACAAGTCTGCTAAGATATTCCTTCTTAATCGCAGGATACTTGTGCTCTCCTCTGCCGAACAGTTTCATCAACTTACAGAAAAAGTCAGCCAGCGGACCGGCACATCCTCCCTCAAAAGAATTCCGGCCCCACTGAAGACGTTCCACAGCCTTCGGATGAAGGATGACTTTGGCATCAGTCATATTCAAAACATCATTTAAGAAGCCCGCGTGATCGTCATGTGCATGCGTCAGAAAGACATAATGAATCTGTCCCGGTTTAATTCCGGTTTTTCGAAGCATCTTCTTAAAATGTTGAAATCCCGTTTCATATCCGGTATCGATTAAGACATAGCCGTCCTTCTCCGGAATCAGGTAATTATTGACAATTCGACTTCCAAGATTATAAATTCGCATCTCTTATAATTATCCTTTCGGCGGTCATTGTTGAATCAGTTTCAGTATTGAAGGAGTACAGAACCATCAGCAAAAAAGGACCGAAAACCGCAGCAAACGGAATCCATATTCTTTTTTTCTTTTTGGTATTCGATTTATTCTTTTTCATTTTCCCTATCTGATCCTATCGTTTCTCATTTTACCATAAAAAAGACCCGAAGAGCGAAAAACTCTTCAGGTCGTTTTCTAGATTAGATCATTCTGAAATCTTGATAAATGCTCGTATGGAAGAATGAGTCTGCCTCGGTATAAGCCGCAGCCATCGTTTACCAAACTGTTGTCAATGGCTCCGAACATGTTGACATCAATCTTGTTTAACTCAAGCTGTTGCAGTTTCATGCCACGCTCGTAGGCATCATCAAAGTACTGATTCTCTCCCACCGGCACTTCTTCTCTTCTGGCGCGCTCCTTTTCCTGACGTTTCTCATATCCCAAATGATTGGCCGGCCCGATTTCGGCAATATCATCCATTTCCTTGGTACGAAGCTGTACTTCGATATTACTGCGGGATGCGTTGTCAAAAAACGAAATATGCAAAGACTGATATCCGAACATATTGGGTTTTTCAATGTAATCACGATAATACGGTTTTAGGCGGTCATCGATGTGAAGGCTGAGGTCATCTTTGCCGGAAATCTCCGGCTCGAATCCTCTTTCTTCCAGAAAGTCCGGAAGCGCATTTGCAATCTCGTAAAGATACTTCAGTTCAATCTCCCTGCGGTTATCCTCGGGTTTCAAATGACAGGCCGGCATGGCAATGACAATTCGATAGGCAATCAAATCCTTGATTCGCCCAATCTGCTTCTTAATGTCCGTTTCGCTTGGAAACTCCCCTGTCGTACAGTAATAATTGTGAATGAATTCCACAATATTGCCGTTGATCTTCTCTTCGAGACGGATCAACGACTTGATCCTTCCCTTGAACGTAAATGCAAGGAACGGATACCGGTCTGCCAGATATTTGTAAAATTCCCGAATCTGCTGTGCCTGTCCGGTTAAGAAGTCATTGTGCTCCAGAAGCTCAATCATCTGCAACAGACAGTTACTGTGTGCCAGATCCACTCCGTTTCCTTTTTCTATGGCATCTGCTTTTAAATCCTGCGAATATCTGTGCAGGATTTTTACCACCGTATCTCCGTTATACAAATAGTCATTTAATAAAACCATGGTATCCCCCGATTAGGCGTTCTTAAAACAAAGAATCCTTTCCGCGCATCGCCCAGTTTATTGCACCAAGCGTCTGATAAAAGTGACTGGCCGCGACTCCGTCCAGAATCGGCTTGAAATCTCCGTTATTCAGGTTATAAATGTGCGGAAGAAACATCGTCTCCGAATAACGGTTCCAAACCTTATCGGGGCGCACATATACATTGTCCCAGTCCGCATAGACATCAAGGAAAAGCTGCGTCGTATCGCGGATTTTTGCTATCGCCTGGAAAGAATGCTTTCCTCGAATAACGGAAAAAAAGGCAAAGGAACCAAACATCTGGCGCCTTTGCCTTAACTGTATTTTACATTATTTTGTTTTGATAATCCAGTATTATTTTATGCGATCTTTTTCTTTTTGCCGCCCTTGATCATCATCATAACCAGGTAGATAACCAAAGCGATTAAAAATGAAATCATTGTTTAACCTTCTTCCCCGGCATAAAATCTTAGTATTCTGTCTTTGAAATCCGGAGCCAAATCATATACCGCATGCGAATAGCCCTCATAAAGATAGATTTCGCAGTTCAGTTTGTTTGCCGTTTTTTTCATATTCTCCACATCCAAAACCGTATCATTCTCCGAACCGAGAATCAATACCGGGCAGGTAATCTTATTCAAATCATCATAGACATCGAAATTCTCCGTGCCTTCCGCCATAACAATAAAGCGGTCCACATCCTCCTTCGTCGTTGCCTCTTCCATCGCAAGAACAACATCATGAAGTTGAACACAAAGTTCATGGCCGAATAAGTCTTCGCAGAAAGCCTCGTTCAGTTCATGAATCTTTCCTTGCTTGGCAAAAGTTAACCACTTATCCCAGATATCGGAATCCTTGGCGGTTTCAAACTTAGAGGCCGTCGAAGCCAGAACCAGTTTACCAACCAGGTGGGGATGACGGATGGCAATAAGCTGGGCCATCATTCCGCCCTGGGATACGCCAAAGAGATACACGTTTTCAAGTCCCAAAGACTCCATGATTTTGGCCGTATCTTCCGCCATTTCCGCAACGGAATAACGATCGGGAATATTCACTCTTCTGTCAAAGAGACGAACCGTGTAGTCCTTTGCAAACACTCTGTATGCTTCGGCGATGGCATCCGCCGAAGTCAGTACGCTTTGCAGGGAAAGGCCGGGAAGAATCACCATGTCTTTGCTTCCTTCACCGAAGCAGACATAACGCATTGTGGTGTCGTCCACTCTCGCTTCTTTTACTTCCACAGCCATACTCTCTCTCCTTTATTAGTAACTCAGTTCCACAAGTGCCCAGTCGTCCGTTGTGATTTCATACGGATTCTCGCAATACGGACAGTTTTTGTTTTTTGTCGCATCAAAACTCGATCCGCAGGTCGGGCACATAATTCTTGTCATAGAAAAGTTTAAATTCACCGGTAAATCGGTACGTCTTTGAAACGTTGCTGCAAAAACCTGACTTTTGGCATAAATACGATCACCTTTTGCATAGAGAACATCAAAGTAGGCCTTCGTTACAACCTTCACCATATTGCCTTCATCCTTAAATGATTTACAGCCAAGTGCACCACCATAGTTTAAATCAATGATATCCTTCATTTTCGGATCAAGTTCTCCGCCGGTATAGAATAAAAGATCCTGCGGATTCTTCGAATAGATGGCCGTTTTGATAAGCGAGATTGCCTTGCTCGTAAAGTATTCATAGGAAAACTCCGGGCTTATTTTTTTCATCCTGTTTTCAAACGCTCTTCTTGAACCGGCGGTTCCCATTTTGCCTGCAGACAGTATTGCTTTGACAATCATACGCATGAAAAGGAAGTATGCATAGAGGATATATCCGATAATAATGCTTCCCAAGGGCATTCCAATGGCGGAACCAATCAGGAATGACTTATTGTGGATGATATTCATGGGCAGGTAAATCTCCGGTCGAAGAACACAGGCCAAAGCGTAAATCGAAACAAGGCCGATGAAATAAAAGATCCAATATCCTTTGGCAAACTCTTTCTTCGTCATTCCGACATCATCAAGGAAGTAATAGGAGCTTACCTTCGGGAACAGATCATCCATCTGGAATTTGGTTCCGCAATAAGAACAACCGTCCTGCAAGCCTGCAACCGTCGATACCATACCGCAGTTCGGGCAGTTAACCGGATCGTTGTCGGGATGTGATCCATTCACCACGTCCGTCACCGTCTCGTAGATTACACTCTTTCTGTCATCGGTAAAACGCCACTTGCCGTCTTTTTTGACCACTCTTTTGATACCACACCAGCTGAAGCACATCGTGCTCTCATAGTGAGCATCCTTCCACTTCCTGCCGGAAACGAATTTGTTTCCGTCTCTGTCACGGTCGTAGATCTTGGTATCCAGATCAATTCCCTTTTCTTTCAGTCTTTCGTTTTGAAGTTGATGAGAATAGTTGATATCTTTATCGGCAAAGGAAATTCCCTTTCCTTCCCGAATAGCCGCTCCTATGGATGCCTTGAAATCAAGCAACTTTTTCTTGGTCGTTCCTGTAATTTCCTGGATGTTAAAAATACCCATATGAAAGTTTCCCCTTTCATTCCATGAATCCAGATTATTGTATCATAAAAACCATCACTCTGTCGCCGTATTCCTCTTTAAACGGATAAACTTCTTTCGTTCTACCCGATTCATTGATAGTTTATCCTTTTCTTTGGAATATATCCGATAAAAATATGCGATACCCTTGACAAAACAAGGTTTCCTGAATAAAATATACTTCGTATGTGTGCATTAAAAACGTCCGTGTCCGGCTTTAATGCAAATAAACCCAAAAATATTACGGAGGTGAAAAGCATTGGCTAATATCAAATCTGCGAAGAAAAGAATCCTTGTTAATCAGACCAAGGCAGATCGTAACAAAGCAATCCGTTCCGGCGTTAAAACCGCTGTAAAGAAGGTTTACGCTGCTATCGAAGCTAACGATAAAGAAGCTGCAAAGGCTGCTTTACTTGCTGCTACCAGCACGATTGATAAGGCAACCACAAAGGGCGTTTATCATAAAAACTATGCTTCCAGAAAGATTTCCCGTCTTAACCTTGCAGTAAACAAGATGGAATAGTCTTTTCGGACATTCGAAATTAAAACAAATAATAAAACCTCTTCGATACCGTCATGTCGAAGAGGTTTTATATTGCTCTTATTCTCTCTTATCTGTTTGCTTCTTCAATCTGTGCCAACAGAAGAATCATAGCCGAATTCCAATACAATGTGATTTCATTTGTCGAATAACTAAACAGTTCATCCACATAGCATTTTGCAGGAGGATTTCCGGTACAATGCTTAATTGCCGTCGGATCATGCAGACCGCTGTCCGGTCCTCCGATAACCATACCGGGCATTGCTTCTTTTCTCGCTGCGGAAGGTCTGTGGTGAGGATTCTTTACCAGATTCTTTCCAAAGCCGGTCAGGAAACTTACATTGCAGGGATTCTTTCCGAAAATGTAATGCACATGTTCCAGTGCCATATTCAGATACTCCTGCTTCTTTGTCAATTTATATGCTTCCATAAGATGTGACGCATTCTGGATCAGATACATGTTACTTCCCCAGATAAAACTCTTTTCATTAAAGGAAACACCGTATCCGTTGCTGCGACATAAGTACATCAGCGAATCAGCCTTTGCATCAATTGCTGCTTTGATAATGCCTTTCAGCGTTTCGTCCACTTCTCGATCGGTGGTGATATAGGCGATATTTCCGAAGCTGAACACATCTTCCCATCCATAGCCATGAGAAATATGGGTATATGCCATATCTTCAAAGGTTTTTCTGTATTTTTCATCGCCGAATGCTTTGTATAATTCCGCACTTGCCCAGTAAAGCTCGTCTTCTAAGCCTTCGTCTCCGTATTCACCTGTAACGACGCCTTCCGGATTATGGAATCCTACCGCTTCCATCTTCAATGCGGCATCATATGCTTTCACGGAAGCTTCCGCGAGTTTCTTTGCAAAATCAGGATCTACCGGCTCATAGAATATCACTGCCATTGCAAGAGAAGCCGCAAAATCCAATGTGGATGTATAGGATGTCGGTGATACCACTAGTTCTTCCTTCTCTTCTTCCGGCATAAAGAAATCGCAAAAACCGGCACAAGATACTTTATGATAAACCTCTCCGCTCTTCGGATCCTGTAGTTTTAACATCCATTCGATTTCATAACGGATTTCATCAAGCAATAAAGCAGGGGTATCATAGTTCAGATTTCCAAGTTCCGGTGCATTTTCCAAAGCCAGGAACAAATCTGCAATCGTAACCGCTGCAGGAACAATATATCTTCCGTAATCGCCGGCATCGTGCCAGCCGCCGTTTGCATCAATGAACTCTTCCGTGTTATAGATTCTGGCCTTGGTTGTATGGCAGGCCGGATGTGCATAGATACCCGCATACTGCTTGGGAAGATCTTCGCCGCAACGCTGCAGATAGAAAAACTTCAGCATACTTTTCATAGCTTCCGTATAAACATTATCCGCAATCAAAAATGTTACGCTTTTCTCTTCACCAACCTGAATGAAGTATTCTCCGGGGGTATTTACTTCATCAAAACGAAGCACGCGATGTTTTTCTCCCGCAGCAGTGCAGTCATATTCCATCCCTGCCTTCCCGCGAAAAACTTCGCTTCCGTTTCCGGCATCGATTACGGCAAATTCAACTTCACCTTCACCTCTAAATAAGGCCGTTTTTGGATCGTTCTGATGATATCCGATTTCGTCAACAAGAATCATATTGGGCATAAGCTCACTCCATTTGTCTAATATTCTATTCCCCGGAGGAATTCTCCGTCACGGTTTCCGCCACGGTCTCCGTCTTCTTTGCACGCGGTTTTCTGACACTCTTCTTCGGTTCACTCGTAATCTCCTGAGTGGAATTATCCTGAACCACAGTATCTTCCGTTGTTGCTTCTTCTACCTTCGGAGTACGTTTTCTGTAGGTTCTCTTCGGTTTATCAACTACCGCTTCCTCTGCAGATACCATCTCCGATACAGGTGTAACTTCCGTCGTCAGATCAAGTGTAATCTGACCGTCTTCCGTCTTCTTTGCACGAGGTTTTCTGGGTTTCTTTACGGCAACAATTTCATCGCCGTTTGCTTCCGTTTCAATTACGACGGCTGTTTCAGCCTTCGGTTTTCTGCCGCGTTTCTTCGGAGCCTCGGCAGACTGTTCGGTAATGATTTCTTCCATAGGTGCTTCGGCAGTTGCTTCCGTCTCAACCTTCGGAGTACGTTTTCTGTAGGTTCTCTTCGGTTTTTCTACCGGTGCATCCTCAAAGATTTCTTCCGCTACCGGAGTTTCCGCAGAAATTGTATCTTCAGCAATTGCTGTTGTTTCTTCTACAACTGTAGTTGTTTCTACAGGTGTTACTTCCGATATGGGTTCTTCTGATACAATTGTTTCTTCTACAATTGTAGTTGTTTCTTCCGTAACTACAGGTGTTTCTACCGGTACTTCCGTTGCAACCACTGTCTCTGTTTCCTGTACAGTTTCATAAGAGGTCTCCTGCGCAGGTTCCTCATTCTGCGTAAGCGGGAAGTCTTTCACAACGCGATGCGAACCGTCCTTTAAACGAAGATCCAGTTTAAATCCGGAATCACTCTCTTCGATTGCAGGTTCTTCGGCAACAGGCTGTTCATATATGTTTTCAACAACCGACTCTTCATATACATTGGGAGCCTCTTCTTTAACAGGTTCTTCGTATACCGGTGCTTCATATACAGGTTCCGCAACAGGAGTTTCATATACAGGCTCCGCCGCAACCTGCTCGGTAACAGGTTCTTCAAATTTCGGTTCCGTAACAACAGGTGTCTCAACCTTCGTTTCGGGAACAACCGCACTTACCGGTGCAACCGCTTCAACAACCGGTTTTTGTTCTACGGTTTCCGCAGGCTTTGTCAAATCAACAGCCGGGCTCTTCGGACGAGGCTGAACAACCTTACGCTCCGAATTTCCTTCCAGCATACTGGTAATGCTTCTGATTGCTTCTTCCTGTCTCTTTGCACGAAGCTTACGGATGGATTTCACGGTTGTAGTCTCAAAGTCAGATGTGTACTTCTGAATCGTCTTCTTAACTGTCGTTTCTCCGGCAGTCTTGCCGCCGTCTGTAGCGGAAGAAGTCGTAGACGTCTTTACACCGTTTTTGATAACCGCAATAACTCTTGCATTTGCAAACAGATCCTTCGGAACTTCGATTTCACTCGGACTTAAGTGATGTACATAGTTTTCCTTTTTCTCGCGTTCTGCACTTGCTGCAGGAGCAGAAGAATCTTTCGCAGGCTGTTCAATGGTAACCGCAGGAGCAGAACTTGCGGGAACTTCTGTAACCGTTTCTTCCGTCTCGCCGGTTCCTTTTGCAGCCGCTTCTTCTTCGATCTGCTTTCTGGTAGCTTCTTCCGCAGCTTTTACTCTTGCGCGGAATTCTTCTTTCTGCTGTTCTTCCTTCAGGCGTGCTGCTTCAATGGAAGCTGCAATTGCAGCAGCGGCAGGATCCTTCTTGGATTCTTTCTTCTTTTCTTTCTTGCCGTCAAACGACATTTCGCCAAAAATATCGTAGTTCGGAAGATCGCTCTTCTGAACTTTGATTTCTGCCTTTTCTTCCGTTTCTTCTTTCACATCCATCTCGGGAAGTTCACGAAGCGTTTTGGCATTCATGGTTTCCCAGTCTGCCGTAATAACAGTTGTCGGCTTTACAAAATTCTTCTTTCTTACCTTGTGCTGAGGCTTCTTCTCCTCTTCTTCCTTCGGCTCTTCCGGTGCCTTCTTGAAGTTGATGGAAGGAGCAATCGGTCTCTTTGCTCTCTCTTCTTCTTCGAGTTTTGCCTTTTCTTCCGGAGTGATCGGCTTCGGAGTGAATACACCCTTTGCAACTCTGTAGGACGGTCTCGGAACACTTACAACGATGGGTTCCGCAACCGGTTCTTCCACAGGTTTCTTCGGTTTTAAGGAAATCTCGGTCTTTAATACCTTATCAATCTTCTCCATTGCATATGCCGCGCCGGTCTGATTTAAGAATTCCTTCTTCTCTTCTTTCTTGGGTACCAGAGAAATCTCGGGTTTATCAAGCGGAATATAAGGCTGTACGAAGCCGGTGGATTTTCTTCTGGTTTCCTCTTCCGTAGGCATTGCAAAAAGATTGCCGAAATCGTTTGATTTCTTTACGGAGCCGTCTTCTTCCACCGTACTTGCCTTGGATTCGGCAGGTGTCTCTTCTACGGAGTTATTCTCTTCCGCAGGATAAGAATCCTCGTATACAGGTTCCGTATATGTCTCATCATAGGTTTCATATCCGTAAGCGGAATCATATTCTTCTCTTCTGGAGCCGTAATCCGCGTAGTAATCATATTCGCCTTCCGCAGGATCAAACTGAGGCTCATCGTGGAAATATCTCGGTGTAAATACGGTAGATGCTTCTGCTGTTTCTCCCTGTACTTCTCCGGCTTCGTTCGGATTGAATTTTGCACTTCCGATCAGTCCGGAATAGTTTTCTTCGGATTCTTCCGCAACTGCTTCCTCAACAGGAGCAACTTCTTCGATTACCGGTGCAGACTCTGTATATGTTTCTTCGACAGGAGCCTCTTCAAATACCGCTTCAGGCTCTGTGTAAATTTCTTCGATTACAGGTGCTTCCGCTACCGGTTCGGGTTCTGCATAAGCTTCTTCAACAAGAGCCTCTTCAAATACAGGTTCGGGCTCTGTGTATACTTCTTCGATTACGGGTGCTTCCGCTACCACTTCAGGCTCTGCGTAAACTTCTTCCACAACAGGTTGCGCATATGTTTCCGCAACAACTTCCTCTGCAGGAACTGCCTCTTCCATTACCGGAGCGGGTTCTGCATAAGCTTCCTCAACAAAAACCTCTTCAAATACAGGTTCAGGCTCTGCAAATACTTCTTCCGTAACAGGTTCCGTATATGTTTCTTCTACAATGGTTTCCTCTACAGGAGAAACTTCCTCGATTACCGTTGCAGGCTCTGCATAAGCTTCCGCAACAGAGATTTCCTCAACTGCAGGTGCAGGTTCCGTAATCACTTCTTCGGTTACAGGTGCAACGTATGCTTCTTCTCTGACGGTTTCTTTTACTTCTGCTTCCGGAGCGGGCTCAGTATGGGCAGATGCTGCTACGGCCGCCGTTACGGCAGTCGCTGCAGCAGTTGTTGCAGCTGCTTCCGCAAATACATGCTCCTTCTTAACGGGTGCAGCATTTACTACATAGGTATCGGCTGTTTCGCTGTCTTTCTTAATTCCGCTCGGTTTTCTGCGAACCGGTGCCTGGCTCGTTGTAATTCTTTCTCCGGGATCCTGGTAGTTGGAACGTACCGGAATAGCCGCTGTTCTGTAGGAATTTCTCTCACGCGGATCCTCTTTGCTGTCCGAAAGAAGTGCATAGTTTACCGCGCTGGAAGTCTGTTTCGGTTTCCGGAAACTTCTCATGGAAAGACGATCCTTGATGGACATCAAAGGATTCTTCTTTCCGTCTTCGGTTGCGCCTTCTCTTGCAGCCTGAGATGCTGCAGCAAGTGTAGCGTTTACGCTTCTGTTGTCCGCCGCACCTTCCACATAAATCTTCGGACGAGACGGTTCTGCTCCGGGAGCCGGTGTAATCAGCTGATTGCTTGCCGGTGCAGGATGATATCCGCCGACATCGTTTACGTTCCATACCTTCGTCTTCTCCGTTTTGCCGGAAAGAATGGCATGTACGGCTTCGAACGAAGTCAGCATTGCCTGATCCATGTTAAAGTATCTGTGCTGACCGTTTCTTCCGATGCAGTATAAATTCGGATAACTGTCCAGATATCTTCTGATCTCATCAAATCTGGGATAGGTATCAAAATATGCGGGATATGCCTTGAGTACCATCTCTTTATGGAAATCAAGAATGGTCGGATTGCTCTCTAAGATACCAATCTTGGACAATTCGGAAATAGCAAGATTCTGCCACTGTACATCGCTCTGATTCCAGTAATAGTCACCTTCGTTGCAGAAGTATTCCAGACCGATCCAGACAGACTCCTGCGGACTGGATGTCAGATACGGTGACCAGTTGTTATAAATCTGGATTCTGCCGAGTTTTACGGATGTATCCTGTACATAAATCCAGCAATCCGGAATCTGATTGTTAAACGTTTTAATCTTGGAAGTATTCTGAAGTTTCAAAGAAGGAACCAGAATACCGATCACAACAAGGTCTCTGTAAGGAAGTCCTTTTCCGACTTCTTCCACGCTGAACGGAACGGACTTAAGTCCTGCGAGAAGTTCTTTCATCGGCATGGAAGAAATAACGATATCCGCGTCTTCTACGAACTCCTGTCCTTCCAGCGTACAACGAACACCTTTGATGACATTGTTTTCCGTTTCAATTCCGTTTACATGACAATTCAGGCGGAGTTTTCCTCCGTACTCACAGAAACGATTTGCCGCCAATTCCCAGAACTGACCGGGACCGTATTTCGGATACAGGAATTCTTCCGCATCTTCTGCATTTGCATGTGATGCGTCCTGTCTGTTTTTCTTGTTTTTGTCTTTTAAAATGGAGCCGACACTGATACCCTTCAGGCGCTCTGCTCCCCAGTCTGCACTGATCTGAGAAGGATGGCGTCCCCAGAGTTTTTCGGTATATCCTTCAAAAAACGACTGATACAGTTGTTTTCCGAAGCGATTGATAAAGAAATATTCAAGATTGCTCTCTTTTTTCTTAAAAATAGAGCTTTCCAGATAACTGAAACCGGCTTTGGCTGTCTGGCCGATTCCCATGTTTTTGATAATACCGCTGTTGAATTTTACGGGATATTCAAAAAGTTTATTGTTGTAATAAATGCTTGCAACACGTTTTCTTGAAAGCATTACTTCATCTTCGAATTCCGGATCCGGTCCGCCCGGTGTGGTCTTGGAATACCTTTTCAGGACACGATCATCCAGTGCAGGTTGTCCCTGCAATTGAAGAATCTCTTCCCACCAGTTTTTTACTTCCTCGTTATTGGTGACAAAACGATGACCGCCCAGATCCATGCGACCACTGTTGGTAAGAACGGTTTTTGCGATACCACCTACCTGTGAGGATGCCTCAAGAATTGTTACTTCATAATCTTTTGATTGTTTAACCAATTCAACTCCCGCAGTAATACCCGCAGGACCTGCTCCGATAATTACAACCTTTTTCATCCGACAAATAGTCCTTTCCTATTCCCCATTTTCTTTCTGAAAAAACCTTTAAATATCGCTCTGCGCTTAACCTCCCGATGGCAGTCGACATTCCATAATATTATATGTGATAAATCACTATTTGTAAACAATATAAGGCCTGAAACAAAACGATATTTCATCTTTACGAAGCCGTTTTGAAGTGTTATAATATTTCACGTGTTAAAGTTTTAAAGCGTTGAAATTTTACAGTGAGAAAATCGATACGAAAAAGGGGATTATGAAATGAATAACAAATTAAAAACCGAAGCCGTAGATCAGTTATTTGATGCTATTTTAAAACTGGAAACCAAAGAAGAATGCTATAACTTTTTTGAAGATCTCTGCACCGTCAATGAATTGCTGGCGCTTTCCCAGCGCTTTGCCGTTGCAAGAATGCTAAAAGAAAAAAAGACGTACCTGGAAATCGCCGATAAAACCGGTGCTTCCACCGCTACCATTTCCAGAGTAAATCATTCCCTGAATTACGGCAGCGACGGATATGAACTGATCTTCAAGAGACTGGATGAAGACAAGAACTAACCGCTGATTTCCATTACGTCCATGGGATTAATGTATTCGTTGTCGTACAAAACCTGATATCCGACTCTGTCGGATGCATAATTGACTTCAAAGAGGAGCTGACCTTTCGTAACGTCATCTCCTTCTTTTATTTTCGGAGTATCTTTATAACGATAAACCGTTACATAACCGTTTCCGTGATCAATCCAGACAGAATAACCAAACTCGGAATCGGCTTTTACGGAAAGCACCGTACCGCTTCCGGCCGCCATAACCTTGGCACCCGGCTTTGCACCGAACACGACGATGGTACGAAGTTCTTCATCCGTTAGTTCTTCGGGCGGAGTATCTCCGCTGTTTTCCGGTTTGGAAACGATAGTTACTTTTCCGCTTACTGGAAGACCGTTCGGATAGAACTTTTCCGCTTCGAGCTCATCTTTTGCAATCTGTTCCGCAACCTGATTGGACAAAAGCGTAATCTGCTCCTGCATTTCTTCGCGGTCCCTTGCCGCAACCGCAGACATCTCTTCTTTCTGGGAATTCAGATGATCCACTTCCGCAAGTAAGGTTCTTTTTTCCTTCTCCAGCAGAAAAATATAAACAATCAGCGCCACAAAAAGAACCCCGCAGACAATTGCAAGGATGCGTTGATGCTTTATGAGCCATTCTTTGACTTTATTGTTTTTCTGCTCCATTCGAAATCTCCGAAAGCAATGCCTTCATTGCTTCTTTGTAACCTTCAAATCCCATTCCGGTAATGGTTTTGAAACAGTATTGTCTGACATAGGAAATCTGCCGGAAGTCTTCTCTTTTCGAGACATCGGAAATATGCACTTCCACAGCCGGAATGCTGACTGCCTTCAGGGCATCCAGAATTGCCACGGAAGTATGCGTATAAGCCGCGGGATTGATGACAATTCCGTCAATGACTTTATAAGCGTGCTGAATGGCATCCACCAGATCCCCTTCATGATTGGACTGGAAGAAAGACACTTCCACGCCGAGTTCCTCAGCTGCATTTCTGCAAAAATCCAGCAAATCTTCGTATGTGCCGGCACCATATATGTTCTTTTCGCGGATTCCGAGCATGTTGATATTCGGTCCGTTTATAACCAGAATTTTCATATTGATCCTCACTGTTTTAATCCAAGTTCTTTCAGGATTTCGTCTGCGGTCCCATCGGGATTGTTTTCTTTAATCTCCGCCACATAATCGCAGGAATTTTCATATAATGCTTTTCTTTTTTCAAAAAGTTTTTCAATGGCTCCGTCGCCCTGGGATAACGGTCTGCCTTCGGAAGAAAGATTTCCGATATTACGCTTTAGATAGACGATTTTACCGTTTTGTTTTAATGCGGAGATATTTTCTTCTCTCGTTACCACACCGCCGCCGGTCGCAATGATAAGACCGTTCTTTGCGGCAATTCTCTTTACGATTTCGGTTTCCTTTTTTCGAAATTCATCTTCCCCGGAAGCCGTAATACATTCGGCCGGAGAAATACCGTAATTCTTGATAAACTCCTCATCCGTATCGATCAAGTCTCTTGAAAGAACTGTAGCCAGTTTCTGTCCCAAAGTGGATTTCCCACAACCCGGCATACCGATCAAAACTACGTTTGTAAGAGAATTCAAAAGATCTTCATATACCTTTTTTCCATCGGAAAATGTAGGATTTCCCTGGTTAAAATAACCGGTGACATTCGCTTCCCTAAATAAAAGTTCCGCCTTAAGGGCCTGCATCACAAGCATGAAGAGTCCGTTTGCCGCCGGAATCTTCTTTTCCCTTGCCTTTGCAACCAGTTTTGTGCAAAGTGGATTATATACAACATCAAAAACACACGACAGATTTCGAAACTTATCCAGATCAACGGGTACTGCATCCGCATTCGGAAACATGCCGACCGGTGTAGTGTTAACCAGGATATCCGTATCAGCAAGAATCTCTTCGGGAGTCTCGACGGAGGATGCAATTAAAACATCTTTTCCATCCATTTCGCCGGTTGCCTTTTCGATGTTTCTTGCCAGAATCGTAACAGACTTTACATGTTTGGATTTTAAAACGTAAGTCGCTGTTTTGGCGGTTCCGCCGGCTCCGATGATTACGGCATTTTTTCCTGCAAAATCCACATTTTCTTCGCCCATGCAAAGATCCATCATTGCGGATAAACCGAACGCATCGGTGTTATATCCGTAAAGAACTCCGTCCTTGTTTACGATGGTGTTGACCGCTCCGATTTCTTTTGCCGCATCATCTAAGATACAATGTGGCATAACCGTCTGTTTGTATGGAATCGTAACATTCAAACCACGGAAGTCTTTTGCTTCCATGAACGCATCGACTTCATCTTTCGGAATCTCCTTTAAACCGTATTCCGGATTATGGAAGGCTTTATGGATGGGTACGGAGAAGCTGTGTCCGAGTTTTTCACCGATTAAACCGTATTTCACTTAAGACTCCTCCGTATTGATCAGGCTTTCTTCATACTGACTCGTTTCCGAAATCAGTTTTCGGTATACTTCCTGAACATAGATTTCTTTATCACTTCCGGCTACCGAACCGACATGTCGGAGCACTTGTGCTTCCCTTTCGGGATTTTTGACCGGTAATCCGTCTTTTTTCTTACTCTTTGCAATCTCTTTTGCACATTCCATACGCCTGGAGATCAATCCGGCAATTTCCTCATCCAAAGCATCAATCTTTTCACGCATGTTGGAAATACCGTCCGAAGAAGCCTTTTTACTCTCTTCTTCCGCATAGAGATTATACAATGCAATAGCACAAGCCGCTTCAATACACGGTACGGCTCTCGGTACGATGCAGGGATCGTGACGGCCCTTTAAGGAAAGAGTCGTCTCGGTCAGTTCTTTCATATTCACGGTTCTCTGCTCTTTATAAATGCTCGGAGTCGGTTTCATCGCCACCCGGAAAACAATCGGCATACCGTTGGAAATACCGCCCTGAATTCCGCCGGAATTGTTTGTTTCGGTACATACCTTTCCGTCTTTTATCACATAGGGATCGTTGCATTCGCTGCCCTTCATTTTGCTGCATGTAAATCCGCTTCCGAACTCGATTCCCTTTACCGCCGGAATACCGAACATCATATGAGAAACTACTGCTTCGATGCTGTCGTAAAGCGGTTCTCCGACACCGGCGGGAAGGCCTGTTACGGCACATTCAATCACACCGCCGATACTGTCTCCTTCGGCAGCACAGGCTGTCATGTATTCTACCATTTTTGCACCGGCTTCTTTATTAATCACGGGGAAATCCTCTCCCGTACCGACACAGTTTTGATCGGGATTGACGGGATCAAATGCATCATCTTTGATTTCTCCGACGGATGCAATATGCGCAAAAATCGAAATGCCTTTTTCTTCAAAAATCTCTTTAATCACTGCTCCGGCAAAACAAACCGGCAGAGTCAGTCTTCCGGAAAACATTCCGCCGCCGCTTCTGTCCATCTCATCGCCGTATTTGATATAGGAGGTATAATCCGCATGAGAAGGTCTCGGAACATATCTCATTTCATCATAATCCGAAGACCTCGTGTTGGTGTTATAAAAAAGGGCTGTCAAAGCATCACCGGTGGTAAATACTTTTCCGTCTTCCGTCTTTGTCACACCGCTTTTGATATCCGGGGTATCCGCTTCGGCTCTTTTGGTGGAATATGCATTTTTTCCGCCTTTTCTGCGGTCCAAAAATGCCTGAATCTTCTTTGGATCAAGAAGCACACCCTTCGGAAGACCGGTAATGGTAATGCCGATTTCCGGAGCATGCGATGCACCCCATACTTCTATTTTTAACTGTTTTCCAAATACTGAAGTCATGTATTATCCCTTACTTTTATGAGAATTAACAGCCAGCTTCGATGACACGTTTCGTGCCGTTCTTTACGATATTGTTCCATTCGTCGAATGTAATATCTTTGATTTCCACTTTTCCGATCTCTACCGGAAGAACCACTCGGATATGATCGCCGTGGCGTTTTTTGTCTGCCTTGGCCTGGACGGACAATGCATCCGGATCAAAGTCCGAACGAGTCGGAAGATTGTAATCTTTTAAGACATTAAGAACTCTTTGAAGTTCTAAGTCATTTAACGTTGCACCGCTGACGCAGGCCATTCCCATTGCAACTCCCTGGCCGTGTCCGATTGTATATTCACTCAATGTTTCAACCGCATGTCCCAGTGTATGACCGAAATTAAGGATATGTCTCGGTCCTTTATCGAACTCGTCCAT
>JAFWTY010000023.1 GCA_017518735.1 Lachnospiraceae bacterium | reverse complement strand
GAAGGATTGTGGCAAGCTACGAAGTCAGCCTGGTTGATGTAGTACGGACTTCTGATCGGCTTGTCACCGAAACGTAAGTGGGAAATGGTGATACCACCGGTCTTCTTGGAGTCATACTGGAAGTATGCCTGGATGAACTTATCGGTATGGTCACCGATAATCTTGGTGGAGTTCTTGTTAGCACCTACGGTACCGTCACCGCCGAGACCCCAGAACTTGCATTCTACGGTTCCTTCTGCGGAAGTGATGGGAGCGGGCTTAACTTCAGGTAAGGAAAGGTTGGTAACGTCATCTACGATACCGATGGTGAAGCGGCTCTTGGGAGCATCCTTCTCGAGTTCTGTATAAATAGCAAAAATAGAAGAAGGAGCGGTATCCTTGGAACCTAAACCATAACGGCCTGCGGTAAGAACGATGTCGTTAAGACCTGCCTCACGAAGAGTGGTAGCAACATCAAGGTAAAGAGGCTCGCCGAGGGAACCGGGCTCTTTGGTTCTGTCAAGAACAGCAACCTTCTTAGCGGTCCCCGGAAGAACCTTAAGAAGTGCGGAAGATACCCAAGGTCTGTAAAGACGAACTTTGATCAAGCCGACTTTCTCGCCCTTAGCGGTTAAGTAATCAATAACTTCCTCAGCAACATCACAAACAGAACCCATAGCGATAATGACACGGTCAGCATCGGGAGCACCGTAGTAGTTGAAGAGGTCATAGTTGGTACCTAACTTCTCGTTTACTTTCTTCATGTATTTTTCAACAACAGCGGGAAGCGCTTCGTAAACGGAGTTGCAAGCTTCACGATGCTGGAAGAATACGTCGTCGTTTTCATGAGAACCTCTCATGGTAGGATGCTCGGGATTCAGAGCATGTGCACGGAATGCAGCAACTGCATCCATGTTGGTCATTTCTTTTAAGTCTTCGTAATCCCAGATTTCAATCTTCTGGATTTCGTGGGAAGTACGGAAACCGTCAAAGAAGTTCAAGAAAGGAACTTTGCCTTCGATTGCGGAAAGGTGAGCAACGGGGCTTAAGTCCATAACTTCCTGAGGGTTGGATTCAGCCATCATGGCGAAACCGGTCTGACGGCAAGCGTAAACGTCGCTGTGGTCACCGAAGATGTTCAGAGACTGGGTAGCAACGCAACGTGCGGATACGTCGAATACGCAGGGAAGCTGCTCAGCAGCAATCTTGTACATATTCGGGATCATAAGTAAAAGACCCTGAGAAGCGGTAAAAGTAGTAGTGATAGCACCTGCTGCCAAAGAACCGTGCACAGTTCCGGCTGCACCTGCTTCGGACTGCATCTCGGTTACCTTAACGGTATTTCCGAAGATGTTTTTTCTTCCCTCTGCAGACCACTGATCAACGTAGTCAGCCATGGGAGAAGACGGGGTGATGGGATAAATACCGGCTACTTCGGTAAACGCATAGGCTACATGAGCGGCAGCGGTATTACCATCCATTGACTGTTTTTGTCTAGACATAGTCAAAAGTCCTCCTTGTATATATTTTGTACAATTACAAACGTGCTGTAACTTCTTTATTATAAGCGTTTTGGAAACCGTTGTAAACAAAAATCGAATCCGGAAAAACTCCGCAAACCCAGTAAAATAGAGAGTTAACAAAAAGTTTATAATGTATTTTTCCGTTTTACAATTCTTCGGAATCGGTATATGATGGAATATATGGAAAATACCGAGATTAAGACAAAAAATGACATAAGGATCCGTCCTTTGGGGTTTGAAGAGACGGACGTATTGAATGAATTTTTGTATCTGGCGATTTTCGTGCCGGAAGGGCAGGAAGCACCGCCGAAAAACATCATTGAAAAACCGGAACTTCAGGTCTATGTAAATTGTTTCGGATTTCTCGAAGGCGACAATTGTCTGGTAGCCGAAGCGGATGGTAAGATTGTCGGAGCCGTCTGGACCAGAATTATGGATGATTACGGACATGTAGACAATTATACGCCGTCTTTTGCGATATCCCTGTATCCGGAATACAGAGGGCTTGGAATCGGGACCGGACTGATGCGGGAAATGCTGAAGTTATTGAAAGAACAGGGCTATGAAAAGACTTCTCTTGCGGTCCAGAAGGCCAATTATGCGGTTCGTATGTATGAGAAGGTCGGATTTGAAATCGCTGACGAGAATGAAGAAGAATATATCATGATTTGCCGTTTGGACAAAGAATAGAAATCAAGGTATGAAATGAAGGGGAAAAAGGGAGTGTTACGAGAATCGAAGAATATGACCACCGGCACCGGCAGAAAGATTGTCGGCGGTGTTTTTACCGCGCTTGCCCTGATTCTGACGGGGCAGGTTTCTTTTGTAATGACCAGAAGAATCCATAAAGTGGCGCAACCCAAAGTATATCGAAAAAATCTATTTGCCGAGCAGATGCTCTCACTTATGATGATTCTGACATCATTGGATATCATGCTCGGAATCTTTTCCAAATTCAAAAATCGCTTTATGAAAGTTGTGGGCTGGATTTTCAGAATCATAGCTTATTTTTCTTCGGCTGTTGTCTTGTTTTTCAGCGGAAAAATCATAATCGGAAGTTTAATCCGCCACAGAAAAAAAGCAGAATATGCAATCGTACTCGGAATGGCGTTGGAAGGCGGTCGTCCTTCAAGAGATTTGATCTATCGTGTGGACTGTGCCCATAAATATATGCTTGATAACCCGGATGCGAAGCTGATCGTGGCCGGTGGAAATCCGGACAAAAACGGAATCACCGAGGCACAGGTGATGAAAAAACTCTTATTGAAGAGGGGAGTTGCAAAAGAGAGAATCTTCCTGGAAGACAAATCAGACAGCACGAAGAAGAATTTCAACAATTCCATGGAAATCATATCGCCGGATACACCTTTTGTGCTGATTACAAGTAATTACCATATGAACAGAGCGGTAAAGATCGCAAAAAAAGCAGGCTTTCATTCGGTTTACCGGCTTCCGGCCCGCTCGGAGTTTTTCCCATATGCAACAAATGTATTCTGGGAAGTTTTACACAATATAAATGAATATACGGGTATTGTGAAAGATGAATGATCAGTTTTTTACGGGACGAATCAGTGCATCCAGAACGCCCTGTACGGAATTATCATCTACCAGAATGGTATTGACGGGTTCATTGATCAGATCAATCTGATGAGCATCGGAATCCGTAATGACATTGCAGTTTTTCAATATGGGATTGGCTTTTACGACTTCATGAAGCTTTCCCATATTTTTTAACTCAAAACATTTAAACTTGCTGTCAGGTGGTACAAAACCCAGATTGGCAAGAAGTGAAAATGTACTCTTTTCAATGTGAGCAGGAATCATGATGCCATGATACTGCGTAAGAAGATCATACAAAGAATCGAAGGAGATGTCGGTTGCGGAGATCAGAAGCGTATCAAAAGTTCCGCAGGGTTCGTCATTTTCATCGATAATAATCTGATTGCCCCATTTTTCGGGCTTGTTCTTAATCGGAAGGATTCTGGGTTCCACATAGGCATCAAAAGCCAGGGCATCTTCCAGCGTCGGAAACAGACAGACAACGTGAACTTCCTCAGCAGTGGTAAGTTCCATGCCGGGGATGGCGGTGATTCCGAATTCTTTGGCGATTTTTAAGAAGGCAGGACAATTTTTGCAGGTATTATGATCCGTCAGAGCAATTACCTGCAATCCTTTTACGACAGACATTCCCACAATGTTTCCGGGAGTGGATTCATCGTCCCCGCAGGGGGAAAGACAGCTATGAAGATGTAAATCGTAAAATAACTGTTGCATTTTTTCTCCTTTAAAGTACGGATTATTTCCGCCGTATTTAGTGTATCACGAATCGTTTTATTTTACATTAAATAACTTTTTTAAAAAATTTAAAATTTGTTGGACATTAGTTGGACAAGGGGTGTTAAGATTTGTCCATAATTTGAAAAACTAAGGAATTCCTGTTGTTTTTGAATTCGGTTTAGGAGGGTTTTATGAGAGTAGTTGTACTAAATGATACGGATGAATCGGTAAGAAACCAATTCAGAGGCTTTGTACCCAAAGAATTTGAAGGTCTTATGGCTGACGGAAGTGCATTTATGCTTGGCACTGTGGAAGCGGATAAGGATGGCCTGGAAGCTGCCGGTATTACGCTCGTTGCTGTAGAAGAAGAGGAATTCGTATTGAAATGGGTATGGGTTGACCCGGATCTTCGTAATAAAGAGGCCGGAAGTAAAATGATGGATGCCCTTTTTGAAACAGCTAACGAAAACGGTCTGGATACCGTAATCATTCAGATTCCCTCTCTGAAAGACAAATATGCGACGGAAAGTGATACATACAATTTCTTCTTTGAATTTGCATTCGGTGATATGGAAATCAAAGAAGTAAACGGACTGCGTGTTATGGAACTTACAGCAGATGTAAATGATTATCTGAACATGGAGAACGAAGCGATCAATTCTGATATTCAGGAAGAGAAGATTGACAAAGCATACGCCAAATTCCCGAAGAAATTCGTGGTTTCCGGTGTTGAATATTTCAGCGGCGTTCCGTTTGAAGAATAAGCGGGTTTAGGAGGACACAGACATGGCTGAAAAGAAACATAAAAGACTACTGACACAGGA
This sequence comes from Lachnospiraceae bacterium, assembly GCA_017518735.1. Taxonomy (GTDB): domain Bacteria; phylum Bacillota; class Clostridia; order Lachnospirales; family Lachnospiraceae; genus UBA3766. Next base: position 15,726 of record JAFWTY010000023.1, on the reverse strand, counting down.
ACAGTTTAATGCACTTGATCCGAATGTTAAGGATAGAGCCGTTCAACTGAACGGAGGTTATTATATTATTTATCCTTTCAAACTTGCAGAGGATAAATTCAAGATCAAGGCGGATGCGAAAAATGAAAAAGAGTCTCTTCAGGTAAGAAAAAGAGATGAAGCAAGTAAAGCACTCGGAGAAGAATTGACGAGTAACGACTTCAAGAAGAGCAATGAAGAGTTAAACAAGTTTGTCCTGAACGGAAGCTCGGTTCTTGACAAAGACTGGAGACTGTTTGCCAAAGCATCACCCGAGATGGACTGGGTAAAGAAATCCATGCACGCATTAAACAGTGTTCTCAGTGAAAATCTGTCAGAGTATCTTAAGGATGGTGTTTTTGATTCCGATGCTTATCAGAAAAGACTGGAAACTGCCTATGATGAATTCATTATGGCAGCTGATAACTATGTAAAAACGAAGAATCCCGGAAGCCGTCCCGGAAAGAGAAGAAAAAGACAGGTGGCTGCTCTTTTACGTCGCGTGAAACAGATGAAACTGGCTTCCAAAAGTGTTGTGACATCCATCAAAGACGGAGCTGTTGATTTCGCAAATATGGCACCGGAAAAACTGAATAAACTGAATTCCACGAATGCAGTTTCCGAAATCGCGTCCGAAGAAGTAGATATTGATATGAAGGTTGAGTGGCAGAATGAAGGTAACTCCACCGACGTTTACAAAATCTACTTAAAGGGAAGTGACGGACAGGCCTATTATTTAAAAGAGAACCTTCCTTTCCTGAGTGAAAATATTGCTGGTTTTTTAAGTCGTCGCTACAGCCAGCTTAAAACAAGTAACGATAACAGAATAGAAAATTTGAAGAATCCGACTGCAGAAAAAAAGCCGGTTGAAGAAAGACTGAATAAGATTACCGAAAATGACTATAAGAACGGAATGACCCTGCTCAAAAATCTTTCCGATGAATTACAGAAAGCCTCCGACGAGGACAGAGTAGAGTTGGAAGGACGAATCTCCGGATATTTTGCACATAACTTCGATGATATCTTTAAGAGACTGAAACTGAATAATCTTGTAGCCGGTTTTGGCGAAGATGAGAGAGGTCTGTCCCTTCCGGAGCAAATCGCAAAGGCAAAAAGAGAAGGAGATGTTCTGAAAGAAGCCGCTCTGGAATATAAACTGAGTGTTTTAAAAAATGATAAAAACTATAACGCCGAAGGCGGTGTTGCCAAAGAGTTTAAGCAGATGTCGGCCAAAGATTGGCTGAAAAAAGAGTTACAGCTTGATGATAGCAAAGATAAGAAATTTTTGGAAACCCTCGGCAAGATGAAAGACGATGAAATCGAAACGTTATTCCGTGTTACGATGGGTAAAGAAGTGGAACTCTTCGGACAGATGAGTGCGGAGAAAAAGCAGGACAGTTCGGATATTGCAGCAATCAACAATACTGCAACATCCAGAGTAGCCGAGCATCTTGGCTTTGATGATGTTATTGTAAAATCCCGTACGGCGCTTGTGAAATTCCCCAGACGTGACGGAACGGTTGTTAATCAGCTTTGTACATTGAGTGAGGAAGCTCCCGGTACGGAACTTGTTGATCTTATGAAAGAAGCGGAACGTGACGGAAAGAAGATTGTTTATTCTTCCGAAGCTATTCGTAACCTGGTCAGACTTCAGATGATTGATACACTGACTCTCCAGAAAGACCGTCACGGACGTAACTTTAAATGCAAAGTTGAAAGAGATGAAAAGACGAAAACCATCACGATTGAATCCGTGAAGGCATATGATAATGATATGTCTTTCGATGCGCTTTCTCTGGCGGATGCATTTAATGCAGGAAAGGCCAATGAACTAAAGTCATTGAATTTCCTTCCGAATATGAACACGAAAATTGAGAAAGATTCCGCACTTTATAAGCATATCCTCGGTACATATTTCGGAATTGATGTAGTTTCGAAACCGAAGGAACCTGAAACACCTTCGATTAGATTTGGTTCCGTAAATGTAAGAATAAAAAAAGAGCATCTTGGACACGGCGCTTTTACTATCTGGAAAGGTAATCACTTCAAAGATGCTGAGGATGTGAAGAGTCTGCGATTTAACGTTGTCGGTATAGACGGCATTACATTCCGTGATGAACCTCATAATGCACCGAAGAAGGAAGAAGAGGCTGCTATTAAAGCGGAAATGGAAAAGATGGGAATTGAGATAGATGAGAAAGATCCCATGGATTCCTATCAAAATTACGCGATGCAGAAGTTTTTGAATCTTAACAATCAAATAAAGAGAATCTGGGCTGTAGACGATGAAACTCTGAAGAATGTTAAAAAATCGAAAATGGTAGAAGAAGGTTTAAGAAAAGACCTTTCCATCGAAGAACAAAAGAAACTTGCCGTTCTGATCAAGGAACTGAAGGAGCTGAATGAAAAGTTTGATTTCAGCACTGTCAGACAAGATCATATGGATTATGTTCCGATTGTCGATATCTATATTAAGAGCATGGTATTTCTCCATGATGTTGCTTACGGCGACACCCTTGATAACAGAATAAAGAGATCGGATAACTACGAATCTATCAGCTCTTTGATGGATGATCATGGAAATCTGGTAATTCCGACCATGCTTCACTATGATAAAGAAGCATTTGATAAACTGCAGGCTTCCGTAGCCGAATATCGTGACAAGAATTCCTTCGCTGTCCATAGGCTCCGCGAATTAGGCTTGTCCGATGAAAAGATTGAAGCACTTGCAAAACGTAATGAGGAACAGGTGAATCATATTATCAATGCCAGAGAAAAGGCAGAGGCTTTTTATAAGGCTGCAGGATGGAAGTTGCCGGATCCCAGAGCAAAGTTCCTTTTGGAAAAAGAGGATTATAAAAAGATCGGTAAGCTGACCGATTTTGCGGTAGATCCCGGAAAGACATATCTGGCAGTTGATAACGAGAACTTCCTTGTCGGACAGAAATTCAAAATGAAAGTCGACGGTAAAGAGACAGTAGTTGATTACAAGTCGCTGATGAGTGAGAACGAAAAGAAAGAGGCTGAAAAATACAACGACGAAATCAAAAATGATGAAAAACGTTGGAAGTATACAGAGCAGGATAAGATGAAAAAGATCTTTGACAAAAACTGTGTCGGAGATGTTTCGGCCGATTCCTTCGATCCCAAAGCATACATTCGCAGCTGTGCACTGGATGAGATTTATAACATCTCTCATAAGCCGATTGCAAATGAAAATGAGCTCTCTCAAAAGGTTTGGAAGGTTTTGTTTATCAATTCTCTTCATAATAAAACCGACGAGAAAGGTAATCCGTTATCCCTGAATGACGTAAAGAAGCTCATTGATAAGCCGGTTGATGCAAGAGCAACCTTTGATGAACTGTTAAGTAAGAAACCCGCATCCATCTATAAGCAAAAGATTGATAATGCAATTACAAATCTCTTTAATGATGAGAAGCATCCCTATAAACAGTTTGATTCCGCAAGCTTTTTCAAGATGAATAAGGAAGCCTTGAAACAAACGATGACGGATGTTTTGAACGGGATGACTAAAGAGAATCCGGATCCCGAAAAGATTGCGAAGTATTTGAGAGAGACGGAAAATCTTGCAAAACAGTGTGGTGTGGAATTAAGTGCCGAAAAATCATTCAATGATTTTGTGAAGGATAAGCCCGGTATTTCCGAGGAGTTAAAGAACAGTATTAAGAATGCCGGATTAAAGCCCGAGGCAAAAAAAGTAAAGAAAGAAGACGTTAAAGAAGTTAACAAGAACAACAATAAGGAAGTCGGTAAAGGAAAGAAAAACGAGAACCAAGGTCCCAAAGTTAAAAAATAAGAAACAATCATAAAAAAGGAGTCCCTGTTTAAGGGACTCTTTTTTATTTTGCCAGGATTGCGGCATCGAAGGAAGAAAGTTGCGTCGAAAAGAGCGGTATTTCCTCCTCGATTGCTTTTTCGATTAACGAAGAATCAACAGCACAACCTTCCGCAAAAATGATACATGCCACATCCGTTAAAGTTGCAACGGCAAGGGTGTTGGTATTTACCGTAACGGTAACCCAGGCAGCTCCGGCAGGAGCTTTTCCCATTGCAATGCTTAAGAGATCACAGCAGAAAGGTTTGGTGATTTCGGCAGATAAATCCAATCCTTCGGTCAAAAGTTTTAAATCATTATTGGAAGCTAAATCCTGAACTGTCATTGTTTTTCCCGCCTTTCAGGTTTATTATCAATACTTATATGTGGTATTTCATAACTACAGTTTACCACGTTAAAATTCATTTTACGACAATTTTTGTTCCGTTTGCACCAAAAAGAATGTGTCCGGAAGGATTTGCATTATAGTGATAAACGTAGAAACAAAATTCATCTGATTGATGAGAGGGGATGTATTATGTTAGAAGTAAATCATGTAACGAAAAACTACGGAAAAAACCTTGCTTGCAACGATGTAACCTTTACACTCGAACCCGGAAGCCTTACGGTTTTGCTTGGACCGAACGGTGCAGGAAAGAGTACGATTATGAAATCCATCATCGGTTTCTTAAAGTATAAAGGAACCATCACCGTAAACGGAATGCCGAACAAGTCGACAGGCGCAAGAAAGGTACTTGGTTATATTCCCGAAATGCCTTCCCTTTATCCGACGCTTACGGTAAACGAGCATATGGAGTTTATTGCAAGAGCATATAAGCTTTCCGACTATAAGGACAGAATCGAAATGCTCTTAAAGCGTTTTGAGTTATATGATAAACGCAAAAAATTCGGTGATGAGCTTTCCAAAGGTATGCAGCAGAAATTAAATCTTTGTATCGGACTTTTGCCGGATCCCGATATCCTTCTTCTGGATGAGCCTCTTTTAGGCCTGGATCCTCATGCAATCAAGGAGTTAAAGAACTACATCGAGGAAATGCGTCAGAACGGCAAGACCATGTTAATCAGTACCCATATTATCGACAGCGTGGATATGCTTTGGGACCGTACCGTAATCATGCAGAACGGTCAGGTAAAAGCCAATGTTACCAAGGCGGAGATCGAGGGCGCGGGAAAGAGCCTGGAAGATCTGTTCTTTGAAGTGACGGAAGGTGTTGAAAAAGATGCCGTAAGCGAGGCTAAAAATGAAGAGAACGCCGAGCAGAACGAAGAAGACAAAGAGACGGAAGAGAACAACGTGAATGACGGTGAGGAGGCATAATCGATGAGATTGTTTTTGTATTATGCAATCCATTCTTTCATTAACACGTTAAAGAAACTGTTAAAGACCTGGGTTGCAATCTTTTTTGTAATCATGATCGGAAGCGGTCTGATCGGTATGATCATAGGCAGGTTTATTCCGTTGATCGTGAATAATGTGAAAACGGAAGTCACCAGTGAAGTGATCGAAGAGGTGATTGAAGAAACAGAAGAAGAGGAAGATGGAGAAGAGGAAGAGCCAAAGTCGCATCCACTTGCCGATTTCCTGGAAGCCAGAAATCTTACGAAATATGATTTTGTCGATATTATCGTTACGGCTTGTTTCCTGCTCATTATCACGCTTATTCTTGCATCGGTAAACAAAGGCGGACAGATTTTCAAACCTGCGGATGTACCGCTACTGTTTGCATCACCGATGAAACCGCAGTCGGTTCTGATGTTTCGACTTCTGAACAGTCTCGGAACGAATATTTTTGTTTCTCTTTATATGTTGTTCCAGCTGCCGAATTTAATTACGAATGCGAAATTTTCCATCTGGGGTGCGTTTTCCTTGCTGGTAGCCTATGCGCTTGTACTGGTATTCTCCAGTCTGATTCAGGTCAGCTTTTATACGATTGCATGCAAAACCAAGAAAGGAAAAATCAATATTGCCGGATTTATTCTCGGTTTCTATGCATTGGTTGCAGTTGCATTTTTGATCTATACCTATATCACGAAAGAGAGCATTATTACATCCGCATTCCATTTCTTCGGAAGCAAGAACACATTCTGGATTCCCTTCTGGGGTTGGCTTCGTGGCCTGGTATATTTTGCACTTACCGGTGAAACCGTTAAATCTTTGATATATCTTGCTCTGTTTATTGTCGGATGTGTACTGATCATTGTACTGATTTGGAACATGAAGGCGGACTTTTATGAAAATGCTATGTTCGCTACCGAAAAAATAGCTGCACAGATTGAAAACCAGCAGAGTGCCGCAAATGGCGGAATGGTTACCAGAAGCAAGGAGAGAAGTTCCAAACTCGAACGTGACGGATTCTCTTACGGTAGCGGTGCGAGCGTGTTCTTCTATAAAGCCGTGTACAATCGTTTCCGCTTTGCAAAAGGAAAACTGTTTACCGTAAAGCTCCTGATTTATGTTTTTGTTGCTGTTCTGAGCGGAATTCTGTTACGAAATGTGGAAGGAGAGTTGAGCTTCTATTTTGTACCTGCTGTCATCATGATGGCTATAGCTTACTTCGGAAGCATCGGAAATCCTTTGCAGGAAGATACTTCCAGAGAGTTCTTTATTCTGATTCCCGAAACGCCGCTTAAAAAAGTATGGGCATCCCTGCTTGGTGTGATTGCGGTAAACGGAATCGACCTGATTATTCCGATGATTATTGCGGCAATTTTCTTAAATGCTTCACCGCTTGAAGTCCTGGCTTGGCTTGTATTCATCCTTTCGGTAGTATGTTTTGTTTCGACATCCGGAACATTTATCAATCTTTCCGTACCCGGTGATCATGCACAGACCATAAAGATGATGCTTCAGATGATGATCGTATTTTTCGGAGCAACACCGTCCATATGCTTTATCATTGCGGGAATCCTATTCAAGATGGTTGCACTTATGCTGCTGATCGGAGCATGTGCCAACATCGGACTTGGCATATTGTTTGCCTTCCTGTCCACGAAGTTTTTGGGAAACAAATAAACAGCGAAATAAAAAAGGCATCCGGGTAATTCCGGATGCCTTTTTTGTTTAAAGATTATTTCGAATATTGTGAATAATGTTTATACACCGCTGATCTTATTGATGTTATCGGACAGTTTATGCAGATAATCCTTTAATACATAGATACAGTCGGTTTCTTTGGCGATTCCTTTTACAATATCCTCTGCCAGAGCTCTGCAGGTAGGAGCACCGCAACATCCGCAGTCCAGACCGGGGAAACGCTCGCAGAGTTCCTGAATCTTGTTGAGTTTTTCCATGCTTTCCTTCATGTTATCCGCAAGTTCGAATACGGGAAGGTATTCGACTTCCTTATCCCATTCGATTTTGTAGGGATAGGTTTTCGCGGCATGAACGGCGGAAACCGGTAAGTATTTACGAAGTTTCTGCAATTTGGCCTTCGCCGCAAAAGGATTCTCAACCTGCATAACGCCACCGACACATCCGCCGGTGCAGGCATTCAATTCGATAAATTCCAGATCGGATGAAAACTTTTCATCTTCGAGATCTTCCAGTACATGGATGACATTTTCGATACCATCCGCAGCAACATAGGAGTCGGAGAGCAGTCCACCCGCTTCGCCTCCGGTGATACCCCAGGAGATACCGATTTTGCCGGAAATGGCAAGTTCTTCGGGATGGTTTGCAACTTCCTTCATGGTGTCGACCAGAATCGGATAAATATCTTTAATTGCAAGGACGCAGTCGATTTGACTTTTTTCATGACCGATCGGAGAATTCGCAGCCGTCACTTTGGAAGGGCAGGGAGATAAGAAGAAGATCCCGATCTGATTGGCCGGAAGTCCGGTACGCTCCATAGCTCTCTGTCTTGCCTGACCTGCTGCCAGTTCCGCAGGCGTGATAAAAGGAAGAAGATGATCCATTAAGTTCGGAAAACGCATCTGAATCAGTCTTACAATTGTAGGACAAGCGGTGGAAATCAAAGGCCATTTTTCTCTGTGACTTTCCACATATTTTCTGGATTCTTCCGATACGATTTCCGCAGCGGCAGATACTTCGTATACGTCGTCAAATCCCATTTCCTTCAATGCAGTAAGCAGAATATTGACATCATCGAGATGATTGACCTGCGCATATAAAGAGGGTGCGGGGAGTGCAACGGAATACTGGTAGTTATTGATGGCATCAATGAAGCCTCTTTTTGCTTTTTTGGCATGGTGAGGGCAGATGCGGATACATTCGCCGCAGTCAATACACTGATCCGTGGTGATTACGGCTTTACCGTTTCGCACACGGATTGCCTGGGTAGGACAATGCTTTATACAGTTGGTACAGCCTTTGCACTGGTTTTCAAGTAAGTATACGGATTTGCCGTAGTTTTCCATGATGGATCCTTTCGGGTTATCGTATTAAAGGTTAATAGTCATCGTTACTTTGGTGCCGACACCGATGCGTGTATCGATATCGATGGTATCGGTGTTTTTCTTCATGTTCGGGAGCCCCATACCTGCTCCGAATCCGAGATTTCTGACATTGTCGGGAGCGGTGGAGTAGCCGGCCTGCATTGCTTTTTCCACATCGGGAATGCCGGGGCCTTTATCGTCAAGAATCATGGTGATCTTATCTTCGGCAATCTGAATCGTAATGGTTCCGCCGTTTGCATGGATTACCATATTGATTTCGCCTTCGTATAACGCAATGGATACACGACGGATTACGTCGGGAGAAACACCGAGTTTTTTCAGTTTTTTCTTAACATCGGAAGATGCTTCGCCTGCTCTGGTGAAATCTTCATCTGAGATTTGATAGGTGAATTCAAGAACATCAGCCATCCTGTGCACCTCCCCTTAAGCCCTGTTCATAGAGAATACCGCAGGCGGAGAACATACGGTGAGGAGTAGCAAGAAGAGGAATTTCCATTTCTTCGGAAAGTTCCATCATTGCCTCGTCCGGTTTCTTTCCTCTTACAAAAATGATGCAGACAATGTCCATCATTTCAGCGGTACGAATGACCTGAGGATTGCAAAGACCGGTCAAAAGAACGCATTTGCATTTTGCAAAAGCAAGTACATCACTCATCATATCGGAACCGCATGCACTCATAACTTCGCGGTCGAGTTTATCTTTGCAGGTTAAAGGGGTAGCATCCAATAATTTAATTACATCATTGACTGTCATAATAGACCTCCGTTAGAAAAAAAGAGAGTGAAAAAGTGTAAGAGAAAATTGCATTTTCCCTGCTAATTATTATATCAATCCGGCGGCTGATATTCAAGAAAATTACGTTACTGCAAAGGGAAATTGACGATAGTATTCAAAATTGGACAATCTTTTACGCGATTCCTTGCAAGAATAAAGGATTACTCTTTTTAGGTTGTATATTTTAAGAGATTCGTTATAATTATTAAGAGGTTATAAAAACTTCGTATTATTCACAGAGTAAGAAAGGGGATCAAGATGAAGAAACTGTTTCCAATTATCATCTCGGGTGCAGTGGCAGTAGTTCTTTTGCTGGGTGCACTTGGTATGTCACTTGATTTTAAGACATCGGCGCCCGAAAAAACCGCAAAAAAGTTTATGACCTGTTTTGCAAAGGGGAATTTCCAGAAGGCTGCGAAATATATGGATTCCTCCTCGGAAGAGACCAAGTATCTCATGGAGTTAATGGGAGGCGGAAATTTCAATATCAACTATAAATTCGATGTTCTTACCGGAACACCCGAATTCAGTGCTGATGGTTTGACAGCATATGTTCCCATGGCTACAACTACAATCGGAAGCGTTTCCGGTGTGGAAGAAGGAACATTAAAGAAAGTCGGAAACAAATGGCTGGTTTCAGATTTTGATTTTTAATCTTGGAGGAATCGTAGAATGAAAAAGTTGAAAAAATATTTCATAATGCTCGCTGCTATGGCATTTGCTATGGTGCTTACGGCCTGCGGCGGTTCTATGAAAACGGATATTTCCTTAAAATCGGATAAAACCGGCACCCGTGTTATGACTTACACGGCCAATCTTGAAGAAAATGCCGGAAAGTATAACGGTAATATTCCCGATATTACGGATGCTGTTAAAAATGCATGCCCGGCAGATCTTTCTTTTTCCGACAAATCAACGGATGAAGATGTAATCTACGAGTTTACGCTTTCCTTTACTTCTATTGACGACTACAACAAGAAGGTCAACAACATTCTTGAAGCAGGCGGACTGGATAAAGTAAACGAACCGATTATCGCGGAAGCTCCGGATTCGATTTTTGCAACCGGTGTTAAATATTATGAAAACTTTAACGCGGATGATCTTCTCGCATGGTTTGAAAACTGCCTTGTTGAGAACGGATACGTAGAAGAAGGCAACAAGAGCGACATCATAGGCAGCAACAACTTTACCTATAATATTATGGGCGTTTCGGGAGAAACTTCATATATGAACGTGGATACCGTAAAGTATTTAAGACTTGACGGTGTAAACGTATATACCACAATTAACGGAAACGGTACCTTTGACAGAAAGATAGATGTTCTTGTTCCGGAAGCATCCATGAGCGAGAGAGGCGATGATATCAAGGCGTTTATGGAGAGCGTTACGGTTGCCGGTTCCGACGGACACTGGAAACAGGGTGAAGGCCAGCAGATTTATTCCATCAGCATTGAGCAGGCAGACGAAAGCATGATCAATGAAATGATGAATGCGTTCTGCGGAACGACCGGTGAAAAACTCTTCACGGTCGGAGAAAGCAAGAGCCAGAAGGGTGGTGTATTCTCTGATTCCAAGCATATCAGCGATACCTATCAGATGGTGAACTATGTAACCGGAAGCTACAATGAATTGCAGTTCGGTTATTTCGTAATGGATCGCGGAGTATATGAAGGAAAAGTGACACTGGATTCCGAATCCCGTGATATCAAGTTAAACGGAAACGGATCCGATTCCTATGTCTGCATGTATTCTTCCTATTATGATTTCAACTTCACTTATGATTATGATTACACAAATAAGTTTGATTTGGGAAATGCTTCCATCGAAGTTAAGCCTCTTTGGGACGGACAGGTAAAGAGAACCGTTGAACTTGATTATGTTTCCGAATTCTCCGAAGAAAAGATCGAAGAAATCAAAACAAAGATTGATGATGCGATTGCAAAGGCATTAAACGAAGCTTCCATGTCCAGCAACAAGGGCGACATGAAACTGAAAAAATGCGAAGCAACCGACGGCGGCTTAAAGGTAGTAATCGAAACCAAGGCGGATGCTGCTTTTGAATCCACCCTTTGGAATGTGGCATTTGACGGAAACTGTACTTTTGGTTTGGCAAGCAGCTCCAAAGCATTTATGCCGCTTACACGTGTGACTTCCGTTGATGACTGCTTTGATATGGGTATGTTCGCAGGCTCCGAAATCCCGAATGTAACCTACACCATCAAGGGAATCGGCAAAACAACGACTTACGGCGGAAATCCCGAGAGACAAAAAGGAAACAATTACGTTGCAACTTACACCGATCTTTCCCCGTCCAGACTCTATGTTTCCGCAACGGGAAAGATGTTTAACATCATTACACTTGCAGTTTGGATTGTTGGCGGACTTGCAGCTTGTGCAGCTATCGCATTTGCTTTACTGATGATTTTAAAGAAAGCAAAAGAGAAGAAGGCTAACGCACCTGCACCTGCAGTTAATCCTGCATTTGCACAGCAACCGATGCAGCCTCAGATGATGCCGGGAATGCAGCCTGTTCCTGATATGAATGTTCAGCAGCAGATGCCTGTTCAACCTGCAGTTGACATGAACGCACCTCAGATGCCTGTTCAGCCTGCAGTTGACATGAACGCACCTCAGATGCCTGTTCAGCCTGTAGCTGATATGAATGCACAGCCTGTACCTGCAGACGCTGTTCCGAATACTCAGGCAGGCGTTGATGCTACGGTAATTCCTCCGACGGTGGCAGCACCTCAGGAGATGGTGGCACCTTCCAAGGTATTCTGTACGAACTGTGGTAGCGAACTTGCTCCCGGATCCGTATTCTGCACTTCCTGCGGAAACAAAATCGGATAATGGAAACTTAAACGATTCCAAAAAGGAATTCATATAGAAAGAGGGACACTTCGGTGTCCTTCTTTTTTGCTGAAAGAGAATGAACTTATGCTTAAATCAAAGAATAGAAGAAGGTTAGTCATGACGAATAAAAATTCTGTAAAATCAGCAAAAAACTTGATATTAGTCATTTCTAACTTATAGATTTTAATTATTTTCTATGTTAATATAATTTGGTATAAGTGGTAGTACACTATAACATTGTTAAAAAAATATCAAGGAGGTTTTTAGGATGAGTTACAAGAAAGCAAATGTACCTTTTGCCGGAACAGCCGAGCAAGAGGCACAACTTCGGAAAGTCATCGCTGAGAACAAAGACGAGAAAGGTGCCTTGATGCCGATTATGCAGAAAGCACAGGATATCTACGGATATCTTCCTATCGAAGTGCAGACCATAATCGCTGACGAAATGGGCATCCCTCTTGAGAAGGTTTACGGCGTTGCCACTTTCTACGCACAGTTCTCACTGAATCCTAAGGGAGAGTACCAGATCAGCGTTTGTCTTGGTACCGCTTGCTATGTAAAGGGTTCCGGTGACATTTATGCCAAACTCGAAGAGATTCTTGGCATTAAGGGTGGCGAATGTACACCCGATCGCAAGTTCTCCCTTGACGCTTGCCGTTGTGTAGGTGCCTGCGGACTTGCTCCCGTTATGACAATTAACGGTGAGGTATTCGGAAGAATCACCCCGAAGGATGTTCAGGGTATTCTGGATAAGTACAATTAAGATTCCCTGCATGTGTCGGAGAAAACAGATATGATGCCTGAAATTGCACTGAATGTGCTGGATGTAGCCGAGAATTCCGTAAGAGCCAATTCGACTCTGGTTACAATAGAAGTAATCATAAATCAGGAAAAGGATTTGCTTTCCGTTTTGATCAAAGATAACGGATGCGGAATGACGGAAGAGCAGTTAAAGAAAGTGGAAGATCCGTTTTTTACAACGAGGTCGACCCGTAAAGTGGGACTCGGAGTTCCGTTTTATAAACAGGCTGCGCTTGCTGCGGGCGGTGAATTCTATATTCACTCCAAGGTCGGTGAGGGAACCGAAACGTATGCTTCGTTTCAGTTATCCAATATAGACCGTATGCCGCTCGGAGACATTAACGGCACGATCCATACACTTGTTGTATATAATGAACAGCTGGATTTCGTTTATCACTATGTTTTCAATGATGCTGAGTTTACCCTTGATACACGAGAATTCAGGGAAATTCTCGGAGACATTTCCTTTAAAGAACCGGAAATATCTCAGTATATCATGGATTATCTTTCGGAACAGAAAGACTCCTGTGATCACGGAGTTAAGGTCTGAAAGAGAAGAGAAGAAAAATATTTAGGAGGAACGTAAATGAAATCTCTTGAAGAATTAAAAGCACTCAGAGACAAAATGCAGGGTTCGGTAACGCTTCGTAACGAGTCTGAAGCAAGCACCAGAGTTGTTGTCGGTATGGCAACCTGTGGTATCGCTTCCGGCGCAAGACCTGTTCTTACTGCACTTTCCAATGCAGTAGCAGAGAAGAAGATCGAAGACGTGGCAGTTACCCAAACCGGCTGCATCGGCCTTTGCCAGTATGAACCCATCGTAGAGGTTTTCCAGCCCGGCAAAGAAAAAGTTACTTATGTAAAAATGACCCCGGAGAAAGCTTTGGAAGTAATTGACAAGCACATCATCGGCGGAAACCCCATCACCGAATATACCATCGGTGCAATTATGAAAAACTAACCGAAGGAGGAAAGATTCATGTATCGTTCACATGTTTTAGTATGCGGCGGAACCGGTTGTACTTCCTCCGGAAGTGCCCAGATTATCGAAGCATTCGAAAAAGAATTGAAAGCAAACGATCTTGAAAATGAAGTAGCGGTTGTACGTACCGGTTGCCACGGACTTTGCGCACTCGGTCCCATCGTTCTCGTTTATCCCGAAGGATCGTTCTATTCTATGGTAAAAGCAGAAGATGTACCGGAAATCGTTTCCGAGCATCTGTTAAAGGGTAGAGTTGTTACCCGTCTGCTTTATGATGAGACCGTACAGGAAGCAGAGGTTCTTCCTCTTGCAGAAACCGGTTTCTACAAGAAACAGAAGCGTGTTGCACTTCGTAACTGCGGTGTTATCAATCCCGAGAACATCGACGAGTATATCGCAGTAGACGGTTATCAGGCACTTGGTAAGGTTCTTACCGAGATGACTCCCGAGCAGGTTATCGACACCATCCTGGCTTCCGGATTAAGAGGACGTGGCGGTGCCGGATTCCCGACCGGACAGAAGTGGAAACTTGCAAGAACCTTAGTTCCCGATGCAGATCAGAAGTATGTTTGCTGTAACGCCGACGAAGGCGACCCGGGTGCATTCATGGACAGATCCGTTCTCGAAGGCGATCCCCATGTAGTACTTGAGGCTATGGCTATTGCAGGTTATGCAATCGGCGCTAACCAGGGTTATATCTACGTACGTGCCGAGTATCCTATCGCAATCGAAAGACTTCGTATTGCAATCGGACAGGCAAGAGAGTACGGATTATTAGGTAAAGATATTTTCGGAACAGGATTCGATTTTGATATCGATCTTCGTTTCGGTGCAGGCGCATTCGTTTGCGGTGAGGAAACCGCTTTAATGACTTCCATTGAAGGAAACCGTGGTGAGCCTCGTCCCAGACCTCCTTTCCCTGCAGTAAAAGGTCTTTTCGCTAAGCCTACCGTATTAAATAACGTTGAAACTTATGCAAACGTTCCCCGTATTATTTTAAACGGACCCGAATGGTTCGCATCCATGGGTACCGAGAAGAGCAAAGGTACCAAGGTATTCGCACTCGGCGGTAAAATCAAGAACACCGGTCTTGTGGAAGTTCCCATGGGAACGACCCTCCGTGAAGTTGTTGAGGACATCGGCGGCGGTATCCCGAACGGCAAGAAGTTCAAAGCAGCACAGACCGGCGGTCCTTCCGGCGGATGTATCCCTGCAGAACACTTTGACGTTCCCATCGATTACGATAACTTAATCGCCATCGGTTCCATGATGGGATCCGGCGGACTTATCGTTATGGACGAAGACAACTGTATGGTTGACATCGCCAAATTCTTCCTTGAGTTCACCGTAGACGAGTCTTGTGGTAAATGTACCCCTTGCCGTATCGGTACCAAGAGAATGTATGAAATGCTTGAAAAGATTACAAAGGGTCAGGCAACTTTGGAAGATCTCGACAAGTTGGAAGAACTTTGCTACTACATCAAAGCAAACTCTCTTTGCGGACTTGGACAGACCGCTCCGAACCCTGTATTATCCACTCTTCGTTACTTCAGAGATGAGTATGTAGCTCACGTTGTTGACAAGAGGTGTCCTGCCGGTGTATGTAAGGATCTCCTTTCCTTCAGCATCGATAAGGAAAAATGTATCGGTTGCGGAATGTGCGCAAGACAGTGTCCTGCAGGCGCAATCAGCAAGACCGATTACATCGCTCCCGGAAAGAAACTTCCCGCTATGGCAATTGATACCGCTAAGTGCGTGAAGTGCGGTGCTTGTATGAGTACATGTAAGTTCGCAGCTATTTCCAAGAAGTAAGAAGAAGAATTTAGGAGGAAAAAGAATGGAAACCGTTAATATTACAATCAATGGTATTGCATGTGAAGCTCCGAAAGGCTCTACCATTCTTGCGGCTGCCAAACTTGCAGGTATCGATATCCCTACTCTTTGTTTCTTAAAAGATATCAATGAAATCGGCGCATGCCGTATCTGTATGGTTGAAGCAGACGAAGGAAGAGGAGCAAGACTTGT
>JAFWTY010000022.1 GCA_017518735.1 Lachnospiraceae bacterium | reverse complement strand
TGGTTGATGATTAACTCTACCATCCCGAATATGCTGACTGTAAAAAAGTGGTAATGTATTTTCTCCTGGTTCCTTTCTCAACTCTTCCCACTGGCGGAAATCAACAACAATTCCGGTCTTCATTTTCAAACCTTCGTCAGGCATCGTTGAATGATACATGTTTATTTTCTCTATTACATTAATATCGGCCTCATTTATCGGAAGGTATACATATAATTCATCTCCCGAAACAACCGCATCATATGGCACTCTTAATTTAGTTATATTTTCAAAATCAGAGCTACTTTCTGTAGATGTAATCAATACGCTATCCGGTTTATTTGCTGTCTTTCTCACTTTTATTATCATGGTTTCCTGAAGTACTTGCTCAGCGTTAAAAACCTTGTCTCGGCTCACAAACAAATGAATACTCTCTATTTTTCCCACATTCAAAAAATACTCACGAAATGCTTTAAAATATGCACCTGATGTCCAGCTACGAGGAATAATATAGACCATCTCCGCATTATTCTTTAAATTATACAATGACATTGAAGCAAATAAAAAATACAGATTAGGCGCGCCATGTACAACTTTAGGCATTGCTATAGCAGATGGATTGTCTCTCATAACTCTTAAATATGGTGGATTACCTATAACATAATCATATTTTTCAGGATTCTTTGACGCCAAAAGGTTTTCCTGAAAATCGTTGCTCTGTGATAGAATGTAGTCTTCCTCTAGAATTCTATATGTCAGACTTCCCTTAAACGAATTCTTTAAGTATTCCAAATTCTTCTTTAAAACTGGCAATACTTCTGAATCTGTTTCATAACAAGTTATTCTAACCCTTATATCAGATTTTTCTTTTAACAGTCTATCAACAAATGCTACTGTAAGAATTCCTGTTCCGGCACCCGGATCCAAAATCGAAACTTCTTCACTACAGTTTGAAAAATCAAACATTTCTGCCATAAAAGCTGCGGTTTCCAATGATGTAAAAAATTGACCTTTCTTCTTTCTTACACTCTTCGGCATATTATCCAGAAACTCTTTAGTTTGATTTCTTACATACTCAAGTACATTCATATATTTACATCCTTAATCATTATTTTCTGTATTATCGTCTTCAATAAATTCAACAATATCTCCAATATCGCAATGAAGCGTCTTGCATACTTTCATCAAGATTTCCGTTCCGACAACTTCTCCCTTTGACATCTTTGTAACTGACGCCCAACTTATGCCAGCTTCTCTTTGGAGATCTTTTTTCATCATTTCCTTATCTATCAGTAATTTCCATAGTTTCTTATAACTTATACTCATTTTTTATCTTTCTATTCTCAATATATTGTACTTCTACCGCTACACAATACATTATATGCCACAACGTCTTCTAAATCAAGATTTATTCTTGTTATTGCAAGAATAAATCTCGATTCCATTGTCAAACGTTTGTTCTATTGTATCACAATAACAACGATCTTTAAAGCGCTTTTTGTAGTTAACGATAAATTTGAATTATGCATAGTTTTTGCAACCACTAAAAAAGGGAACCCACTGTTTAAGCGGATTCCCTTGGCTTCCTTTATTCTAATTCGATCGTTCCTGGCGGCTTGCTCGTTAAATCATACATTACGCGGTTAACACCCTTTACTTCGTTGATAATACGGTTCATGGTTTTCTGCAAAACGGCAAACGGAATGTCCGTGCAGTCCGCGGTCATAAAGTCGGATGTATTGACCGCACGAAGAACCACCGCATAATCATAGGTTCTGAAATCGCCCATGACGCCGACGGAACGCATATTGGAAAGTGCAGCGAAATACTGGTTCGGCTGACGGATTCCAGTGGCATTTGCCACTTCCTCACGGAAAATCGCATCCGCTTCCTGTACGATCTTCACCTTCTCTGCGGTAACTTCTCCGACAATTCGGACTCCGAGTCCGGGGCCCGGGAACGGCTGGCGGAATACCAGTTTTTCCGGAAGTCCGAGTTCCAGTCCCGCGCGTCTTACCTCATCCTTAAATAACATCCGCAGAGGCTCTATAATCTCTTTAAAATCTACATAGTCCGGCAATCCGCCAACATTGTGGTGGGATTTAATCACGGCGGATTTGCCGAAACCTGATTCGATCACATCGGGATAAATGGTTCCCTGCGCAAGAAAATCCACTGCGCCGATTTTCTTTGCTTCTTCTTCAAAAACGCGGATAAACTCTTCCCCGATAATCTTTCTCTTTTTCTCCGGTTCCTCTACGCCTTTTAATTTCTCATAAAATCTCTCCGCCGCATTGACACGGATAAAGTTTAGATCATAGGCACCCTGCGGCCCGAAGATGGCTTCCACTTCGTCGCCTTCGTCTTTACGAAGCAGTCCCTGGTCTACGAAAACGCAGGTAAGCTGCTTGCCCACAGCCTTGGAAAGCATAACCGCAGCAACGGAAGAATCCACACCGCCGGAAAGAGCCAGTAAAACCTTGCCGTCTCCGACTTTCTCGCGGATTTCCGCGATTTTATTCTGTACAAAGGAATCCATTCTCCAGTCGCCCTTGCATTCGCAGATATCCATTACGAAATTGCGAAGCATGGTCTGCCCTTCCTCGGTATGCATAACCTCGGGATGGAACTGGGTGGCATAAATCTTACGTTCTTTATTCTCCATGGAGGCAACCGGACAATCCTTTGTATGGGAAGTCACAACAAATCCTTCCGGAGCCTTGGCAATATAATCGGTATGGCTCATCCACACGGAGGTCTTTTTGCTGACATGACGCAGAAGCATACTCTTTACGCCCTCGAGCATAACCTGTGTGCGTCCGTATTCGGAAACCGGAGCAGTCTTTACTTCGCCACCGAGGGTCCAGGCCACAAGCTGGGAGCCGTAGCAGATTCCCAGGATGGGAATGCCCAGATCAAAAATGGCCTTTTCGTAGTGCGGAGAAGTTTCTTCATATACGCTGTTCGGTCCGCCCGTAAAAATGATACCCTTCGGGTTTGCGGCCTTGATTTCCTCAAGACTTTTCGTATACGGCCAGACTTCCGCATAGACATTGCACTCTCTGACACGTCTTGCAATCAACTGGTTGTACTGTCCTCCGAAGTCGAGGACAATAATCATTTCTCTTTCCATAAACTGTCTCTTTTCGTTTTTTATCATAAAAAGGAAATACCCTGTCCGGTATTTCCCTTTCGTTTGTTATTTTGAGAGTTTGCTTTCTCTGTAAATAATATCCTCTCTTCCGGGTCCGTTTGAAACCATCGTAATCGGATATCCGATCTGCTCTTCGATAAATTCCACATAGTTTTTGCAGTTCTCGGGAAGTTCGTCATAGTTCTTGATTCCACGGATATCACACTTCCAGCCGGGGAGTGTCTTAAGAACCGGTTTTGCTTTTTCAAGGTAATGGGTCACAGGGAAGTCGGTGGTAACTTCTCCGTCGATTTCGTAGCCTACACATCGGGGATTTCATCCAGATAGCCGAGTACGTCAAGGACGGTAAATGCCACATCGGTGGTACCCTGCAGACGGCATCCGTATTTGGAAGCCACACAGTCGAACCAGCCCATTCTTCTGGGACGTCCGGTCGTAGCACCGTACTCACCGCCGTCTCCGCCGCGTCTTCTTAACTCATCCGCTTCGTCACCGAAGATTTCGGAAACGAACGCACCTGCGCCGACTGCGGAGGAATATGCCTTGCAAACCGTAATGATCTGCTTGATTTCATAAGGCGGAATTCCCGCACCGATGGCACCGTAAGCTGCCAGGGTGGAGGAAGATGTAACCATGGGATAGATTCCGTGATCGGGATCCTTTAAGGTTCCAAGCTGGCCTTCGAGAAGAATGGTCTTGCCCTCTTTCAATGCATTGTTTAAGAAGGAGGATACGTCTCCCACGTAAGGCGCTACCATATCACGATACTCATGTAAGGTCTTTAATAACTCTGCCGGATCAAGCAGAGGCTTGTGATATAAATGCTCCAGTGTAACGTTTTTGATACCGCAGATTCTCTCTACCTTTTCTTTTAATAAATCGTCATCAAAAAGTTCACTGACCTGGAAACCGATCTTTGCATACTTATCGGAATAGAACGGAGCGATACCGGACTTGGTGGATCCGAAGGATTTTCCGCCGAGACGCTCTTCTTCGTACTGGTCAAAAAGAATATGATACGGCATTACCATCTGTGCTCTGTCGGAAATCATAATCTTCGGAGCAGGAACTCCACGCTCGATGATGTTCTGAATTTCTCCGAACAAAATCGGAATATTGAGTGCCACACCGTTTCCGATGACACTTGTAATATGATCGTAAAATGCTCCGGAAGGAAGGGTATGGAGTGCAAACTTACCATACTTGTTTACAATGGTATGTCCTGCATTGGCTCCGCCCTGAAAACGAACAACGATGTCCGCCTTCTCCGCAAGCATATCCGTGATTTTGCCTTTTCCTTCGTCGCCCCAGTTGGCTCCTACTACCGCTTTAACCATGTTTACCTCCTGTGTCTGCTCTGCAGACGTATCTTTCTATCCGACAACTGTCGTTTTATTCTACCGTAACGCTCTTAGCCAGGTTTCTCGGCTTATCCACATCCAGACCTTTTGCCACGGACATGTAATATCCCATCAACTGCAGAGGAACGATTGCCAGACTCTGCGCAAAAATCTCCGAAGTCTTGGGAATGTAAATCGTAAAGTCTACCGTATCTTCGATTCCGTAGTTGCCTGCGCTTGTGACGCCTGCAAGATAACCGCCGCGGCTCTTGACTTCCACGAGGTTGGAAACCGTCTTTTCATATAATTCGCTCTGGGTCAAAACACCAATCACAAGGGTGCCGTCCTCGATCAGAGAGATGGTGCCGTGCTTCAATTCTCCTGCCGCATAGGCCTCGGAGTGAATATAGGAAATCTCCTTCATCTTTAAGCTGCCTTCCAGACAGATGGCATAATCGATACCGCGGCCGATGAAGAAAATGTCATGTGCATTGGAGAATTTTGCGGTAAACCACTGAATTCTTTCTTTATCTTCCAGTACCTTTGCAATCTTATCCGGTAAGGTTTTTACTTCTTCCAGATATGCCACAAAGTCTTCCTTGGAAACCAGTCCTTTAACGAAACCGAACTTCAAAGCCAGAAGTTCCGTTGCAATCAGCTGCGCGCTGTAAGCCTTGGTTGTCGCAACCGCAATTTCCGGTCCGGCCATCGTATACATGACGCTGTCTGCTTCTCTTGCAATGGAGGAACCAACAACGTTGACGATTGCCAGTGTATGAATGCCAAGGTCCTTTGCCTCACGAAGCGCTGCCAGAGTATCTGCCGTCTCACCGGACTGGGAGATGACAATTACAAGAGCATCTTTTTCCAGAATCGGACTGCGATAACGGAATTCGGAAGCGAGTTCCACGCGAACCGGAATTCTGGCCATTTTTTCGATGACATACTGAGCCACGATGCCGACATGGTAAGCACTTCCGCAGGCTACAATGTGAATGTGGCTGAATTTCTTCAACTGTTCATCGGTTAATCCTACATTTGTAAAATCAATATCAGCTTCTTTTACATAGGCATTTAAGGTATCCTGTACAGCCTTGGGCTGCTCATGGATTTCCTTGATCATGAAGTGCTCGAAACCGCCTTTTTCAGCAGCTTCCGTATCCCACTCAACGGTGGTAAGCTTCTTCTCGATCTGCTCACCGTCGAGGTTGTAGAATGCAACTTCGCCCTTCTTTAAGCAGGCCATCTCGAGGTTGCCGATGTAGTATACATCTCTCGTATACTTCAGAATTGCGGGAACATCGCTGGCTACAAAGCTTGCATCGTCCTTCATGCCGATAATCATCGGGGAATCTTTTCTGGCTACCCAGATTTCATCGGGATAGTCTTTGAACATAACGCAGAGCGCATAGGATCCGCGCACACGCACCATGGTCTTTGCCAAAGCGTCTACGGGACCGATGTTGTATTTCTTATAGTAATAATCCACAAGCTTTACAATCGCTTCGGTATCGGTTTCGGAATAGAACTTGTAACCCTTCTTTAAGAGTTTGTCCTTTACTTCCGTATAGTTTTCGATGATACCGTTGTGTACGGCAATGACATTGCCGTCATCCGACTGATGCGGATGCGCGTTGTTTTCGGAGGGTTCTCCGTGAGTTGCCCAACGGGTATGGCCGATACCGCAGGTACCTTTCAAAGCCTTTCCGCCATTTGTCTTCGCGCTGAGTTCTTTCAAGCGTCCTTTGGCCTTTACGATTTCCGCCGGCTTGTCCGCATTTCTTACGGAAAGACCTGCAGAGTCGTATCCTCTGTATTCCAGTTTGGATAAGCCGTCCAAAAGAATGGGTGCAGCCTGTAAAGGTCCGTTATAGCCTACTATTCCACACATACGCAACTCTCCTTTATTGGTTTATTCGTATCTTTCTCTCAGTTCGAAGAAGAATTTTTCCTTTATCGGGGTATCGATCACGCGAACCGGTTTCAACTGATTCGGGGACGTACCTTTCAAAATCATCATGTCGCGATACAGTCTGTAAGTTTCCTGCTGCAGGAAAACCACTTCCATTTTTCCGATCGCACCGGAATGCAACACATCCGAATACGTCGGATTGGCAATCTTAAAGCATCGCTCCATCATATCTCTGCAGTATTCCAAACGGTCCTTCGGAACGATTCTGCTCGGTTCCACCAGCATCGTATAGTGTGCCGGGGAAGTCGATCTGTCCGCGTAGATACTGTAATCGTTGATCCGGATTTTGGTCTCTCTTTCAAAAACTTCCATCGCCCAGCGAACCGCTTCCTCACTGGTTTTTTCTCCGGCCAGGGAAATCAGCTGGTTTCTGCGATATATATATTTCAAAATCGGTGTTTCGTTATAATAACCGGTCACTTCAACCACATCATGCAGTTTGTAACGGAATAATCCGGAAAGGTTGGTTACCACTACTTCGTAAACTTCGCCGACTTCCAGTTCGTTGATGTTCAGCGTCCTGGTATCGTCGTCGCTCATTACGGGAATGAATTCATAGAATCCACCGTCCGGAATCAACACATATGCGGTATCCCCCATATGTCTCGCCACTGCCATAAAGGACTCGGAAGCCGCATAACAAAGATTATTGAAAGGTATACTCTTGCCGGCATAGGCGCGCATTCTTTTGACATAAGGGAAAAACGCACCGGTTCCGATTCCTCCGATCCAGCTCATTTTGGGCCAGATTCTGGGAATGATGGGCGTATCAAAACCATCTTCGAATTCTCTTAAAAGTTCCTCCGCTCTTTCAAGGTCCGGTTCAATCCGGGCAGAAAGAAGCTCTCTGACTTCGTCCGGAACCTCTACATCCTCGTTGATCTTTCCGTCGCGGATATCATCGCAAAGCATCCTGTAGTTATCCCGGATATAGTCCATCAAATCCACAAGACCACATAAGAAAACGGAGTCCATGAACGCCAGATCCCTGTACTGAAGGGCAAGCCGAGTCTTTAAGTATTTTAAATCCATATTCCGGTCGGGACTTACGATTTCCCAGGGAGAAGACAAAAGGAAGGGAATGATATCCTTCACGGGCTTTGCCAGGGTTGCGGAAATCGAGCCCTTTTCCACGCCGGATTTGGTCTGTGTCATTTTGATTTCCACGGCATTTAAGCCCGGTCCGACAGGAACGCCCATCCCCGTGGTATCACGGTAATATTGTTCCGCCACACCGAAAGCCATGGCCACGGAATATTTGGAAAACTTCTCCAGTTCCCTTTCGGAAACCGGAATATGTTTCGGCACACCGATACTGCCGGTGGTCATCGCATAATACCTTGGTTCCTTTGCAACAAGGACATCCTTTTCACCGGCCATCATTCGATGAATATACGGCTGAACATCGTCATACTCTATAAAAGGAACCCGCTCTTTGAACTCTTCAATGGTATGAATGTCCGCAAAGCCATATTTCTTTCCGTATTCGGTGTCTTTGTTCTCTCTTAGCAGTTCCAGCAAAAGGCGATACTGTACGATGACCGCCTGTCTGCTGTTGGTATCTATTTCACGGACGGCATTCAGACCTTTTTCCACAAGTGCGTCCGTATATACTTTTCTTTTTTTCTCTACAGCCCTGTCCTTCAGGCCTGAGAATAATCCTTTTTTACCCATACAGTCCCCCGCTTCTTTCTTAATGCTTATCCGGATTAACAATCGAAATCCGGACTTTCGGAATGCGGGCTTTTACGGCTCCCGCCCAGCGATGGTGACCGTTTAAAATCAGATATCCGCCCCGGCGAAGTTTGTTTACCTGAACCGGTTCTTCAAATACCGGCAATCCCAGGGAGGAGTTTCTTCTGGCAATCTGACTGTAGTTTTCCATAATTGCATCATTCGGCCCCACATTCGCATACGTAAACTCATCTTCGGGGTTAACGTGCAATTCGCTCGTAAGAGCTTTCTTTATAAATAGTTTTTCAAAAATATTCGGCTTTACCGTTTCTCTTTTATCCTGCATTTTCTCGAGATCTTCCCTGATCCGGGTATGCATTACGCTCTTTTCAAATGCCATTTTACATCTCCGAAAAAAAATATCATATAACCATATGATTTTACTATTTTCCCGGTATCACGTCAACGAATTAGCACGATAAATCAAAGGTTTTCCGCTTGTTGACACTGTCTTTTAAGTGGAATATAGTGGAGTTAAGTCTACAATAATCCAATGAAAAAGAGGTTGCCTTAATGGAAAAAGACCAGGTACTTAAATTTGTGGAAGAACTGCTTGTAAAATACGGTGCCGTAATCAATCCCGGAGATGATCCCGAACTGTGTGAAAAACTGGGAATTCGGCCTTCCTATATCCGAAACGGCATCTATTACCGCACGGAGCTGGCTGCTTTTGAGGAGGACGAGGTCGTACTGATCTCGGCAACCGACAATCCGGAATATGCCAAAATCGGCGCTCATGACAACATTGCCGGTTTTTCCGTCTCCTATTCTCCCGACAAGATCGAAAAGGAAGTACGTTTTGCCTTGGAAATCGAACCTTATCCGGACACGTATCCCGAATACGAACTATAACCGGAGGAGCAAATATGCGAATTTCTTTTGATCTCGACGAAGTCCTCTTCGTCGACCCCAAAACTTTCAAAACGGAAGATCCTCTGCCTTTTCCCTTAAACCGTATCTTCACCGAACGTCTCCGTAAAGGAACCATCGACTTAATTCACCGGCTGCAGGAAGAGGGTTTCGAAGTGTGGGTTTATACGTCCTCTTTCCGTTCGGAGCTGTATATCCGCAATCTCTTTCGCAGATACGGTGTCCGTTTTGATCAGATTGTCAATTCGCAGCGCCACTTAAAGGAAGTCCAGCGGAACAATCCCGAACCGCTTCCGCAGAAACTACCGAATTTCTACCGGATTTCCTTACATATCGATGACGAAGATGTCATCCATCAGTATGGCAAATCGTTGGGATTTAAAACATTTAAAGTCTGTGAGCCCGATGACGACTGGGCCGAAAAAGTCCTGGCCGAGGCCAGACGCATCAGAGATTTGGAAGCAAAAAAGGGGAAAGCATAATGCTTTCCCTTTTCACTTTTATTTTTTCAACAATTCTTTGATTCTTCTTGCAGCTTCTTTCGTATCCTCGGGATCCCCGAAAGTCGAAAATCTGAAATATCCTTCACCGCAGGCTCCGAATCCTTCTCCCGGAGTTCCGACCACCTGAATTTCCTTCAACAGATAATCGAAAAACTCCCAGCTGCCCATATTATCTGGACATCTCATCCAGATATAAGGTGCATTCTTACCGCCGCAGTACCAGATTCCGAGTTCGTCCAGAACTTCCATCAGAACCTTGGCATTGTTTTTGTAAATGGCGATATTGCGGTGAATCTGTTCCTGTCCTTCTTCGGTGAATACGGCTGCACCGCCTTTTTGCAGAATATAGGAAATACCGTTTGTCTTCGTGGTACGGTTTCTTACCCACATGGCATTCGCGTTTTGTCCGCCTCTTTCCAGGGTTTTGGGAATGACGGTATAACCGAGTCTCGTTCCGGTAAATCCGGCTGTTTTGGAAAGAGAACAGATCTCGATGGCGCATGTTCTTGCCCCCTCGATTTCAAAAATGCTGTGTGGCAGATCCTCCTCTTCAATAAACGCTTCGTAAGCCGCATCAAAGATGATGATGGCTCCGCGCGCATTCGCAAAGTCTACCCATTTTTTCAGTTTTTCCTTGTCAAAAACGGCACCGGTCGGATTGTTCGGAGAACAAAGATAGATTAAATCCGCATCCAGATCATCGGTCGGAAGCGGCAGAAATCCGTTGTCCGCACCGGAAGGCAAATGAATGATTTCTCTGCCGGCCATCACGTTTGCATCCACGTAAGCCGGATAAGCAGGCTCCATAATTAATGCTTTGCTGTCCTTTGAAAACAGATCCAGGATGTCGCCGAGTTCATCGCTTGCACCGCTTGAAACAAAAACTTCATCGTTTTCCAGGTTTACTCCGCGTCTTTTGTAATAGTTTGCAATCGTCTCGCGAAGGGAGGGATCTCCGCATTCCGGCATGTAGCCGTGGAAACTTCCCTTTACCGCCTGATCGTCTACCGCGGTATGCAATGCCTTGATAACCGCATCGCAAAGCGGAAGGGAAACGTCACCGATTCCCATGCGATAGAGTTTTTGATCCGGATTTTCGGCAAGATATGCCTTGGTTTTCTGTGCAATATTGTAAAACAGATAAGAATCCTGTAAATTATCATAGTTTTTATTCAGTGCTATCATGATTTCTTCCTTTCCCGGCTTTTATAAAGCCTCTCCTTCAAAAACGAATTCCGCCGGACCGGTCATAAAGACGGTACCGTCCTCTTTAATCTCGATACAAAGCATTCCGCCGTCCAGAGTTACCAGAACCGGTTTGTTGTACGGGCAGTATCCTTTTGCGATTGCAGCCGCAACCGATGCGCAGGTACCGGTTCCGCAGGCCATCGTAATGCCGCTGCCTCTTTCCCAGACACGCATCCTGAGCTTATCGTCCGAAAGAACCTGTACAAATTCTACATTGACGCCACCCGGAAATGCCTCGTGCTTTTCGATTGCCGCACCAAGGGTGGTAAGCGGAGCATTTTCGGCATCCTCCGTAAATAAAACCGCGTGGGGATTTCCCATATCCACGGGAAGGAGGGAAACCTCTTCTCCGAGTGTGGTGATTCTCATTTCTTCTCCTACGATCACCTTTCCCATATCGACGGTAACGCTCTCCGTCTTACCGTCACAGACATGCAAATTCAAGGTTTTGATTCCGGAAAGGGTTTCGATTTTTATTTCCGTCTTGTCACAGATTCCTTTGTCATGCAAATATTTTCCGACACAGCGGATGCCGTTTCCGCACATCTTCGCTTCGCTTCCGTCCGCATTGAATATCCGCATTTTGTAATCTGCCACATCCGAATGACAGATGTAGATCAATCCGTCGCTGCCCGCGCCGAAGTGGCGGTCGGACAAGCGGATTGCCAGTTCCGCAACATTCTCCGGGACTTCTTCAAAAAAGTATAAATAGTCATTTCCCAGTCCCTGCATTTTTGTAAAGTGCATCTTTTTCTCCTCCGAAAAATCTATTCCGCATCGATGGTGGAGATACCCATGGTTACTTCCTCCAGCACATCGAGCAACATTCTTACCGTATCAAGTGATGTCAGCATTGTGACGTTGTTCTGTGCGGCAACCGTACGGATTGCAACACCGTCTCCATAGTGCTTACCGGAAAGGATTGCTCTGGTATTGATCACGTAGCTGACATATCCGGCACGTAAATCATCCAAAAATTCCTCGCTGTGTTCACTCGGCTTATGACGCATTCTCGTCTTGATGCCATGATCTCTTAAGTATTCGGCCGTCACGGTTGTGGCCTCAATGTTAAAGCCCATGTCGTAAAAACGTTTTACCAAAGGAAGCGTTTCCGCCTTGTCCTCATCCGCAACGCTGACAGCCAGGGTTCCGTAGTTTTTCAGCTTCAGTCCCGATGCGATCATGGCCTTATATACCGCACGGTGAAGCTTCTTATCATAGCCGATGGCCTCACCGGTACTCTTCATTTCGGGCGACAGATATGCGTCCATACCACGCAGTTTCGAGAACGAGAATGCAGGAACTTTCACGTAGTATCTGTCCTTCTCCTTCGGATAAACCGCCAGGGTATCCGATGCGTTTTCATCCGTCACAATACCCTGTTCTCTTAAAGAAACTCCGAGGTTTGTCAGGGTTGCGATATCTGCGAGAGAAAAACTCGTTGCCTTTGAAAGGAAGGGAACCGTTCTGGAGGAACGGGGGTTTACTTCGATGATGAATACCTTCTCTTCTTTGTCCACGATGAACTGGATATTGAAAAGACCGATGATTCCGATGCCGAGGCCGAGTTTTCTCGTATATTCCAGGATTGTCTTTTTGACGTTGTCGGAAAGACTGTACGGCGGATAAACGCTGATGGAGTCACCGGAGTGGACACCGGTTCTTTCCACGAGTTCCATGATGCCCGGAACAAAAACATCTTTTCCGTCGCAAACCGCATCGACTTCGACCTCTTTTCCGCGAATATATTTATCGACCAAAACAGGCTTGTCGACATCGATCTCTACAGCTGTCTTTAAGTATTCCTTCAGTGCTTCTTCTTTGGCTACAATCTGCATTGCACGTCCTCCCAGTACGAAGGAAGGACGAACAAGAACCGGATAACCGATTTCGGAAGCGGCTTTGATTCCGTCTTCGATACTGGTAACCGCCATACCCTTCGGCTGCGGAATATCCAGTTCCAAAAGTAAATGTTCAAATGCATCTCTGTTCTCTGCTTTTTCGATCGCATCGCAGTCGGTTCCGATGATGGTAACACCGCGTTCTTTTAACGGCTCCGCGAGGTTGATTGCTGTCTGGCCGCCCAGAGTCGCAATGACTCCAAGCGGTTTTTCCAGCTCGATGACGTTCATAACGTCCTCGACACAGAGGGGTTCAAAATATAATTTATCGGAGCAGGTATAATCCGTTGATACCGTTTCCGGGTTGTTGTTGATGATAATGGCCTCATAGCCTGCGGCCTTAATCGTCTGTACCGCATGTACGGTCGAATAGTCGAATTCCACACCCTGGCCGATACGAATCGGGCCGGAACCCAGCACGACCACCTTCTTCTTGTCGGAAATTACGGATTCGTTTTCTTCTTCGTAAGTGGAGTAGAAATACGGAATGTAACTTTCAAACTCGGATGCACATGTGTCGATCATTTTGTAGACCGGCATGATTCCGAATTCTTTACGCATTTCAAAAACTTCAACCTCGGGAATATTCCAAAGATGTGCAATCTCTTTGTCGGAAAAGCCCATCCGTTTGTATTCGTAAAGCGATTCCTTCGCATTCTCTTTTCCGGCGGGAATCTCTTTTTCCATGCGAATGATATTGTTCAGTTTGCGGATGAAGAACGCATCAATTGCAGTTCTCTCAATGATTTCCTCTTCTCCGATTCCGCGACGCAGCAGTTCCGCAATTGCATAGATTCGATCGTCGGTTCCGATATGAATGTAGGATAAGAGTTCATCCGTACTACAATTGTCGAACTTTTTGTGATGCAGATGATACAGTCCGATTTCCAGGGAACGAATTGCCTTTAACAAACTCTCTTCAAAGGTTCTGCCGACGCTCATAACCTCTCCGGTTGCTTTCATCTGCGTGGAAAGGGAGTTATTTGCATCTGCAAATTTATCGAAGGGGAAACGGGGCATTTTGGTTACCACGTAATCCAGTGCCGGCTCAAAAGGTGCCGGAGTGTTTGCAATCGGAATTTCATCCAGATGCATACCGACACCGATCTTTGCGGATACTCTTGCGATCGGATAACCGCTCGCCTTGGAAGCAAGGGCCGAAGATCTCGAAACTCGGGGGTTTACTTCGATTAAGTAATACTGAAATGACTTCGGATCGAGGGCAAACTGTACGTTGCATCCGCCTTCGATTTCCAGTGCACGGATAATCTTAAGTGCGCTGTCACGAAGCATGTGATATTCCTTGTTCGTCAGCGTCTGAGACGGACATACAACAATGGAATCGCCGGTGTGAATTCCGACCGGATCCAGGTTTTCCATATTACAGATTGTGATTGCGGTATCGTTCGCATCGCGCATTACTTCATATTCGATTTCCTTAAATCCCTTGATACTCTTCTCAATCAACACCTGATGGACGGGAGAGAGAGAAAGTGCATTTTTCATCAGGGCTTCGAATTCTTCCTGTGTCTCCGCAAAACCGCCACCGGTTCCGCCGAGTGTAAATGCGGGACGAAGTACTACCGGAAGTCCGATGTCTTCCATTGCCTTCAATCCTTCTTCCATGGAGCCCGCAATCTCCGAAGGAAGTACAGGTTCTCCCAGGCTCTCGCAAAGTTCCTTGAACATCTCTCTGTCTTCCGCACGTTCAATACTTTCCGCTTTGGTTCCGAGAAGTTCAACGTGGCATTCGTTCAAAACGCCTTTCTTGGCAAGTTGCATTGCAAGGTTTAAACCGGTCTGTCCGCCGATTCCGGGAAGAATTGCGTCCGGTCTCTCATAACGGATGATCTTTGCAATGTATTCCAGAGTTAGTGGTTCCATATATACCTTGTCCGCAATGGCCGGGTCGGTCATGATCGTTGCCGGGTTGGAGTTGCAGAGAATGACTTCATAGCCCTCTTCTTTTAGAGCAAGGCAGGCCTGCGTTCCCGCATAATCAAATTCCGCCGCCTGTCCGATGACGATCGGGCCGGAGCCGATGACAAGTATTTTGTGGATGTCTGTTCTTTTTGGCATAATCTTTGCCTTTCCGTATATTACCGTAAATCTGTTATTTCTTACTTTTTAAAACCGCGCATGTTTTCAATGAACTCATCAAAAAGATATGCACTGTCCTGTGGTCCCGGTGCACTCTCGGGATGGTACTGCACACTGAAAGCCGCATCCTCTTTACACTCTACACCTTCCACCGTTTTATCGAGAAGATTGATGTGCGTCACCTTAAGAGGTGTTCCCGCAAGACTGTCTTCATCTACCGCATAGGAATGGTTCTGGGATGTGATCTCAATCTTTCCGTTTTTTAAATTCTTCACCGGATGGTTTCCTCCGCGATGACCGAACTTTAATTTATATGTTTTCGCACCGTATGCCAAAGATAAAATCTGGTGTCCTAAGCAGATTCCGAAAATCGGAACCTTTCCGATCAATTCCTTTACGGTCTGAATGGTTTCCGGAACATCCGTGGGATCTCCCGGTCCGTTCGAAAGAAAAACACCGTCCGGTCTGTATGAAAGAACTACATCTGTCGTTGTATTGTATGGCAGCACCGTAACATCGATTCCTCTCTTATTCATGGAACGTACGATGTTCTGCTTCATACCGCAGTCCAGTGCAACGACATGATAGTTTCCGTTTACAAAATATTCTTCTCTTTCCTTGCGGCTCACCTTGGAAACCGCATCCTTCGGAACTTCCGTTTCGGAAAGAATGGCAAGTCCTTCTTCCAGCGTTGTCTCCGCGTTTGTAATCAGAACTTTCCGGCTTCCGAGGTCCCGGATGGAACGGTTCAGCTTTCTGGTATCCAATCCTGCGATTCCCGGAATGTTGTATTCTTTCAAAACCGCATCCAGTGTTTTGGCACTTCTGAAATTCGACGGCTCGTCGTTGTACTCGCGAACAATCAGGGCACCGATGGTCGGTGTTTTTGTTTCGTAATCGCCTCTGGCCATTCCGTAATTTCCAATCAACGGATAGGTCATTACAACTGCCTGATAGGTGTAGGACGGATCGGAAATGATTTCCTGATAACCGACCATGGAGGTGTTGAAGACGATCTCACAAACTTTTTGCACGTCTGCTCCGAATCCGTATCCGTAATATTCTTCTCCTGTTTCCAGAATAATTTTACGATTCTCTTTCATCTTTGTATCTCTTTCATTTCTTCATTGACAGTGGCATTTCAAACCGGTCTTTTCTGGTATCTTTCGGAATCTCCGTCGGATAGTTTCCGCCAAAGCAGGCATCGCAGTATCCGTTGTGTACTCTGTCTTCTTCATCAATCAGGCAGCCCAGTTTTTCAATCGGCAGATATCCGAGGGAATCCACTCCGATAATCTTTGCAATCTCTTCCACGCTGTGCTTATTCGCAATCAGATGTTCTTCGGAATCAATGTCCGTACCGTAGTAACAGGGATGCAAAAACGGAGGTGCGGATATTCTCATATGGATTTCTTTGGTACACGCATCGCGAAGGAGTTTTACGAGTTGACCGCTTGTGGTTCCTCTTACAATCGAATCATCGATCAAAACAATTCGTTTTCCTCTCACCACTTCTTCGATTGCGGAAAGCTTAATCTTTACCTGATCCAGTCTGTTGTCCGGTGCGATGAAAGTACGACCGATGTACTTATTCTTAATCAGACCGATCCGGTAAGGAATTCCCGACTCCAGGCTGAATCCGATGGCCGCATCCAGTCCCGAATCCGGCACACCGATTACCATATCGGCATCTACGGGATGTGACTTTGCCAATACCTTTCCGGCATTTACTCTTGCGGTATGTACCGATATTCCGTCGATCACGGAATCGGGACGGGCAAAGTAGATATATTCAAAAATACATGTTTTCTTTTCTTTCGTTCTGCAGTGGGTTTCATCCGAAACAATGCGGATTCCTTCCTCCGAGTCCTTCTCTCTTGAGAAAACGAGCATCTCTCCGGGCTTTACATCACGAATGAATTCTCCGCCGACCGCATGAATTGCACAGCTTTCCGATGCAACAACAAAGGATCCGTCTTTTAATCTGCCATAACATAAGGGACGGAATCCATAGGGGTCTCTCGCGCAGATCAGTTTCTGCGGAGACATTAAGACCAGAGAATAGGCTCCTTCCAATATGTCCATGGAACGACTTAAAGCCACCTCGATAGAGGGGGCTTTTAAGCGTTCTTTCGTTATGATATATGCAATCGTTTCGGTATCGGAAGTGGTATGAAAAATGGCGCCGGACAGTTCCAGTTCATCGTGGAGTTTCGCGGCATTGGAAAGGTTTCCGTTGTGAGCCAGAGCCATTCTTCCTTTTTGATGATTGACCACGATCGGTTGGCAGTTGCTTTTGCTGTTGCCTCCGGTGGTTCCGTAACGAACGTGTCCTACCGCCATTTCCGCTTCGGGAAGTTTGGACAATACATCCGCAGTAAACACTTCACTGACCAGTCCGAGTTCTTTATGAGAAGAGAATAATCCGTCATGATTCACAACGATTCCGCAGCTCTCCTGACCCCTGTGTTGCAGGGCATATAATCCGTAATATGCGATTTGACCTACATTTGTAGTTTCTGCGGATATCATTCCGAATACGCCGCATTCTTCATGAATACTCATTCTTCTTTGTCCTTTTTTACTTTGCATGTTCTACGGCTGCTGCAATAAATCCTTTAAAGAGCGGATGCGGTCTGTTCGGTCTGGACTTGAATTCCGGATGGAACTGAACTCCAACGAAGAAAGGTCTCTCCGTCAATTCCACGGTCTCGATCAGACTGTCGTCCGGAGCACTACCGCTTAAGGTAAGTCCTGCATTCATCAGCACTTCCCGGTAATCATTGTTGAATTCATAACGATGACGATGACGTTCGCTGATCTCAAGCGATTCATAGCAACGCTGCATCGTCGTGCCTTCTTTTATCTTGCAGGGATAAGCACCGAGTCTTAAGGTACCTCCCTTATCAATGTCATCGCTCTGACCGGGCATGAAATCGATGACTTTGTTTTTGCATTGTTCATCAAACTCTCCGGAGTTTGCATCCGCGATTCCCGCAACATTTCTTGCATATTCTATTACCGCGATCTGCATTCCGAGACAGATTCCGAAATACGGAACATTGTTCTCTCTTGCATATTTTGCGGAAAGGATCATTCCCTCGATTCCGCGACTTCCGAAGCCGCCCGGGACGATGATTCCGTCCAATCCCGCAAGTTTTTCGTTTACGTTTTCCGGACGAATTTCTTCGGAATCAATCCATGTGATGTCCACATGAGAATTGTTGTAATATCCGGCGTGACGGAGTGCTTCCGCAACGGAAAGATATGCATCGTGAAGTTCCACATATTTTCCGACAAGTCCGATTACCACGTTCTTCTCACGCATCTTAATGCTTTCCACCATGTTCTCCCATTCCGTAAGATTCGGTCTGGGTGCATCGATTCCGAGTTCTCTGCAAACCACTTCGGAGAAGTGTGATTTTTCCAGCATCAGAGGAGCTTCGTATAAAACAGGTAAGGTAATGTTTTCAATAACGCAATCCTGTTTTACGTTGCAGAATAAGGAAATCTTTTTAAAGATGGATTCCTCCAGCGGCTCGTCACAGCGAAGCACGATAATGTTCGGGTTGATACCCATTCCCTGCAACTCTTTTACGGAGTGCTGTGTGGGTTTCGATTTATGTTCGTCCGATCCGTGTAAGAAAGGAACCAGCGTTACGTGGATGAACAAACTGTTTTCTCTTCCGACCTCGAGAGATATCTGTCTGACCGCTTCAATAAAGGGTTGCGACTCGATATCACCAATCGTTCCGCCGATTTCGGTAATGACAACGTCCGCTTCCGTCTTCTTTCCGACGCGGTAAACAAACTCCTTAATCTCGTTTGTGATATGCGGAATAACCTGTACCGTGGAGCCTAAGTACTCTCCGCGACGTTCCTTGTTCAATACGTTCCAATATACTTTTCCGGTTGTCAGGTTGGAGTATTTGTTTAAGTCCTCATCGATGAATCTTTCATAGTGACCCAAGTCCAGATCGGTCTCCGCACCGTCCTCGGTAACATATACTTCACCATGCTGGAAAGGGCTCATGGTACCGGGATCGACGTTGATGTACGGATCCAGTTTTTGCGCTGCAACCTTAAGTCCTCTGGCCTTTAACAGGCGTCCCAATGATGCTGCCGTTATTCCTTTTCCAAGTCCCGAAACAACACCACCTGTTACAAAAATATACTTGGTCATGAATCCCCCTCCTGTGTATCTTTTCAAACGAAAAAAGCGCCTTTAGCGGGCACTTCACCCACTAAAGACGCCATTGTCTTTCACGAGGATAAATATAC
Source organism: Lachnospiraceae bacterium (assembly GCA_017518735.1). Classification (GTDB taxonomy): domain Bacteria; phylum Bacillota; class Clostridia; order Lachnospirales; family Lachnospiraceae; genus UBA3766. The sequence goes on along the minus strand of JAFWTY010000022.1, from coordinate 56,845 downwards.
ACTTCTTTTTCTTTTTTGTCAACCAAGGCAGTTCCATTCTGTGATAAGATAGGAAAGAAGGACATGAATCTTTTGGAGAATAAAAATGAACCTAATTGAAATCAATGATATCAACTCCCCGGCTCTGGATGTATTTGCAAGAATATCGGAGGCACAGCTTTTCCGTTACTACGAGCCGGAACCCGGCGTTTTTCTGGCCGAGAGTGCAAATGTCATACTGCGCGCCCTTGAAGCCGGATATGAGCCTTTAAGCATGCTTGTGGAAACCGGACGGATTGAAGTCGAGGCCGGACCTGTTTTTGATGCAATTGAGAAGTCCTGGGGCGAAGAAAAAAAGAACACCATCCCGGTGTATACCGCCCCGAGAGAAATCGTAACGAAACTTACGGGATATGCTCTCGTGCGCGGACTTTGGATGGTACTTCGCAGAAAAGAAGCTGTTTCGGTGAACGAATTTTGCAAAGACAAAAAACGCATCACCGTGCTGTATGATGTTGTAAATCCTACAAATGTAGGAGCGATTATCCGATCCGCAGCCGCCCTCGGTATGGACGGAGCATTGCTTACCTATCCTTCCGTAGATCCCCTGACCAGAAGATCTGCCAGGGTCAGCATGGGAACCGTTTTTCAGATCCCCTGGGCGAAAGCCTCCAAGGAGGAATCCGAAGGAATCTCTTTAATCAAACAACTGCAGTCCTACGGTTTTCGAACTGTTGCAATGGCGTTAACCGAAGATTCCACCAGCGTGGATAATGAGGAAATCCGTGCCAATGAAAAGCTCGCCGTTGTTCTCGGAACCGAAGGAACAGGTCTTCCGAAAGACGTCATTTCCGCCTGCGATTATCGCGTTATGATCCCGATGTATCACGGAGTCGATTCCTTAAATGTTGCGGCCGCAAGTGCCATCAGCTTCTGGGAACTGTTGAAATAACCATGCCGTTAACAGCTTTGATTCTCGCGATTTCCGCTCTCTTTTAAGAAGATAATTAAGACCAGCATATAGCAGACCGTCTTCGGAAGCATCAGCATGCCGAGCATCGGCAGAAGCGATACAACGGTCGCCACAGGCAGGTAGAATAAGAAGGATAATGTGACGTAAAGCCACATCCTTTTAAAGTTTTTGTTTTCTTTTCGTCTTTGGAAATAGATCACAACGATGAGGACACCGATGGCAACAAAGGGAATGTTGCGAAGGATTCCCCAAAGCATGGTTCCGTCGCCGGTAAGCCAGCGGTTTCCCGGCATGAGGCAGATTGTAATCCTGCTAATAGTAAGGAAAAACAGACTTATCATGACCGCATTTTTCTCGTTCTTTTTCCAGTCATACAACTTCGTATGCAGGAAAAATACCAGCAGGTAGAATATCGTCATGGTGATTGACGTTACGAGTTTCCCAAATCCCAGCCACGCGGTAAAATCTCTGTCCACAAAGTAATTCAATACGCGGGGAACCAGATGAAACGCATCTCCGCAGCCGAGAATCAGTGCGGCAAATCCCATCAGTCTGCCGATGGCATCTCTTCTTTTAATCAAAATTACGATACCTGTCGTGATGGCAAACAAAAGATATATAATATCAAATGTGGATTCTCCGTATCTCATATCGCTCCCCCATGATTAAACTTGATCAGTGCTTCTCGTATTCATAAATGTTGATGAACTGTACCGAGTCATCATCTACACTATAGCTTGTTTCCTTGGCCAAATTGCCATTATCGTCATATTCCATAACAGAATAAGAATCTCCACCGGGCTGATATAAGTTTCCGGTCTCATCCGTAGAATAATTAACGTAGGTGGCCTTTACCAGGCGATCATTTTCATCATACTCATTTTGGTATTCGCATTTGCCGGTAATACTGCCATCAAGACTGTAAGAGATAGTTTCTTTTAAATTGTTATGATCGTCATAGATAAACTCCGTATACGATGTCTCGTATGCGGCCTTAATTAATTTCTTATCCGCATTATAACTCTGGCTGATCGTCTGATTCGCTTTTCCGCTCGCGTCATAACAGGTAACGGTGCATTCCGTTTTATCTTTATTCCACACATATTCCGACGAGGTAACGATTGTTCCGTCTTCATCATAAGTCGTGCTTTTCAGCATATCACCGTCTTCATCATATTCCATCTCGATAATGCTACCGAGCATATAGGAACCGTCTTCATATTTGGATACGGATTTAATCAGATTTCCCTTATCATCATATTCGTATTCCGAAATCATCTTCTTTCCGTAGTTATACCAATTGACTTTGGAATCAATCGTCATTCCGACTAATACCCAGGTACCCTCTTCTTCCTCTACTGTAACCTCACTGGCAATCTCGCTTTCCGATGTTTGGTCGGAAACAACCAAAGAGGGTTCTTCGGCGGTTGTTCCTCCGGCTTTTTGACATCCTGTAAGCATTAAGCCTACAAGTAAAACAAGTCCAAGATTTACAATCGTTTTCTTTTTCATTTTTTCCTCCATATTTATGTGTGACAGCAGAACCGTCCCTGTCACCTTACTGTAACCACATTAACGTGCTTCCGTCCGTCAACTCAACCGTAATGTCCGAAGGCATCTTATCCAGGGTAACCGTTGTCGTCGGATAAGTTTTTTCCTTTTTTACGGACGACTTCGAATCCGGCTCCGTAAACTGCACGGTAATCGTCATATAGTCGTTGGCGTCCACATTGATTCCGGTAACTTCAACCCCATATCCACTCGTCTTTTTTTCTCCGGAAGTAATGAACACTAAGTACGGCGCATTGGGCTGATCCAGCGTGTCGAGATAGTATCCGGCTGTTTCGTTTTTACGGAAATAGCTTGTATTTTCCTCAACCGTGTAATGATATCCGCCGACATTTCCTTCACGTTCAATGACGGGCTGCAGTGCTACCTGCGTAGTATTCGAATTCTTCGTACATCCCGCCATTCCCAGTGCAAGTACTGCTGCCATAATGAAACAAATTGTGTATTTCTTAAACATTACAAATTTCCTCCTTGTGTCGTTTCTATGTAACTAACGAAACGTCCAAGTCATTTTTATGGATTAATTGAATGTATTTTATCAAATTCCCGACAACAAGAAAAGAACTCGTCAGCCAAGGCCTACATCCAGAGCCATCATCAGAATGAATCCAAGCGCAAAACAAATCGTACCCAGATTGGAATGCTTTCCCTCAGACATTTCCGGAATCAGTTCTTCCACAACAACATAAATCATGGCACCTGCGGCGAAACTGAGTAGATAAGGCATGGCAGGTGTTAACAGTCCGGAAGCCGCAATAACAAGCAGTGCGCCGATGGGTTCCACGATACCGGATAACATGCCAAAGAGGAAAGTTTTTCCTTTTTTCATGCCCTCGCCCAAAAGCGGCATCGAAACAATTGCACCCTCCGGGAAATTCTGTATGGCGATACCAAGTGCCAGCGCCAAAGCGCCCATATAACCGATCTTCTCGTTTCCGGCAAGCCATCCGGCGCAAACAATTCCAACCGCCATTCCTTCCGGAAGATTGTGAAGCGTAACAGCGAGAATCAGTTTCGTGGTACGTTTCAGCCCGGTTTTCGGTCCTTCTTCACTTTTATTGATATGCATATGCGGAGTCAGAATATCGAGCAAAAGCAGAAACATCATACCGGCTCCAAACCCTACACATGCCGGAATAAAACTAAGTTTTTCAAGCTTAGAGCTCATATCCAGTGCCGGGAGAATAAGGCTGAAAAAAGAAGCCGCCACCATTACACCCGATGCAAACCCAATCAGGGCATGCTGGGTCTTGTCTCCGATGCCTTTTTTAAAAAAGAATACACAGGCCGCGCCTAACGTTGTCCCAAGAAATGGAATAATGATAATCTGCCACATACTGTATCCTCCTTTTCGTATCATATGCCTAATTCATTAGTTAGTTATAACTAACTTTAGTTTGATAATAATATTACTCTCCGTAAATTGCAAGCACAAAAAACCACCGGATCATCACCGGTGGTTCGTTGTTAATACTTTTTTATGGTGCCTGTCGCTTATTATTTACCGGAATCTCCGTAGTTCGAAAGAACTCTCGCAGAGGGATCGTTGACGTTGCATCCTTCCCACTCTTTGTTCGGCATCCAGAAGTCGACGATCATGTCGGCCTGACCGGGATAGTAATCTTCAAAAATCTCACGATACAGTAGCGACTCTTTCGTAAACGGTGTGGCATGCTCATATTTTGCTGCAATCTCCTGCCAGTCATCACCGTATTCTTTTTCCGCATATTCTTTCAGATAATCCACCATGGAGTGACCTACCGCGTCGGAGAAGGCTGCTTTTTCTCTCCAGAGAATGCTCTCCGGTAAGTATTCCCCATCTTCAAATGCATGGCGAAGCAGATATTTTCCTTTTCCGTATTTGTTTAATTTCATCTCCGGATCAATGCTCATGACATATTCGACAAAAGCCAGATCACCGAAGGGGACACGTGCTTCAAGGGAGTTTACGGATATACATCTGTCTGCACGAAGTACGTCATACATGTGAAGTTCATGCACGCGCTTTACGCTCTCTGCCTGGAAAGCTGCCGCATTCGGTGCGAAATCCGTGTATTTATATCCGAACAACTCATCCGAAATTTCACCGGTCAAAAGCACGCGGATATCGGTCTGTTCATGAATGCCTTTGCAGAGTAAATACATACCCATGCTGGCACGAATCGTTGTAATATCAAAGGTTCCGAGAAGTTTGATAACATCCCTCAGAGAAGAAATAACCTCATCGGGAGTCATATAAATCTCGGTATGGTCGCTGCCGATAAAATCAGCTACCTGTTTTGCATATTTTAAGTCAATAGCATCTTCGGTCATACCGATTGCAAATGTCTTAATCGGCACATCGCTCTTCTTGGCTGCAATTGCGCAAACCAGGGAAGAATCCAGACCGCCGGAAAGAAGGAAGCCGACCTTTGCATCCGCAACCAGTCTTTTTTCCACGCCTTTTACAAGAAGGTCTTTGATCTTACCGCAGGCTGTTTCCAAATCATCCTCGGAAACATGGTCCACTCTCGTAATATCCGTGTAACAGATGAATTCTCCGCCTTTATAATAATGTCCGGGAGGGAAAGGCATGATCTTATCGCAGATGTTTACTAAGTTCTTCGGTTCTGACGCAAAAACGATGGCGCCGTCTTTATCATATCCGTAATACAACGGTCTGATTCCGATCGGATCACGCGCTGCCAAAAACTCATGCGTATCGCCGTCATAAATGATGCATGCATATTCCGCATCCAGCATCTCAAACATCGATACTCCGTAATCCTTATACATCGGAAGTAAGATCTCGCAGTCTGAATCACTCTGGAATTTATATCCGTCCGCAATCAGATGTTTTTTGATTGTATCAAAACCGTAAATCTCACCATTGCAAACTACGTAATCACCTTCATATTCAAAGGGTTGCATTCCTTCCGGATGAAGTCCCATAATCGCAAGACGGTGAAAGCCCATGATGCCGTCCGGCAGTTCTATAATACGGCTATCGTCCGGTCCTCTGGACACGGTCTCCTGAAAGCCTTTTTTAAATTGTTCCAAAACTGCATCTTCCTTGCAGTAACACATGATTGAACACATTGTGTCATCCTCGATTCTCTTCTTTTTCTTATAAACGATAAATTTCTTCGGTTCCGGAAGATGTTCTCCCGGAACCGAAGAATCCATATTCATTGTGTGTAACTCTTATTCGACATCCTGCAAAGCATCGAATCCTTCTTCACCGGTACGAACCTTTACTACGTTCTCAACATCGTATACGAAAATCTTTCCGTCGCCGATATGTCCGGTATAAAGAACTTTCTTCGCTGTTTCGATTACATCTCTAACAGGTACCTTGCTGACTACGATATCCACCTGGATCTTAGGCAACAGGTTTGCTTCGATCTGTACTCCTCTGTAGAATTCCGGTTTACCCTTCTGAACACCGCATCCAAGTACGTGGGAAACGGTCATACCGGTAATACCGAGTTTCATCATGGAGTTCTTCAACTTCTCGAATTTTGCTTCCTTGCAGATGATTTCTACCTTGGTGTACTTGTGTCCGTCGCTTGCGAATACCGGCATCTTCTTTACTGGAATTGCTTCCGCTGCCGGAACATCGCCGGATACAACAACTGCTGCTTCCATGGGTTCATCACCGGTAACAACGGTCTCTTCTTCAACACCTTCTGTAACGTCTTCGGGTAACATTGCAAATCCTGCATATGCGCTCGGAAGACCATGTTCGGTTGCATCCAGACCGGTAATTTCTTCTTCTCTTGATACACGAAGTCCGAAGATCGCCTTAATGAGGAAGAATACGATAATCATTGTGATTGCGGTCCAGCATGCTACTGCACCGAAACCGGTTAACTGGATTCCGAGTAATTTAAATCCACCGCCGTAGAACAAACCTTCCAGGGTGTTGCCTGCCGCATCAGCGATTGCATAATCGGGAGCGGAGGAAGTTGCGAATAAGCCTACTGCAATGGTACCCCAGATACCGTTTAAGCAGTGAACCGCAACGGCACCAACGGGATCGTCGATATGAAGTACATAATCAAGGAACCAAACACCGAATACTACAAGTAATCCTGCTACCGCACCGATAGCGGTTGCACCGGCCGCGTCGGTTACGTCACATCCTGCGGTAATGGCTACCAGACCTGCCAGGGATGCGTTTAAGCACATCGAAACATCGGGTTTCTTATACTTAATCCAGGTAAAGATCATACATACTACGGTTGCTACTGCGGGAGCGATCGTCGTGGTAAGGAAGATGGATCCAAGCTGAGGAACGCTCGTTGCTGCCGCACCGTTGAATCCGTACCAACCAAGCCAAAGGATGAATACACCCAACGCACCGATTGTAATGTTATGTCCGGGGAAAGCGTTAACCTTAACGATTTTACCCTTTTCGTCTTTCTGGAACTTACCGATTCTGGGTCCTAAAATCTTGGCGCCGATCAAAGCGGAAATACCGCCAACCATATGGATTGCACAGGAACCTGCAAAATCATGGAAACCAACTCCGGCTAACCAGCCGCCGCCCCAGATCCAGTGTGCTTCGATCGGATAGATCAAAGCGGAAATAACTGCGGAATATACACAGTAGGATAAGAATTTCGTTCTTTCTGCCATGGCACCGGATACGATGGTAGCGGTGGTCGCGCAGAATACCAGGTTAAATACGAAACTGGAGAAATCAAATCCTTCGTATGCGGTGAAGAGGTCGAATCCGGGTTTACCGATAAATCCTACCAGGTCCTCACCCATTAAAAGTCCGAAACCGATCAGAATGAATACCACTGTACCGATACAGAAATCCATCAGGTTCTTCATAATGATGTTTCCGGTGTTCTTAGCCCTGGTGAAGCCTGCCTCCACCATTGCAAATCCTGCCTGCATCCAAAATACCAGTGCGGCTCCGATTAAAAACCATACGGAAAAGACGCTGCCTGATACGTTTTCTTCTATTAATGCTTTAATTGCTGTTGCATCCATAATTGATCATCTCCTTTTGTCGTTATTCATTCGAAAAGTACTGTAACTCCTGTTACCAGGCCGGATGCTTCCTCTGTTATACGCCGAAGAGTAAATCGGAGTAGGTCGGGAACGGCCAGTAACTCTTTGCGGTAAGAGTTTCCGCTTCGTCGCATGCTGCTCTTAACTCGCTCATTTTCGCAAGTACGCTGTCGCGGATCATTGCGGATTCTTCAATAACATCTGCTGCCTTGGAAAGACTTTCGATTGCTTCTTCCAATTCTCCGGTCTTGACATATGCGATGTCAGACAGTTCGGAAAGTCTGGAAACCAGCTTGTCTTCGTAACCGCAGGCGATGGAAGAATTGAGTTGCTTCTTCGTTAATGCGCCTTGTGCAACATCCTGTGCGTATTTTTCGATTGCCGGAATCACCTGTGTCTTAGCCATTTGAACCATCGTATTGGCTTCGATATTTACGGATTTGCAGTAATTCTCAAGCATAATCTCGGTTCTGGATTGCATTTCTTCCAGGGTAAATACCTTGTGGGAAGTAAGCATCTTAACGTTCTTTTCATCCAAGAGGTGAGGCATTGCATCTGCGGTGGTCTTGTAGTTGGAAAGACCTCTGACGGTGGTTGCTTCCTCGATCCACTTGTCATCATATCCGTTGCCGTTAAAGATAATTCTCTTGTGATCTTTAATGGTCTTCTTAATCATCTCGTGAAGTGCGGTTTCGAAATCTTCAACACCTTCAAGACGATCTGCGTAAATCTTTAAGGACTCGGCTACTGCGGAGTTTAACATGATGTTTGCGCAGGCAATGGAGTTCGAAGAACCAAGCATACGGAATTCAAATTTATTACCGGTAAAAGCAAACGGTGAAGTACGGTTTCGATCGGTCGTATCGCGATTGAAAATCGGAAGGGTAGATACACCGAGCTTCATTTGCATTTTTTCGGTTCCGGCATAAGGAGTATCGGTTTCGATTGCATCGAGTACTGCCTGAAGTTCATCACCAAGGAACATGGAGATAACTGCCGGAGGTGCCTCGTTGGCGCCAAGTCTGTGATCGTTACCTGCGGTTGCTACGGAAAGTCTTAACAAATCCTGATAATCGTCAACCGCTTTGATTACTGCACAGAGGAATAATAAGAATTGTGCGTTTTCATAAGGGGTAGCACCCGGGGATAAGAGGTTTTGTCCTTCATCCGTTGCGATGGACCAGTTGTTGTGCTTACCGCTTCCGTTTACACCTGCGAAAGGTTTTTCATGAAGTAAGCAAACAAGTCCGTGCTTGAGTGCGATCTTTTGCATGATCTCCATCGTCAGCTGGTTGTGATCGGTACCTACGTTTGTAGTTGTATAAATCGGTGCCAACTCGTGCTGGGAAGGAGCTACTTCGTTATGTTCGGTCTTGGCAAGAATGCCGAGTTTCCAAAGTTCCTGATTAAGTTCTTCCATGTAGGCCTGTACGCGGGGCTTGATGATACCGAAGTAATGATCATCCATTTCCTGTCCCTTGGGAGGCTTGGATCCGAATAACGTTCTGCCGGTCATCCGAAGGTCCATACGCTTGTCGAACATTTCTTTGGGAACCAGGAAGTACTCTTGCTCAGGTCCTACGGAAGAAGTAACTCTCTTTGCGGTTTCGTTTCCGAATAATCTAAGAATACGAAGTGCTTGTGTATTGAGGGCTTCCATGGAACGAAGAAGCGGTGTCTTTTTATCCAGTGCTTGTCCGCCGTATGCGCAGAACGCGGTGGGAATGCAAAGTGTTTTGCCTTTGATGAATGCATAAGAGGTCGGATCCCATGTTGTGTATCCTCTTGCCTCGAAGGTAGCTCTGATTCCGCCTGAAGGGAAGGAAGATGCATCGGGTTCACCCTTGATCAGTTCCTTTCCGGAGAACTCCATGATCACGCCACCGTCGGGGGAAGGAGTAATGAAGGAATCGTGCTTCTCAGCAGTAATACCGGTAAGCGGTTGGAACCAGTGGGTGTAATGGGTTGCCCCTTTCTTCAGTGCCCATTCCTTCATCGCTTCCGCAACGATATTGGCTACGCTGACGTCAAGTGTTGCTCCTTCATCTATGGTTTTCTTGAGTGACTGATAAACTTTGGCGGGTAAATTCGCTTTCATCTCTCTGTCATCAAATACGTTACATCCGAAATACTCTTTTACAGTTTCCATAACCGTTCTCCTTTCAATTTCAACAAAAAACGCCACTCCAAAGTTTTCCTTCGGAATGACGTCGTTGTCATGGATTTATATTTTATTTGTGCAAAGGATCTCTTTCAAAGTTCCGGATCTTCGAAAGATTTGGAAAATAAAAAAGCGCCTTCGAGAAGTATTCTCAAAGACGCCATTGCCTTTACACGAATTAAAATACACCCGTTGATTTTTATTGTCAATCGTTTTTTTAAAAATATTTTTTACTTCCACGGTCTGGCTTTGCCGATCCAACCCATTTCTTTCCAATACTTAAAGTCGGTATACTCCGGATTCTCTTTGCCCAGGCTTGTCTGAAGCATTCTTACCGCATAGAATTTGGCCTTAACGATTAAGTTCGTATGGCCGGGTTTGCTGTAATTGATTGCATGCATTTTCCTTGCAACGGATGTTAATTTCTTGCGGATAGATTCTCTCTTTTTCTCCGGAATTTTATCCCAGTTTATCTCCGACATCAATTTAAAAGTGACTGTTTTAATCGTGGATACGCCCCACCAGGAAAGGCTGTCTTTGATATCCTTCGCCGTGGATTTTCCGCCCGCACCGAGGCACTGCGTGATGATTACCGCACGCTTTCCGAACATTTCTTTGGCCGGTCTGTGCGGCATCCAGCGATAACCGAAATGATCGAGCATGGCCTTCATGGCACCTGTCGTATGGAATACATACGCGGGAGATGTGAATACGAGAAGATCCGCCTCATGTAAGGATTTTTCGATTCTTTGAACATACTCGGCATCCTTACATAGATGCTGTTTCGTCAAAAAACACTGCGTACATCCGATGCAAAACCCCGGACAATCTTTCGGAAGGTAGTACTCCGTTATTTGTGCGTCATTTCGAAATTCCTCCAAAAACATCTCTTTCATTCTGTAGGTAACACCGTGTTTCTCGGTTCCGTTGATTACCGTGATCTTCATTTATCCTTCCTCCGTTATTTCTTCTTTCTGTTCTTCTTGATCTGCTCTTCGCTTCTTCCGTAAAGTTTATTGAACTGTTTTATATGCGCATCCAGCGTTTTGACAGCGTCCTTCTCTCTCGAAGGGTCTCTGTCACAAATGGTCAGAAGCATATAAATCGGTGCGTAAAAATGTAAAGTCATGATTTCCACATTGTCGGTTTGCAAAACCCCGGCCGCCACCATCAGTCCGAAAAGCATTCCCTGGTAGGAAAGCGGGTCGTCGGCGTACTGCTTCATATACGCATCCGCAAGTTTCTTGTCATGGAACTGTTCGATAGTCAGCATTTTACGAAAACGCCTGGTGTAATCATCGTGCAGGAAGTAAAGAAACAAATTGTTTCCGAGTGTGATCAGCTGTTCTTCCGAAATGGTCTTATAGATGTCCGCATCGGCTTTCGCATCCGCACCGTTAACCTGCAGTGCCCCGGCCTGCTCCAAGAAACGCTTATTCATTTCTTCAATGATTGCATCGAAGATGGCCTGCTTGTTTCGATAATGCTTGTATAGTGAAGGAGCCTTGATTCCGACGCGTGAAGCGATATCCGCCACATACACATTGGCATAGCCTTTCTCGGAGAATAAAGTCAGCGCCTCGTCTAAAATTCTGTGCTTCGTATCCATGGTATAACCCTTTCTGTTTGAATAACCGTTATAATTATTTCCCTTGCATTTCATAATTTGGCTAATTTGGATTAGCTTTATTATATGCTAATTTGAATTAGCCGTCAAGAAGTATAAAATTCCCTCCCCTGTTGCATTACAGAGGAGGGAGAGTCTCTACTTACCCAGTACTTCCGCGGCTTCCTGTAACAGCTCGATGATTGGTAAATGTTGCTGGCATACGCTCTCGCACTGACCGCAACCGATACAGTCCGAAGCTTTGCCGCTTCTTTGAATCAGACCGGAATAGAAATTCTTGGATCTCCAGTCATCCGGATATCTTCTTAATGTATTGATTCTGGACTGTATTTTAAGAATAGTATATTCCGAACGGAAGCGCAAACATAAAGCTACGCAATAACGGAACATTTCCCTTTTGTTCACACTTTTTTCACAGAAACGGTATTGCAATCCCCTTTTGGTTGTGTATAATTAAATTGTATCCAATCGAATTACAATTGATAAAGGAGGACTTACAATGAGCATTTACGACTATACATTTCAGACCAGAAAAGGCGAAGAGAAATCCATGGAAGAATATAAGGGAAAGGTGTTAATCATCGTCAACACCGCTACCGGTTGCGGATTTACTCCCCAGTACGAAGATCTGCAGAAGATTTATGAGAAGTACAATGAGAAAGGTCTCGAAATCCTCGACTTCCCCTGCAACCAGTTCGCAAACCAGGCTCCGGGAACCGATGAAGAGATCCATACCTTCTGCAAAGGCCGTTTCGGAATCACCTTCCCGCAGTTTGCCAAAGTTGATGTGAACGGCGAAAACGCTCTTCCTCTTTGGAAATACATTACCGAGAACACCAAATTCGAAGGCTTCGGCAAAGGTCCCAAGGCCCTCATGATGGCAGGTGTAGCTAAATCACAGGATAAAAATTATAAGAATAACGGAAACATCAAATGGAATTTCACCAAGTTTGTTGTAGACCGTGAAGGCAATATCGTAGACCGTTTTGAGCCCACCCGCTCCATGAACGAGCTTGACGAGAAGGTCGCTTCCTTACTGTAAACCAAATCCAAATCATAAAGGAGATTAACCATGAAATACGCAGTTTCTTACTATACCCGTTCCGGCAACACCAAGAAAGTGGCTGATGTCATTGCGGAAGTTGTGGGCGTAAATGCCAAAAGCATCTCCGAAGGCATTTCCGAGCCCGTTGATGTTCTTTTCCTCGGCAGTTCCCTTTACGCTTTCACCTACGATCCGAGCGTAGAGAAATTCATTCAGGACAATGCAGCAAACATTAAGCAGATCGTATCCTTCTCCACTTCCGCCTCCGGCAAATCCACTGCCAAGTTTGTAAAGGCAGCCTGCGAGAAAAATGGCATCAAGTTCTATGCCCATGCTTACAAATGCTACGGAAAATTCGGTATCATGAATGCCAAGAGATCGAATAACAAAGACCTCGAAGAAGCACGCGAATTCGCCAAATCGGTTCTTGCAGAACTGGGAGAATAAATCATGAAAACATATGATCCCTTAAAACTTGACAACCAACTTTGTTTTCCGTTTTATGCGGCATCAAGGGAAATCATCAAACTCTATCATGAACCCCTTTCCAAGATTGGTTTAACTTATACACAATACATTACCATGATGGTATTGTGGGAAGAAAAAAGAATCAATGTCAAAGATTTGGGCAAAAGACTTTTTCTGGACAGCGGCACCCTCACTCCTCTTCTCAAAGTCCTTGAAAAAGACGGATACATCACAAGAATGCGTTCCAAAGAAGATGAGCGTGTTCTTGTGGTGGAATTAACCAAAGATGGTGCGGAATTAAAAAAGAAAGCCTCAAGCATTCCCATGGAAGTCGGACAATGCATTCAGCTTTCCGCTGACGATGCCAAAGAACTGTACAGACTTTTATATCTGATTCTGAACAGATAACGATACCGGGCGGACTCGAACCACCAACTTCAGTCTATGAAACCTATGCCATTCCCGCGGCCACGGCATCTTAATATTTTATGATTTAAACACAGGTATCCGAATGATTAACCGTCATTGGAGATACCTGTTTTTATTCGGTTTAATGCTTCTTTCAGCACACTTTTCGGGCAGGCGGCATTTATTCTTTCAAACCCTTCTCCTGCTTTTCCGAATACCCTTCCTCTGTCCAGCCAAAGACCTGCTTTTTTCACAATCAGGTCTTCGAGGTCTTTCGGCGATAATCCGAGTTCCCTAAAATCCAGCCAGATTAAATACGTTCCCTGCGGACGATTCATCTTTACTCCGGGCAGTTCGTTTTTCACATATTCAAAGGCATACTCAATATTGGATCGGATATAATTACGTACTCCGTCAAACCATTCGTCGCCATGTTCATAGGCCGCCTGTACGGCTGCAATGCCGGCTATATTCGGCTCGTCCAGACCCGTTTCATTATAGGCATGGCGGAATTTGCGAAGAAGTGCCGGGTTCGGAATAAAAAGATTCGACTGCTGAAGTCCCGCAAGATTAAATGTCTTGCTTGCGGCAGTGGCGGTAATCGTAAATTCCCGGAAAGATTCATTCACTTCCTGAAATACGTTGTGCTCCCCTTCCCAGATAAAATCAAAATGGATTTCATCACTGAAAACAACAACATTGTTCTTTTTGCAGATTTCCCCGATTTTTCGAAGTTCCTCTTTGCTCCATACTCTTCCCACAGGATTGTGCGGATTGCAAAGAATGAAAAGTTTTACTTTGTTTTCAACGACTTTCTTTTCAAAGTCTTCATAATCCATTGTGTAGTAATCATTCTCATCGCAAATTAGATCGGAAATTACAAGATTTCGGCCGGTATCTTTTATAATATTCGCAAAGGGATAATACACGGGTTGTTCGATAATGACACTCTCCCCCGGCTTGGTTACCGCCTTGATTGCCGTGGCAATCGCAAAGCAGACACCGGGCGTTTTAAAATGCCATCTTTCTTCCACATCCCAGTTATGTCGGCGTTTCATCCAGCCGGCAACCGCATCGAAAAATCCGTCTCCCGTCTGAGTATTCGTATATCCATAGATATTTTGATGCGCCAGTTCCACCAGTGCGTCTTCCACATAGGAGGAGGTCTTAAAATCCATATCGGCCACCCAGAGTGGTAGAACATCTTCCGGATACCCGCGTTTAACGGCAAAATCATATTTCAGGCATTTCGTATTTCTTCTGTCTATGATTTCATCGAAATTTAAATGTCTCTCAGCCATGAAAAGCCCCTTCCAAATCCGCAATAATATCCTTTGGGTTTTCGATTCCCACGGAAAGTCTTAAGAGTCTGTCCGTAATACCAAGCTTCAGTTTCTGTTCCTCGGGAACATCCGGATGAGTCTGCACGGTGGGATAGGTCAGAAGACTCTCCGTCCCGCCGAGACTTTCCGCAAAAGTGATCAGCTTAATATTACGTAAAAGTTTCAACGCCGTATCCACGCTGTTCACGGTAAAAGAGATAATTCCCGTTCCCGCATAGTAAATCTCTTCCACCTCTTCTTTGCCTTTTAAGTATACCACAACTGCCTCGGCATTGCTTTTATGCCGTTCCATGCGAATAGCCAAAGTCTTCAAACCGCGTAGACAAAGCCAGCACTCAAAAGGTCCCAATGTTGCTCCCGTGGTTTTGGCGTATAAACGGAACTTCTCCGAAAGTTCTTTACTTGCCACACATAAAAATCCGCAAACCGTATCGTTATGACCGCTTAAATATTTGGTTCCGGAATGGACAACAATATCCGCCCCTTCCAAGATCGGATTTTGATAAACAGGCGTCATAAACGTATTGTCCACGATCAGAATGGCTCCCGCTTCGTGAGCAATCTTTGCGGCCGCCTGAATATTTGTAATCCTCATCATTGGATTGGTCGGACTTTCAAAATAAATGCCTTTCGTATTTTCTTTGATTGCCGCTTTTATTTTGTCGACATCGGTTGTATCCACATATTCCGTTTCGTATCCGTTCTTTTCGCAAATCTGTTTGATCAGCCGGACCACGCCGCCGTATAAGTCTTCCCCGAGAATAATGTGATCTCCGGGTTTAAAGTATTCAAACGCGGTTGCAATTGCTGCCATTCCCGACGCAAAAGCAATCGTATCCACTGCGTGTTCCAGGGAGCTTACGGTTTCTTCGAGGTAAGCTCTGGTCGGATTCGATTCTCTGGAATAGTCAAATCCGTTGGGATTATGACCGGGGGTTAGATGGGAGAAGGACGCTGTCTGATAAATCGGATAGCTGATGGAATTGTTTCCATCTTCGTATTTATGTCCTTCCCCGTGAATACATCGGGTGTCGATTTCGTAATCCATTTCTATTCCTTTCCCGGCCCCGCAAATACCAGTCGGTAAGGATTCCTCTCCTCCGACAGGGCCTCGAAAGCCGCTCTCTTTTCCGCCTCGATATCTATCGAGTTTTTGATCTCTTCTATTTTCTCAATGTCCTTGATAAATCTTGCCAGATTCGGATAATCACTGCTCTTGGCAAAATTCAGTTTATAAAGGTAGTAATAAATATAATCATGCCTAAGCAATGTCTGATACAAAAGTTTGTCGGCCGAATTCGGTGCAACACCCGTAAGAAAAATCTGTCCTGCGAGTCTTTCGTCAATCGCCTTTAACGTATCCTGTATCTGAAAAGCCCTGCGCTCCAAATCCGTCTGGAAAGTTGCACTTCCGGCTTTTTCAATCGGATCAAGCAGTTCGTTTTTCAAATAGCGAAGCTCCGACTCTTCATCCGTATGAGTAAACCATTCTCTTCCGAGAGGGCTGTGAGCGGTGAACGCTTTGTCCTTGTCCTTATGGTTGAATTTATGACCCGGATCTTTGGAGAGTTTTTCCCTGCCCGTCGGAGAAAGAAGTTTGCTGTTATCCGGCCCCACACCGAGCAATCCTTTTTCGTTTCCGAGTTTGGCTCTCATATGCGGGGAAAGCTGGTAATGCTTTTTGATCCATTCAAGTTTCGTATACTCATAAAACGCTTCTGTCTGATACAGATCCCTCGTATATCCCCAAAGGCTCGGATAATCTTCCAGGCGTTTCTTATTGACGCCGAATACCAGGTGATAATTGATATGAAAACGAATCAGCGCCACATACAGATGGATATCCGAAAGCGTGACATAATCCCCGTGCAGAAATCTTTTGTTCGAAAGCCTTTCCTCCAGTGCCTCCAGTACATCAAAGTAAGCCTTGTATCCTTCATCGTAGGTTTTCTGATTTCTGGCAAAACCGCAGGCGTAGGCATTGACCTTTTTAATATACTCTATGGTTTCATCAATCTCTGTGCGAAGATTTTCCGGATACAAATCCGGTGCATTTTCTTTATGGAACCGTTCCCAGTCGATTACAAGGTATTTCGGAATCTCCCAGGCTTCGTTCTGCACTACTGCTCCGGTTTGCACATCCGCAATCGCGGGGACTGTGGATCTTCCTACGAACGTAGGATCACCTTTCAAATAGGCATCATCGAGATAATGTACTTTCAACACCGGATCCACTTCTCCCAGGTCTTCGGAGAAAACCCATCCTCTCGGATCTCTTAAAACTCCGCACTCACCGATGCTGATTACACTGTCCAGCCCGAGCAGACGTAATGTGATTACCGCTTTGTTGGAATGGGGACATCCGCTCATCCAGATTAAACGATACCGGCCAGCTTCCACGGGTAATTCTCCCGTCTCATCACCAAACTTCCGGTTAAAAACGAATTTTCGGTCATCCACTTTTCCGGTGGTTTTGTTAATCTGATGTTTAAATGTATTTTCGAACAGAGCAACGCTCTGAAACGGAACAATATATGACATAATAAACGAATGTCCTTTCTTTCAAACTTATTCCGCAACCAGTAATTTATGATCGGGATCCAGGGATAAATCCCTTCTGTTCTGCGGTTCGGAGAAAATCTTGTCGTAATCCACTTCATTCCAGTATCTGTAATTGAATGTCGGGAAATGTGTACCGCTTTCATCGATGGCACCGTAATCATGTGCTATATCGGAAAGATAAGTGTTATGACGAAATGCCGGTATGGTATACAAGTCTCTAGTATAAGCCCAAAGATTTTTATAACCTCTAAGGCCCTTTTCAAAGGTTCCCAGGAAACGGTAATATGCCACTTCCCAACGAACCAGGGTTACATACAGTCTGACATCGCTGTCCGTCACATAATCCCCGAAGAGGAATCTGTTGTTCTCCAGTCTTTCTTCAAGATATTCCAATGCCTTTACAAAATCCTGATATGCTTCGTTGTAAGCTTCTAAGGATCTTGAAAACATCATTCTGTACGTTGCATTGTTGATGTTCGGGAAGAGCCATTCGTTCAGTGCATCGATTTCTTCTCTCTGCTCTTCCGGATAAAGATCAGGCGCATCCTTTTTCTGATATGCCTTAAACGCGGTTTCAAAGTAGTTGGTCAGCTTATGATAATCGTTGTTTACTGCTTTCTTTTCAATCTGATCCACTACCGTGGGAACCGTTGCGCGGCCGGTAAATCCGGGCTTTGCTGCCTCATAATACTCGAAAAGATATTTGTATCCGCTTTGCTTATCCGGATTGCCTTCTTCGTCGTATACGGTCCAGGCATAGGTTCCGTTTAATTTCTCTCTTCCGACAATCTGAACATCCAGAACATCTTCCAAACCAAGCAGTTCCCTTACGATGGATGCACGGTTTGACCAGTGGCAACCCTTTGCCCAGTAAAGTTTATATCTGCCTTTTTCAACCTTTAATTCTCCTTCCCCTTCTCCAAAGGGAGTGGTAAATAAATTCGGCTGGCGGATGAATCTGCCGTCCTTTGCAATTTCTTCTTTTATCTGCACCGAATAGGTGGGTGCTGCTTCTCCACAACTCATTTTATCTTCCTCCTTAACTGTATTTTCTGTCTCTTCCGTGTGGTGTATTCCAAATCGATAAGTCCGGGCCGAGCGGTAAAATCTTTTCCGGATTGGTGGAAACCGCACATAAGTGGTAATGCTTCTTTATGGCTTCAAAATTCGTCGTATCTCCGAATCCCGGTGTCTGATACAGATCTCTTGCATATCCCCAGAGATTCGGGTAATCCTTTAGCATTTTGGCATTTGCCAAAAATCCGTTGAAATAGGCGATATCAAATCTTGCAAGTGTTACATAAAGTCTGACATCGGACTCCGTAATTCTGTCACCGAAAAGATATCTCGAATGCGACAGTCTTTCTTCGAGCCAGTCCAAACGGTTGAATACCAGGTGGAAGTTTTTCTCATAGGCTTCCTGGCTTCTGGCAAATCCGGTCTTATATACACCGTTATTAATCTCGTGGAATAAAATATCATTCAGCGAATCTATCTCATCCCTTAACTCCTCCGGATAAAGATCCGGTGCACCGCTTTTATGGAATTCTTTCCACTCCGTTTCCCAGTATCTCGTCAGATTAAAATAGTCGTTATTCACTACTCCGCCGGTATGTAAATCCACAACGGCCGGAACCGTAAATCTGCCTTTGTAATCCGGATCGGCTTTCTTATATGCTTCGCTTAAAAAATGATATCCGAGTACCGGGTCCACTTCTCCTTCATCCAGCGTAAATGCCCAGTCATGCGGATTTGCCGGACGAATCGGATCCAGGGTGCCGACACTGATGACATCTTCCAGACCAAGCAAGGCTCTTACGATAATCGACCTATGTGCCCAGGGACAGACGGGAGCCCACAGAATTCTGTATCTTCCGGCTTCCACGGGAAGTTTGCCCTCCCCTTTTCCGAATGGTGTTGTGAAACGATTTGACTGCCTTACGAAACTGCCGTCCTTCGCAATTTCTCCGGTGATGTTTTTTAATTCAGGCATCCGATTCACCTCCCTTTAGTAGTTGAATTTAATCGGTCCGAACTTTTCACTGCGGTTGTTTGGTTCGTTCCATACGCTGTTGTCCGGTCCTATCGGAAGGATACCGTAAGGATTATGGCCATGGTCTCCGAGAATATATCCGCGTTTGATGGCATCGAAATCCGTTGCTTCCTTAAACGCCGGAATGCTGTACAATTCCTTCGCATAATTCCAAAGATTATCGTAATCACGGATTCTCTTCTGATTCAGACGAAACGCAAAATAGTATGCGGTATCGAATCTTGCCAGGGTAACATACAGGCGGATATCCGAATCGGTAATATAATCTCCGAATAAAAAGCGGTTCTTAGAAAGATGTTCCTCGAGCCGGTCCAAACGGTTAAATACCAGATGGAAGTTTTCCTCGTAACTTTCCTGGGTCTTCGCAAAACCTGCTTTATATACACCGTTGTTGATTTCATGGAAAATCACTTCATTTAGTGCATCGATTTCGCTTCTTAAATTCTCGGGATAAAGATCCGGTGCTCCTTTTTTGTGAAAAGGTTTCCAGACCGTCTCCCAATAATTCGTCAGTCTGTGATAATCGTTGTTTACCACCTTCTTTGTTTTGACATCCACGATGGTCGGAACGGTTGCTCTGCCTGTATATTCCGGATCGGTTGCCGCATAGATTTCCGGAAGAAACCTAATACCGAGTACCGGATCCACACCGCCTTCATCGAGTGAAAACTCCCAGCCGTTCTCCGTTCTTACCGGAGCCACGGTTCCGATGCTGATAACATCCGTAAGGCCCAGTAATTTAAATGCGATAACCTGTCTGGTTGCCCAAGGGCAAAGCGGCGTCCAGATCAGTCGGTATCTTCCCGCCTCTACGGGAAGTTCGCCTTCGCCGTCACCGAACGGTGTGGTAAATCTGTTCTGCTGTCTTACAAACGCTCCGTTTTTTCCTATTTCGTTCACATCTTCCGATGTGGATACTTTTCCGAATTGTATATTACTCATTTCAATCACCTGCTTCTTTCTCTATAATTCATCGGGGAAACGATACCCTTTCGGGAGGACGAATCCCTTCTTTATTCTCTTTGGCATGACCGGATTTGCGGAATATAAAAGTGCTGTTTTATTTCTGCGAAAACCTTTTCTGTTATAAAATCCGACACCGCCGGGATGGGTGTTTAGGAAAATATTCTGGCCCTTCATCTGCGCCGCCAGTCTGGTAATAATCTCCATTCCCAGGTGAAGTCCCTGATAGTCCGGATCGATGGCAACGTTTAAAATCAACGCCTGTGCCACACCATCCGACTCCGCTCTTGCACAGCCGACTAATTTGTCTTTGTCATAAACAAATTCCGTATATCTGCTGTGTTCAAAGGTTTCTCCGGTAATTCCGACCTCTCTTCTGTCTTCTCCGAACGCTAAGGATAAGATTTCGTTTACTCTTACAAAATCTACGTTATCCGGTGATTCGGAAAACCTAAGTTCCAAGTTGTCTTTCTTTAATTCGCTTTTTCTTCCCTTCGGGAAATTACCCGAATAGGGATAATATTCGCTTTCATAGTGATAGCCGATCGGAAGGTAATACCCTTCCAGAATCAGTTTCGGATCAATTGCCTCATCTTTTAAACCTGCATAAGTGAATGCATTTTTCGATCGTTCAAATCCGAATCTTTCGTAGAAACCAATCTCTTTCTTTCCGGTATAGGTGAAAATTTCCCGTCCTCTGAACTTCTTTAATATCCTCTTAAACAACTCGTCCGGAAGATCCGTTTTCTCGTATCCCGGAAGGATTGCCACATCGGTAAGAAGCGTCCAGGCGTATCCGTCGGATAATGCTCTTGCCACAGCGACGAGTTTGTTTCGATCAAATACGAAGATTACATAAACGCTGTTTTCAAATGCCTCTTTTACCTGACCGGCATCCTTGTATTCGTGAACCGCATTGCCGGCTCTTAATACCTGCAGAACCTCTTCAAAGTCGATATTTTCTGTTTTTTCGATAAAAAGATATCCAATACTCATATTACGTAATCGTCCGCTGTTCTTAACATATTGATGTTCTTTAAGAAGGTAATCAGTCTTTCGTTCGTCGGGTTATCGAAAATCTCATGCGGTGTTCCGTCCGCTACGATTTTACCCTTCTCCAAAAAGATGATTCGGTTTGCCACATTTCTTACAAAATCCATTTCGTGTGTTACCAAAAGAATGGTATTACCCTCTTTGGCTGCACGTTTAATCGTCAGCAATACTTCTCCTACAAGTTCCGGATCCAGTGCCGACGTGGGTTCATCCATCAGTAAAAGATTCGGCTTCAGTGCCAGTGCTCTTGCAATGGCAACTCTTTGCTGCTGTCCGCCGGATAAGTGTTTCGGATAGTAATTTAAGCGATCCGACATTCCGACTTTTTCCAGTTCTTCCAATGCAATCTGTTTTGCCTGTTCTTTCGGAATCTTCTTTACAACGGTAAGGCCTTCCATGACGTTTTCCAGTGCGGTTTTGTTTTTAAATAAATTAAACTGCTGGAAAACCATTTCCGTATGCTGTCTTAATTCCAGTTTTTCTTTGGAGGACCGGCTGGTTAAGTTGTATTCTTTCCCTTCCACACTGATTGTTCCGGCTTCCGGTTTCTCCAAAAGATTCAAACTGCGGAGCAACGTGGATTTACCCGTTCCGGAAGGGCCGATGATGGCTACGACTTCGCCTTTATTGATATTCAGATCCACGCCGTCCAAAACCACGTTGGTTCCGAATCTCTTTTTTAACCCTTTTATTTCTATCAGGCTCATGCCACACTCTCCTTTTTCTTTTTCTCGGGGGGCTGCTCCGGAATCGAAATCTTTTTCTCAATCAGTGCGAGAACTCTTTCCAGAACAAACGTAATTACCCAGTAAATAATGGCCAAGGAGCAATATACTTCAAAGTATCTGTAATTCTTTCCTGCCAGAATTTTACCTGCTGCCGTGATTTCCACCACCGAGCAGGTGAACGCCAAAGACGTTCCCTTGATTAGTGCGATCAGTGAATTTCCGAGCGGAAGAAGTGCTACGGATACCGCCTGCGGAATAATCACTCTTTTTAATACCTGCCAGCTGTTCATTCCCATGGACTTGGCAGCCTCAATCTGTCCCTTATCGACAGACTGAATGGCTGCTCTGATTGTCTCGGAATCGAATGCCGACTGGTTTAAACCGAGAGCAATCATGGCAAAAATGATGCCCGGGATTACATTGATGTTGTATTTTGTTCCGTGATAATAATTGAAGTATTTCAGTGCAATCGGAATACCGAAGTAGGATATATAAAGCTGTACGATAATCGGTGTTCCGCGTACCACGGATACGAAAGCTGTAGCGAGCTGGTTCAAAACAGGAATCTTCTTCATTCGGATGAGAGCGATCAGAAATCCCACTACCAGTCCGATTACCAATGCAATCGCCGTTAAATATAATGTTGTGGGCAGATATTTTAATAATTCCGGAATTTCCGTGAAAACCAGTTTTATATCAAATAATTTTGCCATGACTGCTAACCCTTTAATTCATCCTTTCCTTAGTTGTAGGAAGGAGAGTAATCATCGCCAAAGTATTTCTCGTTGATTTCTTTGGAAGTACCTTCTTCGATTACTTCTCTCAATGCTGCGTTGATATCATCAACAAGCTGCTGGTTTTCTTCGGTCTTGCTTACGATTAAGAAGCTGTCAAGGCCTTCGCCAACACCGTATCCCTTAAGCTGATAGGTGGCTAAATCGTAACCGAATTCAGGCTGGTAATATCCCCAGTACATCGGCTTGTCAATGATTAAGAAATCATATTTACCGGACTCGATACCTGCAAGCTGTGCATTTAAATCTTCTTCGGTATAGTTGATTTCAATCGGGTTATCGGGATTTGCTTCGTTGTAGTTTTCGATTGCGGTAGTGGAGTTGATGGCAACCTGGCCTACATAGCTGTAACCTGCAAGATCCGGGAAATCAACCACTTCGGGAAGTTCTACATCCTTGCCTGCAACTACGATGTATGCGTTGGAGAAAATAGGATCGGTAAAGAGATACTTCTCTTCTCTTTCCGCGTTCTTTGCAAAGTTGTTTACACCAAGCTGATATTTATCCGCATCAAGTCCTGCGAAGATGGAAGGGAAATCGGTTACTTCCCAAACCAGTTCATACTGGGGTAATTTGTCAAAGATTGCATTTACAAGTTCGATATTCTGTCCTACCAGTTCATTATCATCACCGTAGTAGGTAAACGGTCTGGGGCTTGCACCGGTAACCGCATAAATGGTTCTGACTTCCGGAGTTTCTTCAACTGCGGCTACTTCGGTTTCCACTGCTTCGGAGGTAGCGGTATTCGCTGCGCTTACTGCTGCTTTTGTGTTGCAACCGGTTAATCCTCCTGCAACAACTACGGTTGCAAATAATCCTGCTAATACATTTCTTAATTTCAATTTACTCATTTTTTTTTCCTCTCTTTTCTTTCAAATTAGTATTGTGATATTTTCAGTACTGTCTTCGATATTCCAACCTGCACTACATGCGGGATTTGGCGTGGCCCAAATGCCAACATCGTCCGACTGCTCTTTTTCCGTATTTCTTAATCATTTTTAACCTCCTGTACGGTCATAAGCTTAAGTACCAGCTCCGCCGCCTTTTTTATTTCATTCACGTGGGAATGTTCCCTTGTGGTATGAACGTCTTCCATTCCGCATGCACTTACAATGGTTTGAATTCCCCATTCATTCAGCCGGTTGGCATCGCTTCCACCGAATGTGGTAATCAGCTGTGAATGAATTCTGGTTTTTTGGCATGCTCTTAAAAAGCTATGTACCACGGCATCCGTTTCTTTTCTGCGAAAAGCCTTGATGTGTTCCGTTTTGGTGATCTTAATTTTGCCTCCTGCCTTTAACGCTTCGGCTTTAAAGATTTCTTCGATTTCTTCCACCTTACGGTTTGATTTCTCGGTTTGAAGGCTTCGTACTTCTCCGGTTAACCTGATCTTTTCCGGAACAATGTTTTTTCCCGTTCCGCCTTCAATGGTTCCGACATTTACCGTGGTATCGGCTTCCACCTTTCCGGTGGGAATCTTTGCCAGTGCGGATACCGCAATGTTTAAGGCATTGATTCCTTTTTCCGGTTCGAATCCCGCGTGTGCCGCCAGCCCTTCCACTTCTATTTCAAAGGAGATGATTGCCGGTGCACTGACTGCCGCCCTTCCGATGGGTCCGCTCAAATCCAGGACATATGCTTTCTTTGACTTTAGGATTTCTTCTTTTAAAAACTTCGAACCCTCGCAGAATGCTTCTTCGGAACTTGTGATTAACACTTCGATGTCCGGATGTAACAGTTTCTCTTCTTTGATTACGTTAAGCGCTTCCAAAATTGCAGTGATACCTGAGATATCGTCTGCTCCGAGTACCGTATCGCCCTTCGAATGAATGCTTCCCGATTCATCGATAATGACTTTTTTGTTTTTTCCCGGAGCAACGGTATCCATATGGGAGGAAAACAGGATGGATTCGCTTTTCGTATTTCCTTTTAAGAAACCGTAGATATTGGGGTGGGAGTCCGGATGCTTTTTTAGGAACTCTTCATTCGTCGTATCCGTTCTTACTTCCAGACCCAAATCCTTTAGCTTTTCTGTTAAGAACTTTCCAATCTCCTTTTCATGGAAGGTTTCGCTGTCGAAGTGCGCCAGTCGTATAAAGTTTGATTTAATTCGATCTTCCCTTATCATGTTTCATTCTCTTTGGTTTGATGGCATAAAAAAACCCGGGCAGCAGAATTGCTCCCGGGCAAACGACATTCTTTCGCAGTCTTCTACTTACGAATCCTTTCGATGCACAACAACGCAGTCGCACACCCCTGCCGCATAATACGCCCGGGACAAAAGCATTCGATAACACATGACTGTATTTGATTTTCCAAATGCTAAGTGCTTCATTGTTGGCACACTCCTTTCATAAGATGAACTTATACTAACATGTTTGATATGTTTTGAAAATTCAATGGTTTTTATCATCTGTGATAAGCAAAACTTATCACAACTCTTTGTACTTTTCCAACTCCTCAATATAGGTCTCTCCGTACTTTGAAAGCTTACTTCCTTTACGGCTAATGTATCCGATGGTCAGAGGATCTTCTTCCTTTAACTTAATGGATACCAGGCCTTTTAAAATCGCATCCTCTTCTGAAAGCATTCCCGAGCCGATGGAGTATCCTCCCAGTTCCGCAATGATTTCCATCGTCGTTGCACGGTCCGCGGATTTGATGGTTTTATCAAATTCATAGTCCGCCATAGCTTCTTCCGTTAAATAGAAATTACTTTCATCGCTTTGATCGAAAGAAACGCAGGGATAATCTTTTAACTCTTCGATGGAAATGGTTTTCCTTTTGGCGAATTTGTGGTTTTTCCAAACATAAATATAGGTCTGACGCTGCATCAAAGGCGTGAATTCGAGTCCGTATTCCTTTAAAAGTTTCTGAATCAGTTCCCTGTTGGAATCCGTATAGGAAACGATTCCCACCTCGCTTTTTAAGTCCCTTACGTTTTCGAGGACCTTGCGCGTTCTCGTTTCGTGAATGGAGAAAATGTATTTCTCCGGGTTATATTTTTGAATTACCTTCGTAAAGGATTTGATGGCAAAATTGTAATGCTGTGTCGATACCGAGAAGCGTTCCTTATCCTTGCTTCCCGGGAGGTATCTTTCTTCCAGAACTTCGTACTGGCCCAGAACCTTCTTGGCATAAACCAGAAACTCCCTGCCCTCTTCCGTAACCGAAACGCCCTTATTGCTTCTTTCAAAAATCAGAATACCGAGTTCTTCTTCAAGTTCACGGATGCTGGCGGAAAGGGCCGGTTGGGAAATATATAAATCCGTTGCCGCCTCTCGCATGGATGAGGACTCTGCCACTTTCAATACATATTTAATCTGATTGATGTTCATATATTTCTCCTTTGAAGAATAATGACCAAAATACCAGGTGTCACAATGCCGCGTAATCCAGGAATATGTGCTTCATCTGTTCTTCGTCGTAAACATATTCGTGATTATGGGGCGTTCCCGTATAAACCAGTTTGCCGTCTTTATAAACCAAAAGCCGGTTCATCGGAAGTTCCTTCCAGTCTTCATTATCGATGGGTCTGGTCGCAAAGAACACAATTCCCGGTTTTTCCAATGTATATAACGTACCTTTCTCGTTCTTGTGAACATAGAAGTAATCACCATCAAATAAAAGGAAATTCAGTTTGTTTCCGGGTACGATGCAAAGAACAATTTCATCAATCAACGCAAGTCTTTCATTCACGTCAAACCCGCATGGATCCTGCATGAATCCGTGATTGATCCGATCCACGATATAAAGCAGTATTCGTTCGCTGTCCGTGCTTCCCTGCTGGGAATACTGGTATTGGGACAGTCCCGGTGCATCGAAAATCGTTCCGTTATGCACCATTACCCAGCGTCTTCCGGACTCATCAAATGCCGTAAACGGATGCGTATTGTTGTAATTGACTTCTCCCATGGTCGCCCTTCGGATATGCGCCATCATTCGCGCACTCTGTATCTTTCCCTCAAGGCGGTGTTCCAGATATTTACTTGTACTTGCTTTCACAGGCTCTTTCTCGATAGTGATGTTTCCGTCGTCAAACAAAGCCAGTCCCCACCCGTCCGGCTGTACCTTCGAGTGCCTGAAAAACTTATGCAGGTAGGAATTGATATTGATTTTACGGTTTGCCGTTACCCCAAAAAGTTCACACATACTCCAAATATTTCCTCTCGTCTTCAAAGAGATTCTTTCCGGCAAGCTCTTTTAACTGACTTGCCCACTCTGCCGCGGTCCTGCCATTATAAATCAGTGCATTGAAACCATCTTTCTCGATTTCCTCCACGGCCTTATTGATCTCAGGTATGGTTTTGATCTTCCCAAGTTCCCTGTCCAGATAGTCCAGTGTCTGCGCGTTATAAATCAGTCCCTTGACAAGTGCCGTATATCCGAGCGCCTTCTCGATCGGAACGCTGTCCGCAACACGGATCTCGATATATTTCTTCACACGGAAATGGAAAAATCCCATGGACATAAAATGCTCGATCAGCTTCGTTTTGCGCTTCTCATCCAGTCCGTTTTCCTCGATGAAATGTTTCTTCACAAGTTCTTCCGCACTCAAATGTCCTACATCGATAGTTTTTCCGTTGTCGGTCAGAAGAATTAACGGCGTATGATAGATTAATCCCGCCATCTTCTCATAGCCGAAATCCTCATTTAACGATCCGCTCAGATACCCCGTACGCTCAGGATCCAGATCGTCCCACTCCTGAATGCGAAGAAGATGGGTTTTGGAAGGATCGTCGAGCGTGGATTTTTCCACGGATTTATTCTCCATCATGATCATCAGGACCGGAGAGATTTTCTGCAAAACGCGCAGTTTCTTCACCAGATCCTCCTCCGATGCATAATCGATGGATATCTGCGTGGAAGCGGATGCTCTCATCATGTACTTGCCGTATTTGCCGCTGCTTTCAAAATAGCGGTTCATGTATTTGTATCTGGATTTCGGCGAAAGCGGAATCTCAGAGGGAACAATCTCTCCGCTCTCCACTTTGGCTAAGTTTCCGCCGTTTTCAAAATGATACCCGTGCTCCTTAAATATCGGATCCCACAGGCTGCGGAATTTGTGATACACTTCCGCTATGTCTTTTAACTCGGAATACGGATTGATACTGATCTCAAACTGGCAGGCGGGTTCCAGACTCGTTGCATATTCGCCGTTATAGTATCCGACCGGATATCCGTCCATGTAATGGATTTCCGCACCCAGACGGTTTCCGACCTCGAAAATCAGATTGCTGATTTCTTCAAAAGAAATCTGGTTTCCGCTTGCATCCACAATGAAGTGCTCAATTTCAAGGCCAAGGTTCTGGTCCCTGCTCTCACCGCTTTTAATATACTCTTTGATATCCTGCAGCATCGTCATCTTTCTTCCTCTCTTTCTACTTTGTCGTAGGTGAATGTGTGTAAAAACTGCTTCGCGCGTTCGGTCTTCGGATGATCAAAAAACTCCGACGCCGTGCCTTCTTCTTCCAGATGTCCGCCGTCCAAGAAAATCACTCTGTCCGCAACGGCCTTTGCAAAACTCATTTCGTGCGTAACAATCACCATCGTTTTGCCTTCCTTGGCAAGGGACAATAAAACATCCAGAACTTCCCTTACCATTTCCGGGTCAAGTGCCGCGGTAACCTCATCAAAAAGCAGTACCTCCGGGTGCATCGCAAGCGCCCTTACAATCGCAACACGCTGCTTCTGACCGCCGGAAAGCTGTCTCGGATACGCATTCTTTTTCTCCGAAAGACCGACTCTGGCAAGAAGCTGCAGCGCCTCTTCTTTGACTTCCTTACGGTCTCTTTTCTGTACCAAAAGAGGAGCCAGCATGACGTTTTGCAGAATCGTTTTGTGCGGGAAAAGCTCATAGCTTTGGAACACCATGCCCACCTTTTCACGTATCCTCGTAATGCTTCCAAGCTTCCCGTCCACCTTCTCTCCGCGGTAGGTTACCTCTCCTTTCTGAATCGGCTCTAAGCCGTTCATGATACGAAGAATCGTACTCTTTCCGCAGCCGGACGGGCCGACGATCACCACGACTTCCCCTTCATGTACGGAAAGGGAAAAGTCATCCAGGACGGCATTTTCGTCATATCGTTTGGTAATATGATCCACTCTGATGATTTCTTCTTTTTTACTCATTTTCATACTCCGCAAGGAAATCAACTTAATCGTTTTTCCACTTCTTCTCCAGATATTTCGACAGCATACTGATGGGCCAGCAGCCGATAAAATACAGTAAAAATACGGTTCCGTAAACGCCGAACGCCGCATTCGGCGAGGAAGTACGGTTCGCTTCGATAATCTGCTGACCGACTTTCAACACTTCCACGACACCGATCATCATGACCAGAGACGTTGTCTTAATCATTCTCGTCACCAGGTTGATGGACAAAGGCAGAAGCCTTCTGATGGTCTGCGGCAGAATGATGAAGAAAAAGACGGCAAACGAATTCATGCCAAGCGCTTTCGCGCTTTCATACTGGTGCTTCGGAATGCTGATCAGCGCTCCCCTGACAAGGTCCGACATCTCCGCGCATCCCCAGAAAGAGAACACAATCACCGATGCCACTTCCGCATCCAGGTTCCAGCCGAACACTCTTGTGGTGCCGAAAAATACAATAAACAAAAGAACCATTTGCGGCATGATCCGCACAATTTCCAGGTAAAGTCTCGTAATCGCCCTGATGATTCTGGAATTGCGGCTCATCAGAATTCCCAGCGGTACGCCGAGGATGACGCTGAAGAAAACCGCAATCAGACTGATTCTTAAGGATACCCAGAGTCCTCCGAGGAGTCGCATCATATTGGATCCTTTAAAAAGTACATCAATCCCCAAATTCTGCATGGCGCACCCTCCTTTCCAGACGGTCGCCGAGGACGGAGACCGGAATCAGAATCAGTGCATAAAAGAATACCAGCAAAACCAGGCACTCTGTCGTTTTATAATAAAGTCCGATTAAGTCCTTGGCGGTAAACATTAAATCCATCAGGCTGATGGCGGAGAAAACGCTGGTCTCTTTTAAGAGGAAAATGACGTTCGCCACAAACGACGGAACGCTTCTTGCAAAAGCCTGCGGAAAAATGATGTGCCAGACGGTCTGGCTTTTGTTCATGCCAAGCGATGCGGCACTTTCGGTTTGTATTTTGGCCACGGACTCAAGACCGCTTCGAAACGTCTCGGCCATATATGCTCCGCCGAGAAGGGCAAGTCCCATTGCGCCGGTGAAGTCTGCGCGCATCGGAATTCCGAGTTTCGGAAGAGCGAAATAGAGGAAGAATAACTGCACGAGAAGCGGCGTATTACGGAAAAGTTCAATATACACGCCGGCAATCTGGCTTGCCACCGGGACCTTATAGAAACGGACAATGGCAACGAGTATTCCGATCAAAGTTGCGAATGCTATTCCGATCCACCCTATTTGCAATGTCAGCCACATTGCCTTCCAAAAAAGCGGAAGATACGAGCCGATGACTTCCCAGTTCATTTTTACTTTCCTCTTCGCTTGTCTATTTTTTTCGAAAGCAGCATGCCTGCCCACTGCAGGATCTGCATAAGGATTACCAGTACCGCAACGGTAACGATCATGATTCCGGTTTCGTACCGATAATAGCCATACCTTATTGCGATGTCGCCGAGTCCGCCTCCGCCGATAACACCGGCCATAGCGGAGTATCCTAAGATGGTACCGAGAGCAATCGTTACCCCGACCAGTAAGGACGTTCTGGCTTCGGTTACAAGGACTTTGCGGATAATCGTAAAACCGCTTGCCCCCATACTGAATGCGGCTTCAATCACGCCTTTGTCCACTTCCTTTAAGGAACTTTCCACCATTCTCGCGATCAACGGAGCCGCTGCAATGGTTAAAGGTACGATGGTTGCCGTGGTGCCGTAGCTTTTACCGACCACAAGTTTCGTGAAGGGCATGATTAAAATCAGCAGAATCAGAAACGGAATACTTCTTGTGACATTGATGATCACATCCAGAATCTTATAAACGACTTTGTTCGGACTGATTCCGTCCACATCCGTAATTGTAAGCAAAACACCGAGCGGCAGTCCCACAACGTAACCAAGAAGTGTGGAAATCAACACCATGTAGAGCGTATCCCAGGTACCGTCGGCAAGCATTTTGAACATATCTTTAAATTCCATCTGCCACATCCTCCAGTTCTCTTATTTTCCGCTCCAAAAGCAGGCTCTTGGCGGCATTGGTTTTCGGATTATCAAAAACTTCCTTAACAGGACCGATCTCCGCGAGTTTTCCGTGGTCGAGTACCGCAACTCTGTCACATATTTCCTCCACAACTCTCATTTCATGCGTTATGACTACAACTGTAATTCCATAGTCTTTGTTGATCTGTTTTAAAAGGCTTAATATGGTGCCCGTCGTCTGCGGATCAAGCGCCGAAGTTGCCTCATCACACAAAATAATCCGGGGGTTGGATGCAAGTGTTCTGGCAATCGCCACTCGCTGCTTCTGTCCGCCGGATAGCTGAACGGGATATGCTTTGGCCTTCTCCGAAAGGCCCACGATATCCAGATACTTCTTCGCTTTTTCCCTTGCTTCGCGTTTCCTTACGCCCGCAATTTCCATGGGAAAACAGACATTATCCAGAACGTTTCTCTGCATCAGAAGATTAAAATGCTGGAAAATCATTCCGATTTCTCTTCGCATAAGACGAAGCTCTTTGGCCGGTAATGCAACAAGGTTCTTTCCGTCTACGATGACTTCACCTTCGGTCGGCTTTTCCAGCAGATTCATACAGCGAACCAGGGTGGATTTACCGGCACCGGAAAGGCCGATTACACCAAAAATTTCTCCCTCTTCCACGGAGAGTGTGATGTTTTGAAGAGCATGGATATTGCTCTTTTTGGCATCAAAGGTTTTGCTCACATTGTTAATCTCGATAATTGACATTTTCTCTTCCTATCACTTTCAAATCTCTCCCGCCGGCAGATGGGCCGGAGGGAGAGATTTATTATTCTTACTCTACGAAGGGTACTACTGCTCCGTCGTAGGTGTTCTCGATGAAGGTTTTAATCTCATCGGATTTTAAAACTCTTGCAAGTGCCTGCAAGCCTTCGTTGTTTTCGTTGCCTTCTTTTACAACAAGAACATTTACGTAGGTCTTTGCTGCATCGGAATCGGATTTCTCATAAGCGATGGAATCCTTTCCTACGGAGAAACCTGCTTCAAGTGCATAGTTTCCGTTTAATACCACGAATGCAACTTCATCTTTTACTCTGGATACCTGAGCTGCCTCAAGTTCCTGGATCTTGATGTCGTAAGGATTGTCTACGATGTCAAGTACGGTTGCTTCAAGACCTGCACCGTCTTTTAACTTGATGATTCCGTTATCCTGAAGTAAAAGTAATGCTCTTGCTTCATTGGTGGTATCGTTGGGTACTGCAATAACGTCTCCCTTCGCGATGTCAGCTAAAGAAGATTTGGTTCCGGGATAAATGCCGAAGGGTTCATAGTGAATGCCTGCGATGGATACCAGATGAGTTCCTTTTTCTTCGTTGAAGTTGTCAAGGTAAGGTACGTGCTGGAAATAGTTTGCATCGATTTCGCCGTCTTCCACTACAAGGTTCGGCTGAACATAATCTTCAAATTCGATTACTTCGAGGATCCATCCTTCTTTTGCAAGAATCTTTCCTGCTTCGGTAAGAATCTCAGCATGAGGGGTAGGAGATGCGGCTACGGTAATGGTTCCCTTTTCTTCCACTGCTTCTGCTCCGGCTACAACGCCACCTTCCACTACAAGGGTGTCTTCATAATCAAGACCGTAAGTATCTACCAAAGTTGCTTCATAATCTGCATGGAAGAATCTCTCTTCACCGAGTGCTTT
Organism: Lachnospiraceae bacterium; assembly: GCA_017518735.1. Lineage (GTDB taxonomy): Bacteria > Bacillota > Clostridia > Lachnospirales > Lachnospiraceae > UBA3766. Next base: position 24,269 of record JAFWTY010000022.1, on the reverse strand, counting down.
GATTTCATCATTTAACCAGTTAAGTAATGTGGTGTTACCCTTGGTTACTGCAGGTGCGATGGTGTCCTGGCTGCCTAAAGAATCAATACCTACGGTGTAACCTGCGTTCTCAATCGCAAACGCAATAACTTCGGTGTTATCGTTTGCCCATGCTACGCCGGTACCGTTTTCAAAAGCACTTTTTGCAGCTGCATAGGTATCAAACTTCTGTAACTGGATTTCCGGGTTGTTCTTTTCAAGGTAGGTCTCTGCGGTAGTACCGGAGATTACGATTACCTGCTCATCTTCCTTGATCTGGCTTAAGTCGGTAATGACGTGATCGTCATGGGATACAACACCAAGTGCTACGTTCATATAAGGAAGAGCGAAATCAACTTCTTCTGCTCTTTCTTCGGTTACGGTAAAGTTAGCAAGTACGATGTCTACCTTACCGGTCTTTAAGTATTCGATACGGCTTGCTGCTTCGGTGGATACATAGTTGATTTCCACTCCGAGGTCTGCACCGATCCGGTTGCCGAAGTATACATCGTATCCCTGATACTCACCGTTTTCATCTACATATCCGAACGGAGACTTATCGGAGAAAACACCGATGTTGATGGTTCCGCTCTCTTTAATCTCGTCCAGGGTTCTGTAAATCTGTTCGCCGTTTCCACCTGCGGAAGCGGATCCTCCGTTCTTGGTGCAGCCTGCGAACAATCCCACTGTACTGATTGCTGCAAGTCCGACTGCAGCCACTTTCTTCAAAAATTTATTCTTCATTTCTTTGTTCTCCTTTTGTAATATTTCAATTGTAGTTTTTTCAGAATCCTTATTTCTTATTTGCAACATCGCTCCGGCTTACACATTCGTGTGCTGTAGTTCAGATGAATGTCTTTTGTTCTCATATTCTTCACTCCTTCCTTTCCGCTACATCGAAAGAATAAAAAAACGGGGTCCTCTCGGACCCCGGTCATTCCTTACCTGTACTACGGATTACGGCAAACAGCGCGCACGCAAGTTAACCGCTTCCGTACTTACGGGTTCCGTGACGGGATCCGACATACGAGGGCAGCAGCACATCATGCACATGCACATCATATTCACTTGTAAAGTGACTGTTTGCTGTTTCATCTTTGTTCTCCTTAATTCGATGTTTTGCATTCTAAACCAATTTTCCTACTCTGTCAATAGGTTTTTAATTTATTTTTCTTCTTTTCTTTTTTCGTAGTCCTCAAGTGCTGATTTTATCGCTTCTTCAGCCAGTACGGAACAGTGCATTTTGTAATCGGGAAGACCATCCAATGCTTCCGCAACAGCCTTGTTGGTCAGCTCTCTGACTTCCGATAAAGGCTTTCCTTTGATCATTTCGGTTGCCATGGAAGAGGATGCGATTGCGCTTCCGCAACCGAAGGTTTCAAACTTCACATCCTGAACGATATCATCTTCAATCTTTAAATACATCTTCATGATATCGCCGCATTTTGCATTTCCGACTTCCCCGATTCCATTCGCATCTTCTATTACACCCACGTTTCTCGGGTTTCTGAAATGATCCATTACTTTTTCACTGTATAATGCCATCTTAATATCCTCCTACAAAATAAACTCTTTCTTTCCGGTCACCAGATCTCTCCAGATCGGAGAAAAGCTGCGCAGATAGGTTACAACGTCTTTTACCGCGGTAATGATGAATTCTACATCTTCATCCGATGTTTTTTCGTCTATGGTAAGTCGAAGGGAACCATGTGCAACGTCATGCACTCTTCCGATTGCCAAAAGCACATGGCTGGGATCCAGGGACCCCGACGTGCAGGCGCTTCCCGAAGATGCCTGAATTCCCTTGTCGTCCAGTAACAGCAAGAGAGACTCTCCTTCGATTCCTTCAAAGCAGAAATTCACGTTTCCGGGCAGACGCTTTGTCTCGTCTCCGTTGATTGCCGAGTGCTCGATTTCCTTTAATCCCGCAATCAGGCGGTCTCTCTTTTTCTTGGTAATCTCGGCATTCTGCTCCAGATTTGCTACAGCATCGTTCAGTGCTACCGCCATCGCTGCGATTCCGGGAACATTTTCCGTTCCGGCTCTCTTGCCGCGCTCCTGAGCCCCGCCTTCGATTAGATTTGTAAGTTTGATTCCCTTCCGGGCATAGAGAAAACCGGTTCCTTTGGGACCGTGGAATTTGTGTGCGGATGCGGACAATAAATCGATATTGTCCTCCTGTACGTTTACGGGAATATGACCGATGGCCTGAACGGCATCGGTATGGAATAAAACACCCTTTGCTCTGCAGATCGCACCGATTTCCCGAATGGGCTGAATGGTGCCGATTTCATTGTTGGCATACATAATCGTAACCAGACAGGTATCCTCCCGGATTGCTGCTTCCACCTCTTCCGGACGGACAAGGCCGTCCTCATGGACGTCGACGAGGGTTACTTCAAACCCTTCCTTTTCCAGTCTTTTCAATGTATGTAAAATTGCATGATGCTCAAAAGCGGACGAAACAATGTGCATCTTTCCTGCTGCCCTTCCGATTTCCGCAGCACTGCGAAGTGCCTGATTGTCCGCTTCACTTCCGCCGGATGTGAACAGGATCTCACGGAAATTGTTCGCGCCGATGGCTTTCATTACTTCTTCTCTGGCATTCTCCAGAACTTCCTTCGCCTTCTGACCGACTTCATAAAGACTCGAAGGATTGCCGTAGGTTTCCTTCATACAGGCTACCATGGTATCAATGGCCGCATCGCTCATTTTTGTGGTGGCGGCATTATCTGCATAAATCATTGTAATTCTCCCTTCTTTTGACGTGATTTCATTTTAATTCCTATAACCTACTATGTCAATAGGTTTTTAACTCAAAAAACAATGCCGGAAGTACTCCGGCATGTATTTTTTGTCATCCAAAACTGTCGATTATGCTTCTTGCCACCATCCTTCTGGAAACACCGTGATCCATGGCTTCTTTTCCGATTAAGCGGTGTGCCTCTTTTTCAGAAACGTGTTTCTGTTCCATCAGGAGGATCTTTGCCTGGCTGACCAGTTTGATTTCCTCCATTTTATCTTCGAGTTTGGCCATCTTATCTTCGTAGGAATGCATACGTTCCTGAATGGCCAGCTGGAAACGGATGCCCTTCGTGATGTTGTTAAATTCAAGCGGTTTTAAGATAACCATGATGCCATAGTCTGCCACATAATCCCATACCGCATCGTAGATTTCGGGCGGTGTGGCAATGATAACGGACGTGCCGTAGTCCTCTGCGAGGTCCAGGGCCAGATCATAGCCCATTTCGTCGGAGAGGGGTGCATTGATCACGACAAGGTCGTAACGCTTGTCGAGGAAAGCACGTCTGGCCAGGGTCGCGGTCTTTCTTTTGTCAACGAAAACAAGGCCCTTCTCGGGAAGTGCCTTATGTACGGAAACGTCGAACTGCTCGGAGCCGGACACTACCAGTATGTTACTTCTTCGTTGCTCGTTTTTTGGCATATAGAACCTGCGTCATTCGCTATCTTTAATCTGTCTCAGTGATTACAGTGTATATTCCTTGATGATATCATCCGGAAGAATCTGCTTTACGAATTCGCTCTCGGAAGCGATTCCGGCTGCTTCTTTTCGGGACTTCGGAAGCATGACTCCCTCGTTCATTTTTTCGGGAAGGGAAAGCTTCTTTTCGATTCCTTCCAGACCGGCAAGAATCAAAAGCGCATATACCAGGTACGGGTTGCTTGCCGCATCGGGAGAGCGAAGTTCCGCACGTACTCTGCCCATGTAGGGTTCGACATACATAAGCTCTCTGTCGCCGTCATCGGACCAGCTGACACGATCGGGTGCCGTGGAGTTACCGAAACGGATATAGGAAGCATCAGTCGGATTTAAGAAGATTGTCAGATCGCGGATTTTATCCATGATGCCTGCTGCCACGTATTTTACAACATCATTTCCGTCTCTGTCGGTAGCATAGATGTTGATGTGATAGCCGTTGCCGGGCTTATCTTCCAGGGGCATCGGAGAAAAATCCGCAACCAGACCGTTACGGTCCGCAATGGTGCTTACAACCATCTTGAAGGTAATCTCCTGATCCGCTGCCTTTAAGGGCTTTCCAAAATGGAAATCGATTTCATTCTGTCCCGGTCCTCTTTCATGATGGGAACGCTCCGGAGTTAATCCCATACGCTCTATGGTTAAGGTAATCTCACGACGAATGTTTTCGCAACGATCCAGGGGCGCAATATCCATATATCCCGCCTGATCGAACGGTTCCTTCGTCGGATTGCCTTCTTCATCCTTCTTAAAGATATAAAACTCGGTCTCAGAACCGAAACGAAAGTCGATACCGGCAGCCTCAGCCTTTTCAATAGCCTTCTTTAAGATTCCTCTGGTATCCAGTTCAAAAGGAGTACCATCAGCCGTATATAAATCACAGAACATACGAAGAACCTTTCCTCTGTCCGGTCTCCAGGGGAGTTCGGTTAAGGTATCCGCATCGGGTTTTAAATAGGCAAGTCCGTGAGGGCTGTTTTCAAAGCCCGCAATTTCCCTGGCGTTGATCGCAATTCCGTTTTCAAATGCCTTGGGCAGCTGACTTGGCATAACGGAAATGTTTTTCTGTACGCCAAAGGCATCACGAAATGCCAGACGAATGAATTTGCCGTCTTCCTCCTCAATAGTTTTCATTACTTCATTTAATTCGTATGCGTCCATGTTTGCTCCTTTGTCTTTCGACTACACATGTGGTACAAAAACTTTGCACCGTTTCCAATTGCCATTATACATGAAAGCCGCGAGAATGTGCACTACTTTTGAATCCTCCGTTCGGGATTTAAAGTTTCATACATTCTCACGGCTGTATTTCCTATTAAAGATTGGTATAGCCCATCAGATCCTCATCCACTTCTCTGGCAGCGGCTCTGCCTTCCGCAATCGCACGAACCACCAGTGACTGGCCGATGTGCATATCGCCTGCAGTATATACGCCCTTCACGCTGGTTCTATGCTTTCCGGGTTCGGATTTTACATTGGTACGCTGATCGACTTCCACACCGAAAGCATCTGTTACATATTGTTCGCTTCCCAAGAAACCTGCCGCGATCAAGACAAGCTCTGCAGGGACGATTTTCTCCGTGCCTTCCACGGGAACCATCTGCATGCGGCCGGTCTTTTCATCCTTCTTGGATTCCAGAGAAACAATCGTGACTGCCTTTAAGTTTCCGGCTTCGTCTTTGACGAATTCCTTGACTGTCGTCTGATAGATTCTGGGGTCCTGACCGAACTTGTAAATCGACTCTTCCTGACCGTAATCAACCTTCAGGACTCTCGGCCATTCGGGCCAGGAGTTACTCGGCAATCTGATCTCGGAAGGTTTGGGCATCATCTCAAGCTGGGTAACGGATTTTGCACCAAGACGGATTGAAGTGCCCACACAGTCGTTTCCTGTATCACCGCCACCGATGACGATGACATTTTTGTCTTTGGCAAGTTCGTAGGGAACCTGTTTGAAATCACTGTCTAAAAGTTGTTTCGTAACCTTGCTTAAAAAATCAACCGCAAAAAAGATTCCGTTTGCGTCTCTTCCCGGAGCATTGATGTCTCTTGGATGAGATGCACCGCAGGCCAAAACAATCGCATCGAAGTTTTTCTTTAACTTCTTGATCTCTGCTTCATCCGTACCGATGTTGGCACCGGTCACAAAATGAACACCAGCCTCTTCCATCATCTTCACTCTTCTGTCGATGACGGATTTATCAAGTTTCATATTCGGAATACCGTAGCGAAGAAGTCCGCCGACACGGTCGCTTCTTTCATAAACCGTAACTTCATGGCCTCTTCTGTTTAAGAGTTGCGCCGTAGCTAGTCCGGAAGGACCGGAACCGATGACGGCTACCTTCTTTCCGGTGCGAACTGCGGGAACTTCTTCTTTTACGAGTCCGTGTTCAAAAGCATATTCGATGACTGCTTTTTCGTTTTCCTTCGTCGATACCGGTTCGGTATGAAGTCCGCAGGTACATGCCGCTTCGCAGAGGGCCGGGCATACACGGGATGTAAATTCCGGGAAGGAATGTGTCATGGAAAGACGGTCATAGGCCTGCTCCATGCATCCTCTGTATACCAGATCATTTAACTCCGGTACGAGGTTATGTAACGGACAGCCGGACATCATGCCGGCAAGCATTGCCCCTGCCTGGCAGAACGGAACACCGCAGTCCATGCAGCGCGCGGCCTGCTTTTTTTGTTCCTCAAAGGAGAGTCTTTCGTGAAACTCCTTAAAATTCTGTATTCTTTGCGCTTCGGCGATTACTTCTCCGTTTGCTCTTTCATATTCAAGAAATCCTGTTGCTTTTCCCATATTAGCCTCCTTTAGTGACCGACAATTTCATTGAAGGCCTTTAACTTGGCATCTTCCGTAGCAAATCCCTGACCTTCGTATTTGGCAATGCATGCCATCATACGCTTGTAATCTCCCGGGATTACTTTCTTAAAGTGTCCCGCATATGCATCAAACTGTTCCAGTATTGTCTTTGCCTTTTCGGAACCGGTCGCTTTCAGATGTTTTTCCAGCATCGTGTTGATGCGGTCCAAGTCCTCTTTTTCCGGCGTTTCCATGGAAACAAGCTGTTTGTTTAAGTTGCGGTATAAATGATTCTCTTCGTCGAGAACGTAAGCCACGCCGCCGCTCATACCTGCCGCAAAGTTCTTTCCGGTAGGTCCCAAGATCAGCGCACATCCACCGGTCATGTATTCGCAGCCGTGCTCGCCGACACCTTCGACAACGGCAGTTGCGCCGGAGTTTCGGATGCAGAAACGTTCGCCTGCCATACCGGCAATATAGGCCTCACCACTGGTCGCACCGTAGAGGGCAACGTTACCGATGATGATGTTTTCGCTCGGGTTGTATTTTGCTTCCTTCGGTGCATGAACGATTAACTTACCGCCTGACAAACCTTTGCCGAAGTAGTCATTGGAATCTCCGTTGATCTCAAGCGTTAAGCCCTTCGGAATGAAGGCACCGAAGCTCTGTCCGCCGGAGCCGTTGCAGTGAATCTTTACGGTATCCTCTTTGAGTCCTTCCGGATGCTGTCTGGTGATTTCCGCACCAAGCAGGGTTCCGAAGGTCCGATCGATATTGGTGATCTCTACCGCAAGTTCGCTCTTCTTTCCGCTCTTTACGGATTCCTGAATGTCCCTGGATGCAAGGAGTACTTTTTCGTCCATGGTCTCTTCGAGTTTGAAATCGTAAACACGCTCCGGAACAAAAACAGACTCACTACGCTCTACTTTGGACATATCCATCAAAATGCGGCTGAAATCGATTTCTTTATATCCGCCTACATTTGCAGTTTCTTTTGCATCCTTCTTTACTTTCAAAAGGTCGGTTCTGCCGACCAGTTCATCGACACTGCGAACACCGAGTTTTGCCATGTATTCACGAAGCTCTTCTGCGATAAACTTCATGAAGTTTTCCACATACTCGGGTTTTCCGGCAAAACGCTTTCTAAGCTCGGGGTTCTGTGTTGCAATACCCATCGGGCAGGTATCCTGATGGCAGACTCTCATCATGACGCAACCCATGGTTACCAAAGGTGCGGTTGCAAAGCCGAATTCTTCGGCACCTAAAATTGCCGCAATGGCAACGTCACGTCCGCTCATAAGCTTACCGTCGGTCTCTACACGAACCTGATTACGCAGCCCGTTTTGCACCAGGGTCTGATGGGTCTCCGCAAGACCAAGCTCCCAGGGAAGTCCGGCATTATGGATGGAACTAAGTGGTGCTGCACCGGTACCTCCGTCGTAACCGGAAACCAGGATTACCTGTGCACCTGCCTTGGCCACACCTGCGGCTACGGTGCCGACACCGGCTTCGGATACGAGTTTTACGGAAATTCTTGCATTTTTGTTTGCATTCTTTAAGTCATAGATTAACTGTGCCAAATCCTCGATCGAGTAAATGTCGTGATGAGGAGGCGGGGAAATGAGGGATACACCCGGAGTGGAATGTCTGGTCTTCGCAATCCAGGGGTAAACCTTTTTGCCCGGAAGATGCCCTCCTTCCCCGGGTTTTGCGCCTTGTGCCATTTTGATTTGTAACTCTTTGGCACTGACTAAGTATTTGCTGGTTACGCCGAAACGTCCGCTTGCCACCTGCTTGATGGCAGAACTGCGGTCATGTGCGGTGCCAGCGGATGCGATACGCTCGTCAGACTCGCCGCCTTCACCGGAGTTGGACTTGCCGTGCAGATGATTCATGGCAACGGCCAACGTTTCATGTGCTTCCTCGGAAATGGAACCGTAGGACATTGCACCGGTTTTGAATCTTTGTACAATTTCGTCTACACTTTCCACTTCGCTTAAATCAATTGCCCGGTCGGCGTAGTTGAAATCAAGGAAGCTTCTAAGGTAACCGGTTTCTTCGGCATCCACCATTGCGGTGTATTGTTTGAATTTGTCGTAATTACCTTCTCTGGTCGATAACTGCAGCATATGAATCGTTGCGGGATTGTAACGATGCTCTTCGCCCTGGGCTCTGGATTTATGACGTCCCATGGCGGTAAGTTCGATATTTACGGGAAGGCCCAAAGGATCGAAGGCTAAGTTATGCTGCTTCTCCACTGCCTCTCCGATCTCTTCCAAAGTAATTCCGCCGATGCGGCTTACAGTACCTGCAAAGTATTCGGAAATCACCTTTTCGGAGATACCGATGGCTTCGAAAATTTTGCTGCCCTGGTAGGAGCGGATCGTGGAAATACCCATCTTGGATGCAATCTTGATGATGCCTTGATGGATGGCGTGATCATAATCTTCCACAGCTGCGTAGTAGTCTTTTTCAAGCAGTCCGTCCTCGATGAGTTCTTCAATCGTTGCATGTGCTAGATAAGGATTGACTGCGGATGCACCGAAGCCGAGTAAGGTTGCAAAATGATGCACCTGTCTGGGCTCTGCGGATTCGAGGATCAGTGACATTGCCGTACATTTCTTGGTATGTACCAGATGCTGGTGTACTGCTGCCACGGCAAGGAGGGAAGGGATTGCCACGTGGTTTTCATCCACACCTCTGTCGGAGAGGATGAGCACCGTAGCGCCTTCTTTGTATGCTTTGTCGACTTCCACAAAGAGATGGTCGATCGCTTTTTTCATCGCCGTTCCCTTATAGAAAAGGGTGGAGACTTTCACGCTCTTGAAGCCGTCTTTCTTAAACTCGGCAATCTTCATTAAGTCAAGGTCAGTAAGGATGGGGTTCTGGATTTTCAGAACATGGCAGTTCTCGGGTTTCTCCTCAAGGAGGTTACCGTTCTTGCCTACATATACCGAACCGGAAGTAACGATTTTCTCACGCTCCGCATCGATGGGCGGGTTGGTAACCTGCGCAAAAAGCTGTTTAAAATAGTAAAACAGCGGCTGATACTGACCGGAAAGTGCTGCAATCGGCGTATCCACGCCCATGGCTCCGATGGGCTCGATGCCGTTTAAAGCCATACCATAGATTCCGACCGTTGCATCTTCGTAGGTGTAACCGAAGGCTTTCTGCAAAGCCTTACGCTCTTCCTTACCATAGGCGGGAACCTTGTGGTTGGGGATTTTGATGTCTTTTAAATGAAGAAGGTTTCCGTCCAGCCATTCGCCGTAGGGCTCCTTCATTGCGTATTTTTCTTTGATCTGTTCATCCTGGTAGATAACGCCTTCCTTGGTATCAACAAGGAGCATCTTTCCGGGATGTAATCTTTCTTTCTTAAGAACATGACTTTCGTCCAAAGGCAGTACGCCGACTTCGGAGGAAAGGATCAAGCGGTCGTCGTCCATGACATAGTATCTCGAAGGACGAAGTCCGTTACGGTCGAGGATTGCACCCATGACATCACCGTCGGAGAAAAGGATGGACGCGGGTCCGTCCCAGGGCTCCATCATCGTTGCATAGTACTGATAGAAGTCTCTCTCTTCCTGGGTTAAGGTGTCGTTGTTTGCCCAAGGCTCGGGGATGGCGATCATAGCTGCAAGGGGCAGATCCATTCCGCTCATTACCAGAAACTCAAGCACGTTATCGAGCATTGCGGAGTCCGAACCGCTTTGGGAGATGACCGGCAAAACCTTGGTCATGTCTTCCGCAGTGAAGGCATTCGTGTGCATGGTTTCCTCGCGGGCGAGCATTTTATCGGCATTGCCTTTGATGGTGTTGATCTCACCGTTATGTACGATGAAACGGTTGGGATGAGCTCTTCTCCAGCTCGGAGTCGTATTGGTGGAAAATCTCGAATGCACGGTGGCAATCGCAGATGCATAATCTTCATCTTCCAAATCTTTATAGAAGGTACGAAGCTGTCCTACAAGGAACATACCTTTGTAAACGATGGTTCTGCAGGATAAGGACGGAATGTAAGTGGATTCCGCACTCTGTTCAAATTCACGACGAATCACATAGAGCATACGATCGAAATCAAGGTCGGTCTTTGCGCTCTCGGGACGTTTGATAAAAGCCTGCTCGATTTCGGGCATGCACTCAAGTGCCTTGGAACCAAGGACGTCGGGATTGGTCTCAACGGTTCTCCAACCTAAGAGAGTAAGGCCTGCTTTTCTAACGATGGTGGCAAACATCGATTTTGCACGACGTTTCTTAAACTCTTCCTGAGGGAAGAAAAAGAAGCCGACACCGTACTGTCTTGCACCGGGAAGATCAATTCCAAGTTCCTTGCACTTCTTTGCAAAAAAGGCATGCGGAATCTGCGTAAGGATACCTACACCGTCACCGGTCTTTCCTTCCGCGTCCTTGCCTGCCCTGTGCTCAAGGTTTTCCACGATGCAAAGTGCATCGCTTACCAGCTTGTGGGATGCTCTTCCTTTGATGTCGATGACTGCACCGATACCGCAGTTGTCATGCTCAAAAGAGGGATCGTATAATCCTTTCCTGTTTTGATTGTCGCTCGTTTGTTGTTCTTCGTTCATGGCTGTTCCTCCGTATAAAAAATGGATGAAACGAAAAAAGCGCTCCAAGCCTAAATAAGCTTGAAGCGCCATTGCTTCGAAATTCAATATTCATTGTTAGTATACTCCGTTGAATTGAATTGTCAAGAATTAAAATCCTAAATTCTCTCCAACAAGTATTACATGGATTCTGTCTTTATGTCTGGAAAAGCGTGTAATCAGGAACTGACAGCAGATGGTGTCGGGGCTTTTACAGTCCATGCAAAGACCGGTTTTGGAGCAGGGAGTAGCAAGACCGAAACGCTGTGCGTTCGTCGGTGCCGCAACATTTCTTGCCCTCTTCATGGCTGCGTCTAAGTCATTGCAAACCTTGTTCATTCCGACAATAAAGAGGACTTTCTTCGGACCCTGGGCGATTGCCGAAACACGATTTGCATTTCCGTCGATGTTGACCAGGATTCCGTCCGAAGTCATGGCATTACAGCTTGATAAGAAGAAATCCGCATCGTAAGCTGCCAGCATTGCGGCACGTTTATCTTCCATCGCATCTCTGTCGATGAAGTTGTAGTTGCCGTTTTTGACAAATTCCGAAAGGCCGATTTCATGCACACTCATGGCACCGCCCATGGAGATGCTGCTTCCTTCGGGAATTAATTCCAGTGCTTTCTTTAAGGCCTCTTCCTTTGTCTCGGCATAATAACCGGACATATTGCGGGATTCAAGACCTTTGATGACCTGTTCTGCCAGAAGGCTGTTTCTTTTTACTATGTTTTCATTCATCTTTTTTCCCTTTCCGGAACGAAACCACACAGATTCCAACCAGTGTAACCAGTGAAATTAAATCTCCGAGTAACCATTTCTTGGATTCCGGCACATAGAACTTGATCGTTCCGCTGTATCCGCCCGGCACAAAAATCACAGCCGTTCCGGCATAACTTTTTGCCGTATAAAGGATTTCTCCGGATTCCATATCTTTTGCAATATAGTACGGATAGAACGTCATCGGGGTCTCAAGTTCCCAGGCCTCGGGATTTGCTTCCTTGATCTCAAACGTCAATGTGCTGCCGTTCTTGGTATAAGGAGTCGGCACCTTCGCTGCCTCTCTCAGTCCGACGATCGTGGTGTCCGTATAGAGGTATTCCGCCTGAATCATCGTACGGCCCTTGTTTACTCCCACCTCGGAATACGGTGCGAAGAATTCGGTCTGATCCACTAAGGAATGGAAGTTAAAGTATGCAATCAGCACGGCAAGAAGTACCAGAATAACGGATATAATCTGAAGGCCGGTTTTTCCGGGAGCGATTCTTCTTAAGAGTTCTTTCTGCTCTCCCTCCAAAGAAAGCGCTTCTGCTTCCACCGCCTCTTCTTTCAACTTCAAAAATGCAACAATCATCAGTACGAAACAGAAGGTTGCCACACCGAGATATCTCCATGGGAACTGTACCATGCCGAGCAGTTTCCCGATTACCGGAACGGTCTCAACCTGTTCCCAGGGGAAGAAATAGGTCGTCATCCAGGAAGCCAGTGCACCGAGAATTGCGGCTACCGGAACGAGTTTTCCGATGTCAGTTTTTCTCTTCGATGCAACCAGGCGAATGCCGAATGCGGTGATCATCATGCCAAACATAATGGCAAGTCCGAGCGACATGCCCATTTCATCTCTTAAGTCCGTTGTGAGGATACTGGACTGTCCGTACAGATCCGTCTGGGATCCAAAGAGATTGTATAAGGACAGGGCATTCTCATACAGATACACATCGAACTTGTTGAATACATAAAGATCCATTCCGTACGACTGAAGGAAGGGGATCAAAAACCACAGATTCAGGGCTACGACCAACACGGCACTGATCACCAGAGACAACAACGTCCTTGGCCGGAAGGTTCTCTTTGCACAGAAAAGAAGTGCCAGAATCATGAAGATTCCGATCATTTCACAACTTAAAATGTGCGACTGGAGCACGCCCGTAAGTCCGAGGGTTAAGAGAATGACGCCCTCTTTGTATTTTTTCTCATTGCCGAGTAACTGCCAGAGTCCTGCTGCCACGAGCGGGAAAAACGTTAACGCCAGCGCTTCCCCGAGTGCTCCTCTTCCGTATAAGCAAAGGACACGGTAGGGAGAAAGCACGTAGAGGATCATGCCGATGATGGCAGCCTTGTCGCTTTTTGCAATTTTCTTAAAGGAATAAAATGCAACGATACAGGTGAACAGATTCCAGATTCCGACAAACAATTTGTAGGCACGGAGGACCGGCAGGCCAATGATTCGAAACAGCGCCGGAATGTATAAAAACAGGCTCGGATAGAAAATCGGGTCCGCATATCCCTGCCCTTTCAGCATGAAGCTGTCCATTCGCACGGGGAAGCAGCCTTCCATGAGCCCCTTATAAATGCCCTCGATTCTGGCAAGATGGAAACTGATATCTCCTCTGGAATCCAGAAGATAATTGATCATGAGCGGTACCGAGACAACAAAGGCTGTTGCAAAAACGGCAGCCGCCACTTTATTCTTTTTAACTTCAACGGGATTGCCCGATGCGCTCTTAAAGAAGCGGTACAGACCGAAGTCCAGTACCAGGAACAGAATTGCAAAGAATAAGATCCATTCCGCAAAAAGCGCATTGGTCTTCTCGATTGTGACGCTGTCCATTTGTGCATCGCGCCAGATTACATAGAACATGTCCGTTTTGTGGTAAAGCCAGAACGGGACACGTAACATCGTCTTTTTCGAATCCAGAGTACCAATCAGATCACCGTTCATCGCATTATCGATGTAGGTGGAATCGATAAACTGGTATATGTTATCGTCGGTGTCCGTATGATACTTCATCGTCACTTCATAGCTGCCGAAGCCCAGTTCAATCTGCTGTGTGGTGTTACCGATGTAGCTTTCCGGAGTAAATACGTACTTTTCGTTTTTTCTTGTCCCCATGGCAATTAGAAGTACTGCCAAAAACAGTACTTCCAAAGCCATGATAAATATTAATGGATTTTTCTTAAATCGTTCTTTCATGTAATTACATAATGGTTTGTAAAAGAGATACGGCGGAAGCTGCGGTTGCGGTACCGATGATACCGAAAAGTAAAGAAATGCCGCCGATGATGCAGCCTGCGGTTGCAAGGCCTTTGCCGACTCTGATCTTCTTGGTAACGTCTCCGTTAGCCTTTACCTTGTTGTAAAGAACAAATACTACGATAGCAAGTGCAACTGCAACGATTGCAAGCACAAGGCCGGTTGCAGCGGAAGAAGTTAACTGAGTTACATCGGTACCTGAGGTATTGACGTAGATACCACCTGCGTTTTTAATGCTCTGAGCTGCAGTCTTAACAACACCTGCGCTAATCATAATAATCAAAGTAGTGAAGAAAGCAGAAATACTCTCTACAAGGCAGACAATACCCAGAATCATTCCGGCAATCTGCTTTCCGTTTGTGCTGGGAGCTGCCGGCATCTGCTGCTGGAAGTTCGGATATCCCTGCTGAAAATCGTTGTTCATACCATTGTTATAACCATCCATCTTAACGACTCCTCCTTTTGGACTTTTTCGCCCTTTTTTCATTTTAACTACGGCATAAAGAATACCATAAACCCTCGGAAAAATCAAACTTTCCGGTATAAATCCATGGTATCCATCGACGCAAAAGAATGATAGAATAACAGCATAGATTCTTTCAGGAGGTTTATTATGGCAAAACAATATTGGAAACCCTCAAATATGCTCTATCCCGTACCTGCGGTTTTGGTCAGCTGCGCGGACGAAAACGGACGGCCGAACGTCATGACGGCAGCGTGGGCAGGTACCATCTGCTCGGATCCCGTGATGCTCTCCGTCTCCATTCGAAAAGAGCGTCTCACCCATGAGATTATCAGCAAAACCGGTGAATTCGTTGTCAATTTAACCACGGAGGACCTGGCGAAGGTAACCGACTACGTCGGTGTCAAATCCGGCCGGAACATCGATAAATTTGCTCTGAAAGGCGATTTAAAACTCACCCCTTCCCCTTCCGATAAGATTAAAGCTCCCGGCATCGCCGAAAGCCCCGTAAGTCTGGAATGCAAGGTGGTACAGGTTCTTGAACTCGGCACCCACGACATGTTCATTGCCGAAGTCGTCAGCACCGACATTGATGAAAAGTATTTAGATGAGAACGGCAAATTCGATCTTGCCAAAGCAAAACTTCTTGCCTACAGCCACGGCGAATACTACGGCCTCGGCGAGTACCTCGGCAAGTTCGGATATTCGGTTAAGAAGAACTAAAATTACAACCAAAAAGCAACCCGCGGGATTACGGGTTGCTTTTTTATTTTTCCTTTACAGATTCTTTACTCGCAATGCACGGATCGCATTTAATACCGCGATGACCATGACTCCGACGTCCGCAAAAATCGCAAGCCACATATTTGCGATTCCAAGCGCACCCAGAATCAGGCAGGCAAATTTGATCACCAGCGCAAGGACGATATTCTGGTATACGATTCCGAGACACTTTCTGGAAATCTTAATCGCTTTGACGATCTTTCTCGGGTCGTCATCCATCAAAACCACATCCGCAGCTTCAATCGCGGCATCCGAGCCCATCGCGCCCATGGCGATTCCGATATCGGCGCGGGTTAACACCGGTGCATCATTGATGCCGTCGCCGACAAAGGCAAGTTTCTCATTTTTGCCGCATCCCGAAAGATACTCTTCCACTTTGGCAACCTTGTCTCCGGGAAGCAGGTCACTTACCACCTCATCCACACCGAGGCGGGAAGCCATGTCACTTGCAACCTTCTCGATATCGCCGGTCAGCATGACCGTCTTGTTTACTCCGTTTTCCTTTAAGGCCTTCAGTGCCTCCTTCGAGCCTTCTTTTTCCACATCGGAAATCAAGATATGTCCGGCATATTCTCCGTCGATTGCCATATGGATCACAGTTCCCACATGGTGGCACTCGATATGCTCTATTCCCAAACGTTTCATCAGTTTGGCATTTCCGGCCGCCACATCTTTGCCGTCAACCCTGGCACGGATGCCTTCTCCGCTGATTTCGTCAATATCCGAAACACGGTTTCTGTCAATTTCTTTTCCGTGTGCCGCCTGAAGGCTTTTGCTGATCGGATGGGAGGACGCACACTCCGCAAGCGCCGCATATTCCAGAATTTCTTCGTTTTCCAGTTCGTTATGGTGGACACCGCTTACTTCGAAAACGCCCTTTGTAAGCGTACCTGTCTTATCAAATACAACCACCTTCGTCTTTGAGAGCGCTTCCAGAAAATTGGATCCCTTGATCAGGATTCCCTCATGTCCGGCACCGCCGATTCCCGCAAAAAAGCTGAGCGGAATACTGATGACCAATGCGCAGGGACAACTGATTACAAGGAAGGTCAGGGCTCTGTAAATCCAGGTAAACCACTGCGGTTCCATTCCCGGGATGATCCACTGTACCAGGGGCGGAATGATGGCCAGTGCCAGTGCGGAAAAGCAGACCGCCGGGGTATAATATTTTGCAAATTTGGAGATGAATTCTTCGGATTTGGATTTGCGGGAGCTGGCGTTTTCGACAAGTTCCAGGATTTTGGATACGGTCGATTCGCCAAACTCTTTTGTGGTCTCAACCTTCAGAACACCGTTTAAGTTGATGCTTCCGCTGATGATCTCGTCACCTGCGGCAACATCACGCGGTGCACTCTCGCCGGTTAATGCCACGGTATTTAAGGAAGACTGTCCCTCTCTTACGATTCCGTCGATCGGCACTTTTTCACCGGGCTGCACCACAATGATCGTTCCGATGGAAACCTCGGAAGGGTCCACCTGCTCCAATCCGCCTTCTGCTTCAATATTGGCATAGTCAGGGCGGATGTCCATTAAGGCTCCGATATTTTTGCGGCTCTTTCTGACCGCATAACTTTGGAACAGTTCACCGGTCTGGTAGAAAAGCATTACCGCAACCGCTTCCGTGTAGTCTCCGTTTTTCTGAATGAAAGCAACCGCGATGGCGCCGACGGTCGCAATTGCCATTAAGAAGTTTTCGTCAAAAACCTGACCGTTAATAATTCCCTTGAACGCCTTGATCAGGATATCGTAGCCCACGATAAAATACGGAATCAGATATAAGAGGAACCAGAACGGCTCATGAAGTTTGAATCCGTCTCCTTCGGTTTCCTCCCCGAAGAACCGGTATCCAATGTAAAGGACCACCATCAGGACGGCCCCGATGATGATTCGTATTAACATTTTTTTCTGCTTCTTACTCATACTCTTCTCCGACAAAAACTGATTACAGTTCGATTTCGCAGTCCGACTCCACTTTCTTGCAGTTCTTCAAAACCTGTTTCATAACAACCTTGGCATCCGCACCGTCTTCAAATTCCACGATCATCTTCTGGGTCATGAAGTTTACGGTTGCTGTTTTGATGCCTTCCGTCTTCTTGGTTGCTTCTTCCATTTTGTTCGCACAGTTTGCGCAATCCACTTCGATGTTATATGTCTTTTTCATAATCAATCCTCCAAAATTTTCTTTTTAATTAAACGCTTGTTTAATCTTTATGAGCAAAGTATAATGAAAATATCCCGAAAACACAATAAGATATACCCGAAGATTTCCATTTGGAACAAAAGTATTCCCAAATGGAACATTTTCCGAAGAAAGGACTGAAATGCCTCATTTACCGCATCATCACAACAACGAACATGATCTGGAGGAAATCCTAAAGCAGAGCGAAAAAAGCGAGGATTTTGCAAAAATCTCCGATATCCTCGGTAAAATGGGTGACCCGAAACGTGCCCAGATTTTCTGGATTCTCTGCCACTGCGAGGAGTGCGTCACCGACCTGGCCGAGATTACCGGCATGTCCTCTCCAGCGGTCTCCCATCATTTAAAGATCCTGAAAGATTGTGAACTAATCAGTGCCAGAAGGGAAGGCCGTGAGGTATGTTACCGGGCCGCCGACAGTGCCCTGGCAAAACTTTTGCATACGGTGACCGAGGAAATCATGGCGGTCTCCTGCCCCGATACGGAAATCCATCCGGAAGGGGCACCCTGTTCATGCGGACATAATCACGTTCATTCTTCCACGGCGGATTCTTCCGATCTGTCCGATAAGGAATACGAAAGCCTGGCACACAGTGTCCACGAATATCTTTCCGACAACCTGTCCACCCATATTACGATTGATTCCCTGGCGAAGCATTTTTGCGTGAATCCCACGACGCTTAAAACCGTATTTAAGGACGTCTACGGCAACTCCATTGCCGCCCACACCAAGGAACACCGCATGGAAAAAGCCGCATCACTGTTAAAAACCACCTCCCTTTCCGTGGCGGAAATCGCCAAGGAAGTCGGTTTCCAGACACAGAGCAAGTTCACGCAGGCGTTCAAGGAATACTATCACACCCTGCCGAAAGACTATCGGAACAGTGTTCGTTAGTTATATAAAACTTTAGTTAGTTTTGATTGATTCTTTCTAACTCCTATGCTACAATTGTTATGTAGCAAAAATGCTTGAAACTACGTATATTCAACACAAAGGGGAAAACATATGGATCCGAAAGAATCGTCTGAAGATTATCTTGAAACAATACTGATATTAAGTCAGAAATTGCCCGTTGTCCGCTCCGTAGATGTAGCGAACGAACTCGGCTATAAAAAATCCAGTATCAGCGTGGCCATGAAGAAACTGCGCGAGAAAAAACACATCGTTATGGACGAAAACGGCTTTATTACCCTCACGGAAGAAGGCCGGAAAATCGCTCAGAATGTCTATGACCGACATGTGCTTTTTACGAATTGGCTTTCCGAACTGGGCGTAGATCCGCTCATCGCGGCAGAGGATGCCTGCCGTATGGAACACATCATCAGCGAGGACAGTTATCTTGCAATCAAGGACTTCATCATCCGCCACCATTGCAAGGAATGTGCTCCGAAAAAGAAAGCAGCAAAGAAATAAGTGCAAAAGTAAGGCTCACCGTTTCGGTGAGCCTTTTTTAATCATTTTTTCAATTGTTTCTCTATAAATTCTCTGTTGTATCCGTCCTCCAACGTCATATTGTACATCCAGCCGGTGTTGCCTTCATTTCCGCCTCCGCCGGCAATGTTTAAGATTCTGGAGAGGTCGTCTTTGATATAGACGAACCAGCTCATTTTGGAATTGGATCCGCAGGCCGTCGTGGCAACTCTCAATCCGTCTCTCGTATAGACTTCCAAAATGGAATAGGCCTTGATGGCAACATATTCGGAATCGGAGGTGAACCATGCCGCCTGTCCTCCGTAGTTAACGGTCCAGAGCGGTTCTCCGGTATCGGCATCGAGGAAATAGGTTCCGTGATCTCTCGCTCCCGTATCATTGCCCCAGAAGAGAATGGTTTCGTCGGGAGAAAGCGTCAGCTTCGTTCCGCGGGAACCTGTCTGGAAGGTCCAGACCATCTTGCCGGTTTCCCTGTCAATACAGCAAAGCTTGTTGTCGTTTCCGCCGGTTCCCTTCGGGCTGGCGTATAAGTACTTGCTCGACATGATCATATCGATCGGGAATCCGCCCATGATAAAGGTCTGCCAGAGCATTTTTCCGGTCTTGGCATCATATGCCGCAATGCATTCCTGACTTCCCATGTAGAGAACGGAATCATCTTCGGAAAAGATTAAGTGACGGATCTGCTCTCCGCGGTAATCCTGCCAGAGGATTTCCTTCGTTTCGATATCCATAACACCCACGCAGTAGGCACCGTTTACATCCAGTGCAACCAGTTTGTTGTCATGGGAGATTTCCATCGCACGCGTTCCGGTATTCAACTGGAAGACGGTGTTGCCCTGCAAATCATAGATGGTGGCCTTGCCCACGTTACCGGGCATCATATCGTTGCTTTGCAGCGTGTCGGATAACCGTGCCTCCGAGATACAGGAACCGACCAGGCTTCCGTCCGGGCTTACACAGACGCAACAGGACTGAACGCCGAGAGGTTTTCTCATCAGCAGATTTCCGTCGTGATCAAAAACATTCAAATACGCGGTCTTGTCAGCCCCAGGCTCGGGATCATGGAACTTTACGGTAGCAATGACATCTCCGCCGTAATCATAGTAGTTTGCCTGTCCGCCGTAATCCTCTTCACTTGCGTAATCATATACCAGATAGTCCGGTTTATCCGGAACAATCATGGTCACTTCATATTCTTTGGCTTCCGTTGGCTGAACATAGGCGGTCTTTTCTCCGTAAATGCGTTTATCCTTGATGAAATCCGAGTATTTCTTTCCCTCCTGTACTTCACCGTCAATCGCATAGAGTTCTCCGACAACCATTGTTACCTGTTTGCCATCTATGGGCGTTCTTTCTCCGCATACGTAAACGGCATAGCGGGCATAGGTTTCATCCGTCTGGTAAAGTGCAACCGGAACCTTAACCGCAAAGGAACCGTCTATGGAAGTAAAACATTCTTTCATTTCTATTCCGGATACCCCGTCAAGTCCGATCACACGGAAGGCCATGAACGGAAGTCTCTGACCGTCCTCGTTATATAACGTTCCCTTGATGGTCGCGTATTCGCCTTCCCAGCTTTGGGTGTAATTGACGCGATTTTTGAGAATCAGAGCGATATCTTCGCCCTTCTGTCTCGCACGTACCCCTGCCTTCACATCCCCGATCTCCTTCTCACTGCCGGTCAGTTTGGCCACTTCCTCATCCGTCATGGCATAGGAGGTGATTAGCCAGTGGCTGTTGAAATCGCGGAAAGAACTGTAATCCACGGATACGTAGGTAAACTCGCCCGGCATAAGGACATCCTTGGAAGTGAATTTTAAAATGGTTTCATCCCTTGCCATGTCCTGTCTTTTATCATACTGAGCGTCATACTCCGGAAGGTCTTCGAAGCGGAAACTACCCTCAAGCGTGTCCGCATCCAGACCGATTCCGTAAAGAACCGGCGTTTTGGAAGTATTGGTAATACGGATCGTTCGCTGGATATTCTCATAGGCACTTATCGTGATATCCCGAACTCCTTCGACCTTGATATGACTTGTTGTGCCGAGAACTTCACATCCGTAATGGGACCAGTAGGGAATGAAGGCATCACCGTCTTCATATGTGGCATACTGGGACATATCGATCTTCGGGTTCTGCTCCGCTTTTTTTGTAAGCGCATCCATGGAAGCGCTCGGCATCTCCATGTCGGGCGAAACTTCGTAAAGATCCATCACCGCATGAATCTTATCCACATCATCGGAATTCTCTCCTTTGAAATACCCTTCCCATCTGCCGCCGAAGTCCGGAATCACGTAGTTTTCCCACTTGTACTCGCCAAACGCATTCTTAATCGTCTCTTTCACGTTTTCGGGAAGTCCGTCAACATTGGCCAGCACGGCATTGAGCTGGTAGGTCTCCCAGCCGTCCGAAAGACCGCCGTTCATTGCCGCCTCAACCTCTTCCTTGGTAAATACGGCATCCCCAAAAAGACTCGCAATATCAAATTCCGCTTCCTCCGCAACCGTTTCGGAGGTCGTTACGCTGGTCGGCTCGCTGCTTTCACTTCCTTTATTGCATCCCAAAGACACAAAAATCATGGTGGTTGCCATGATTATTACCAAAAAAACCGAAATATATTTCCGCATAAGCAAATTCTCCATTTGGTGGACATGCTACTGCTTCTATTATAACATAAGAGGAAAAATATCCATCATCTTTTTTAAAGGCCCACCGGTGATCCGGCGGGCCTTTTTATTGTGTTCTTATTTTGTGGGAAGCTTAACTTCGCCCTTAACCGGCGGCTTAGGCTCCGGCTTCGTCCCTGGCCTGTTCCTGTCTGCTCCTTGATTTTGTTAATTTATCAGATGCCATAGTGTGTCTCCCGAATTCATAACAAAGGATTCCATACCCTTTTATCTTTTCTTATATTTCTCTAAATAAGAAGCCAGATTATCGCTCTGTGCAACTAGCTTATATTTACGATCTCCGTCGCCACCTGTTCTCTGAAACGAACATCATGCTCTACCAAAAGCATTGTGGGTTCAAATTCTTTGATCAGCTTTTCAATCTGCATTCTGGAAAAAACATCAATGTAGTTAAGCGGCTCATCCCAGATATAAAGATGGGCCGGGGTAATGAGGCTTGAAGCGATTAAGACCTTCTTCTTCTGCCCCTCGGAGAAGTCTTCCATGTTCTTCACAAACTGGGTGCGGTCCAGATCAAGCTGCCTTAATACCGCCAAAAACAAACTCTCGTCCAGATTGTTGTCTTCGCAGTATTTCTTCAAAGTCCCCGAAAGGAAAGACGTATCCTGGCTGATGTAAGAGATGACCAGTCCCGAGCCGACATCGAGTGTTCCCTCAGAGAGCGGCACATTCTTTTCTTTGTTTCCGGCGGGTGTTATGCCTGCCTTTTGTAAAATCGACGCAATGACGCTGGATTTTCCGCAACCGTTTTCACCTGCAAGAACAACCCGGTCACCTCTTTTGACCTGAAATCTTAAGCCGTCAAAAAGCGGAGCGTCGGAATCGGGGTATTTCAGGGAGAGGTTCCTGGCTTCAATCAGCGTTTCTTTATGGTATTTCATGGGGCAGAGTTTAAGGTCGATGACCTTTTCCACGTCCTTCAACAAGCCTTCTTTTTCCTCGATTTCGCGTTCCATACGATTTTCGAAGGATTTTACCCTGGACTCCATTTTCTTGGTCTTGGCGCCGATGTAGGAGCGTGTGGAGATATTTCTGTCGGTTTCCTTTATCGGATCGTAGCCGATTTTGCTGTTTTCACTTTTCTCCGCCCACCTGTTGCTTCTGTCCGCTGCGGCCTTTAGTTTGCCGATCTCTTTTAAATGCTTTTCGTTCTCGGAACGGGCGAAGGCTTCGTTTTTTTCTTTGTTTTCCCACCAGGAGGAGAAATTGCCGACCTGTACTTCGACGGTCTTGCGGTTTAAAACAAGCACGTGGTCACAGACCTTATCGAGCAAATCGCGGTCATGAGAAACCAGAATGAAGCCTTTTTTGCCGGAAAGGTAATCCTTTACGATGTTTCTGGCATTATCGTCCAAATGATTTGTCGGCTCGTCGATGAGCAGGAATTCATTTTCACCGGCGAATAAAACCGCCAGCATCACCCTGGTGCGCTCGCCGAAGCTAAGCGTGGAAAGCGGCCGGTAGAGGCACTCGGAATCCATACCGATCTGGTTCATCTCGACCATCACCTGCCAGGATTCAACCTCGGGCTTCCATTTTTCCATCAATTCATCTGCGGTCTTCTCTAAGTCGTCTTCACTGACCGCGTAGGGAAAGTAGTCAAAGCGGATATTGCCCGTAATGCTGCCCTGAAACTTATATTTTCCCATCAAAAGATTCAGGAGGGTGGTTTTCCCCTTCCCGTTTCTTCCGATCAGGCCGAGTTTCCAGTCGGTATCAATGTTAAAGGAGATATTCTCCAAAACATCGTCGGCACTGCCTTCATATGCAAATGTAAGGTTGCTTACTTTTATCTGCATCCAAACTCCTTAAGGAAAAAAAGAACCCGCGGCAGATATCCCAGCGCGGGCCCCTTTTATTTGGTACTACTTAAATTCTAAAGTATAAATTACTCGATGATGGTAGCAACACGGCCTGAACCTACGGTACGTCCACCTTCACGGATAGCGAAGGTAAGACCCTGCTCCATAGCGATGGGATGGATCAGTTCGATGGTCATTTCTACGTTATCACCAGGCATGCACATTTCGGTTCCAGCAGGAAGGTTGCAAACACCGGTAACGTCGGTAGTTCTGAAGTAGAACTGAGGTCTGTAGTTGTTGAAGAAAGGAGTGTGACGTCCACCTTCATCTTTGGTTAATACGTAAACCTGAGCGGTAAATTTCTTGTGGCAGGTAACTGAACCGGGTTTAGCAAGAACCTGTCCTCTTTCGATTTCAGTTCTCTGAACACCACGAAGAAGTGCACCAATGTTATCACCGGCCTGTGCTTCATCAAGCATCTTACGGAACATTTCGATACCGGTAACAACGGTCTTTCTGGTCTCTTCCTTGATACCAACGATTTCAACTTCCTCGTTGAGGTGAAGAGTACCACGCTCTACTCTACCGGTAGCAACGGTACCACGACCGGTAATGGTGAATACGTCCTCGACAGGCATTAAGAAAGGCTTGTCGGTATCACGCTGAGGATCGGGAATATAGGAATCAACGGTATCCATAAGTTCCATGATCTTGTCGCCCCATTCACTGCTGGGATCTTCAAGAGCCTTAAGAGCGGAACCCTTAATGATAGGGCAGTCATTGAAATCATACTCTTCAAGCTGCTCGGTAACTTCCATTTCTACGAGCTCAAGAAGCTCAGGATCGTCAACCATATCGCACTTATTTAAGAATACTACGATTTTAGGTACACCTACCTGACGGGAAAGAAGGATGTGCTCCTTGGTCTGAGCCATAACACCGTC
>JAFWTY010000021.1 GCA_017518735.1 Lachnospiraceae bacterium | reverse complement strand
GCTTCGTAAAAGTCGAACTCGTCAGGGGAATCGTTTCTCTTCTTCCCACGCTCTTTGAAGGTCAACGTGAGTTCGATGTCCATTCCGTTATATGAGAGACTGAGGGGCTGTCCTAATAGATTTGCGCCAACATCAACCACTTCTGCCTTGATCTCAACACAGCGAAGCACCAAATCTTCATCGGATATGGTCCGATTTTCGATTTGACCAAAAAGGTCAGCGTCGTAAATCATGCCGTATTTAATTGCCTCTGCCATACCTTCCGCATAGGTTTCTTTCGGAAGGGTCCGAAACGAATCGATATCGCAAAATACTCCGATCGGCTGATGGAAGGTTCCTGCCATATTCTTTCCGTTCGGTAAATCCACGGCAGTCTTTCCTCCGACCGAGGAATCAATTGCCGCAAGAAGTGTGGTCGGAAGCTGAACAAAATCCATTCCGCGAAGAAAGACTCCGGCAACCATACCGGTCAAATCTCCGACAACTCCGCCGCCTAAAGCAATCAAAAGGTCACTTTTTGTGATTCCCTCGTCTATCATTTTTACCATGAGTTCCTGGGCAACGGACAGGTTCTTGGATTTTTCCCCGTGCGGAAATACAAAGGAAACCGTCTCAAAACCTGCATCCTCAAAGGAACGGATTGTCTTCTCTCCGTACAGGGACCAGACAGTATCATCGCTTACCACCATCAGTTTGCATGCCGGATGGATTTCAAGAAGTGTTTTTCCGTAATCGATTTCCCGGCCGACCGTCACATCATATTCTTTTGTACTTGCCGATACATGAACTTTCTTCATGGTATTCTCTTTTCTTACTTTTTATTCTGCTGTTCTTCTTCCATCCGGATATCATCTTCCTTACAGATTCTTCCTTCTTTCAGAAGTTTACATAACTTTTCTTCATCTTTTTGTTCCAATGCTTCATGATACTTCTGAACATTGGCAATGAACTCTTCCATTTCCGCAAGGAGATCCTCCCTGTTTTCCATGAAAAGTTCCGTCCACATTGTCTCATTCAGGTAAGCCACTCTGGTCATATCCTTAAAGCTTCCTGCCGAAAAGCCGTAGCGAATCTTGCAGGCATCGCTTTTGATATATGCATTCGAAACCACATGAGCCATCTGTGACGTATAAGCAATCACTCTGTCATGCTCTTCCGGTGTCGTCTCTTTGATAAATCCGAAGCCAAGCTTTAAAAAGAACTCTTTTACGGTTTCAAAAACGGAATCTTGGTCTTCACCAAGTTTACATAATATCATACTGGCATGATCAAACATACCGTCAAAAGAAGCATCATATCCGGATTTTTCAATTCCGGCCATCGGATGCCCTCCGATAAAGTAAAGTCCGGCTTCCTTACAAGGTTCATATAAGGCTTTGCAGATCTTCTGTTTTGTTCCGCAACAGTCTACGATAACGGCACCTTTCTTAAATACAGGAAGATGATGCAGTACATATTCGATGCAGGTATCCGGATAGAGTCCGAGAATCACAAGATCCGCTTCGTTTAATGAAGCATCTTCTCCGACAATTCCGTCAATAACACCCTGCTCCGCTGCTTTCACGGAAACCAGTCTGTTACGGTTTACCGCTGTTACTTTGCAGTTGGTTCTGTTCTTTATTGTTTTTGCCATGGAGCCGCCGATCAGACCGAGTCCGACTACGGCAACATTTGAAAACTTACTCATTTTTCTATCCTTAAAAGATTATTTGTCAAGTTTCATATCGCCCGGCTTGATCAGTCCCATTTTGCGCATCACAAATGCGATGAGCCAGGAAAGGACACCGGGAAGCAGGAAGCATAAAAGTGCAATTTCAATCAGTACGAACCAGGGCTCTCCGCCTGCTTCCGTCATAACGGAATATGCATTGATCGGTCCAACCAAACCTGCAGTTCCCATACCGGAACCGGTCGCATTGTTCTGGAAATGGAATACCATCGTGGAAAGAGGTCCCAGAATCGCTGATGTAATAATTGCAGGAAGCCAGATAATCGGCTTTCTGACAATATTCGGCATCTGTAACATACTGGTTCCGATTCCCTGTGCAACAAGTCCGTTTACTTTGTTATCCTGATAACTTGCAATGGCAAAACCAACCATGTTCGCACAGCATCCGACAGTTGCCGCACCTGCGGGAATGCCGGAAAGGCTTAAGATAACGCCGATTGCTGCGGAAGAAATCGGTAAGGTAAGCGCCATACCCATAACAACGGAAATGATAACGCCCATAAGGAAAGGCTGCTGATCGGTTGCATACATAATGAAGTTGGAAATGATGGACATCAGTTTTGCAATCGGATTTCCGAGAAGCAAACCTACAACACCGCCGGAAAGAATACATGCAAGCGGAGTAAGCAGGATGTCCAGTTTGGTTTTTCCTGCGACAAGACGTCCGATATAGATGGTAACCATGGCTGCAATAAAGGCACCGAGCGGTTCTCCGGGTCCTGCAAGCAGAACGGCTCCGGTCTCGGTAAGAAGGGTTCCGGCAATCATTTTTGCGGCAAATGCACCGATCATACCGGAAACTGCGGCAGATACCACAACCAGCGGTTTACTCTTTAATTTCACGGCAGCACCGATACCGATACCGGCACCCGTTACGGCCTGGGCAGCTTTGCCCATCAACAAGATCATTCCCCCAATAAAGCCCCAGGTCGGATTCTTAATGGCAGAAATCCAGGTTCCGATCTGAACTACAATGGTTCCGATAATCAAAGTGGCAAAAAGACCCGTTGCCATTCCACCAAGTCCGTCAATAAAAATCTCCGTTAACAGTTGCTTTACTTTCTTCATTGCTCCATCCTCAATTCTGTTTCTTAATTTTGCTCTCCTATTATATATGCAAAAACGCGGAGAACAAAGTACTACAAGTTAACAAAATAACACAAACGCTCTTTTCTGTCAAAAAACAACAAAAATATGAAAGTTTTGTGAATTTTTCTTGTCCAAAAGAACGAATAAAACTTTACTTTTGGGTACCGGTGTGGTATTCTTTTAATGTTGTAGCAACAACTGTAACTAATTATTATTTGGAGGTAATTATTTCATGAACAAGGGTACAGTTAAGTGGTTTAATAACCAGAAAGGTTACGGATTCATTTCCGACGAATCAGGAAATGATGTTTTCGTACACTACACCGGAATCAAATCTGAAGGCTTCAAGTCTCTTGAAGAAGGCGCTGCAGTTGAATTCGAAGTAGTTAACGGAGAAAAAGGACCTCAGGCAGTAAACGTAACCAAGTTATAATTAATCATATTGACGATACTCCTATTCTTTCGGAAATATTGATAGAGATTGATATTGTAAGTTAATAGCTGTATTTATTGATTAAGTATTACACTTTGCGTTCGAACCGAAACGAGATTCAAAAAAGAGATATGCAATTGCATATCTCTTTTTTTGTATCTGCTCTCTTGTCGTTCTTATTCTTCACAAAGTTTCACGATTTCTTCAAAGGAAAGCGTTCCGCCGAAAAGATCCAGCGCACTTCCGACCGTGACGTGAATCCTGTCCTCTCCGATTCTCTTTAACAGTCTGATATCATCAAGGCTGTGAACTCCG
This sequence comes from Lachnospiraceae bacterium, assembly GCA_017518735.1. GTDB lineage: Bacteria > Bacillota > Clostridia > Lachnospirales > Lachnospiraceae > UBA3766. The sequence goes on along the minus strand of JAFWTY010000021.1, from coordinate 45,321 downwards.
CCCGCATAAGTTAACGGATGATGGTCATAGGAACGAAGGGATTCCACCAGTCTTTCCTCGATTCCGCCTGCCTTTCCTTCCACATCCACCGCATGAATCAGGAACTCATCACAGAATTCGCCGAGACGTTCCAGAACCTGCGTTGTAAGAACTTCTTCTGTTTTTGTCTGCCAGCGGTCCGCCATGATATGATATCCGTCTTCGAAGCATTTTACACTCAGATCAAAGACCACATGCTCTCTTCCGACCGCATCGGCCAGTTTCTTCATCTTCGATAAAGAAAATCTACCGTCTTCAAAAAGATAAGACGTCACAATGACATGTGATGCACCGAGGTCAATATACTCTTTTGCATTTTCATCGGTGATTCCGCCGCCGATCTGCAATCCGTTCGGATAGGCCTGCAGTGCTCCGATTGCCTCTTTCTTCGTTTCTTCGTAATATTCGGAATCACGGTTGTTTAACAAAATGACATGGCCGCCCTTCAAACCCTTTTCCTTATATAAATTCGCATAATCCGAAGCATGTTTTTCGGAGACAAAGTTCTCCAAAGCCGCATCCTTCTCATCCCGTAAGGATCCGCCTATAATCTGCTTTACTTTTCCGTTGTGAATGTCTATACAGGGTCTGAACTGCATTTTTTACATCCTTTATCCGATTACATCCTGCATTGTATAGAATCCCGCCTCTTTTCCGGCAAGGAATTTTGCTGCCGAAACGGCACCCTTTGCAAACAATGCTCTGGAATATGCCGTGTGGGAGAAGGTGATGACTTCATCCTGTCCCGCAAAAATCACATCGTGATCTCCTACGATGCTTCCGCCACGAACTGCGGAAATACCGATTTCGGATACATCTCTTCTTTCTCTTCTCTGGGAACGGTCATATACATAATGGTATTTGTTTCCTGCTGCTTCGTTTACGGAATCCGCAAGTGCAAGGGCTGTTCCGCTCGGAGCATCCAGTTTTCTGTTGTGATGCTTCTCTACGATTTCGATATCAAAACCTGCTTCGCCGAGAACAGCGGTTGCTTCCTTTAACAGCTTCATCAAAAGGTTGATTCCGAGAGACATATTTGCACTCTTTAATACCGCAACCTTCGTGCTTGCATCCTGTACCTTCTGCAACTGTTCCTCGCTCAAACCGGTAGAGCAAAGAACAACGGGTGTATTGGTTTTGACACAGTATTCCAGCAGAGAATCCGTTGTTTTGGAAGAAGAAAAATCAATGATGACATCCACAGGAACATCGCATTCTTCAACGGAGGGAAATACCGGATAAGTTGCCGGGCCTTCCGTAATGAGATCCACACCTGCTACGATTTCCATCTCCTCTTCTTTCTCAACCATCTGGGTAATCGTTCTGCCCATCTGACCGTAACATCCGCACATTAATACTCTGACCATTTTATAACTCCTTCCTTGATACCGTTTTTGTTTTAAAAAGGCACCTTCTTTTCGGAAAGTGCCTTCATGATTTGTATGCTCTTTGGCTTTGAATTTACAGAATACCGAAGTTTTCCATTTCTTTCTTCAACAATTCAGCATGTGCCTCTTCCATTTCACACAAAGGACTTCTGTATACTTCCTTGCATTTTCCGAGATATGCCATTGCCTTCTTTACGGGAATCGGGTTTACTTCGCAGAAAAGTGCATCGACCAAAGGAAGTGCCTTTAACTGAAGATCTCTGGACTCCTTTACCTTTCCTTCAAAGAAAAGCTCGCAGATATCATGTGTTTCCTTCGGAGCGACATTGGAAAGTACGGAAATAACACCAAGACCGCCCAAAGAAAGAATCGGCACAATCTGGTCATCGTTTCCGGAATACAGTTCCACTTTTCCGTTTGCAAGATGCATAAGCTTTGCAATCTGGGAAATGTTTCCGCTTGCTTCCTTGATTCCGACAATGTTCTCAACTTCCGTGCAGAGTTTTACAACGGTTTCCGGTGCGATGTTTACGCCGGTTCTGGAAGGTACGTTGTAAAGAATGCAGGGAATCTTTACGCTGTCAGCAATTGCCTTAAAATGTTTATAGAGTCCCTTCTGGGTTGCCTTGTTGTAATACGGGGTTACAAGCAAAAGTGCATCCACACCGCGCTTCTCTGCTTCGGTGGACATATAAATACCTTCTTCGGTGCAGTTGGAACCGGATCCTGCAATTACAGGAACTCTTCCGTTTACCACACGTGCACAGAATTCAATTGCTTCCAGATGTTCCTTCTGGGAAAGAGTTGCTGCTTCACCTGTGGTTCCGCATACAACAATTGCATCTGTTTTGTTTGCAATCTGCTCTTCAATATTAGCGGCAAACTGATCGTAATCTACACTTCCGTCCTCATGAAACGGTGTCACAATCGCTACCGCTGCGCCCGTAAATACTGACATTTCGCATTCCTCCTTGGGATTGTTACATTTCTTCTTATTATTCGATTATATTATAATAAACCGTTCCTAAAAGTCAATAAAAAGTGGATTGCCCGGAATCCTTATGTTATAATATTTGCGTAGGCTTTTAGGGGGCAGAATGAAACTCAGGCGCAGATTCCTTACTTTTTTGAATATGGCTCCGAAGGAAGGTCCGGAAATGAAGGATCTTGCTGTTTTTATTCGCTCACTTTCCCTGATTTTTCTGTTCTATTTTATCTTAACCAGCGTTGCCCTATTTGCCACAACCTACTATATCATTGCAATTATTGAGTGTATCTGCTCCAGCTTTTTCTTACTGAGTTTCCTATATACCTACCGAAATCGCACAAACTTTGCGATGAACTTTTTTGGTTCTTTTATTGTGGCAATTCCAACGTTACTGACCCTGGTCACCGGATGGAAAACCAATTTTCAGTGGTGTCTGATCGTTGAAATTCTGGTATTGTATTTCACTCTGGAAATAGATCCGCAAACAAAAAGAAAACTCTTACTTGTCATCTCAATAGACTTCATTGCACTTGCTTTACTGACACAACTCTTCCCCAATAACCTGGATTTTACAAAGTTCTGGGCAATCTACTTCCATATCATGTCCGCCATCTTCTATGCCCTTGTAATACAGGTCATAGCATTTTTCTATTCCAACAAGTTCAACGCTGCGGAACAAAACCTGCGTGATACCAATGAACGCCTTCGCGAAATGGCGGCAACCGACACCCTCACCGGTCTTCCGAACCGTCGTAATATGACCAACAAACTGAATATGCTTACCTATAACTATGAGCGAACCAATGCTCCCTTTACCGTAGCCATCGCCGATATCGATTTTTTCAAAAAAATCAACGATACTTACGGACATGAAGCCGGCGATTATATCTTAACCAGCATTTCCGCAATCTTTAAAGAAACGATGAGAGGAAAAGGAAGTGTTGCCAGATGGGGCGGTGAGGAATTCTTATTTGTATTTGAAAATGCATCCGGAGCCCAGGCCAAAACGGTTTTGGAAGGCATGCGGACGCAAATTGAAAAGACTGTTTTTCATCATAAAGATAATCAAATTCATATTACCCTGACAATCGGTGTGGAAGATTATTCCGAAATTATCGGAATCGAAGCTTCCATCTCCAAGGCCGACCAGAAACTGTATCAGGGAAAAACTTCCGGCAGAAATCAGGTCGTTTACTGATTACTTCTGCTTTCTTTCATAGGTTCTGAATGTATAAACGATGTCAAAACAAACCTGCTCATCACTCTCTTCGGTCAGTTCCCATTCGTTATCTTCATCCAGATTCGGGAAAAATGTATCGGCGTCATATGCGTGGTCGATTTTTGTAACATAAGCCGTATCCACATAGGGAAGAAACTGCTTATAAATACTTCCGCCACCGATGACAAAAATCTTCTTATCCGGGTATTTCTTGGCTTCTTCAACGGCTTCTTCCACGCTTCGAACGATGATTTCACCGTTTCCGGACTCCTCTCCCTTGGAAGACAATACAATATTTACTCTGTCTTTTAAAGGAAGTCCCTTCGGGAAGGATTCCAATGTTTTTCTTCCCATGATTACCACGTTTCCGATGGTTTTCTCACGAAACATTTTCATATCCGCAGGGATGGAAACCAAGAGCTTATTGTCTTTTCCGATTCCCCAGTTTTCGTCTGCCGATAAAATACAATACATATTTTTCTCCTTAATATTGGAAGTTCTGATTTCCGATTCTTGTTTCGGGCTTTTAAATTGCAATCGGAATATTCTCAATTTGAGGTCCCGTTACGTAATTTTCAACCTTTACGTCGTTTCTCGTAAACTGGTAGAAATCATGGATATCAGGATTCAGCCAGAATTTCGGCGCCTCATAAGTCGGACGCTCAATCAGTTCTTTTACAATGGGAACGTGACGGTCATAGATATGCGCATCCGCAATGACGTGAACCAGTTCTCCGACCTTCATATCGCATACCTGGGCCAGCATGTGTACCAAAACGGAATACTGCACTACGTTCCAGTTATTTGCCGCAAGCACGTCCTGGGAACGCTGGTTTAAGATGGCATTCAGGGTAAGTTTATCATCTCCCGGTTTCTGCGTTACATTAAAAGTCATGCTGTAAGCGCAGGGATAAAGATGCATTTCGCTCAAATCCTGATGCACATAGATGTTTGTCATGATTCTTCTCGAGAACGGATTGTTCTTCAGGTCATAGATCACACGATCTACCTGATCCATATCTCCTTCTTTATAATGATGCTTCACACTCATCTGATAGCCGTATGCTTTTCCGATGGAACCGTTTTCATCGGCCCAGGAGTCCCAGATATGGCTGTGAAGATCATGTACGTTGTTGGATTTTTTCTGCCAGATCCAAAGCATTTCGTCCGTTGCGGATTTTAATGCCGTTTTACGAAGCGTGATAAGCGGAAATTCCTTGGACAGATCATAACGGTTTACCACACCGAATTTCTTAATGGTATAAGCACTTGTACCGTCTTCCCACTTCGGACGGACCTTCTCGCCTTCGGTACTGGTACCGTTTTCCAAAATATCCTTACACATGTTGATAAAAATCTGATCCGCTAAACTCATATTCTTCCCCTTTATTGTTTATTCTGTCATCTTTCGGATGATGCAGTCCGAATATTCTTCGATCTTTACTTTTCCGCAGGTAATTCTGGTAAGAATTCCCTTCACTTCCTCTTCCATCTCCGCCGGAATCTCAACAGCCGCACTGACTTTGTCGGTAAATGCGGCATCCTTTAAGGAAACTCCGTTTCTTTCGAGTTCCGACTGTACCTTGGAATAGTTTTCATATTCAATGACGAAAGGAATTCGAATGCCTTTGATTTCCTCGGCCACAACACTGTTTGATACAGCTGCGGATACGGCATCGGAATAGGCCTTGATCAAGCCTCCCGTTCCAAGCAGGGTTCCTCCGAAATATCTGGTTACCACACAGGCAATGTTACGAATTTCGGAATGCAAAAGCACATTCAATATCGGCTTTCCAGCCGTTCCGGATGGTTCTCCGTCATCACTGCAACGGGTAAGGGATGCATCTTCTCCGATTACGAAGGCTGTGCAGTTATGCTTCGCATCCCAGTATTTTTTCTTGATTTCATCAAAAAAAGCCACTGCTTCTTCTTCCGTGCTAACCGAAGCAAGATGGGCAATAAACCGGGATTTCTTTTCTTCATATTCTCCTACACCGGGAGATACCAGAATTTTCATATCGACATTTTACCATATCCGATAGTCCCTGGGCAAATGATTGTTTATTTTTCTTTTATTTTTCGGAATATTTTGGTATAATGTAACTATCTATGAGTATGTACTCTAGGCGAGGTTTTTGTGAAAACAAAACCGGAAAGGCTTACTTATGAATTACGGACGAAAAGGAGTTCGCAAAATTCAGGGCGAACTCGTTTCAAGAGGTATTAAATTCAGAAAAATGGGCGGTGTCCTGCTCCTTAAGATTTTCCTTATCGGAGTGGTTGCCGTGATTGTCGGAGTTGTCTGTGTCGGTGTCGGTGCTTTCAAGGGTATTATCAGTTCCGCTCCGGACATCTCCTCTCTCGACGTTGTTCCCGAAGGATATGCTACTACCGTATACGACTCCGAAGGTCATGAAATGACCAAACTGATTGCGGAAAACTCCAACCGTACTTACGTATCCATGGAGAAGATTCCGCAGAACCTTGCAAATGCATTCGTTGCCATCGAGGATGAGCGTTTCTATTCTCACAACGGTATCGATATCAAAGGTATTCTCCGTTCCGGTACTACCATCATTAAGTCCGGCGGTGAAAAGTCCCAGGGTGGTTCCACCATTACTCAGCAGTTGCTGAAGAACAACGTTTTTGAAGGCTGGGCAACCGAGACCGATAAAATGGCCACGGTAAAACGTAAGATCCAGGAGCAGTATCTGGCGGTAAACATCGAACAGGAACTTTCCAAGGAACAGATTCTCGAATTATATATGAATACCATCAACCTGGGTCAGAACACCCTCGGTGTTCAGGCTGCTTCCATGCGCTATTTCGGAAAACAGGTATATCAGTTAAACCTTTCCGAATGTGCCGTAATCGCAGCTATTACCCAGAATCCTTCCGGACTGAATCCGATCTCTCATCCGGAAAACAATAAGGAACGTCGTGATATTACCTTAAGAAAGATGTATGAACAGGGTTATATTACCGAGGCCGAATACCAGGAAGCCAAGGAAGATGATGTTTATGCCCGCATTCAGACCGTAAACCAGTCTTCCGCAGACAATGCCATCAACTCCTACTTCGTAGACGAATTAACCGAGCAGGTTGTGGAAGATTTGCAGGAATACTGCGGATATGATTCCCAGCAGGCATATCGTATGCTTTACAGCGGCGGTTTAAAAATCTATGCCACGATGGATCCTCAGATTCAGTCCATCGCCGATGAAGTATTCTCCAATGAAGATAACTTCCCTGCCAATGTAAAATACTATCTGACCTATAATCTTACCGTCGACAAAGCGGACGGAAGTCTGGTAAACCACAGTCCTCAGATGTTTGAAAAATATTTCAAGCAGACAAACTCGAAATTCAATTCACTCTTCAACAGTGAAGAAGATGCTTATGCAGCAATTGAAGAATACAAAGCTGCCGTAATGGAGGAAGGCGATGAAGTTCGTGCCGAGAACGCTTCCATCACCTTACAGCCTCAGGTTTCCTTAACCGTTGAGGATCAGTCCACCGGTTATGTAGTAGCTATGGTCGGAGGCCGTGGTCCGAAACTTGCATCCAGAACATTGAACCGTGCATCCAACACCATGAGACAGCCCGGTTCCACATTTAAGGTTGTAGCGGCCTATGCTCCTGCTTTTGACTCCGTCGGACTGACTCTTGCGGATGTCAAAGTCGATGAGCCTTACAACTACTCCAACGGACGTCCCGTATCCAACTGGTACGGTGGTGCTTATCGTGGTATTCAGTCTCTGAGACAGGGTATTGCACAGTCCCTCAATATTCTCGCCGTAAAAACCATTACACAGGTTACTCCGAAGCTGGCATATAATTATTTGTTAAAGTTCGGATTTACCACCCTTGTGGAATCCAGAACCACATCTGACGGACGTGTTGTAGGTGATATCAACCAGTCTCTTGCTCTCGGTGGTTTGACTGATGGTGTTACCAATATGGAACTGAATGCCGCTTATGCTTCCATCGCAAATCAGGGCAAGTATATCAAACCGACTTTATATACCAAGATTTTAGACAATGACGGAAACGTATTAATTGACAAAACCAATCAGGAAGGTACTCAGATCATTAAGGAAACCACTGCTTTCCTCTTAACCGATGCCATGGTCAGCGTAGTTAACGGAGGTACCGGTGGAGGCGTTAACTTCGGAAATATGGCTATCGCAGGTAAGACCGGTACCACTTCCGATTACAACGACGTTTGGTTTGCAGGTTTCACTCCTTACTATACCGCTACCGTATGGGCAGGTTTTGACAACAATGAGAAACTTGCAAATGATGGTTCCAGAACCCTTGCTCAGAAGTTGTGGCGTGCCGTAATGTCCAGAGTACATGCGGAACTTCCCAAGAAGACCTTCCCGATGCCGAACGGTATCGTAACCGCTACTGTTTGCTCCAAGTCCGGTAAACTTCCGATTCAGGGATTATGCGACGGTTGCTTAAAGACCGAGTATTTTGCTCAGGGAACCGTTCCCACTGCTTCCTGCGACGTTCACTATGTCGGATCCATCTGCGAATACTGCGGACTTCCCGCTTGCGAGAACTGTCCTTTCAAAGTGGAGGGTATTACGGAACTTCATCCTTCCGAAACTCTGAATACCATTCAGAGCGAATATAACCTGGCTAAGAGCCGTATGTGTCCTCATAACACGGAATTCTTCCTGCAGCCGAATGCACAGGCGATAATTGCCCAACAGGCAGCCGAATTGGAAGCAGCCAGAGCTGCCGCCCTTGCACAGCAGCAACAGCAACAGGAAGGAAACTGATACGTTCCTGAATAATATGAAATCGTATTCATATACTGAAATACAAAAACCGACTGCATAACGCAGTCGGTTTTCTTATGTTTATGGTTCAGTTGCTAATGACTCAGTTCTTATCTTATGATTCAGTTTTTTATAATTCAGTTCTTATCTTATGATTCAGTCATTATCTTATGATACAATCATAATCTTCTTACTAATTCCCTTGCTATTCTCTTACTATTCTCTTACTATTCTCTTACTAATTTCCTTAAGGATTCTCCTCGTCACCTTCCGTAACTGCTCCGGTCCAGACAGCCATTTCTTCCTGCGTCGGTGCATCCGCTCCGAGGTACTCTGTATAGTTTCCTTCCACATCCAGAACCATAGGAACCAGCTCCACATACTCGGAATAAATATATGCATCGTTTCCGTCGTAAACGATTTTGGTCCATCCGTCACTGCTCTGGGAAATATAATCAAAAGTATTTCCGTAATAAGCACTTCCCAGACGCTTTGCCTCGGTTCCGGGGCCGGTTCTTACGTTGACGTTATCGTCAATAACTCTTGCTCTGACCACAATCTCGGAAAGATCGATTTCTTCCGTACTCTCTTCATAGAAGGTGATTTGGTTTTCCACGGAAATGGAAGGCGATTCTTCCTCTACCGTAATCTTCGGTTTTTTCGATACCATTACAGCGGTCACAACAACACCGATTGACAATGCAATAATGACACCGTACATAATGGCTGTTTTTGAGCTTTTCTTCATTTCAACACTCTCTTTCGTTTCCTGAAATTTAGAAATTATAATGTAATCAGGTTTTCAGACTGATATGTCTTCTGAAAATCCTCTTTTTTGTTATGCTTTTCGCCGATACAGAATTCTTTCGACCAGGTCATGAAATATGCCCAGGGGACTTTACTCTTCTCCCAAAGATCCATATCCGGCAATATTCCGACTTCACCAAGAGCTGCGACCTTGTCGGTCTTTGTAATCTTTCGAAGATTCTCATACTCTTTGGCATAATCCGTTTTTGTTCCGGGCTCCAAATAGACATCCACGGATATTACGTCTACATACTCATCTCCCGGATAGCCTTCCGGAACGGGTGAATTCCAAACCCAGATCAGATGATCCATATGATAGACTTCCGTATAGTAACGGAACATTTTTATATATAACTGTTTTCCGGTCTCGTCACCCTTTGCCCCCCACCAAAACCACTTTCCGTCGGCTTCGTGAAAGGGACGCCAGAGAATCGGAATGTTTTCCTCTTTAAACTTAAGCAGTTCTTTGGCAATCACATCAAGATCCGAGTAAAACTTCTTCTCTTCTTCAGAACCTTCTTCCAATACTTTTCTCGCATCGAAATCCGTATTGATTGCGTAAAAACTCTTATCCCTTCCTCCGATCGGAGAAAACCAGTGAAAGCAATAGGAAACGATTCCGTTTGTTTCTTTCGCCCACTTAATGGCTGTCTCTACGGTACCAAGGTTTTCATCAACTTCCGTAAGACATTCCTCTGTTGCATCCAACCGATTGACATTCGGTGAATAGCCCAGAAGTTCGAAACCCTGAAGTTTCGGCCTTTTTCCCGTCACTTCATAGATATAATCCGCTTCCTCCATGGGAATCGTCTGTGTATGCTGTCCGGAAATAAGTTTTTTTCCTGCTGTATCATAAAGAAACTCTAATAACTCGCGCGCTTCTTTTGTAGCATTTTTGTTAACAGGTTCCATCATGAAAACACACCCATTTCGTCAAATTCTCTGGAATTATACTCGTCGTTTACACCATATCCTTTATCATATTCCAAAGGAATTACGAACTTCTTCCTGCAAATGGAGATGGTACAGGAAATTACAAGAAGAATCATGGAAACCATGTTTAGCATGGATAGAAATGACTCATATGTATTCATTACATTGACCGTCGCATAGATTTCCGATCTCATTGTAGCTAAGTATAATCTTTCAAACCACGCTACAGCACTGTTTAACAAAGGAATTACTACCGTCGTAACAACAATGCAGGCAATTTCCATACCGATCTTCTCTCCTCTGTTTTTCGCAGCGAACAACAGCAGAACCATGAACAGTACAAAGGCTGTCAGATACACAAAGGAAGATCCAAAAGTATATGCCAGATAAACAAGCTGTCCATCCATGTTGAATGTAACATACGGTGTTGCAGAGGCAGCAATTAAAGGAAGCATAAAACGACCAAACGCTATATATGCCACCTGAATTACCAATGCCAGAATTGCCGTAACACGTATTGCTTTTTCCATCTTCAAATTCCCCCTAGACATAAAACATACATAGTTATTTTAGCATATTTTTTTCTAATAATCTACAATTTACATATCCTGCCATAAAACAAAAAAGAGAGGTCCTACCTCTCTTTTGGAAAAGCTGCTGACGGGAATCGGACCCGTGACCTCCGCCTTACCAAGGCGACGCTCTACCGACTGAGCCACAGCAGCACATTTTTGCACCGTGGGTTATCTTACCATAGTTTTATTTTGTTTGTCAATGGCATTTTGCGGTTTCTTTAAATGTTTTTTTGCTTTGCTTTTTATTCTGGTAATTGCATTGTCCACAGACTTCGCAGAGAGCTTTAATTTCCTTGCGATTTCCTGATAGGTAAGGCCCTGCAGCATCAATTCAAATACCATGCATTCCGTCTTGCTTAAGCCATTTACGATACCTTCCTTTAACTGTGCATAGTTTTCCCGGTCAATCAAAATATGCTCGGGATTATCCATGCCGAGACGTTTTAAGGCCATCACCTGAATGTTCTCCGTTCCGTTTTCCTGTTCATCCAAAGAAAGTGATTTGTTTAACGGATCCATCTTCTTGGTATTGGCACGGTTGATAGCCGTCTGAATATTTCTGGAGATACAGAGTTTCGCAAACGTCACAAAAGAAGCATCCTTTGAAGGATTGTAATCACGAATGGCCTTATATAAGCCAATCATTCCCTCCTGAAGAATATCCTGTTCATCGGCACCGGGAATAAAATAAGAACCGGCCATGGATTTTACAAGATTCTTATACTTATTCAAAAGGTATTCCATAACGGCTTCTTCACCGCCGCGCAGGATTAAAATCAGCTCTTCATCGGTGTATTTGTCATATTTTTTATCCATTCAAACCCCTCTTTGCTTACCCCGAAAACAAATTAACGATGCCTTTTAGATCTGTCTTATTTTACCCTTCTCTGTCTTACAATTTCATAACACAAAACCCCTGCCGCAACGGATGCATTTAAGGAATCGATTTGACCCATCATGGGAATGGAAACCGTAAAATCACACTTCTCTTTCACCAGTCTGGATACGCCTTCTCCTTCGCTTCCGATGACAAGTCCGATAGCGCCGGTAAGATTTGCATCATACATTACCTGACCATCCATATCCGCACAGGCAAACCACAGGCCTTCTTTCTTCAGATCATCGATGGTTTTGGAAAGATTGGTTACCTTAGCAACCGGTAAATAATTCAACGCTCCCGCAGATGTTCTTGCAACCGTAGCCGTAAGTCCGACCGCACGGTTTTTGGGAATGATTACTCCGTGAGCACCGGCCTGATGAGCCGTACGGATAATTGCACCCAGGTTATGCGGATCTTCAATGTTATCGAGCAATACAAGAAACGGTGCTTCCCCTTTTTCTTTCGCAACAGACAGAATATCTTCCACCTCCGCATACTCGTAAGCTGCGGCATATGCGATAACACCCTGGTGTTTTCCGGTCTCGGAAAGCTGATCCAGACGTTCCTTGTCGACATATCGAATCAAAGTGTCCTGTTTCTTCGCTTCCCTTTTAATGCTTAATACAGGGCCGTCCTGACAGCCGTCAAGTACATAGAGTTTATCGATACACTTTCCGCTTCGAAATGCTTCCATTACGGCATTTCTGCCCTCGATTGTAAATTCATGATATCCCATAACGATTATCCTTATCCGTCGTTATTCTTCTACTGTTTCCGCTTTCAGAAAAGCATCCGTTCCGATCTTACATAATGTGATGATGCGATTCGTATCGTTTTTGATATAAAGCGCTCCCATTACGGTTTCCAAACCGGTTGCCCTGTGGTATGTGGAAAGATTTGCATTCTTTGCGTGAGACTGTGTCTTGGCATTTTTGCCCTTTCGATACCACTCTGCTTCTTCCTCGGTAAAGATTCCTTCTTTAAGGAAATATTCCGCAATCCAGGCCTGCGTTTCCGCTTTTACAAGCGTACTTTTCTTCTTATGGATTTCGTTTAGTTTCCGATTGCCTTCTTCCAGCAAAACCGTCCGGATGACCAGATCATAAACATTATCCCCTACAAAAGCCAACGTAAGCGGAGTATACGTACGAAGATCCTGTTCGGGCAGATTGAATGCATTTCTTATGCTCTCTTCCACTTTACACCCTCTCTGGTATCTTCCAGCACAATTCCTTTATCCAGTAACAGAGCACGGATTTCATCGGCTCTTGCAAAGTTCTTTTCTTTTCTGGCTGCCTGACGCTCTTCAATCAGTTTTTCGATTTCCTCATCCAGAGTCTCTTCCTTCTTTTCCAGAATCAAACCACAGATGTCGGACAATTCAAAAAGTTCTTTGTATAATGCTTCATCAAAAGCTTTACTGCTGCTTTCCGTGATATTGGTATTCATGAATTTAACCAGTTCAAAAATAGCCGAAATCGCATCCGCGGTATTAAAGTCATCTTCCATAGCCTCTTCGTATTTGCTGCGGAAAGCTTCGGCTTCTTTTACCATAGCCTCTTCTTCTGCGCTCATGGCTGTTTCGGGAGCAACCTTAATCGCGTCTCTGGCGCGTTCCGCACAGGTCAAAATACGATCCAGGGAATTCTTTGCCGCTTCCATCAAGTCAGCACTGAAGTTCAACTGGGAGCGGTAATGTGCACTTAAGAAGAAAAAGCGCAAAACCTGAGCATCATATTTTTCCAGAATATCTCTTACGGTAAAGAAGTTACCCAGGGATTTGGACATCTTCTTATTGTCGATATTTAAGAATGCATTGTGCATCCAATAATGGGAAAATGTCTTTCCGTTTGCTGCTTCGGACTGAGCGATTTCATTTTCATGATGCGGGAATACCAGATCTTCTCCGCCGGCATGAATATCGATTTCATCGCCCAAATACTTCTTACTCATAACGGAGCATTCAATATGCCAGCCGGGACGACCGTCGCACCAGGGAGACTCCCAATAAGGCTCTCCTTCTTTCTTCGGCTTCCAAAGTACAAAATCCAGAGGATCTTCCTTCTGGTCTTCACCGGAAACGAGAAGATTTCTCATACCGCCCTGTAAATCATCCAGGTTCTTGTGAGAAAGTTTTCCGTACTCCTTGAATCTGCGGGTACGGAAATAAACCGTTCCGTCTTCCGCAACATAAGCAAAATCCTTATCGATCAAATTCTGAATCATTTCCAGCATTCCGGGTATTTCCTCGGTTGCCTTCGGATGGGTGGTTGCCGGTTTTACGTTTAAGGAAGCCATATCTTTTTTGCATTCCTCAATATAGCGTTCGGAAATTACGGAAGTATCCACGCCTTCTTCCAAAGCCGCTTTAATGATCTTATCATCCACATCCGTAAAGTTTGATACATAATTGACATCATATCCCTTGTATTCCATATAACGTCTTACTGTATCAAAAACAATCATCGGTCTTGCATTTCCGATATGAATCAGGTTGTATACGGTAGGTCCGCAGACATACATTCTGACCTTTCCTTCCTCAATCGGAACAAAGTTTTCTTTTCTTTTGCTGAGTGTGTTATATATTTGCATTATTCTTTCCTTCTCTTTCGTTTCTACATTTGTAGTATCGTCATCCGCAGATCAAATATGGTTTTTCGATACATTTTAAAGCATTTAATGCCGCGAAACTCTCTTCTTCTTTGGATTTCACATAGATTTTGAAACAGTCTTCCGCTTTCTTAAATCCAAACAGAAATCTTGTCAGATTTTCAATCGTAATCTCACCTTCGGCGGAAAGTTTTTCACCTTCGGCGTTTTTCATTTCGGAATTACCGATTTTAACGGCTCTGAGATTTCCTCCCATGGGACCGCAGTGAAGAATATACAGTCCGGCGTTCTCGGTTAGTCTCTCGTCAAACACACGAAGAGCCATCACAAATTCCTTCGGAGAGGTTGCCGACTCAAGCATTGTTTTGACATCTATGATTCTGGCAAGCGTTGTAATTGCTTCCGGTTCTTTAATAAAAAGAGCGTCCATTGAATAATCATTCTTTGCCAGGATGAATTCCGTGTTTTTGTCGGAAAACTTCGTAACCTGTCCGTCCGATTCCCGAACGATTTCCTGTTTGATCAACGAATACCCAAAAACACAAAGAATTTCATTCTTCTTTGAAATCACATAGAGATTCCCGCCCTTCTGGCGCATGGAATGTTTGCGGTTTAAAAGCGTATGTCCGGATTCCTTGATGTAACAGTCTGATCTGTCACTTAAGATTCCGTTTACAAAAGATGCAACATCATCTGCTTCCTTTTCCGCCAGGGGATGAAACTCATACTCTTCCCCTTTTACATTTACGGTAAATGATGAATCTTCCTCATTTGCCTTTTTGATCAAATCGTCCGACACAAGTAGTCCGTTCAGACGATAGTTCTCACGATTTTCCACTTCCACAAAACCATATGGAATAAAGTACTTCGGATTCATCGGGCGAAGAAAAGTATAAGCTTCTGCCTCGCTTTGCATACAAGCAAAGGCCTCTTTCATCAGCGCGTCCATACATCCGCGTCTGCGAAACTTTTCCTTCGTAAAGACATTCTTTATTTCACACAGTTCCTCTCCTCTGCTCGTAAAATGAGGAGACAAATAAAGGGAACTGACGGTCTCCATATTCTCTTTTCCGGCATAAACAAGGTCATCTCCTTCTGCCAGATAAAATACTTCCATACTGCTTAACAAACTCCTGTATAAATTAGTTTACATAATTCTGGTTAACATAATGTCATTTACATAAATTTAGTTGACATAATTATAGTTAACATAATGTAGTTTACATAATTATCGTTTACTGCATCCGCCGCAACTTTCACAGTTCGGCATCACAGCATAGGAACTCAGTTCCGACGCCTCGGAAATCAGACAGATTGCCTGGGCTGCAATTCCTTCTTTGCTTCCGGTAAATCCAAGCCCTTCTTCCGTTGTCGCTTTGACATTGACTTGTGATACTTCTAGGCCGAGAGTTTTTGCAATGTTTTCACGCATTTTGTCGATATGCGGTCTCATTTTCGGTTCCTGGGCGATAATCGTAGCATCAATATTATTGATCAGATATCCCTCCTCGGACAACAAATCTCCTACCCTCTCAAGCAGGATCAGACTGGAGATTCCTTTGTACTGATCATCCGTATCGGGAAAATGCTTTCCGATGTCTCCAAGCGCCGCTGCACCGAGAAGTGCATCCGAAATGGCATGCAACAAAACATCCGCATCGGAATGTCCCAAAAGACCTTTCTCGTAATCGATTTTTACACCACCGATGATCATATCCCTGTTTTCACAGAGACGATGAACATCATATCCCATGCCTACTCTCATATATCATCCTTATTTCGCTGCTTCTTTGAAAGCTGCCAGTAAATCCGCGTATTCCTCATATGCCGGAATATTCGGATAATCTTTCTTAATGCTCTCCGTGGTACGGAATAAAAATCCGGCCTTTCCTTCCTGAATCATGGCCAGATCGTTAAAGCTGTCACCGGTAGCAATCGTATCAAAACCGCAGCTTTGCAGTGCTTTCACCGTGGTCAGTTTGGACTTTTCACAGCGCATACGATATCCGACAATCTCACCGTTTTCTCCTACCTCAAGGGTGTTGCAGAACAAAGTCGGCATACCGAGTTTTACCATCAAAGGTTTTGCAAACTGTTCAAAGGTATCACTGATAATGATGGTCTGCATATTATCACGCAGTTCATCCAGAAACTCTTTTGCTCCGGGAAGGGGATCGATGGTAGCGATGGTTGCCTGAATTTCTTTCAGTCCGAGCCCATGCTCCTTCAAAATCTCCATTCTGTATTTCATAAGCTTGTCATAATCCGGCTCGTCTCTGGTGGTTCTGCGAAGTTCCGGGATATTTGTCGCTTCCGAAAAAGCAATCCAAATCTCCGGTACCAGTACTCCTTCCAAATCAAGACATGCAACATTCATTCCCATAGTCTTACTCCTTCAATCTCTTGTTTCGTATTGACACATAATCAACAAATTATTTTAACATATTTTGACCGGTTTTTCCAGTCCCGCGGCACTTTTTGCGCCTTTCCGGGAAGTGTTTTCTCCCTTATTCTTTCGGTGCCTGCTGTGCTCCGGAATAATACTGCATGGCCAGGCCGTCTTCTCCGATCATTTGAAGCATTCCTCCGGTCTCAAAACGAAGCACATCGGCATACTTTGCATTGAAGCACTCATACGCACAATTGGAGATCACGTGTACCTCCGGCGTCTGTTTTTCAAATGCCGTCTTCAAAAAAGCCGCTTCCAGCAAAAGCGCTCCCCAGGCGATATGATAGGAACTGCTCACAAGTGCTATGGAATCCACCTGCGGATAATCAGCAAGAAGGATTCCGTAGGAATAAATTGCATTTTCCGCCGTGGTCTGCGATTTATCCTCTATAATCAGTCGATCCTTGCTTAGTCCGTGTTCAATAAGCCAGTCTCCCATAAGGCCCGCTTCCGTTACGTTCCTGTTATTGGCAGCGGTTCCGCCTCCCGTGCAGACCACATAAGCATTCGGATACTGATTTGCGCACGCAAGTGCTACGTTCAGTCTTCCGATCAGCTCATTCTGCATGGATCCGTCATCATTTAACTCAAAGCCCAAAACCATGATGCACAAGGAATCATCCTTTGGAAGATCATCCGGAAGTTTTTCCAGATTGACCTCCATCTCATCGTTCGCATAATTCCAGTATTCCATGATTCTTCTCCAGAGCTTTCCTTCACCGGCATCGGACTCCTCCAGCTCGGTCAGATACTTTTCCACGATATCTTCCTTACTTCCTCTGTAGTATCCGTGGAATTCTATGATTTTACGAATGCGTTCCTGGTTTTCCTCCGTGGTACCCATATATGTGTAATACTCCTCTTCCGGTATTGTTTCACTAATATCTTCTTCCGATGTCCGGTTTTCGATTATTCGAACGCTCTCGCTTTCTTTTACCGATTCCGTTTCGACTTTCGTATTTTTACATCCTGTAGACAAAATCAAAACAACGGCCAACAGAATTATTAAGAACACAGATAATCTCTTTTTCATATCTTCTCCAATCCGAAAAATATATACCTAAAGTATAACCATTCTTCCGGGTCCTTTCAACAAAAAAGGCCCGCCGGATGGCAGGCCCTTTTACTCTATTTCGAAACCTATTCAAAATCTACTACATCTGCCCATTTTAACAAGAATTCCTTCTCTTCGGGCTTGCCTTTTACAGACTGGGAAGCAGCTACGATCGGGAGCCATTTTTCCACATACTGTCTTGCAGTATCGGTCTTTTCGCAGAAAAGCATCAGATACTTGTTTGCAAGTTCATCTTTTCCCGCAAGGCTGAACAACAGATAGGTTCTTGCAACGTCTGCGGAAGCATTTCCGCTGGTTACATGTGCCCAGTCCAGAATATGCGGAACACCTTCCTTATCGATGATGATATTCGAAGGATTGAAATCTCCGTGGCAGACCTTGTTATGTGCAGGAAGCGCATTGAGTCTGGTGTGCAGTTCATAGCGTGTGGTGGCATCCAGAGAGGTCTGACTAATCTTGCGATTCATCTTCTCTTTCTGGGAATTTAAGTTTGCAACCGTAAAGGAATGCACCTTGATTTGAAGATCCACAAAAAGGTCCAGATACTCATCCATTTTATCGGGATTTTCATCCATTAACTGCTGTAAAGTCTTACCTTCCACAAATTCCGTTGCGATAGCCCATTTTCCGTCAATCTTACATACTTCACGGATTCTGGGGATATGAAGCTCCGCTAAATCTTCCACTCTTGCCTGGTTGCAGGCTTCGTTTAAAATATCGGCTTTGGAGAATGCATCGTTTTCAAAAACTTTAATCGCAAGATCTCCGTCTTTATAGATTTTTTTATTTCCTCTGTCGGCAATCAAATTATCCAGTTTCATAGTCTCCCCTCCTTACACTTCCTCATGTTTTCCGTAGTATGCATTTAAGTACATCTGCTTGATTTCACTCATCAACGGGTATCTCGGGTTCGCGCCGGTGCACTGGTCATCAAAAGCCTGTTCCGTCATTTCGTCCAGTCTTTCAAGGAATTCCTTTTCATCCACACCGTAGTCTTTTATGGACTTCTTGATACCGATTTTCGCCTTTAATTCATCGATTGCTTTGATTAAACTTTCAACCTTTTCCTCGTCGGTTTTTCCCTTTAAACCGAGAGCGGTTGCGATTTCCGCATAACGCTCCATGGTGTGCGGATGATCATACTGGGAGAAGGTTCCCATCTTGGTCGGTACATCCACGCGGTTAAAGCGGATTACTTCATCTATCATAAGGGCATTGGCAACACCGTGAGGGATGTGATAGAATGCGCCGAGCTTATGTGCCATGGAGTGGCATACACCTAAGAATGCATTGGCAAATGCCATACCTGCCATGGTAGCGGCATTGGCCATTTTTTCTCTGGCTTCCGGATCGTTCGGTCCGTTATCATATGCTCTCGGAAGATATTCAAAAATGACTTTCAGTGCCTGAATGGCAAGTCCGTCGGTATAATCCGTTGCCATTACGGAAGCATATGCCTCCAGTGCATGGGTAACGGCATCGATACCGGATGCGCTCGTCAGGCCCTTCGGTGCATTCATATGCATATCGGCATCAATAATAGCCATATTCGGTAACAATTCATAATCTGCAAGCGGATATTTCACGCCGGTCTGCTCATCGGTAATAACCGCAAAAGGTGTTACCTCGGAACCGGTTCCTGCAGAAGTCGGAATTGCGATAAAGTATGCTTTTTCTCCCATCTTCGGGAAGGTATAGATACGTTTTCTGATATCCGCAAAACGCATTGCCATATCCATGAAATCTGCTTCGGGATGCTCATACAATACCCACATAATCTTTCCTGCATCCATTGCGGAACCGCCGCCCAATGCAATGATGGTATCGGGTTTGAATTCCGCCATCAGCTTTGCACCTTCTTTTGCGCAGGCAAGATTGGGATCGGGTGCGACATTGGAAAACGTCGTATACTGAATGCCGAGTTCTTCCAGTTTATCTGTAATCGGCTTGGTATAGCCATTCTCAAACAGGAAGGTATCGGTTACGATAAATGCTCTCTTCTTTCCATAAACTGCCTTTAATTCCTCAAGCGCAACGGGGAGGCAGCCTTTCTTCATGTAAACTTTTCCGGGTGCTCTGAACCACAACATATTCTCTCTCCTCTCCGCTACGGTCTTAATATTCAAAAGATGTTTGATTCCTACGTTTTCGGACACGGAATTTCCGCCCCAGGAACCACAACCGAGGGTAAGGGAAGGAGCCAGTTTGAAGTTGTATAAATCACCGATTCCGCCGTGGGAAGAAGGTGTGTTGATTAAGATACGGCAGGTCTTCATGCGTTCGCCGAATTCCGCGATTTTTGCGCCCTCCGTAATTGTATTGACAAACAAAGAGGAGGTATGGCCGTAACCGCCGTCCGCAATCAGTCTCTCTGCTTTATTTAAAGCATCCGCAAAATCTTTTGCCTTATACATCGCAAGTACGGGCGATAATTTTTCATGTGCGAACTCTTCGGAAAGTTCCACGCTCTTTACTTCGCCGATTAAGATTTTCGTCTTTTCCGGAACTTTCACGCCTGCAAGTTCGGCAATCTTGAATGCAGACTGGCCGACGATTTTTGTATTTAAGGATCCGTTAATCAGGATGGTTTTACGAACTTTCTCAATCTCGGAAGGCTTTAAGAAATAGCATCCGCGGTTAGCAAACTCTTCTTTTACAGCCGCATATACTTTCTCCAAAACGATGGTGGACTGCTCGGATGCGCAGATCATACCGTTATCGAAGGTCTTGGAATGAATAATCGAATTGACCGCAAGAACCACATCTGCCGAATCATCAATAATAGCAGGTGTATTACCTGCACCTACACCGATTGCCGGCTTTCCGGAAGAATATGCACTCTTTACCATGCCGGGGCCACCGGTAGCAAGGATGATATCGGATTCTTTCATAACCAGTGTTGTCATATCAAGGCTGGGAACATCGATCCAGCGGATGATTCCTTCCGGTGCACCTGCAGCAACCGCTGCATCCAGCACAACTTTTGCAGCCGCAATCGTGGATTTCTTTGCACGGGGATGCGGAGAAATGATGATGGCATTTCTCGTCTTCAATGCAAGTAATGTTTTGAAAATCGCAGTTGATGTAGGGTTCGTGGTCGGGATAACCGCTGCAACAACACCGATTGGCTCTGCAATTTTACGAATTCCGTATGCCTTGTCTTCTTCTACAACGCCTACGGTCTGGGCATCTTTATATTTATTGTAAATGTATTCTGCCGCATAGTGATTTTTGATAACCTTGTCTTCCACAATTCCCATGCCGGTCTCTTCCACCGCCATCTTTGCAAGCGGAATCCTTGCCTGGTTTGCTGCTAACGCAGCCGCCTTAAAAATAGTGTCAACCTGTTCCTGAGTGTAAGATGCGTAGATCTGTTGCGCTGCCCTTAATTCTTTCAGCGCTTTTTCCAGGCTTTCCACACTGTCGACAATCTGCATTTTCTTTTCTGCCATTTATTCTTCCTCCTTTATCTAAAGATACAAAATGACATTGTTAAATTTTTATCGTTATTTTTTTAACAATGTCATTATATTATTTCTGAAATCTTCTGTCAATAAGGAAATTCGGAAAACTTTTATTCCATCTTAACCAGTTCCTTTTTCATGGTCTTTTTCTGTTCATACATTCGCTCATCGGCAATTCGGATCACTTCTTCCACATTTGCTTTGCCGTACACGTATTCCGCATATCCGATGGCTATGCTCATCGGAATTTTTTCATTTTTCTCAAGGTTGTACTGCTCTATCTTCTGATTCAGCGTTGCCAAAGCTTCCTGGAACTTTTCATCGGAACACTTTCTCTTCGCCATTACAAAAAACTCATCGCCACCGATTCGGAAACACTTATCCTCGGATGTAAAAGAAGTTTTAATAAATTCCGCAATTTTCTTAATGTACTCGTCACCCATGATATGTCCCAGGATATCGTTTACTTTCTTCAATTGGTTCATATCCAGCATAACAAAGGTGTAACTGTCACCCTCTTCCATCGGGTTTTCCAGTTCTTTATTGTATGCTTCACGGTTCAGTAAGCCGGTCAGCCCGTCCGTATATGCCAGTTCTTCCATAATCTCCGCATACTGGCTTCTTCTGCTCATTTCGGAGATATTGATGAATTCATAAATACCGCAGAGGAAAATAAACAGGAACAAAACGTATTTATAGAAAGACATTCCGGTATACTCCGCAGGATTCATTCGATAGCGGACCATTTCGAAGGCGCCGATTGCAACCGGTGTCAAAAACGTCATGGCGAGAATAATCAAAAGCCCCTTCGGAATCGTCTTCTTGATAATACTCTTTATAAAGAAGTAGAGGACGACAACTACCGTCACGGCAAGAATGATATGGCTTAAGAATAACAGCTGGTGATAATCTTTGAATCCGAACAAGGTGGAACAAATGGAAAACAGCAGGTTCACTGCAGCCGCAAAGCTGACCGCATGTGCCATTTTGGAATCCTTGTTTCCGGTAATATGCGAGGCAAAAAGCACGGTCGGAAGAGGCAAAATCGCCAGCATGATATAGTCTACAAAGTGCACTGCAATCGGAGCTGACAAAAACAGTGAAAACAGCGGTGTCTCCGTTGCAATCCAAAGTGCGGATACCATTCCGAAGGTACCCATACTCATAATTTCAAACCGTTTTTCTCCGAAATACTTTCCGACAACACCGATGCAGAATAATACAAATCCGAAGACAAACATAAGAAGGCAAATCAAAAATTCCACAGCGGACTTCTGCATTTCGTTCAAAATGTAATAGTTTCCGTTGCAAAGTTTCATATCATGAATATAACCCGGTGTCTCCGGATAGATATTATCGATTTTGATTTCCAAATTACCGTCTCTGTAAAGAAGCGGCAGGTTTACGGCATGCGGAAATACACCGTAAGCTTTTCCGAAAAGCCTCGGCGGATCCGGATGAAAATCATAGATGATATCCCCGTCCAGATATACGGTGAAATATACGTTTTTACTGGTAAAACAAAGAGATTTGTTATTGATTTCATTTCCGTTGGTTCTCTTGTGAATGAGTATGGTATCCTTTTCCACAAGATTGTCGAAATCAACAATGGAGCCGTTTTCATAGGACCATTTCTTTGTATAGTCTTTTGAGTCCGGATCAAAAAGAACTTTGTTTTGATGTGCCAATGCGGTAATCAAAACAAAGAGAATGAAGACAACCGTAAAAAAACAGTAATAGAATCTGCTGTCCGTAAATATTCCTTTGTGGGTTTTGTTTTCTCCCATAAAGTCTTCCCCTATCCCCAATACACCCTCTATTTATTATACTTTTTTTCGGCTGATATAGCAAACCAAAACATGCCCAATCTTAACCCTTTTTTCTTGTAAATCTTTCCAAGCGGGGTTATACTTTTTGTGTCGATTCTCAATGGAGGAACCCATATGAATTCAATTAGAAAAACCATTGCAGTCATGTTAATAGCTTCCCTGATGCTGTTAACATTTTCTTCCTGCACCAATCATAAAAAAGAGAAAAATACCAAGAAAAACGAAAATCTGATCCGTGTCGCCATAATCAACAATGATCCGAATGAATCCGGATACCGTGTGGCAAACGATTTGGATATGACCAATACCTTTACCGAGGAAAACGGATATGATGCTTCTTTTTCCTACAGCATCGTAAATTCGGAACAGATTATGTATGCCAACCAGTATATTGAAGAAGGCGTGGAATACCTCCTTCTCTCCCCTGCCAATACTTCAGGCTGGGAAGAGACCCTTGCAAAAGCCAAAGAAGCAGGCACTAAGGTGATTCTCTTCGATCGTACCGTGGATGCGGATGAATCTTTATACGAAGCTTCCATTATATCCGATATGAGAAAAGAAGGTGATATGGCGACGGAATGGTTGAAAAACCAGAATCTGGATACCTACAACATCATTCATATACAAGGTGTGGAAGGTTCCTCCGCTCAGGAAGGCCGTAGTGAGGCTCTTTTTGAAATGGCCGAAAAAGAAGGCTGGAATATCGTTGTCAGTGAATTCTGTGACTGGAACGCCATATATGCGCAGAATCTGGTAGAAAAACAGATTAAGGAAGGCAAGAAATTCAATGTCATCTATGCGGAAAACGACGATATGGCAAAGGGTGCCGTAAAGGCACTGGATAACGCAGGAATTTCTCACGGGCTCGGCGGATCCGTTATCATCATGGGATTTGACTGTAACCGCTGGGCTTTGGAAGAACTGCTCTCCCATGAATGGAATTACGACGGACAGTGCAACCCTTACCAGGCGGAATACATTGATCAGGTAATCAAAAAACTCGAAAACGGAGAAACGATTGAGGATAAAACGATTTACCTTGAGGAAAAGAGTTTTGATGCCGAAACCATAACACCGGAAGATATCGAACTCTATGGAATTTAGAATATATCCCAAATAATGCAAAAAGGAATCCTCACGGATTCCTTTTTTTATAGCGAGAGGGGGATTCGAATTCTCCGCTCCGCTCCGGTCGGCGCAAAACTGACGTCCCCCGGACGTCATGCGCCCTCTCCACCGCCCGCGGTGTCTCGGGTTCGAAATGCAAAAAGGAATCCTCACGGATTCCTTTTTTTATAGCGAGAGGGGGATTCGAACCCTCGACACCGCGGGTATGAACCGCGTGCTCTAGCCAACTGAGCTATCTCGCCACGTTGTCGTTTGCAGTTACTTTGCTGGGGCCTATAGGGCTCGAACCTATGACCCTCTGCTTGTAAGGCAGATGCTCTCCCAGCTGAGCTAAGACCCCAAAACAAACTGCCTTATTACTATACAAAAAACGCGCAAAAGTGTCAAGTAAAATTTCACTATAATTAAAAATGCCCCGGCCTTTAAGCCGGGGCAAATCGTTTCAACTATTTGATTACCTTGATCCATCCTTCGGGAGCTTCGATTTCGCATCTCTGGATGCCGGTTAAGGTATCGTAGATCTTCTTGGTCCAAGGTCCCATCTCTTCCATTCCGCTCGGGAAATAGATATCGGTTCCGTGGTCGTGGATTCTTCCTACAGGAGAAACAACAGCTGCGGTTCCGCAGAGTCCGCATTCTGCAAAGTCTTTTACTTCTTCGAAAAGAACTTCTCTGTGTTCAACCTTCATTCCCAGATAATGCTCTGCTACGTAGCAAATGCTTCTTCTGGTGATGGAAGGAAGGATACTGTCAGACTTCGGAGTAACCAGAGTGCCGTCCTTGGTTATGAAGATGAAGTTTGCTCCACCGGTCTCTTCTACCTTGGTACGGGTCTTGGGATCAAGATACATATTCTCCGCAAATCCCTCTTTATGTGCAAGCTGAATCGGATATAAGCTCATTGCATAGTTCAAACCTGCTTTGATATTACCGGTTCCGTTCGGTGCCGCACGGTCATAATCGGACACTTTGATGGAAATCGGTTTTGCGCCGCCCTTGAAGTAAGGTCCTACAGGTGTAGTAAGAATTCTGAATTCATACTCTTCTGCCGGCTTAACACCGATTACGGGGTTCGTACCGATCATGAAAGGACGAAGATAAAGGCTGGCACCTGTTCCGTAAGGAGGAACGAATTCCTTATTAGCAGCTACAACTTTCTCAACTGCATCTACAAACTGGTCCTTATCAAAGGGAGGCATCTCAAGACGCACTGCGGAGTCATACATACGCTCTGCGTTCATATCCGGACGGAAGCATACAATGTTGCCATCCTTGGTGTAATATGCCTTCAATCCTTCAAAACAGGACTGAGAATACTGAAATACGCAGGCACACTCATTTAGCACGATGTTAGCGTCGGTAATAATCGCGCCTTCATCCTACTTTCCGTCTTTGAATTTGGATACATAACGATAATCCGTCTGGATATATCCAAAGCCTAAATTTGCCCAGTCAATATTCTTGCTCATTTGAAACACTCCTTTCGTCTGGCCGAACGATTCCTCTTTTTCAGCCCGTTTTTATTCAAAAATTTTAATTTCACAATTATACACCCGCAAAAAAAGCAATGCAAGTATCAGCGCCGTACTTTATTTATCTGTTTTTTATGACTCCTACAATACTTCCGACCAGGAAAATTGCACCAAGTACAATCGCTGCATAATCCAGAATGTTTAAGATGGGGTTTTTCGTCTTTTCTTCCTTCGGTGCAATGATGTAAGGTGAAAGCAATTCCTCTACTTCATCCAGATCATATTCTCCGCCGGAAAGTATGGCATTTCTGGCATTCGCATATTCCGAACTTGTCATTTTTCTTACATAGTTATCCACGTTTTTTCTCTTTAATACGGTGTTTTTTCCAATCTTCCCGTAAACTAAGCTTTCCCAATCGTCATAATCCTGCGGTTCTACATAGACACAGAGAATATGATTGTATCTTTTGGTCTGCATGGAAAAATCGTATGTAAAATACACGCGAAACTCATCTTTTTCCATATCCAGACAATAATAACCGCCGTTGGTATTAGCCGCAAGATGAACGTGCATTCCTTCCGAAAGGTTTCCCCAGTCATATCCCGTTTCCGGAGAAATATCCACCAGGTCGGATGTCGTATCAGGCACCCTGTTTAAGTAAAAATAACCTGCAATGCCGCCTGCCAGAAACAGCACCGCCAGGAAAAACGAACCAAATGTTCCCCAAAATCTGTTTTCCATCCAAATCCCCCTCTTTTTATCCCTTAGTTTTTACTCCACATATAACAATATGCCTGTGTTCTGGCGGCGAAGACTTCCGTCTTTAAGAGTTCTCTGATTTCGGCTTTGGTATACCATGCCGCATGAATCTCTTCCGAAGTCGATGTACTTTCTTTGAACTCACCGGAAGCAACTCCCACCACGCAGACATTTTTTTCGTTGGAAAAACCGACGGCACTGTAACTCGGTGCAATGAAATCCTCCATTTTTACAAGCGTCAGTCCGGTTTCCTCCCAGAGTTCCCTTTTTGCTGCTTCTTCGGGAGTTTCTCCGGGATCAATGAGACCGGCGGGGAAATTATAAACCCACATACCGGGTGCTAAGCGAAACTCTCTGTTAATCAGCACCTTCTCACCGCTTTCGTCGTGCATGATGATGACAACCGCATCTGCCGGATCCTTTCCGTGCAATTTTTCAAAATCCGTAATTTTGGGATCGCGACTGATCATTTCATAGATTTTTTCATTCCCGTCAACGGTTTCATAGGTAATGTTATAGCGGCTGATGTACTTTCCGCTGTCCATTTTTTCGACTTTCTGAAACTTCATAATACGTTCCTCGATTTCTATTATTCCAATCTCATTACATTCTTTCCGGTGCGCTGAATCCCAGCACGTCCATACAGCTTTCCATAACGGAAAGTACGAGTCTCAACAGAGCGATATATCCGGCCTTTGTCTCTGCGTTTTCTTCAGACAGAATCTTTGTCTCATGATAGAAAACATTGAATGCATTTGCAAGGTCATACAGATATGCACAGATCTTATGCGGTGCAAGTTCCTCATAGGCATTTTCCATCATCGCATTGAACATGGCAAGCTGCATTCCAAGCTTCTTTTCGCTGTCATTTACCGGAGACTGAATAACCTCCACCGCCTTTGTGCCTTCCTGCTCTTCATACTTCTTTAAGATGGACTTGATACGAACGTCCGTATAAAGCAGATACGGACCCGTATCGCCTTCAAAGGAAGTAAAGCGATCAATATCAAAAATATAATCCTTCGACGCCTGATTGGACAAATCACCGTATTTGATAGCTGCCAGTGCAACCTGATTTGCGGTGGTTTTTGCCTCCTCTTCGCTCATTTCACGGCCTTCCAGGATCTTTTTGTACATGTTCTCCTGAATATCACGAATCAGATATTCCAGTCTCTGTACGCCACCGTCACGGGTTTTGAAAGCATGTCCGTCTTTTCCGTTAACCGTGCCGAAACCGATATGAATCAAATCGGTTGAATCATCTACCAGTTTTGTCTTTCTTGCGCAACGGAAAACCTGCTCAAAATACAGTTCCTGACGCTTGTCGGTCAAATAAATCATACGGTCCGGATGGTACTTTTTCATACGATCCATGATGGTTGCAAGGTCCGTGGTATTGTAAAGGCTTGCTCCGTCGGATTTTAAGATCATGCAGGGCGGCATTTCCTTGGTATCGGTCTCTTCCTTAACGTCCACAACCAATGCCCCGTCACTGTAATATGCATATCCGCCGTCCTTCATGTACGCTACCATTCCGGGAATGATATCATGCACATCGGATTCACCCTTCCATAAATCAAAGGTAACATTTAAATTGTCATAGTTTCTCTTAAGATCTGTTACGGAAACATTTAAGATATGCTTCCAAAGTGCTCTGTAACCACGCACACCGGACTGTAACTTAAATGTACAGTTCATTGCCTCTTCTTTAAATGCACGTCCTTCATCCGTATCTTCCTTGCTCTTCTTGGATGCGAAGGGATAAATCTCTTCCAGTTCTCCGATGGTAAACGGAGCCTCTTCGGGATAGTCTCCTTCAAAGCTTTCGTCATAGTAAGGAAGGTCCGGCTTTCGAATCTTTAATTCTGCAATGATTAAGCCCATCTGAAGACCCCAGTCTCCGAGATGGATATCACCGATGGCTTCATGTCCCATGTATCGAACAATACGCTTTACGCTCTCTCCGATGACGGCACTTCTTAAATGGCCTACATGAAGGGGTTTTGCGACATTTGGACCGCCGTAGTCAATAATTACCTTTAAAGGTTTTTCCGGTTTTTCCAAACCGAATTTGTCTTCGGTAGTCATTTTTGTAAGGAAATCTTTCAAGAAGTCCTTGTTCAGATTCAGATTCAAAAATCCAGGAGGGCAGACTTCCACTTTTTCAAATGCACTGCTCTCTTTCAAAAACTCGGCAACCTCATTTGCGATCATTAACGGAGCTTTATGATACTGTTTTGCACCCGCAAGGCTTCCGTTGCACTGATACTCGCAAAGGTCGGGACGATTTGAAATCGCAACCTTCGCAAGCGCCTTGTCATAACCTGCTTTTTCAAAAGCTGTTTCCGTTTCTTTGGTCAGTAATTCCAGTAATTTTTCCATTTTTCTACTTCCTTATATCGTTTTTTCTTGATTCTCTTTCTTCTTTTCACGCTCTGCCTTGGAAAACATGCATCCGCAGTAATCCTGACGGTAAAGGCCGAACTCTTTGGAAAGTTCGATGCTCTTTTGATATCCGCCCTTTTTCTTAAAATCGGACGGCAAATACGTACAGCCGCAACGGCATCCCTCTTCCTCTCCGATTGTATTGATAAGTTCCGCGTTCTTTAAAGGACTTAATGTCAGCGTTGTCGCAAAATAATCATATCCGCCTTCTGCAGCCTTCCCGGCAGTTTCAAAAAGACGCATCCGAAAACAGATACTGCAACGCTCTCCACGTTCCGGGCAGTCCTCATAACCTTTGACGGCTTCCAAAAACTCCTGTGGATGATAGTCAGCCTTTATTATCTCAATCGGAAATACATCCGCAGCGCATCCGTCACTGCCCTTTCGATTCTTGCAGTCCTCATTTAACAATCCTATAAACCGTATTTCTTCGGCTTCTCTTTTTATATATTCCGCCTCATTCGTGATGTTCGGATTGTAATACAAAACCGTAATCCGGTAAACCGTACGAAGATAGGTCAGCACATAGGAGCTGCAGGGCGCACAACAACTGTGCAGAAGAAGGCGTTTCCCTTTTTCCGCAGGATCTTCCATTCTTTTATCCATTAACTCCGAAACATTCATTCTTTCGGTACTTCCGCCTTCGTTTCATATTGTTCGGAATCTTCCGTTTTGGAAGCCTCCGTCTCGGAAATCTTCTCTTCCGTTACTGCTTGATCCGATTTCTTCGAACCGTCTTTTCTTAAATACTTCTCCATAAAGTCCGCAAAAGGAATCGGCTTATCATAGTAATATCCCTGTACCATCGTACAGCCGATTTCTTTTAACACTTCAATCTGTTCCTCTGTTTCCACTCCTTCGCAGACAACCTTGATTCCAAGATCTCTTGCCATCTGGACGATACGATGCATAATCATCTTCGTATCCTTGGAAGTATCGGTTTCGGAGAAGAAATCCTTATCAATCTTTAAGATATCAAACGGAATGTCCTTTAAGATATTCAGGGAAGAATATCCGCTACCGAAATCATCCATACAAAGAACCAGACCCATTTCCTTTAACTGATCGATTACGGAGATCATCTTTTCACGATCGTTAAAGAATACGGATTCCGTAATCTCAATCTGAATATCGTCAATAGAGGTATCGTAACGCTTCATGATACGTTCCACGTTTTTTAAGTATTCCGGGTTCGCGAGCAGGATTCTGGACTGGTTGATACTGATCGGAACAATATTGTATTCCCCGGTATCCTTGTATTTGCGTATCTCCTCGCAAAGACGTTCCAGCATATAGAAGTCCAGTTTTTCCACGAAACCGTTCTGTTCAAAAATCGGAATAAAGTCAGACGGATATACCATACTTCCGTCATCCTTAATCCAACGTACCAGAATTTCGGCTCCGACGATTTTATCGGCCATGATGTCCCATTTCGGCTGAAGATACGGCTTAAACTCTCCTCTGGAAAGTGCCGGCTGCATCTGAGAAACGATGGCATCGTTTTTCTTCATTTCGCTGATAATGTTTTCGGAGTAAGTTACCTCCAGTAATTTTTCATTACCCTTTAAAGACTTTCTTGCGGCATTTGCGTGGTCAATCATAATATCGATATTAAGATCTTCCTTACGAACCTGATAAATACCCTTCTTTAATCGAATCGGGTATTTTACGCCGATATCTTTTGCTTTATCGCCGATTTCTTTTTCAAACAATTGCAGCTTTTCCACAAACTCGTTTTCGTTTAACACAAGCGCAATAAACTGATCCGAGTTGATTCTGGCACAGGTTTCCTTCTTGGAATACACTTCTTCAAATTTGGCAAAAACAGAGCAAAGTATTTGATCCGCACTGATATGTCCGTATGCCTCATTGATATAACGGAAGTTCGAAATATCAAAACGCACAATGACATAGTGAGCCTCGGGGTTCTCCGCAATCAGTTCCGGTGCACGGATTTTGAAATAATTCATATTATGGCCGCCCGTAACCGAATCGGTATATGCCAGTTCCTCCATTCTGGAGATGTTCCGGTAGTTGATCATCATCTGCAGAATAATGATGAAGAACAAAACCATAACGATTGCAATACTGCAGATAAAGACACTCAGCATGGCAGGTGCGATTACGCTGTCCATTGCACCGTTTTCATAGATTACCACCAGATACATATCACTGGCATTTTCAATGGTTTTTCCGTTGATTAAGATTTGACGGCCGTCCTTTCCTTTGCAGGAAACGGAATAGGATTTATCAACGCTCAAAAATCGCTGCATTTTTTCTATTTTATCCTTGGAAGATATGCTTTCATCGGTATAGGATAAAGCGAGATCATAAACGTTTTCTCCCTCTCCGTATTTTGACGTAAATCCTTCCGAAGAATAATCAATCAGTCCATCTTCATTTACAAGACAGCCCTTTCCATCCATTCCGAAGTTTTCGAACTGTTCTTCGAGCACCATTTTCGTCAATGGAATACTTAATATCATGTATCCGCGGATTGTTTCCTTTCCGGCATCGGAATAATCGATTCTGACTCCGATAACCGTTCCGTGTTCTTCCTCATTGCTTTCCTTGCAGAAAACGTAGAAATCATCTTTAAACAATGCACTCCGTACTTTCGGAATATCGGCATACTGTCCGCCGGTCGGATCGATTGTTCCGTCTACATCATATAGAGAACCATCCTTCTTCAGATAATAGAAGTCATACAACGCACTGTTCTCTTCAAATTCTTTCAGGCGTTCAAAAATTTCTTTGTCTTCCAGTTCTCCGGCGTGATCGAAATGAATGGTATATGCTTTTTCTTTGAGTTTTGCAATGTTGAGATCCATCTCATCACAGAATGTATTCAACTGATTCTCCAGGTTGGACTCAGCCATTTTCTTGACAAGATTGCGCACTATAAGAATATTTACGGCAGCAATTGAAATTACCAGAACAATCGCCAGCGTAATAACCGGAACAGGGATATTCTGTTGTTTTTTCACATAACCCTTGTTTCTCATAGACGCCCCTTCTTCAAGATACGCATATTCTGTTATATTATAGCATATTCAAAGGCTTTTGGGAAACGATTCCGTATGTGAAAAATCAATGGATGAAAACATAAAAAAACGGCCTGCAATTTCTTGCAGGCCGGATCGTGATTTCAATTATTGAGTACCTTCCGCGTCCTGAGCCTCTGCTGCCGCTGCAGCTTCTTCCGCAGCCTTTCTTGCAGCCGCCTCTTCTCTGAGTCGCTGTTCTTCTTCGTTCAATGCTTCCATTGTAACCTTTAAGGCTTCCTCTCTCTGAACCTCCGCATAATACTCTTCCTGCGTGATCATTCCCGAATCCTTCCACAGGTGTAAGAAGAAGTTTGTCTTAATGATGTTAACACTTGCCGCATATTCCGAATCAACCAGCATGCTCATGCTCTCCAGATATGCATTTAAGTTTTTCACATCGTAGTCATCCGTATTGATCTTCCATTCCACTTCACCGGTCTTGGCATTGTAAACAACCTTGTCGGTGATGAAGCTCTTATCATACAGAACTGCCTTATGAATACCGGTTGAGAAAATATCCGTTCCCATAAGAAGTCTGGAATCGTAGTCAATACCGAATAAGTTCAATACGGTAGGAAGAATGTCCACATTGCAGCAGTATTCATCCGTTACAATGTTCTCTTCAAGTCCTTCCGTATACATGATACAAGTGGATTTGTAAAGTTCAAACTCGTCAATGGTCAAACCGGAAAGATTGTTTCTTCCTGCTTCGGTCAGATAATACGGATAGTGGTCACCTGCGATTACAATTAAGGTGCTATCCAGTTTTCCTGCCTTCTCAAGTTCGTTCAGCAGATATTCCATTGCATATTCAAATTCCAGATTTCCGGCAAAATATCCGAGCGCTTCATCGGTATATTTATCCGCATCGTCTCCGAGGCGTCTCTTAACTTCCTCGATGTTCTTACGATACATATAGTTGCTGGAGTTATAAGGTCCGTGACCGCTGAAGGTCATGTAGTATGCGAAGAACTGATCGTCGTTGATGTACTTATCCACGGACTGAACCATCATTTCCGCATCGGATGCAGGCCAGGAAGAAGTGAACTTCATACCCTGTCCCATAAAGTAGTTGTTCTCATAACCAAGGTTCGGCCAGGAGAAACGACGACGATAGTAGTTTCCGTAATAGTTATGGAACGCATAAGATGTAACATCTTTGGTAGCAAAGAAATCACCGAGTCCGTTCGGCATATATCTTGCAGATGACTGAGGGAAGCTTCCTACATCCAGACCCTGATCCGCCTGACGGGATACATCCGGCCAGAGACCTGTTGCAAAGGCATATTCCCCGTTTGTTGTCGTGTTACGGAAACTGTTGTAGTAGTTGTTTAAAATGATTCCCTTATTGGACATCTTATAAAGAGTAGGTGTTACTCTTTCGTCAATTGCATAAGTCCAAAAGCTTTCCGCACAGATATAGATCAAACTGTAGTCTTCCATCAAACCGGTATACTTGTTCGTTTTGGTGGCTCTTCTCTGTCCGAAATAGGTATACATATCACGAAGGCTTTCATCCTGAGTTGCTTCGGCAAGCGCTTCGAAATCAAATTCATCATAGACATGAGGAACACCTTCGAATTCCGGTTCCTTCTTTTCGGATGCCTGTTCGGAAGCCTTTTCGGACTTCTCTTCCGAAACCTCTTCCGATGCAACTTCTAAAGCAGCCGGCTCAAGTTCAATACTATCAAAGTCAATCGCGGTAAGTGTGGAAAGTTCTTTGTTGGAAGTGATTCCAAGATAATAGCATCCACCTTCCACGATCGTTGTTGTCATAGCTCCGACTCTTGCTGCCGTAGAGTCGGTATCGGAAATGCTGGAGTGGAATGCGTAATATGCACTGCCTCTCTTATCTCCGCCGATTTTAATTCCTTCCGCTGCTCCGACCCAGAGACCGATTGTCAAAAGGATTGCCATAGCATGAAGAATGATGGGATAAGCTCCGCATTTTACTTTCTTTTTCAGGCAAAGAACCAAAACCGCAATTACGGGAGCAACCAAAAGCAGGATGAATCCGATGGAACGAAGGATGACACCCATCATAGCCCAACCGAACTGTCCTACCGCATCCGCACCCATGCCGACCATGGAAACAGAAATCAGGGATCCGAATATTCTGTAATATACAAGCTGAACCGCATAGAATACGGCAATCAAAAGCAACGTAAACGGGAAAACGAATCGTCCGATCTTTCTGGGGAAGATTCCGTTGATTGCGGTAAGCGCCATCGCTTCGGCGGGAACAAAAAAGAGGAAGAACAGGTTCTTACCGTTGATTCCGCTTCCCATCTGCAATCTCAATACGAGTTCCCAGAAGATGATGCAACCGGCAATGATTGCAAAATAAATACCAAACTGTTTCGCACCGGTTCCCAGTCTCTTCAGGATTGAGAAATTCTCTTCCTCGGCATTTGCATCCGCTGCTTCTTCGGTTTTTTCTTCCGAAACCGCTTCCGTAACGGTTTCCTTCTCAGCTTCTGCCTCGGTTCCAACCTCGCTCACAGTCTCATTTACGACTTCAGCTTCTTTCACTTTTTCTTTTTTTGAAAAAAATATTTTTTTCATATTTGGTCTGATTTCCTCCAACGGGGTTTGCGTTCTTTGCAAACATACAGATACACTTTTTCAATTTCTCTGCAATTATATCGAAAAAACAAGGGTTATTTCAATGCAACAAATGTATAAAAATCACATAAAACGCAAGATTATTTTGTGAATTGTGTAGTAAAAAGGCCTTCCTTATGATAAAATATCATCGTATTTATCACTGATAACGAAGGAGATTTCCATGGGCGAAAACACTACAAACGACTACTTAAACCGCATTGAAGCGGCCAAAAATACAATCCGCACCGCAATCCACGGAAAAGACGATGTCATTGACATGGTTTTATGTGCCGTTTTTGCAGGCGGACATATCTTACTTGAGGATATTCCCGGTGTCGGAAAAACCACTCTCGTCACAGCGCTCGCCAAAGTATTTAACTTGGGCTATCGTCGTGTACAGTTCACTCCCGACGTTCTCCCGTCCGATATATCCGGTTTTACCATGTATGACAAAAACACCGGCGAGTTTTCCTTCCGCGAAGGCGCCGTATATACCAATCTCTTCCTCGCAGATGAGATCAACCGTACTTCTCCTAAGACACAGTCTGCTCTTCTGGAAGTTATGGAAGAAGGTCGTGCAACCGTTGACGGTGTCACCAGAGATCTTCCGAAGCCTTTCATGGTAATTGCAACCCAGAACCCGATCGGTGCAAGCGGAACACAGAAGCTTCCCGAATCCCAGCTGGACCGTTTTATGATTCGTCTTTCCATGGGATATCCCGCTCACAAGAGTGCCGTGGATATCTTAAAAGGAGATTCCCACGAAACCATCCGCGAAATGAATGCAGTCATCGAACAGGATGAAATCTTAACCATCCAGGAAATCGTATCCAACATTCATGTCAGCGAATCCTTATATGACTATGCAGTATCCATTACCGAAGCCACCAGAGATCCGGACACCTTTACACTCGGATTAAGCCCGCGTGGCAGCATCGCTTTATTAAAAATGGCCAAAGCACATGCATTTTTAGAGGGCCGAGACTTTGTAACTCCGGAAGATTTCCGTGAGGTCTTCCTTCCGATTGCCGGTCACAGAGTTTTGCTTTCCACCAAGTCCAAAGCCACCGGCAGCACTTTGAATGCCGCATTGCTGAATGCATTTGCATCCTGCCCGATTCCCAAAGGAAACTGATGAAATATAAAGTTAAAAAGCATATCCTTTCCATGATTCTTTATATCGTCGGCTTTCTTGCCGGTCTTGTACTGCTCCTTCTGCTGGAGCAGCCATTTTTGATTGCATTTCTGGCGATTCTGGCCCTGTTACCCTGCATCTTCCTGCCGCTGTTTTTTTTATCCTACAAAAAGCTTGTTTTCAAAGCCTATTGTATTTGTTCCGGTGTCGAAAAAGGGAATGCAATCCCGATTCGTTTTAAGATGGAGAATCCTACCTTTTCTCCGTTCTTTCTCTGCGATATTACCTTTACCGTAAACAATTTGTATTTTCCGAATGAACTGACACATTTTCTGTCCATTCATGTTTCCCCGAAGAGCAACGATGAAGTCAAGGTACCGATTGACACAGCGCATGTCGGAATCGTGAGGTTATCTGTCTCCGAGGTTCGCGTATCGGACCTGCTGCACTTTTTCTCTGTCACACTGCCCTTCACACCGAAGCTGGAAGTCCCTGTTTTCCCGGAAGAACGCATGAAAGAAGATCTTCCCGCAACACCTGCTTCCGACGGACTTGATGAATATACCGAGTCGGACAGCAAGGGAAATATTTCTTCCGACATCAAGGAAATTCGTGAATACCAACCCGGCGACCGCCTGCAGCGAATTCACTGGAAGTTGTCCGCCAAATTGGACGATCTCTTTGTCAAAGAAATGGCTCATACTTCCGTTCTGTCTCTGGTTCTGCTTCCGGAACTGTACCGGGACAATATCGAAGAAACCGTATCCACTCTGCTTGGATCCATAAAGATTCTGCAACAGAGGGAAGAACGTTTTGAAGTCTGCTTATACAATCATGCAGCCGTTGATTTTTCGTTCCTGACTGCTTTTGATGAAGCCTCCAAAACAGAAGCCATCATACGTCTTTATTATCTTCCTTTGTATGATGAGAAAAACCTTGCAAAAGATGCTTTCTTTGCTTCCGGCGTTAAGAAAGCAACCGTCATTCAGATTATCGGGGATGAAGTAATCGTTCATCCCATGGAATAAAGGAAAGCGCATGTTACATAGATTACTCGAACGTTTTCGTTTGAAAGAACTGAATAAAACAGGTGTCTTCCTGGGAGAAGTATCCGACGTCGAAAAAAAGAAACGCGCCCTGATTTGTCTGCTTCGTGGTATCGCGATTTTCTTCGGATGTGCCGGAACCCTTCTGGGTCTGTTAAGTGCGTTCGAACTGCCCTTTAACATGGCCCTTGTTTTGATCGGAATCCTTTTTATTTCCCTGTATTGTGCATTTCTTTACTACAATAAGGTTTGCTTTTATGTCGGTTATTTCCTGTTGCTGACGCTGTTCTCGATATCACTGGCCTATCTATTCCTATATGCGAACTCCGGTTATCAGGCGGTCTCCAACGAAATCTATTCCGCATATTCCGACTACTTCAAACTCCTCTCCGTCCGTGAAGGTTCCGAAATGGTGGAATACCGTTATGCCACCGTTACGGTTGCCACGCTCTTTATGGGAACCTTTCTTTCCATGCTTTTAAACGTAACCATTTCCGGTTATATGAACCTTTTTGAATCTATTCTGGTCACGTTCCCGATTCTGGAAATTGCATTCTTCATCGGCAAAAGACCTCCGATGTACTGTATTTGCATGGTCCTGACCATGTATATTTTTGTCGGTGTTCTGCAGGCCAGCAGGCATCAAAGAATGCTGGTTAAAGGAAAACATACACCGGAATATGCTCGTTATTCCAGAAAAAACAAGAAATACTACTTCTATCAGGGCAATGCAAAAGGAAATATGATTACGCTGATTGCCTCTTTTGCGTTGTCGATCATTATTTGTATTTTTGCTTCTCCTTTTTATCGGACCAAGGAGGAAACCCTCGTTCACAATCCGGTCCGCAAGAGTACCGAGGAATATGTAAAAATCTTCGTCCAGAGCGGTTTTACCGGTTTCCTTTCGCGTTATGATTCCACAGGCGGTATGAACGCCGGACGTCTTGGAGGTGTTCCCGAAGTACGTCCCGATTTCGAGCCCGATCTTTCCGTTACCTTCTCGCCTTATACCTTTTCAACCGTTTATTTAAAAGGTTTCACCGGAAGTTATTATTCGCAGAGCCAGTGGCATGAGATCGCTTATTTAAGCGGTGCCGTACCGGATGAAGAGCCGGAATATGCTCATCCCGATACCGGAAAAGCCGAGATCTTAAGTGATCTTGAAATCAACGCACTTGAGAAAGAATATTTGCCTTCCCCCCGTGCAACTGCACGAATGAACATTGTAAATCTTGACGCGGATCCAACCTTCTCCTATCTGCCGTATTACAGCGATCCGACCGCATATGCCCGTTTTGGCAAAGTGGAGGGAAGCGGAAATGATTTATCTCTCGGAGTTGACGTCACGTATAATCCCTTCCTTGAAGTAACGTACGATGTCCCCGAAAATTATGGAGAAATCTCCGATGAAACCTATGAGGATTATATTTATACCGGATGTGAGGAAGTTCCGGTGTATTTACGCAGTTCCCTCGAGGACTACATTCGGGAAAACAACTATTTCGAACTGAATGTAAATGGTTTTTCCGAAGAAGAAAATGCTAAAAATTATGCCGATGTCAATGAGTATCGTATTGCCGTAGCCAGAAAAATCTATGCGCATTATGTGCAAAACTTCTCCTACACAATGGCACCCGGTACCACTCCTTATAACCGTGATTACGTGGAATATTTCCTAAAAGAGCAAAAACGCGGC
This sequence comes from Lachnospiraceae bacterium, assembly GCA_017518735.1. Classification (GTDB taxonomy): domain Bacteria; phylum Bacillota; class Clostridia; order Lachnospirales; family Lachnospiraceae; genus UBA3766. Next base: position 6,939 of record JAFWTY010000021.1, on the reverse strand, counting down.
TACTGTGCACACTTCGCTTCCGCCGCCGTTTTGCTTCTTCGAACGATGGATGTTCCGGCCCGTTATGTGGAAGGCTATTGTATTCCTCCTTCCATCATTGCAGATGATGCGGTTGCTTTGGATGAAAACTATTCCGAATGGTATGAAGGAGATTCGCTGATTGAAGAAGAAGGTGTCATCAATGTAAAAATAACGGATGCCCAGGCTCATGCATGGATTGAAATCTACCTGGACGGCTATGGTTTTGTTCCTTTTGAAATGACGCCTCCTTCCGAAGAAGAATCCGAGACTGCAAACAATTTCTCCGATCTGTTTAACGGCCTTTTCAACTTCCGTATTAACATTGCGGATTTACCGGATACTACCGAAAACCAGAATAACGAAAACGGTGGCGGATTATCGAATCTGCTCTCCTTCCGCTTTGATTTTGCAAAATTTGTAAAACCCTTGTTGATTGGAATCGGAGCTATAATTACCGTTACGATTGGTTTCTTCACCTTCCGCCTGATTCGAAGAAAGAAATACTTAAAGAAACTTTTGACGAACGGAGAATTCTCCGAACTCGTCTACATACACTATACGAAATTTACGGACTTCCTGGCCGCAAATCCGAAGTTTAGGACGAAGAATGAAAACCCTCTTCCGAATGATGTCAGAGACCATTTGATCCGTCTGCTTGACGGAAAAACTCCGGATTATGACAAGGCGTCCATTACGAAACTTTTTGCTTACGTGGAAAGCACCCTGTATTCCAAAAACAGCGGAAGTCTGGAAGAATATGATGCATTCTTAAAGTCCATAGACGGTCTGAAAAAAACGCTTAAAAAGCTTAGTTGATATTTTTATAATTGAAACTCCATTAATCGTTTTTTAGCCATATTATGGCATCACAAAAGGCAGGTGAAATCACCTGCCTTTTATTATGATTCTGCTATCAATTCTTACATTTACTTGAAGTACTTCACACCGGCTTCAAAAATCTTCAAATCCTGTTCTCCATAGATATTTACGGCCACACCGTCGCCACGACGTTCCGCATGTGCCATCTTTCCGAGTACTCTACCGTCCGGAGAAGTGATTCCCTCGATTGCTTCGTAGGAACCGTTGATGTTCCACTCTTCATCCATGGAAATATTGCCGTTGATATCCGCATATCTTGTAGCAACCTGACCATTGGCAAAAAGCTTATCAATCCACTCTTTCGGTGCTACGAAACGGCCTTCTCCGTGTGATGCGGGAGAAGTATAAGTCTTTCCGACCTCTGCAAGCGCAAGCCAGGGTGAAAGGTTGGAAACCACCTTGGTATAAGCCATCTTGGAGATGTGGCGGTTAATCGTGTTGAATGTCAGTGTCGGTGAATCTTCTTTCTGTCCGACTATCTCGCCGTAAGGAACGAGGCCTAATTTGATCAATGCCTGGAAACCGTTACAGATACCGAGCGCAAGACCGTCACGTTCATTCAAAAGTTTCATAACGGCTTCCTTCAAAGCCACATTCTGGAATGCCGTCGCAAAGAACTTCGCACTTCCGTCCGGCTCATCACCTGCGGAAAATCCGCCGGGGAACATGATAATCTGTGCTTTTTCAATCTCACGTACATATTCTGCCACGGAATCTTTGATATCCGTTGCGGAAAGGTTTTTGAATACCTTGGTCGTAACCGTTGCACCTGCACGTTCAAATGCTTTTGCGGAATCGTATTCGCAGTTGGTTCCGGGGAAGACCGGAATGAATACATGAGGCTTTGCAACTTTATTCTTGCATACATATACCGAACCTTCGGTATAGAGTTTGTCTTCGAGTGCATCCTTACCTTCCGTGGACTTGGACGGGAATACTCTCTCCAGTTTGCTTCTGTAGGAAGCAAGCATCTCTTCGTTCGTTACCGTGGTATCCTTGTAGCTGATATTCTCTTTGGTTACATGACCTACCAGAATAAACGGAATATTCATCTCAAGCAGATTCTCTGCGTTGATTTCCAGCAACAAATCGCCGAAACGATTCTTGAAGAGATCTTCTGCGGATAAGGACTTGTCAAACAATACACCGAGGCCGTTACCGAACGCCATCTTGGTAACAGCGGGAAGAATTCCGTAAGAATCCAGTGCATATGCGGACGCAATACGATGCTTGGAATTCATTTCCATTACAGCTTCGTAAATCTTCTTAACCTGTTCAAAATCAGGTACTTCATTTTCATCTTTCGGAATCGAAATCAGGATTAAGAAGTTTCCTGCTTTCTTTAATTCCGGAGTGATCACGTCGGAAGTCTTTGCCACATCCACTGCGAAGGAGCAAAGGGTGGGCGGAACGTCGATATCCTGGAAGGTACCGGACATGGAGTCCTTTCCTCCGATGGAAGGAAGCTCAAATGCCATCTGTGCCTTATATGCACCGAGGAGTGCCGCAAAAGGCTGGCTCCAACGCTTCGGATCCGTACTCATTCTGCGGAAGTATTCCTGGAAGGTGAATCGTACTTTTCTGAAGTCACCACCTGCTGCCACAATCTTGGATAATGACTGCAGTACCGCATAAATGGATCCGTGATAAGGGCTCCAGGAGGAAAGATACGGATCAAAACCGTAACTCATCATGGTAACCGCATCACTGCTGCCCTCTGCAACCGGAACCTTCGCAATCATTGTCTGGGTTTCGGTCATCTGGTATTTACCACCGTAAGGCATCAGCACGCTTCCTGCACCGATGGAGGAGTCAAACATTTCAACCAGTCCCTTCTGGGAGCAGGTGTTCAAATCGTTGACGGAAGCAATCATAGCTTCCTTCACGTCTCCGTTCTTTAAAGCATCCTTTACGGCAGGAATAGCAATTTTCTTGAAATAATCCTCATCCTTCTTCGGGCTTTCCACGAAGACATCCGTCTCCTGATGAGCACCGTTCGTATTCAGGAAGGCTCTGGAAATATTAACGATTTCTTTTCCTCTCCAGGAAAGAACCAGTCTCGGATCTTCGGTAACCGTTGCCACACATACAGCTTCCAGGTTCTCTTCGGCCGCATATTTCATGAATTCCGCAACATCTTTCGGATCCACAACAACTGCCATTCTCTCCTGAGATTCGGAGATGGCAAGTTCGGTTCCGTCAAGACCTTCATACTTCTTGGGAACCTTATCCAAATCCACTCTCAATCCGTCCGCAAGTTCACCGATTGCTACGGATACACCGCCGGCACCGAAGTCGTTACACTTCTTGATCAGACGGCTTACTTCTCCGCGACGGAATAATCTCTGAATTTTTCTTTCGGTAGGCGGATTACCCTTCTGTACTTCCGCACCACAGGTTTCGATGGAAGATACGGTATGTACCTTGGAAGATCCGGTTGCACCACCGCAGCCGTCACGTCCTGTACGTCCGCCGAGGAGAATGATGATATCTCCGGGATCGGAAGTCAATCTCTTTACATCACGTCTGGGAGCGGCACCCATAACAGCACCGATTTCCATTCTTTTTGCCACGTAATTGGGATGATAAATCTCTTTGACCAATCCGGTCGCAAGTCCGATCTGGTTTCCGTAGGAGGAATAACCTTTTGCTGCACCGCGTACCAGTTTCTTCTGAGAAAGTTTTCCTTTTAAGGTTTCGGAATTGGGAACGGTGGGATCGGCTGCACCGGTCACACGCATTGCCTGATATACATAGGTTCTTCCGGACAACGGATCGCGGATTGCACCTCCGAGGCAGGTTGCGGCACCACCGAACGGTTCGATTTCCGTGGGATGGTTATGGGTTTCATTTTTGAAGTTGATCAACCACTCTTCCGTCTCAACTTTGCCTTCGCCGTAATCCACATCAATCGGAACAACGATAGAGCATGCATTGATTTCGTCGGACTTCTCCATGTCTTCCAACTTGCCTTCCGCTTTTAATTTACGCATCGCAAGAAGGGCAAGATCCATTAAGCAGACATATTTGTCGCTTCTTCCGGCAAACAGTTCGTTTCTGTTTTTGATATAATCATCGTAAGTATCTTTTAACAGTCCGGTATAATCGCCCTCTTCAAATTCCACGTTCTTAAGTTCCGTGGAGAATGTGGTATGACGGCAGTGATCGGACCAGTAGGTATCGAGAACCTTGATTTCGGTAACGGTCGGATTTCTGTGTTCTTCTTTCGTAAAGTAATCACGAATGAAGAGGAAATCGTTGTAGGTCATTGCAAGACCGAGGCTGTCATAAAGCGCCTTAAACTCTGCTTCCGGCATCGTGGTAAATCCATCAAAAACAGAGACATCCGCAGCTTCCGGAAATACCGTGATTAAGGTATCGGGTTTTGCGGTTTCCGTTTCCTTGGAATCCACAGGGTTGATGCAGTATGCTTTGATCTGCGCAAATTCTTCATCACTGATCTGACCTTTGATTACATATACAATGGCCGTCTTGATGATGGGGTTTTCTTCCTCGTTCAGAAACTGTACGCACTGAACTGCGGAATCCGCTCTCTGATCATACTGTCCGGGAAGATATTCCACACCGAACACTCTGTCATTTTCGATTCCCGGGATGGTTTCTTCATAAAGAAGATCCACCGGCGGTTCACTGAAAACCGTCTTGCAGGCTTTCTTATAGATTTCTTCCGAGATATTCTCCACATCGTAGCGGATGAATACACGGACCGATTCGATTCCTTTGATTCCCAGGTAGCTTTTTAAGTCGTGTTGAAGCTCATGCGCCGCCGAAGCGAATGCATCCTTCTTTTCCACAAATACACGCTTTACATTACCCATCCTGTTTAACCTCCGTTAAAAAAAATTCCACTCCTCATTATATCGAAAAAACGTATCTTTTTCAATGCCGGCTTGCGTTCTCGAAATATTTAAGTTTCAGGTTCGTATGATAAAAATCTTTGGCCGTACAGTCCGCTCTTCCGCCACCGGCACAGGCACATGCACAGGCACATGCGCAGGCACAGGATGAATGCGCACAACTGTGATGGCTTCCTCCTCCTCTGCCCGAAGAAGCTGCGGATGAGGATCTTGTAACCGGTACGGGAATATAATGTACTCTTACATAGGTATGCGGGGAAGAAAGCTTGTAGGTTCCTTCTTTGTTCTGGCTCATTGCCTCTTTTTCCTGTTCCGCATACTTCGGAAGATCTTTTTCCGTAATCTTTTTCTGCGTTTTGATAAAACTTGTTCCGCAGTAAGCACAGTTATCTTTTCCCTCCGGGCGCGGTCCTCCGCAATTCGGACAGTTCGGATAGTATTCGATAATCGTACGTTCCAGCTTCTTTTCCACCCCCGTAAATCCTCTGCTTGCCGCATAGGATCTCGTCTTTTTCAACAGGATAGCTACAACGACAAAGGGAGCTGCCATACCTGCTATGGAACCCATGTAAAGAAACGGTGCGATAATTGCCAGGATCACCATTCCCACTCCGTTTGATTTTGTCTTGGTCTGACTGTTGCTTACCTGTTTCGTTACCTGTTTGCTTGCATTAAAAGCGAATGCATCGTTGGGATACGTAATCTGGACATCTCTTTTGTCGCCTTTTGCCAATGTGTACTCCCAGACATAATACCCATTCTGGACATTGCTTGCCGGAGATGCCCCGATGGCTTTGTCCGTATTCCAGCGAATAATCAGATTATCCACCGCAATATCATCGAACCAGCCGGGTGTAAACATGTAGACCGTTTCACCCTCGGTTAAAAGATTCATCTCATACATGTAGTCCTGTGTCAGTTCAAACGAAAAGGACACCACTTCATCCTTGTAATAATCCTTCTTAAAACGGATTTTCATATAGGTTCCGTTGGAAGTGGAAAGAGAAATATTGCTGATGTTATCCGTCAGTGCCTTATAATCGGCCACATGTGAATTCGGAATACCGATTTCCACCCATGACAGAGGGCCTTCGGATGTGGAATCCAAGACCTTCCAGTCGATTTCATAAACCATATGCAGGGTTGCATCCTCGTTGACATCAACGGTAATCTGATATCTTAAAATTTCATCCAGCTCTTTTGCTTTTACACGAAGCGGCCATAAAGCCAACAATAACAAAGTAAAAAGAAAACCGGCAAGGAGAATCGTCACTTTGCGAAGAAAAGAGAAAACATTCTTATTCATTGACATCTTCCTCCTTTCCTTCCATTCTGAACGGACATAATCCTAACATCTTTACGGAGAATTCACGTCTTTCCCTGCATTTTTTGCCTTCCCAGATTTCCTTCCACTTATTGTCCAGAAAATCGCCCAACGGTTCATCCGAAAGCCAGCTTTGGCAGGGAACCACTTTCCCGGAAGGTGTGATTGCCATATTGGAAAGACATGCTCCGCAGGTAGGCGGATTCAAATGAAGTTCCTCGCAGAATTCGTTTTCCACCCAGCCCGGAGACGTAAAGCTGATTTCCATACCGTTTTCATGACAGTAGTTTACGGCTTCCTTCAGTATCTCTTTCATCTCCTCCTTGGAAAGTCTGGTTTCCGCGGAAGAATCCGTTGTGGCATTTCCGGTGATGATCAGTCCGGAGCAGGTAACATAGAGTACTCCTAATGAATGCAAAAACTGCAACGTCTTCACATAGTCTTTATTCAGGGTACAAAGCGGTGTATTGATGCTGACGCTGATACCCGCAGCCAGTGCATTTCGGATTCCCTGCACGGTATTGATATACTGGTTGGCGCCTACCAGCTTGTTATGGATTTCTTCCTCACACGAATAGAACGTAATCTGCATACTGTCCAAGGAGGCTGCTTTTAATTTGGCACAGTACTCTTCCGTCAGTTTGATTCCGTTCGTATTTAATCTCGTAACAAACCATTTTGCCGCATCGATTAACTCCGGCAAATCTTCACGCATTGTCGGTTCTCCGCCTGTAAAGGTAAGCTGAGGAATGCCGACCGTGCGACATTTTTCTATGATTCTCTTCCATTTTGCGGTCGAGATTTCTTCTTCCACCGCATTCTTCTGTCCTGCCGCAT
>JAFWTY010000020.1 GCA_017518735.1 Lachnospiraceae bacterium | reverse complement strand
GGGCATTTCAGACAACAGCTCGTAGCGGAATCGAACCGCTGATTCTGCCGTGAGAGGGCAGCGTCTTAACCGCTTGACCAACGAGCCATACAGCATTGATAAGATTACCATAAGGACGAATAAAAAGCAAGTGCTTTTTAATTCGTGCCGGAAGAAAACGTTTTCTTCGTGGAACCGGTGGGATTCGAACCCATGACCTCTGCGTTGCGAACGCAGCGCTCTCCCAGCTGAGCTACGATCCCTTAAGGCTTTAACAGTAATAATTTAGCATTTTCGGAAGGATTATTCAATAGTTAGTGGCGCGTATTAGATATGATCTTAACGGAAAAAGGGAAAAGGATTTGTTTTTTGCATATATATAGGAAATAACTATTGACTTTGCGGGGCAATAATGCTATTTTAACAGATGTAACATGGTAATTAAGAAGTGGGCTTCAAAAGAGCCCACTTCCTTTTTGCCAAAATCAAACGATGATTATCTTAGGAAAAGAGGTGACACCGTGAGCAGAAGGGAAACATACGAGCAAAAAACGGAGGAGTTGTTAAAGCCGATCACCGAAGATTGCAAGGTTTCCATCTACGATGTTGAATTTGTTAAAGAAGCCGGAGAGTATTACCTTCGAGCTTATATCGACAAAGAAGGCGGCGTAACGATAGACGACTGCGAGGCAGTAAGCCGAAGGTTGTCCGATGAACTGGACAGGGAAGACTTTATTGAAGAAGGATATATTCTGGAAGTCTCTTCGCCCGGTCTCGGAAGAACCTTGAAAAAGGATCGTCACTTAGAGCAATCCATCGGTCAGGAAGTGGAGGTCAAACTTTTCAAAGCGATTGAGAAGAGAAAAGAATTTGTCGGAATCTTAAAAAGCTTTGATGCATCGACCATTACCATATCCGAAGGTGAAGAAGAGCGAACTTTTGCGAGAGAGGAGATCGCAAAGATTTCCCTCACGTTTGATTTTTAAAACAATAAACAATGTCAGAAAGAGTCACGAAGGAGGACAAAAGAAAAATGAACAAGGAATTATTGGAAGCGTTAAGCAGCCTCGAAAGAGAAAAAGGAATCAGCAAGGATACCCTTTTTGATGCCATCGAAAACTCTCTTTACACCGCATGCAAGAATCACTTTGGAAAGGCCGATACCGATAACGTAAGAGTGGAAATCGACAGAGAAACAGGTGATTTTAAGGTTTTTGCGGACAAGACCGTTGTAGAGACCGCAGAAGAAGTGGAAGATCCGATGCTTTTCATCTCTTTGGATGATGCAACCAAGATCGCAAAGAAGGCAAAGGTAGGCGATACCCTTTCCGTGGAAATCAAGTCCAAGGAATTCGGTCGTATTGCAACCCAGAATGCAAAGAATGTCATCCTTCAGAAGATTCGCGAAGAGGAAAGAAATGTAATCTACAACCAGTTCCATGCAAAAGAAAAAGACATTGTAACCGGTGTGGTTCAGCATTATTTCCAGAAGAACTTAAGCATCAACCTCGGAAAGGCAGATGCAATTTTGAACGAGTCCGAGATGGTAAAGGGCGAGCATTTCCGTCCTTCCGACAGAATCAAAGTTTACGTGCTTGAAGTAAAGTCCACATCCAAGGGACCCAGAATCTTAGTAAGCCGTACACATCCGGATTTCGTAAAGAGATTATTCGAAGAAGAAGTAAATGAGATCAAGGACGGAACCGTGGAAATCATGAGCATTGCTAGAGAGCCCGGCAGCCGTACCAAGATGGCGGTTTATTCCAACAACCCGAACGTAGATCCCGTAGGTGCCTGCGTCGGTGTAAACGGTGTTCGTGTTAACTCTATCGTTGATGAACTCGGCGGAGAAAAAATCTACATCATCAACTGGGACGAGAACCCCGGTAACTTAATTCAGAATGCACTTTCTCCTGCACAGACCGTTGCGGTATTCGCAGATCCCGATGAGAAGAGTGCAAAGGTTGTTGTTCCCGATGACCAGCTTTCTCTTGCAATCGGTAAGGAAGGACAGAACGCACGTCTTGCCGCAAAGCTGACCGGCTATAAGATCGACATCAAGTCCGAGACCCAGGCTGTGGATGCAGTCGGATTCCGTTACTCCGATTACCTCGATGATGAGGAAGAGTATTACGAAGGCGAAGGATATTATGATGAGAACGGCGAATACATCGGCGAAGCTTATGATGAGAACGCTGAGTATGCCGAAGGTGCTGAATACACGGAAGAGAACGGTTCCGAGGAGTAATATTCATGAATAAAAAAATTCCCCAAAGACAGTGTATCGGCTGTATGGAGATGAAAGCAAAGAAGGACATGATCCGCGTGGTAAGAACTCCGGAAGAGGAATTCACCATTGATGCTACCGGAAAACTGAACGGACGCGGTGCATACCTTTGCAAAGATGCGGATTGTTTAAAGAAAGCCATCAAAAACAAAGGTCTGGAAAGATCCTTTCATATGGCAATTTCCGCAGAAGTTTATGATGCATTAAAAACGGAGTTTGAACAGCTTGAAAAATGACAAAATTCTTTCTCTGCTCGGACTTGCGGCAAAAGCCGGGAAGGCAAAAAGCGGTGAGTTTCTGGTAGAGAAAACAGTAAAAGAGAACAAAGCATTTGCGGTGATCATCGCAACGGATTGTTCCGACAGTTCCAAAAAGAACTACCGTGATATGTGTGCCTATTACAATGTTCCGTTGATTGAATACGGAACAAAAGAGGAACTCGGGCACTGTATCGGAAAGGAATTCCGGGCATCGGTGGCAATCATTGATGAAGGGTTTTCCAATGGCATCATAAAGGAAGCAACAACTAGGGAGGATAATAGATGAACGTAAGCGAACTTGCAAAAGAACTGAATGTAACCAGCAAAGAGGTTCTGACATTTTTACAGGAAAAAGGTTTTGCCTATAAAAGTGCGACGAAAAAGCTGGATGATTCGGAAATAGAGCTTGTAAAGGGCGGTCTGGGAGGAAAGACTGTCAATACGGGCGAAAAGAAAAAGAAGGAGGTAGTAGCTGAGAAGCCTGCAAGTGCGGAAAAAGAAGCACCTGTAAAGGAAGCTCCCGTAAAAGCGGAAGCAAAAGCAGAACCTGCAAAGACGGAAACACCTGCTCCTGCAAAAGCACCAGCTGCAGCACCTGCAGCCGCAAACGGCGCAGAACCTCCGAAAAAGAAAAAAACCATCATTATGGTAGGACGTAATATTCCGCAGAAGAGCGGCCCGGCCGCACCTGCCGGAAGACCCGGAGCAGCTCCTGCCGGAAGACCCGGCATGGCACCCGCAGGCAATGCGCCCATGAATGGCAAAAGACCGCAGGCACCTGTTACGAACGGACCGAGAGGATTGATCAAACCGACCACTCCTCCTTCCGCAGCACCGGAAATTCATTTTGTTCCGGAAAGCAAACAGCAGAAGCCGGCAGAACATAAGAAGGTTGAAGCACCTACACCTGTAGTTGAAACACCTGTACAGAAGACGGAAGCACCCGCACCGGTTGAAAAGCCTGCAACACCTGCACCCGCACCCGCTGCAGCACCTGCACCTGCACAGAATACAAATCAGGCGCCCAGAAGAGACGGCGCAAGACCGGCTAACCAGCAGCGCCCGATGCAGCAGGGCGATCGTCGTCCGATGCAGCAGGATCGTAACGGTGGCAGACCGTTCCAGAACAACAGACCCGGCGAGAATCGTTTCCAGCAGGGTTCCAGACCGCAGGGGCAGGGCAACATGAATTCCCGTCCCGGACAGAATCCTTTCAAAAAGGACGAAGGAGACGGCGAGAAGAGATTTATGAGAAAGCCGCAGGGCGGAAAGATCTTTACCGCGGATGCACCTTCCGTAGATAACAGAAAGAACGACAAACGTCGTAACAACGAGAAAGATAAAAACAAACGAACCGGTAAGGATTTCTTATTCGAAGAAGACGGCAACATGAAGGGCAAAGGCAAGTCCAATAAGGCTGGTGCCTTCATCAAGCCCGAGAAGAAGCCCGTAGTTGAAGAAGAGGAAATCAAAGTAATTACAGTTCCCGAAGTGATTACAATTAAAGAGCTCGCGGAAAAGATGAAGATGCAGCCCAATGTCATTATCAAGGAACTCTTCTTAAAGGGTGAAATGGTGACATTGAACGATGAAGTTCCGTTCGAAAAAGCGGAAGAAATTGCAATGGAGCATGAAATCTTATGCGAGGCAGAAGTAAAAGTAAATGTTATCGAGGAACTCCTGAAGGAGGAAGAAGAGAATCCCGAAAACATGACTCCGAGACCTCCCGTTATCTGCGTAATGGGACATGTCGATCACGGTAAAACTTCCCTTTTGGATGCAATCCGTAAAACACATGTTATTCAGGGTGAGGCCGGCGGTATTACCCAGCACATCGGTGCTTACAAGGTAAATGTTACCGATCCGGAAACCGGAGAAGACAGAGAAATCACCTTCCTTGATACACCCGGTCACGAAGCATTTACCGCAATGCGTATGCGTGGTGCAAACTCCACCGATATCGCAATCCTTGTGGTTGCCGCGGACGATGGTGTTATGCCTCAGACCAAGGAAGCTATCAACCATGCAAAGGCTGCAGGCGTTCCAATCATCGTAGCCGTAAACAAGGTTGATAAGATTGGATTTGACTTTAACGATAAGACCAAGACCATGGATTCCTATCCGGGAATTGCAAAATTGATCCGTGAACTTGCGGATGAGCATTCTCTCGTTTGGGAAGAATGGGGCGGCGAGACCATTTTTGCACCGATCAGTGCAAAACAGGGCCAGGGAATCAAGGAACTCCTTGAGATGGTTCTTCTTTCCGCAGATATGCTCGAACTGAAGGCAAATGCCAACAGACCGGCAAGAGGTCTTGTAATCGAAGCAGAGCTGGATAAAGGTCGCGGACCTGTTGCAACCGTACTCGTACAGAAAGGTACCCTTCATGTCGGAGACTTTATTTCCGCAGGAGAGGCACATGGTAAAGTACGTGCCATGGTAGATGATAAGGGCCGCAGATTAAAAGAAGCAAAGCCCTCCACACCTGTGGAAATCTTAGGCTTGAACAATGTTCCCGGTGCCGGTGAAATCTTTATCGCACATAAGACTGATAAGGAAGCCAAGAGCTATGCGGATACCTTCATCGCTCAGAACAAGGTTAAGAAGATCAGCGATACGAAGCATCGCATGAGCCTTGATGATCTGTACAGCCAGATTCAGGCAGGTAACTTGAAGGAACTCAACCTGATTATCAAAGCAGACGTACAGGGTAGTGTGGAAGCCGTTAAGGAATCCCTGGAGAAACTTTCCAACGAAGAAGTTGTCGTAAAGGTTATCCACGGTGGTGTAGGTGCCATCAACGAATCAGACGTTGTGCTTGCATCTGCCGCAAAAGCCATCATCATCGGTTTCAACGTGCGTCTTGATAACATGGCAAGAGAAACAGTGGAACGTGAAGGCGTAGATGTAAGACTCTATGATGTCATCTATAAGGCAATCGAAGATGTGGAAGCTGCCATGAAGGGTATGCTGGATCCGATTTTCGAAGAGAAGATTATCGGTCATGCGGAAGTTCGTCAGATCTTCAAGGCATCTGCAATCGGAAATATCGCCGGAAGCTTTGTGCTTGACGGTGTATTCGAAAGAGGCTGCTTAATCCGCATCACCCGTGGCGGAGAGCAGATTTACGAAGGAAAGCTTGCTTCCTTAAAGCGTTTCAAGGATGATGTCAAAGAAGTGAAGGCCGGTTTTGAATGCGGTCTCGTCTTTGAAGACTTCGGCGCAATGGAAGAACTGGATATCGTAGAAGCTTACAAGATGGTAGAAGTTCCCAGAACGTAAATTGATAGAATTAACGGTGACATGCCGTTAACGGAGAAGTAACAATGCGTAAAAACAGCATTAAAAATACAAGAATCAACAAAGAGGTAATGCGTGCACTGGCGGATATTATCCGTACCGAGATCAAGGATCCGAGACTAGATCCTTTGACCAGTGTCATGAGCGTGGAAGTGGCGCCGGATCTGAAAACCTGCAAGGTGGAAGTCTCCGTAATGGGCGATGAGGAAAACCAGCAGAACAGTCTGAAAGCTTTAAAGTCCGCTTCCGGATATATTCGTATGCTCCTTGCAAAAAAAGTCGATCTTCGCAATACGCCGGAATTGATTTTCCATCTGGACAATTCCACTCAGTACGGCATTGAAATGATGAAGTTCATTGATGAAGTAATGGATGAACAGCGTGCGAAGGCAGCACTTCGCGGAGACGAGGAAGAATCCGCGGAGGAATCGGAAGAGGGAGAAGAGTAGATGAGTATTCTGCCGAGTTTTGATCTGATCAAAGAATGTGAAAATGCAGGGAAAATCGTGGTTACGGGTCATATTAAGCCCGACGGCGACTGTATCGGCTCCACGATTGCCATGACGTTGTATTTAAAGAAACGTCTTCCGAATGCGGACGTGAGTCTGCTTTTGGAAAAACCGGCACCCTGTTTTTCCTATCTGGAAAACATAGATCTGATTCAGTCCGACTATCCGGGAAAACCGGAAGAGACGGATGTCTGTATCGTTTTGGACACCAATGCGGGCCGCATCGGAAGTGCGGAACCGTTCTTTCAGAATGCCAAAAAGACCATCAATATCGATCATCATATCAGCAATGCAGACGGAACCGGTATGTTAAACTACGTGGATCCGAAGGCATCAAGCGCAAGCGAACTGGTCTACCGAATTGTAGACAAGGAGTACTTGGATACGCAGATTGCGAAGTTTATCTATCTTGGTATTACGCATGATACCGGAGTTTTCCGTTTTTCCAATACCTCCAAGGAAACAATGAATATCGCTGCGGAACTGATTACGTATGATTTTGATTTTTCCGATCTGCTTGAGAAAACATATTACGAAAAATCATATGAGCAGGTAATCATTACTTCCGATATCGTAAGAGGGGCAAAACAGTATTTCGGCGGAAAAGTGATTTATGGTTCGGTAGGGTATTCCGAATATTGCGAGAAAAAACTCACGCCGAACGATTTTGACGGAGCAATCAACGAACTACGTATCATTCGCGGATGCGAGTGTGCGATTTTCCTGTATCCGTTAAATGAAAAGACATACAAAGCTTCCCTTCGAAGTGTCGGAACCGTGGATGTTTCCAAAATCAGCGAATCCTTCGGTGGCGGCGGACACATGCGTGCGGCAGGTTTTTTTGCAAAAGGAACAAGAGAAGAGATTCTCGATAGCATTTTAAATGCCATTAAGGAACAGACCGGATGGACGGAATAATCGTTGTCAACAAAGAGCAGGGGTTTACTTCCCATGATGTGGTTGCAAAGCTTCGCGGAATTCTAAAAACGAAGAAAATCGGCCACACGGGAACGCTTGATCCGATGGCAACGGGAGTTTTGCCGGTATGTATCGGCGCGGGAACAAAGCTCTGTGACCGCATGACGGATACGAAGAAGATTTATCGTGCAAAAATGATTCTCGGAAAAGCATACGATACCGAAGATGTGACCGGAACGCTTATAGATGAGGCGGATGTTAATGTTACGGAAGAGGAAATCAAGGATTGTCTTTCGACATTTGTAGGCGAGTTGTCCCAGCTTCCTCCGATGTATTCGGCGGTCAAAATCGACGGAAAGAAACTCTATGAATATGCCAGAGCAGGCAAAGAAGTAGAGAGAAAACCGCGGAATATCACGGTGTATGAGATAGAAACGGAAGCGATAGAGATTCCGTATGTAACCATGAAAATAACCTGTTCCAAGGGAACTTATATCCGTACGCTTTGCAAAGATATCGGAGAAAAGCTCGGTTGCTTCGGTGCCATGGCGGAACTTGAGAGAGTATATACCGCCGGTTTTTCCATCGAAGATGCCTACACGCTTTCCGAAATCGAGAAGCTTCGTGATGAAGAGAAACTTACGGATATTCTGTATCCGGTGGATTCGTTTTATAAAAATCTTCCGAAGACGGTTGTAAAACAGGACAGTGTAAAACTGGCTGATAACGGAAATCAGCTTAAAGCGGATAATCTGGAAAATGATTTGGAAGAGGATTTGATCCGGGTTTACCGTGCAGACGGATTATTCTACGGAGTTTATAAAAAGGACGAAGTTAAGAAGGCCTATGTGCCGGATCAGTTGTTCTTTTGTGAATGTAATTCATGATGTCAGACGACAATTATGGTTTCGTCAGGAGATATAAATGAGGACCGTTGTAAACAGTTTCAATTACATACAAGGAGAAACTGCTGTAGCCATCGGCAAATTCGACGGACTGCATATCGGTCATGACGTGATTTTAAAAGAGCTTTCCGCATGCAAGAAACGCGGACTTACGACAGTTTTATTAACGTTTGATCCCAGCCCGGATGTGTTTTTTTACAGGACGAACGAAGAGGAACTGCTTTCCCGTGCAGAGACGGAAGAGAGACTTCGCCTGTATGATATCGACATCCACCTGATTCTTTCTTTTACAAGAGAACTGGCCATGATGAGCCCGGAAGAGTTTCTGGAAGAAGTCTTAATCGGCCGCATGAATGTGAAAGAGATTGTGGCGGGAGAAGATGTTTCCTTTGGGTATAAAGGACGCGGAAACGCGGAGTTTTTGAAATCCTGCGAAGCAAGGGGCAGAGTGAAGTGTCATATTCTGAAGAAACTGACCGTTGGTGGAGTGGAAGTGTCATCGAGTATGATCCGTTCACTGGTTTTAAGCGGAGATATCGAAAAAGCCAACGAACTTTTGGGATATAAGTATTCTTTCACGGGAGTGATCGAAGAAGGAAAACATTTGGGCCGTACTTACGGAATCCCTACGGTTAACTTCTATCCGGAAAAGAAAAAACTGCTTCCGCCTTTAGGCGTTTACTTTACCCGTTCCTTCATCGGAGAGAAATCATTTTATTCGATGACGAATATCGGCACCAGACCGAGTGTGGAAGGAAAGAAGGGCATAAACCTGGAGTCCCACTTAATCGGCGATGCCGGAGAACTATACGGCGAAAAATGTACGGTTAAACTCTACCATTATACCCGCCCGGAACAGAAATTTGATTCCGTGGAACTTCTGGTAGAACAGCTGAAGTTCGACAGAAATTACTGTATGCAGTATTTTGGACTGTAAAAGCGACGAAAAAAACCACCGCGCTTCCCAAAAAGTGTACTCTTTGACAAAAATACAAAAAAGGGTTGAAATCAAAAGTTGCTATCCTCTACAATGGAATAGTGGGATTTTTGGGGATTAAGGAGAAAAAATGACAGCAACCGAAGTGTTTACAATTGCATTGGCACTGCTTGGAGGTCTCGGACTTTTCCTGTTCGGTATGAAGACCATGAGCGACGCCATTGAAAAAACAGCGGGCGCGAAACTTCGTCCGATTCTGGAGAAGTTTACTTCCAATAAATTCCTCGGCCTCTTGGTAGGTGCTGTATTTACAGCCCTGGTACAGTCTTCATCGGCCTGTACATCCATGGTGGTCAGCTTCGTAGACTCCGGTCTGATGACTCTTTATCAGGCAGTCGGCGTTATCTTTGGTGCCAATATCGGTACCACCATTACATCCCAGTTGGTATCCTTTAATCTGGAACAGTTTGCACCGGTTTTTCTTGCAATCGGTGTTGTTATGTATATGTTCATTAAGAAAGAGAAGATTAATCGTTTCGGTGAAATTATCATCGGTTTCGGTGTTCTTTTCCTTGGTATTTCTTTGATGGGCAGCGCAGTGGAACCGCTGAAGACCAATGTTGAGGTTCAACATCTTTTTGCTTCTTTAAGCAATCCGTTTATCGCCTTCCTGATCGGATGGGTGGTAACCGGTATTATTCAGAGTTCCTCCGTTACGGTCAGCATCATTGTAGTCCTTGCCAGCAAGGGCATGTTTAACGAAAACCTGATCATCTGCTTATTCATTATCCTCGGATGTAACATGGGTGCCTGCATGACCGCACTTTTGACTTCCCTTTCCGGAAAGAAAGATGCAAAACGTGCAGCCATGATCCATTTCCTGTTTAACTTATTCGGTTCGACGATTATGTTTATCCTGTTGTCCTTCTTCGGAGACTTTATTCAGAATCTTCTGTTTGATACGATTTCCAGAGGACAGGCAGGAAAGTACATCGCAAATTCCCATACCTTATTTAAGATTTTCCAGGTTGCGGTTCTGTTACCGTTTAGCTCGCTTATCGTTAAGGCTACCTACCTTATTGTTCCCGGTGAGGATCAGGGCAAGGTTGGATACGGCGACAGCTTCAAACTGCAGTTCATCGGTACCAAGGCAATTTTCAACCCGGCTACCGCAGTGGTTTCCGCACAGAACGAAATCGAGCGTATGGGCTCTTTGGCATCGGACAACTTAAACCGTGCCATGAACGCTTTGATTACCATGGACGATGCGACGATCAAAGAGGTTTGGGAGGTCGAGAAAAACATCGATTTCCTCAGTCATGCGATCACCGATTATCTGGTACGACTGACTCAGTCCACGATGCCCATCGAAGACTTGAAGAACATCGGTGGTCTGTTCCATGTTGTAAACGATATCGAGCGTATCGGCGACCATGCGACCAATATTGCTGAGGCTGCACAACGTAAGAAAGAGCGTAATGTAAGCTTTTCTAAGAATGCAACCAAAGAGCTT
Source organism: Lachnospiraceae bacterium (assembly GCA_017518735.1). Lineage (GTDB taxonomy): Bacteria > Bacillota > Clostridia > Lachnospirales > Lachnospiraceae > UBA3766. Next base: position 9,430 of record JAFWTY010000020.1, on the reverse strand, counting down.
ACGGACATGATTAATGTCGTAAATGAGAATATACATCTCTGCCTTGAAATGTTTGTTACCAAAAATGACGATCATCTCGGCGAAATTGAAGCATTGGAAGAAAAGGTGGATCAGATGGAGAGAGACATTCAGGATTCTCACATTGATCGTCTTACCAAAGGAGAATGTTCCGCGGAAGCAGGTATCATTTTCAACGATATCGTGGTTGGTCTGGAACGTGTATGTGACCACGCCACCAACATTGCGTTTTCTGTTGTAAAGGCAAACGAATAAAAGGAGGAATCTTTCCATGAAAAAGAAGTTTTGGGCGTTACTGATTACCATTGCCATGGTACTTTGCTTATCTGCCTGCATGAAAGAAGAAAAGGGAATAGTTCTTACCCCTACGGGCTCGGTAAAATTATTATCCAAAGTATCCATGAATGAGCAGATGATCAATTCCACATATGGTTCTGTTGATGCTTTTTATGAAGCATCTACACCGGATTTGGAAAACAACGGTTATACCGTTCAGCAGTTTTCCGAAACGGATGATTCCGGAGCTGTATGGTACGGATATTCCGCAACCAGTAAAGCATATCCGAAATCTGATGCGGAAGCAGCACTTTCCCAGTTAATGGGCGAAGAATATATCGTTACTTTGAAGCAGACCGGTTTCTTTGTTAAAACAGCGGAAGTACATCTTGAATATGTTGGAGCATCTCAGGAAGAATATGCATCTTACGGTTTTGAAAGTTATTTCTCCATTACCGCTCCGGCAGCTATTTCCGAAACCAACGGAGCTGTTGAACCGGACAACAACAAGGTTGCGAAGTGGGATCTTGCATCCATACAAACCACCGGTGCAGGCACGATCGATATGACCGTAACATATTTTAACATTGCCGCACTTTTGATCATCATCGGTATCGTAGTTGTAATTGCAGCCGCAGTTGTAACCGTTCTGGTCGTTTTGAATAAGAAGAAAAAAGCAGATGAGTCAGAGTTCGGTGCATTTGGAGAGGCTCCTGCCGGATTCTCAAACTTTGATGACGGTATGCAGAATGATTTTGAGGAGGCTAAGGCTGATATCGAAGCTGCTCAGGAAGAGATCAGCGAAGCTCAAGAAGAGGTTCAGGCCGATTTTGCCGAAGCACAGGCCGAATTAGAGGAAGCTGCAGAGGAAGTGACCGAAGAGGTTTAAAGCGATTTCATGGGACCATCGGTTGCCGGAAAGTTAATGATTTAAAGATTTTTCGAACGAAAAAATAATGGTTTACATATATAGTATTCTGTGGTATTATATATGCCGTATGCGAGACTTTTGCACAGTGACACGGAAACTCCAACCGGTTGCTTCGTAAAAGCCTGAAATAAACAAAGTTCCATAGGAGGATATTTAAAATGATCGCAAAAGAGAAAAAGCAGGCAGTTATTGCAGAGTATGCACGCAGTGAAGGCGATACCGGTTCACCGGAAGTACAGATCGCCATCCTTACCGCAAGAATTAAGGAAATCACCGAGCATATGAAAGAGAATCCCAAGGATTTCCATTCTAACCGCGGACTTCTTAAGTTAGTTGGTCAGAGACGTGGTCTTCTGGATTACCTTAAGAAGAAAGATATCAACAGATATCGTGCACTGATTGAGAAGCTTGGATTAAGAAAGTAATCCTAACAGGCGGACAGCAATGTCCGCCTCGTTTTGCGCTTAAAGGTTGTCAAGCGGACACGCCGCTTGCGGCAGTGTACATTTGACAACCGGGCGACATTTGTGTGGAAGAATTCCACGCAAATGCGCTTAAAGGTTGTCCATTTTCAGGTAACAAAGCGGTCTGGTCGTTGCTGTTTTAAGCAACAGATTTCGCCCGAGACCACTGCAGAGAATACAAAGATTTTTGCATCCCCTGCAGTAGTTTCTGGCAGATCCGACCGCTTGAAAAATAAAACTATTTTCAAGAAAAGGAGGAATGTTATGAGCAAAGAATTCAAAACATTCAGTTTGGAACTTGCCGGACGTACTTTATCCGTTGATATCGGAAGAGTAGCCGCACAGGCAAACGGTGCAGCTTTCATGCACTACGGCGATACGACGGTTCTTTCTACCGCTACCGCATCCGAGAAACCCAGAGACGGAATCGATTTCTTCCCTCTTAGCGTAGAGTACGAAGAAAAGTTATATTCCGTAGGTAAAATCCCCGGCGGATTTAACAAAAGAGAAGGAAAGGCATCCGAGAACGCAATCCTTACCAGCCGTGTAATCGACCGTCCGATGCGTCCGCTTTTCCCGAAGGATTATCGTAACGATGTAACTTTAAACAACCTCGTAATGAGCGTGGATCCCGAGTGCCGTCCCGAGCTTGTAGCTATGCTCGGTTCCGCAATCGCAACATCCATTTCCGATATTCCGTTCTGCGGACCCTGCGCTACCACCCAGGTAGGTCTTGTAAACGGCGAATTCATCATTAACCCGAACCAGGAACAGTGGAAGAGCGGCGATATGCAGCTTACCGTAGCATCCACTTCCGAAAAGGTTATCATGATCGAAGCAGGTGCTAAGGAAGTTCCTGAAGCAAAAATGATCGAGGCTATCTACAAGGCACACGAGATTAACCAGACCATCATCGCTTGGATTAATCAGATTGTTGCTGAAGTTGGTAAGCCGAAACATGAATATGAAAGTTGTGCAATCCCTCAGGAACTTTTTGATGCCATGAAGGCTATCGTTACTCCCGAAGAGATGGAAGTAGCCGTATTTACCGATGAGAAGCAGGTAAGAGAAGAGAACATTCGTCAGATTACCGCAAAATTGGAAGAAGCTTTTGCAGACAACGAAGAGTGGCTTGCAATCCTCGGCGAGGCTATTTATCAGTATGAGAAGAAAACCGTACGTAAGATGATCTTAAAAGATCACAAGCGTCCGGACGGCAGAGAGATCACCCAGATCAGACCTCTTGCCGCAGAAGTTGACATCATCCCCAGAGTACACGGTTCTTCCATGTTCACCCGTGGACAGACCCAGATCTGTGATGTCTGCACCCTTGCTCCTTTATCCGAAATGCAGAAGATTGACGGCCTTGATGACAACGAGAAGGCTAAGAGATACATGCATCACTATAACTTCCCTGCATACTCCGTAGGTGAAACCAAGGTTAGCCGCGGACCGGGACGTCGTGAGATCGGACATGGTGCTTTGGCAGAAAGAGCACTTCTTCCGGTACTTCCTTCCGAGGAAGAGTTCCCTTACGCAATCCGTTGCGTATCCGAGACTTTTGAAAGTAACGGATCCACTTCCATGGCTTCTACCTGTGCATCCTGTATGTCTCTTATGGCTGCAGGTGTTCCCATCAAGAGAATGGTAGCAGGTATCTCCTGTGGTCTGGTTACCGGTGAAACCGATGACGATTTCATCCTTCTTACCGATATCCAGGGTCTTGAAGATTTCTTCGGAGACATGGACTTCAAGGTAACCGGTACAACCGAAGGTATTACCGCAATCCAGATGGATATTAAGATTCATGGTTTAACCCGTCCCATCGTGGAAGGTGCTATTGAGAGATGTCGTCAGGCAAGACTCTTCATCATGGACAACTGCATGAAGCCTGCAATCGCGGAGCCCAGAAAAGAAGTTGGACCTTATGCTCCCAAGATTGTTCAGATTCAGATTGATCCTGAGAAGATTGGTGAAGTTGTCGGACAGCGTGGAAAGACCATCAACGAGATCATCGCAAGATGTGACGTTAAGATTGATATTACCGATGACGGTGCAGTTTCCGTATGCGGTACCGATAAGGCCAACATGGATAAGGCAATTGAAATGATTAAGACCATCGTAACAGACTTCGAAGAAGGTCAGATTTTCAAGGGCAAGGTAGTTTCCATCAAAGAGTTCGGCGCATTCGTAGAATTTGCACCCGGCAAGGAAGGTATGGTTCATATCTCCAAAATCGCAAAGCAGAGAATCGAGCATGTTGAGGATGTATTAACCCTCGGCGATCAGGTTACCGTAATCTGCTTAGGCAAGGACAAAATGGGCAGAATGAGCTTCTCCATCAAGGACGTTCCCGCTGAATTAAAGTAATTTGATTACAACACGACATATAAGAGCACTTTCCGATTGGAAGGTGCTCTTTTTGTTTGAAAAGAAAAGGTATCCTGAGATTTTCTCCGAGGGGATTCTATGGTAAAATACGGTATTAGAGGGGGATTGGGAGGAGAACATGAAAACAATGAAAAAAGGCAACAACTGGACGGCTTATTATGACCCGGAAACCGGACGCTATTTCGCCGAAATCATGTATACAAGCAGAGAAGGGCGTGAGCAGTACGATTACGAGATTACGCGGGATATTTACGACCGCCTGGGGAGTTTTGCTGATGATATCGAGAATGAAAGACTGATTAAAACGGCGGAGATGGCATATTCTTATGAGAATACGATGTACGGCACCCTCGGTCCCGAAAGAACAGTCTGGAATAAAGAGGTCGTTGAGTCGATGGAAAAAGCGGTTAAAAAGCAGGAAAAGCCGAAAGGATTCAGGTAGATATTACCAAGCAGTATAAGTGAAAAAATGGAAAAGAAATCAAGTTTATTCCTAACTTTTATAAAGATTGGTCTTTTTACTTTCGGTGGCGGATATGCAATGATCCCAATCATCGAAAATATATGCGTGGAACGGAAGAAGTGGATTACGCATGATGAAATGATGGATATCACGGTCATTGCAGAGTCTACACCGGGGCCGATAGCCATTAACTGTGCTACATATGTGGGATACAAGCAGAAGGGCATATGGGGAGCAATTGCAGCTACATTCGGAGTTGTGTTGCCGTCTTTTGTCATCATTTATCTGATTTCATTGTTTTTGGATAATTTTCTGGAAATCACATGGATTGCAAATGCATTTAAAGGTATTCGAATCGCGGTTGGAATTCTGATCCTCGATGCGGGAATCAGGATGTTCATTAAGATGAAAAAGAGAGTGATTCCCTGCATCATCTTAGTTCTGTCATTTGCCGCAATGATGTTGATCAATGTATTTGCATGGAGTTTTTCATCCATCTTTCTTATTCTGATTGCTGCTCTAATCAGCCTTGTAATCTTTCAGATTCAGGGTGCACCATCCGGGGAAGGTGGTGATAAGAAATGATTCTTCTGGAGCTGTTTCTCGGTTTTTTGATCGTCGGACTGTTCTCGTTTGGCGGAGCATATGCGGCCATTCCGTTAATCCGTGATGTTGTTCTTTTATTCGGATGGGTGGAAGAAGATGTACTCACGAATATGATTGCCATAAGCGAGAGTACGCCGGGACCAATCATGGTCAATCTTGCGACCTATGTGGGGTGTTCCCAGGCAGGAGTGTTAGGTGGAATTATTGCCACATTCGCAGTTATATTACCTGCATTTCTTATCATCCTGCTAATCATGGTAGTGTTAAAGAAAATGCTCGCGAACAAGTATGTAAAGGCTGTTCTCGAAGGACTTAAGCCGTGTATTGCGGGAATCATTCTTGCAATGGGCAGCTATATGATTCTTAGAAACAGTATTTTGCCGGTATTTCAACAGCCCATGGATTTATGGGCGTTACTTATTGCCGTTATTCTATCGGTATTATTGTTTGGCTCGAAATTAGTGTTTAAGAAGAAAATGTCTCCAATCGTATTGATTGCGATTTCGGCAGTTTTGGGAATAGCTGTATATGGATTTTAAAATAGGTGTTTCAATGTACAGAAGGAGACAGGGGTATATTTCTACTTATGGTTTTTATATGGCGGCATCCTTGTTGCCAGGTACTTTAAGAAGCAAAGCAAAGAATAGGTAATACAGGTTTGTAGGGACAATGACAGGCATTGAAAAATGATTTATGAATTGGAAGATACTACAAAGGTAGTTGAATTATTTAAAGACTGGCAGGAAACGATGATTTACTCATGCCTTCAGAGAGTAATGGGGAAAGTATTCGTTACGAATGCCATCCATCCAAAGTCTGCATGTGCGAGTGTCGGATGTTTTGCATTTTTTGCCGGAGAACCGGATAAAGAACTTGTGTTAAGTAAGCCACAAGGCTTTGTTATCATGACGCCTCAAAATGACTCATGGGCCACTCTTATTGAGGAGTGTTATCCGTCAGCTAATAAAGTAACAAGATATGCGATAAAGAAGGATACTCTTTTTAATACTGATATACTGGAACAGTTTGTAAATAAACTTCCACAAGGGTATGAACTCCATGAAATCGATTCTGACATTTATGACAGATGCCTGGAAAACCCGGTTACCTCAGACTTTGTGTCATCATTTGAGAGTAAAGAAGATTATCTGAAAAACGGAAGAGGTAAGGTAATCATTAAGGATGGCAGAATTGTTTCCGGAGCATCGTCCTTTACCCGCTATAACGAAGGAATAGAGATTGAGGTGGATACGGTTCCGGATGAAAAAAGAAAAAACCTTGCCACAATCGCATGTGCAGCTTTGATCCTTCGTTGTTTGGACGAGAATTTATATCCCAGTTGGGATGCACAAAATTTGATTTCAGTCCATCTGGCAGAGAAACTCGGCTATGTGTTTTCGCATGAATATGTGGCCTATGAAGTGGATTAACGATTTGCAAATCGGTGGAATAGGAAGTGGAGATGGGTGATTTAATTTGGTTCATTATTATCGGTATTCTGTTTGTACTCTTAAGTATCTTATTCATTGTGCTTGGATGTCAGATTTGGTTAAAACAAAAAATGAATTTGATAATCAGCCAGCATTGTGAAAAAGTCAGTGAAGATAATATACAGGCATATTGCCGACTTTTTGGTATTGGAATAGTAGTTATCGGAGCCGGATTTGGTTTGTCAGGGGTATTTACGGTATTATTACAGTCTGTTTTAGCCTTTATACCTATGACGGCTGGACTGCTATCGGGAATAGTGATGGTTATTTCGGCTGTAGTTAAGTATAACCGATAAATCGGAGTTTGGCGGATAGCTGAATAAATATATATTGCAGGTTAATGTAGAAAGCAAAAATTGATATAGTGCGGTATTTGTGAGTTTGTAAAAATGAACAATTTTGATCAGCTTGTTAACGAAACCAAAAATGAAATAAGAGTATTACTTAAGAATCCGGATTTACGACCTTATTATATGACCCACGACCAACTAAGTGAAATCCAAAGTGATATTTGTAAGATGGCTCGGGTTAGAGATCCGGAAAAGTTCTATCCCTATTATCCTAAGGGCATTGCGGATGCTTGTTGGCTACCGGATCATCCACTTGTGGTCAAACTAAACAAGATTGCTGATATGTATATGAATTTAAATTTGTAGGGAGGATATATGATAAGGCTGGTTAGACCAAATAAGGAACATAAAATGCAGGCATTGGATTTTAAGCAGGAGTTCTTTGGTAATAATGAAAAAATTATAAACGGAAGTGAACTTCTTGACCAAATGGAGAATTATGAAGAGTGGTTAGTTTCCGTCACAAATAATATCAGTGAAGAGACAGTTAATCCTGCATGGGTAGTAACAGATGCATTTTTTGCAGTGAATGAATCTAATGAAATTGTGGGAATAATAGATTTAAGACATACATTGAATGATTTTCTGAAAGATTTTGGAAATTGCGGTTATAGCGTCAGACCATCTGAAAGAAGAAAAGGATATGCCACAGAAATGTTGAGACAGATATTGGATGTTGCAAGAGAAAGTGGAATGACTGAACTACATCTGTCTGTTGAACGGGATAATGAACCATCTATAAAGACAATCATATCAAATGGCGGAGTTTATGAGAGAAGCTTTGAATTTGAAAATGAAATGGCGGATATATATAGAATAGATTTATAAAAAAGGCTATTGACTCTCACATTATGGTAAGAATTAGGGAATGGACAGTAAGGAGAACCGAATGATACTTTTGGTTGTAGATACGCAAAAGGGATGTTTTAACGATAGTTTGTATGCGTTTGAAACAGTAAAAAACAATATTAAAAAGCTAATTGATGTAGCAAGAGAGAATAATGTTGAGGTCGCATATGTACAGCATGATGATGGACCGGGTACCGATCTGGACAAGCTTACAGATAACTATGAAATCTTCGAAGAGTTCGCACCGCGAGAAGGGGAAAAGCGTTTTGAAAAGAACGTAAACAGTGCCTTTCACCCCATGACAGGCTTGACGGAATACCTTAAGTCCAAAGGTGAAAAAGACATCATGACTATCGGTGTTTCAACAGATTATTGTATGGACGCAACAATCAAAAGCGGATTTGAGAAGGGATTCAATATGCTTGTTCCGTCCTATACAAACTCAACATATGACAATCCATACTTTGATAAGAAAACCGCTTATAAGTATTATAATGAATTTATGTGGGGAAGGCGCTATGCAAAGATTATAACCGTTGAACAAGCGATTCAATGGTTAGAAGGTAATATGGACAATTAACTTACAGTTTTATATAGCACGGGAGTAATATGAAAAAGGGAATTGTAAAAAAGAAATTGAAAATCATAGTGAGAGTGCTACTTGGAATATTAGCGATACTTGTAGCATTTTTAATTATTGTGAAAATATGGAATGAAATTGCTATGAGTCGGGAGAAGGACTTGCTTATAGATCATCCCGGTGAATTTATAGAGATAGACGGCCGAAACATGAATATTTATGTACAGGGTGATGGAGAACATACCATTGTATTTATGTCCGGTTGGGGAACAGAATCACCAATTTATGACTTCAGACCATTGTATTCTAAACTCAGCGATGATTATAAATGCGTAGTGATTGAGAAATTTGGCTATGGGTTCAGCGATGAGATTGACGGAGAAAGGGATTTTGATACTATACTACGTCAGGACAGAGAGGCACTGGAAAAGATGGGAATAGAAGGTCCTTTCATATTGTGTCCGCATTCGCTTTCGGGACTTGAGGCTACTCTTTGGGCACAAAAATATCCGGAAGAGGTGGAAGCTATAGTAGGTCTTGATATGTCGTCCGCTAATTATGATGGACTTGCAGAAATAAAAGAAGGCTTTGCGCAAAAAACAGCAATCAATTTGAATAAAATTGTACGGTTTAGCGGTATAAATCGCTTTTTAATGTCAATCAGTGAATTTGACGCAACATACACAGATGAGGAGTTGAGGCAATATAAGGCTTTGGTTTGCAGGAATCAGGCGAATGATACTGTGTGTCGTGAAAACGATGCTATTGGTGAGGTGTGCGAAGAAATTAATGCTACTGCTTTACCAAGTACACCAACATTGCAATTCGTTTCAACTTACAATAGTAATTATGAATACTGGAAGAGCACTCACCAGGAATTGGTTGACGCTTCAACTTACGGAAAATTGATTGAACTCGATTGTGATCATTATTTACATCAGTTTGAATCTGAAAGAATTGCAGAAGAAATGAGAGATTTTATTGATGGTCTGAAATGATATTGAGTTAAATT
>JAFWTY010000019.1 GCA_017518735.1 Lachnospiraceae bacterium | reverse complement strand
ATCTTGATGGTTAAGATTCGCATAAACTCCAGAAGATCTGTTGTGGTTCTTGCGTAACTTAAGAGATTTTTGGTCAGATTCTTCTGGTATACGACATACTCTCCCAAAAGCTCGGAAAGCATACGGATTCGTACTTCCGCTTCTTCCGAGGTAAAGCCACATCGTTCAATCGGTTTTTCCACGAGTTCCCCGCGGTACAATCCTTTTTCCTTGGGACCGAGCTCACGGAAAACCGCACGCTCCTTGCCTTCCAGCAGAATTCGGATGTTTCCGTTCGGAAGGGAAACTCTCTGTTTGATCATGGCGGAAACGCCCACGGGAAAAACAGCAGAAATTCCGGTAATGGAATCCATGCCTTCCCGCAAAGTGGCAAGTGCCACTTCTCCGCCGTTATTCATGATATCAATTAAGGCTTCCTCCACCTCGCCTTTCTTCAAGTCGATGTGGCCTACCATACCGGGGAGAACAACCATCCCCTGCATGGCAATTACCGGAAGCCTCTTAAGTTCGTTATACTCGCTCATACTATTCTCTTATATTCGTAATCTGCTTACGCTCTTTTTTTCTTCAGTTCCTTTTCTTCGCCGATCCGGACTACGGTAGGTTTGGTCTTTCCGAGCACCGCATCTTTGGTGATGATACATTTGATAATGGTCTCATCGGAAGGAATTTCGAACATGACATCCATCATGACTTTTTCCATGATGGAACGGATTCCTCTGGCTCCGGTCTTTCGCTCATATGCTTCCGTAGCGATTTCGCGGATGGCATCCTCTTCAAATTCAAGTTCGACATCGTCGAGTTCAAAAAGCTTCTTATACTGTTTTACCATCGCATTCTTGGGCTCTTTGATGATGCGGATCAGTGCATCCACATCCAGACCCTCAAGCGATACATTTACCGGAACACGTCCGATGAATTCGGGAATCAGACCGAACTTGATGAAATCCTGAGGTGCAACCTCTTTCAAAAGTTCTCCCAACGCCTTGTCGGAGTTCTTTGCGAGGATGGAATTGAAACCGATGGATTTCTGATTCAGTCTCGCTTCGATGATTTTTTCAAGTCCGTCAAAAGCACCGCCGCAGATGAACAGAATATTGGTCGTATCGATCGGAATCAGTTCCTGCTGAGGATGCTTTCTGCCGCCCTGGGGAGGCACGGATGCATTCGTTCCCTCGATGATTTTCAAAAGAGCCTGCTGAACACCTTCGCCCGAAACATCACGGGTAATGGAGACGTTCTCACTCTTCTTCGTAATCTTGTCAATTTCGTCAATGTAAACGATTCCGTACTCTGCACGGTCCACATCGTAGTCTGCTGCCTGAATCAGCTTTAAGAGGATGTTTTCCACGTCCTCTCCGACATAACCTGCTTCGGTAAGCGTTGTGGCATCGGCAATCGCGAACGGAACGTTGATGATTTTTGCAAGTGTCTGTGCAAGGTAGGTTTTACCCGAACCGGTGGGGCCGACCATAATGATGTTGCTCTTCTGAAGTTCCACATCGATGTCGTCGGGTGCCATGACTCTCTTGTAGTGGTTGTAAACCGCTACGGAAAGGACTTTCTTTGCTTCGTCCTGACCGATGACATATTCATCCAAAAATTCCTTGATTTCAGCGGGCTTTAAAAGGTTAATCTCCTTTTCTTCCCCATCGTCATCCTTGTCATGTCCGTGATAATATTTTTCATCTCCCACGATCATGGAACACATTTCCACGCATTCGTCGCAGATATAAAGTCCGTCGGGACCGGCAATCATTTTGTTTACCTGGTCCTGCGTCTTTCCGCAAAAGGAGCATTTGATTTTTTCACCGTTTTTCTTTGCCATGTCCGGGTTATCCTCTCCCTGATGGTTTATTTCTCGCGATTGGTAATAACAGCATCGATTAAGCCGTATTCTTTAGCTTCTTCCGCTGTCATCCAGTTGTCTCTGTCCGTATCTGCCGCAATGATCTCAAGATCTTTTCCGGTGTTTTCGGATAAAATCTTGTTTAATTTTTCCTTGGTCTGAAGGATGTGCTTTGCAGCGATTTCGATTTCGGTAGCCTGACCCTGTGCACCGCCGAGAGGCTGGTGAATCATGACTTCCGCATTCGGAAGAGCCATTCTCTTGCCCTTGGTTCCGCCTGCAAGCAGGAAAGCTCCCATGGAAGCTGCCATGCCGATGCAGATGGTGGAAACGTCACACTTGATGTACTGCATGGTATCGTAGATTGCCATACCTGCTGTAACGGATCCGCCCGGGCCGTTGATATAAAGCTGAATATCCTTATCGGGATCTTCCGCCTCGAGGAACAGAAGCTGTGCAACAACAAGGCTTGCCGTTACTTCGTTTACTTCTTCGCCGAGGAAGATGATACGATCCTTTAAAAGTCTGGAATAAATATCGTAAGAGCGCTCACCGCGACTGGTCTGCTCAATGACATAAGGCACTAAACTCATTTGTTTTCCCCCTTATTATCTTCGGACGGATTATTCCTCGTCCTTCTTTTCTTCTTTCTTTGCAGCCTTCTTTTCTTTCTTTGCTGCTACTTCTTTGGAGTTCTCGGTTACAAAAGTGATGGCTTTCTGAATCGCGATATCCTTCTTGAATTCTTCGATTCTTTCCCCATCCATGAACTCGTTCTTTACTTTGTCTACTTCCAAACCATAGCTGTCTGCAAGTTTCTTTAATTCTTCATCAAGCTCTGCTTCGGAAACTTCGATGTTCTCAGCCTTTACAACTGCTTCGCATACAAGTCTGGTCTTGATTCTGCGCTCAGCCTGTTCCTTAACCTCTTCCATCATCTTAGCTTCGTTTAAGCCGGTGTACATGTAGTACTGCTCAATGTTCATACCCTGCATCTGAAGTCTCTGGGAGAAGTCGCTTACGATGGCACGCTGTTCGGTAGCGAGCATAGCCTCGGGGATATCCATTTTTGCATCAGCAATGATAGCTTCTACAACAGCATCTTCCTTCTTGGTCTTTGCTTCGGATTCCTTCTTAGCCTTTAAGCCGTCTTCCACGCTCTTCTTGTATTCTTCAAAAGTATCATAGGAGCTTACTTCGGAAGCGAACTCGTCATCAAGCTCGGGAAGCTCGGTCTCCTGAATCTTCTTGATCTTTACGTTGAATTTAGCAGGCTTACCCTTTAAGTTCTCTGCATGATAATCTTCCGGGAAGGTTACGTTTACAACAACATCATCGCCGATGTTCTTGCCGATCAACTGCTCTTCGAAAGTATCGATGAAGGAGTGGGAACCGATGGTTAAGGGGAAGTCCTCGCCCTTACCGCCTTCGAAAGCAACATCATCCACAAAACCTTCAAAATCGATGGTAACGCTGTCGCCGTCCTTTACCGCTCTGTCTTCCACGGTAATGGTTCTTGCGCAGTTCTTACGCTCTTTCTCGATCTCTTCGTTGATATCTTCTTCGGATACTTCAACTTCTACTTTCTCAACTTCCACACCCTTGTAGGTACCAAGAGTAACTTCAGGCTTTAATGCAACTTCAGCGGTAAAAATGAAGGACTTTCCTTCTTCCATCTGAACTACATCAATCTTCGGAGTGGAGGTGATTTCTTCTTCGCATTCCTTGTATGCTTTCTCATATGCATCGGGAATGATTTCGTTTGCTGCTTCTTCGTAGAAAACATCCTTGCCGTACATCTTTTCGATCATCTGGCGGGGAACCTTTCCGGCACGGAATCCCGGAACGGAAATTTTCTTTTTATTCTTGTTGTAAGCTACATCGATAGCCTTCTTAAACTCTTCAGCGGGTACTTCGATGGTAAGCTTTGCCATACCTTTTTCCAATTTTTCAACCTGTAAACTCATTTAAAATAAATCTCCTTTCGTTGTTACGCTGTCCGCAATCCGCGGGCAAATAAAAATTATAGCATAAATCTTGCATTCTCACAAGAATTTGTTCGTTTTAAGCCTCTTCGGCAGTTTCAACAGCGGGCTCTGCGGCTGCTTCCTCATGCACTGCCACGGGCTGCGGTTCGAGCATTTCATCGGTCACCGGATCAAGTTTAAGAGTAGATGCGAATTCTTCTGTGTTTCCGGCAGCTTCTTTCACTTCTTCAGCGGCATTTTCAGCGCTTTCCCGAACAGCTTCGGCAACTTCCTTCGTTTCTTCTTCTACGGCTTCCTTGGCTTCTTCTACAGCTTTCTCTGCAGTTTCTTCCGCCTTTACCTCTTCGCTCTCGGAACTTGCGCTCTTTGCTTCTTCCACGCTTGCTCCCTCGGCCTCGTTTCCTTCAAACATTTCGGGAGGGCCGTAAACGTCCACTTCCTCATTTTGGGCAGGATCAAACATTTCAGGCGGTCCGTATACAACCGGTTCTTCATTCTGAGACGGTTCAAAAGCACCCGGATCTTCAATCGGTTCATCGTTCAAATCATCATCCGAGAAGATTTCGGGCGGTCCGTAAACCTCCTCCTGTACGTTCTGAGACGGATCAAAGGAACCCTGGGACTTTAAGCTGAGTGCACTGGCAGAGGTACAGATCACCATCAGGATGATGAGTCCGACTCCGACAATCAGAATCAGCAGTGTCCACCAGCCGCTCTTTCCCGCATCACGCAGTCTTCGTACGGTAAGTGCCAGCCAGGGAAGGATGGAAAATACCAGGTAGCCCAAAAATGCAAAAGCTCCGAGGCAGAAATAGAATCCGTAACCCATGTAGTCCATATTGGACAGGATCATCAATCCACAGGCGATTCCGCAGATCAATACATGGAAGATTACCGGAAACCAGTATTCTTTTCTCGTGGCAGTATCTTTGTAATTAAAGATTCTGGCCCACATTCTTCCCAATGCACCAAAAAATGTAATTTTCTCTTCCATTCCGTTAATTGCTCCTTTCTACTGAAACAGGGAACCGTATATGGTGAAAAAAGTACTTGTCAGAATCTGCTCGTTTCTCTCGACATGAATGGTTGCCCATTCCTCTTCGTTCAGATTCCCGGTACGCTCTCCGAGGAATGCATTGTACTCCTCTTCGAACGCTTCGTTTCTTTTCTGATTCAAAATATCCAACTTGTTCTGATCCGTTTCGTCACGGTCGAACATGTTGTCACAGCGAATGATGTAATAGCCGTCCGGTGTCTCCACGATTTCGCTGATCTGATCCGTTGCCAGATTGAATGCGGCTTCTTCGTAAGCCGGATCGGTTTCGCCCCTGCGGAAATTGCAGGTGGTTTTCTCATCTTCATTGTACTGGACCGAAATAACGTCAAACTTTTCGCCGTCTTCAAGGCGTGCGTAGGCCTCTTCGATTTTTGCCTTGGCTGCCGCCTTTTCGGTCGCATCGTATTCCACTCTCGCTCCGGAGGAGTCGATGTAATACGTCTTTACGTGAATATGCGAAACGGTAATTGTTCTCGCCTCGTCGTCGCTGATCTCCGGATTGATATCCTTAACAAGGAATCCGTAAACGCGGTTGGCAAGCGCATACTCTTTATACATGTTCTCAAAATCTTTCTCAGTGAGGCCGAAGTAGTCTTTCTCGGTCTGCGAGAGGCTGCCGTAATACTGGCTTGCGGCTGTTTTTGCAAGGTTTTCGTCCGTTTTGGAAAGAGAAACTTTCTTCTTTTCCGCGAGCAGGTTCATGACCTTGACACGGGAGATTCTTGCAAGAACCGTTTCCTTCAGGCCCTCTTCGAGCGGCTCTCCGTCGGCGGTCGTCATCTGCCAGATCTCTTCGCCGTAGGCTTCCTCATACATGTTTTGCATGTTTACGAGGTAAACCAGGTATTCCGACTTTGTGCAGACGGCTTTGTCGATCTTGAAAAGCTCGCCTTCCTCAAAACCGGTCGTGAGAACAATCTTTTTCTTAAAAGAACAGGCAACGCTTGTGAAAATCATAAGCGTTGCCAATACGGTAATCAAAAGTTTCCGTACCGTTTTTCTCATTCTTCTTTACTCCAGATAATTATTAGCAATCCAAAGGATACTTATCGGTCAGAGCCTGTACGATTCCTCTTGCGTAAGCGATCTTCTCTTCGCCGCCCTTGATTACGGATGCGATTGCTTCCGCAATCTGATCCATATCTTCCTCGTTCATGCCACGGCTGGTAACTGCGGGAGTTCCGAGACGGATACCGCTGGTTACGAACGGAGACTGAGGATCGTTCGGGATCGTGTTCTTGTTTGCGGTGATGTGTGCTTCGTCGAGCCACTTCTCAACCTGCTTACCGGTAAGGTTATATTTCTTAAGATCCACAAGCATTAAGTGGTTGTCGGTTCCGCCGGAAACGATGTCGATGTCACGGCTTAAGAGACCGTTACAAAGTGCCTGTGCGTTCTTTACGATGTTCTGCTGATATACTTTGAATTCGTCGGATAATGCTTCCTGGAAGCAGACAGCCTTTGCAGCGATAACGTGCATCAAAGGTCCGCCCTGGATTCCGGGGAATACGGCTTTGTTGAAGTTGTACTTGTCGGCAGCTTCCTGGTTAGCCATGATCATACCGCCTCTGGGTCCTCTTAAAGTCTTATGAGTGGTGGTGGTTACCACGTCTGCATAAGGGAAGGGTGATGGATGAAGTCCTGCTGCCACAAGACCTGCAATGTGTGCGATATCCACCATCATAACTGCGCCGACTTTGTCGCAGATTTCGCGGATGCGCTTGAAATCAATTGTTCTTGCATATGCACTGGCGCCGGAAATGATCATCTTCGGCTGGCATTCAATTGCAAGCTGTTCCATTTTATCGTAATCAAGGAAGCCTTCGTCATTCACTCCGTAAGGTACTACTTTAAAATATTTTCCGGACATGTTTGCCGGTGAACCATGGGTTAAGTGTCCGCCGTGATCAAGGTTCATACCCATGATGGTATCGCCCGGGTTCAGAATTGCAAACTGAACTGCCATGTTTGCCTGTGCTCCGGAATGGGGCTGAACGTTTACATAGTCACAGCCGAAGAGTTTTTTCGCTCTTTCTCTTGCAAGATCTTCCACAACGTCCACGCACTGGCAGCCGCCGTAGTATCTCTTTGCCGGATATCCTTCCGCATATTTGTTGGTCAGTACGCTGCCCATGGCTGCCATTACTGCCTTGCTTACCCAGTTTTCGGACGCGATCAGCTCGATATGGGAGTTCTGACGTGCACCCTCATCCAGAATCGCCTGTGCTACTTCCGGATCTACTTTCTTAATTTCGTCGAATGAATACATTGTTTGCCTCCTTAAAAAACCTGTTTACGGTGTCTGTTCGAAAAATATCCTCGAATCATCTGAGCCGACACCGCAAATATTTTATCACATTTTCCCTGTAAAATCCACCAAAATCCGCGAAAAATCGAAGGTTTTCTAGAAAAAATACTTCTTATATGCGGCAAAAGCGGAGGGCAGTGCAAAGCCCTCTTTTCTCTCTTTTTGCGTCACAAAAAAGATGGCGTTTTTTTCATCTTTCTTCGCGGGGTCCAAAATGGCGTCAATCCGCACCAGATAGGCTCTCATGTGCCATTCGATGTGCGAAAAAATATGCTTGGCGTCTTCAATCCTTTTGATGGTTACGGGGTGGTAACCCAGGGATTTGATGTAGTCTGTCGCTTCTTTCTTACTCAGATGGCCGGCAGACGCCGGGAATTCGTACATTCCGGCCAAAAGCCCCTTCGCCGGTCTTTTGCGCAGGGCGATCCCGTCGGTGGATTCCATGATGAATACGGTTCGCTGTTCGATCTTACGCTTCTTCGAAGGAGCCTTCTTCGGGTATTCCGTCATGTTTCCCTGCTTGTGCGCCTGACAGACTTTCCGAAGCGGACAGTTTTCGCACTTCGGCTCTCCGTTCGGAAGACAGACGGTTGCACCGAGCTCCATCATCGCGGAATTAAAATCGCCGGGTGAGTAGTCCTCTTCTTTTTCGGCCTTAGCCATGAGCGCAAGCAACTCTTCCCGAATGCGCTTTACGGTCTTCGGATTGCTGATTTCCTCATCATCCGCACACAATCTGGTATAGACTCTGAGCACGTTGCCGTCGACTGCCGGAACGTTTTGTCCGCCTGCAATCGAAGCGATGGCACCGGCCGTATAATCGCCGATTCCGGGCAGGGTTTTGAGTACCTCGTAAGAAACAGGAAAAAGGCCGCCATGGTTTACAGTCACTTCCATAGCCGCCTTATGCATGTTGCGGACGCGGGAATAATAGCCTAAGCCTTCCCAGATCCGGATCAGTTCGTCTTCCTGTGCTTCCGAGAGTTTCTTAACGTTCGGGTATTTTTTCATAAATGCAGCATAGTAGGGCTTCACCGCCTCCACGCGGGTCTGCTGCAACATGATTTCGGAAACCCAGACGGAATAAGCATCCCTTGTTCTGCGCCAGGGCAGGTCTCGCTTTTCTTCCCTGTACCAGTCAAGAAGCTTTCTTACATCTTTCGCCTTTAACATTCCACTCCTCTTTCAATCAGTCGCGGAAACGCTTTCCATCGAATTCGCTCATGGTTTCCAGACGTTTCATCAGCGCATTGTAACGCTCGTCCTTGCTTCCCTGAACCATGGGAAAATCAAGGGATACGAACATAACGGAGAACATTTCATCCGTAATCTTGCCCTTCATCTCACGCAGGATTTCAATCTGTTCCTCGTAGGTTCTAGCGCTTAAGAAACGAAGAAGGTTATAGTCGATTTTTCCCTCGAGTCCGATGGGTTCGGTTACATCACCGGGCACACGATTTAAGTAGGATTCCTCTTTTACGGGAGCTGCCTCATCGCTTGCGGGCATGTTTTTCTCGGGCAGATTTCCGAAGAATTTTCTCTCGCCCACGCCCTGTGCGGATGCATAGTATTCCTTTTCAAAACGATGTCTCTGTTCCGCCGTCGGATACTGCTTGGAATCGAGTTCCTCGATAAACTGGAAATACGGTCTTACATAGATTGTGTAAGGCGGATAAAGTGCCTTGTAAACAACCTGTAAACTGCCGTCATCACAGTCCTGTGCAACTGCCACGATTTCGTAACGGTTTCCTTTGAAATGACGATAAATATCGCCTGCTTTTACTTCGATGTCCATTCTAAGACCCTCTCTTTAAATGTTTATGCGGAATACTGAATCAAAAGCAGTTCCACTGCCATACGGTCACTGATTCCGCCGTTTTTAAATGCCATATCATAGTCGGCCGCTTCCTGTAACGCCTTCTTTAAGTCGCTCATGGAAAAATGGCCGGCCTGGTTCATGTATTTTTGTACGATAAAAGGTTTCATTGCAAGTTCTTCCGCAATCCGGTTCTTGTCCAGTCCCCTGCCCTTCAGATCCTTAACCGCGATCAGAAGACGAAACTGTCTTTGCATATTGGCAAGAATCTTCATCGGCGGTACACGGAGTTCAAGGAGATCATAGTAACACTTCAACGCTTCTTTCTGCTTCTTCAAACCCACGAACTCGATCATCTCAAAAACGCGATCCTGCGCCTGTACATGTACCAGACTTTCAACGTCTGCACGCTCGATGGCATCCTTGTCCAGACAGTAGGAAAAACATTTTTCCAGTTCCGTGGAAAGCGCGGCAAGATCACATCCCGCAGCAGCGATCAGGGCATCGACCGCACCGTTGGTAATCTTCTTGCGATTGCGGTCCACCTCTCTGCAAATCCACTTCTTGACGTCCTCTTCCTTCAGTTCTTCAAAATTCGCAGCGTGGCCGTACTTCTCCACAGCCTTATATGTATTGCTCCGCTTATCCACGTCGTTTTCCGCAAAAACGACGCATGCCGTTTCCGGAATGGAGGCGATAAAAGAAGCCACTTCGTCACTTGACTTGTGAAACCATCCCGTGCCCTGTGCCACAATCATTCGCTTCTCAGCAAAAAAAGGCATCGTGTTGGCATTCTCTTCCACTTCCTTCACATCGGTAGCCGTCCCGGAAAAACGGACAAAGTTCATGTCTCCCTCCAGGGATTTTAAATCTTTTCCCATGCAGGCTTTCACGAGTTTTTCCAGATAAACGTGCACCAGATACTGCTCTTCTCCGAAGAGAAGGTACACTTTTTTCAAGGAATTGTTTTTGATGTCATCAAGGATGGAATACATGTGATTTCCTCTCGGGCAAAGCGTCAAACCGCAATATGTGGTGATTCCATTGCTGTTTTGCCCATACATTTATGATTATACCCGATATACTATGATTCCTCAACAAGAAAACTGATTAATCAATTTGAAACTGCTTCAGAAAACTTCTCACCCTGTTTCCTCCCAAGGCACACGTAACCGTAATGCAGCCTCCGTAGTCCGTCCGGAAGATTTCCGCGCCGACGCTGTCGATTCTCTCGACCACCTCTTTGTGCGGATGGCCGTAAAGATTGTCCTTTCCGCAGGAGACAATGGCATAACGCGGGTGTACAAACCCGATAAATTCTTCGCTGTTGGAGCCGTTCGCAGAACCGTGATGGGCGCATTTTAAGACGGTAATTTGTATATTGTCATCCCAACCGGTTTTGGTTTCTTTGTTGTATTGCAGACTACCTTTCTCTCCGGGCATTACACGCCCAGACTCCGCGAGATAATTCTCAAGCGCCTCCTCCGCGCGTTCTCCGGAATCGCCCATAAACGCAACGGAAAAATCTCTGCCAGCATTCCGGTACAACATTGCCAGTGAAGCATCGTTGGCATCCTCGTACGATTCCCTTTCGTTTTCCTTCATGCTCGGCGAAACCACATAAATCGACTCATGATCCGAAAACGTGATTTCATCTCCGGAATTGAGCAGCACAACATCAATCTCTTTTTCTTCCGCAAGCTGAATGATCTCTTCGAAATCCCCTGCCCTGCACTTTGGAATTCCGATCCGTTTGATTCGGATATCCGCCCCTGCCAGCACCTCCTCAAAACCATTCGTATGATCCGAATCCCTGTGCGTAAGAATCCAAAGATCCACTTCCCTCTCCCCTTCATACGAAAGATAAGGAACCAGAATCTTCTCTCCGATTATGGTCTTCGAAGAAGAACCTCCGTCTATCATGACAACCTTTCCGGAATCGGTCCTAAGAAAAATACCATCCCCCTGTCCGACATCCAGAAAGCTTATCGTAAACTTCTTCGGCGTCAGAATTAAAATCAGACAAAACGCACTCATCAGAATACAGGTAATTGCAAACAGCCCCTTTTCCGCAATCCGAAATCCGCGTAACTCCAGCCGAACCGTTCCGTCACATTCTCCTTTCCTCCCGGCATGTTCACCTTTCTGTCCTTCACGCTCTCCTTTCCGCCCGCTGCATTCTCTTTTCTGTCCGGCCACCTTATTCATCAATTCATAATATCGAATCTTCAACTTTCTTTTCAGAATATGAATCACCGTTCCTGTTATAACTACAAATGTAGTATAAATTACGATTCTTCCCACTCCGGGTGTCTTAACATAAAAGGTCAGAAAACCACACTTTTCTCCCTTCGTACATAACCACTCCACCGCGTACAGAATACTTTTTGCAACAAAGACAAAAAATGTGGAAAGCGGCGGACAGACTGCCCCGGTTACAAGTACCGCAAACGCACACACAAACAAAACCGGCATAGCGGGAAGTACGAAGAAGTTTAAGATCAATCCGACAAACGAAACCCTGTGGTAGCTTAATAAGACGAGCGGAAGGGTTGCAAGAAAAATGGACAGCCCTGCGAGCAGAGAATCCGTTATCTTCTTTTTCCCGTTTATGCAGGGAAGAAAACAAGGTAACAGAAAGAGAATCCCTCCAACCGCAAGGTATGATAGCAGAAATGAAGAATCCAGGCACATCCCGGGAAACACCAGACAGGTAAGAAACGCCGAAAGTAAAAGCGTCGTCGGCGAATCATAGGACTTTCTGAGATTTTTGGCAAGCAGACGGTAGGAAAACATAAACACGGCACGAAACACACTCGGTGCAAAACCGACCATCATTCCGTACAGAATAAGAATCACGGTTGTCATCACGAAGGCCCATTTATTCGGAATCGGAAAATAAGTAAGAAGTGCATAAAGAAACGCACCGATCAAAGAAATATGAAGACCGCTGATTGCAAGAATGTGCGAAATTCCACCGAGAGAATACAAATCCTTCGTCTCCTCCGCCAGATACTCTTTTTCTCCGAGAAGCATGGCGGAAAGTACACCGCCGTTTTCTTCTCCGAACCTTGAGATAAACAGGTCCGCGCATTTTCTTCGAAGGCGCCACAGCCACTCAAGCAAAGTATTACCACCCTTTGCACTTACCACTTCTGTGTTCCAAAGTGTGTAATAATATCCTCTCGCACCATAGTACTTCCTTGCATCAAATTCACCGGGATTGGTTGCGGGCTTGATGGATTCCAAATTTCCACGCACCGTAACAAGACTTCCGATCTTATAATCCATAATCACAGAATCCGAAACAGACTCCGCATCCATATAGCAGACGGTGCCTTTCATTCGTATGTAGTTTTCATCGTTGAGATTGTCGGCGGAATCGCCGGTTGTAAAAGAATAGGATGCTTCCTTCAGATAAAGGATCAGGCGATTGTTTCGATATTCCTTCTTTCGTATTCGTCCCTGTATCCGGGCTTCGCCGCCAAGATCCGGCGGTGGACTTACCCGAAGCCTTACGGAATGAATGATTGCAAGAAGGAGGATCCCCAGGAAGCATAACCACATCAGGGGACGTTTCAAAAAATCTATTCCTCCTCTTTTAAGATAATGTCCAGGTTACGTTCAATCGGTTCTTCCAGGCTCTTCGTCTGTCCGAGCATCACCTTGGAACTTCCGTTTACCTGAATCTGCACGCGGCTTACGTTCGGCAGATCGATCAAAGAATTTGCGATTGAATATACAACAACATCGTTGGAAATTGCATACTGCTGCTTTAAGAAATCTTCACTCAAATTGACATAGCAGGTACCATCTTTGTTGGTAACACTTAAGATCTTGGTGTCCGGATTGATGGTCGGATAATAACCTGCCAGAACCGGTCCTTTGATCAACTGCTCCACGACCATTTTTTCCATGGAAACGTTGGTGTTATAGACTACGTTTCTCTGTCCCGCAATCAAATGCTCTCCGTCCTCGCTTGCAAAATACAGCGTGACATTCACACGCTTATACGTATTGATCTCGGCGCCGTCATTTTCCACGAAGGAATCGGCATTCATCAGACCGACCGCCATGTTTCCGGCGTCCATGAGTGTTTCGCCTTCCACAAGGAACTGTATGTAGTTGACTCCGTCTACCTGCACAAAAGAACGCACGAGTGCCGCACGCACAAGCACTTCCTTCGTAGGACTTAAGGACTTGTATTTTTCATCCATATTCAGTGTCAGATTGCCTTCTTTTAATTCATAGGCACGAAGCGTAAAATCAACGCCCAGAGTCGTCTTTAATTCGTTATGTTTCGGTGTCTGGCAAAGCGCATTGGCAATTTCCAGAATCTGTTCATCGGCAGTTTTCGTTGCAAAGGTAAATTCCTCTCCCTGAATTCTGGTCTCGTCACGGTTGATGAAGTAAATGTAATTGCCCTGTTTTTCCTGAGACTTCTTTCCCTGGTTTTCCTTTGTACTACATCCGTAGGATGACATAGCAAAAACACCAACCAGTACAAGGAGCATAAGGGCTGATAAACTACGCCATATTCTTTTTCCGAGTTTCAACTGTCTCATCTTGCACCGCCCTCCACGTAGGAAATGGGAACCTTTACCGTGAACGTGGTTCCTTCATCAGGCTCTGACTTTAATTCAATGGATCCTCTGTGCATCAAAATTGCATTTTTGGTAATGGAAAGACCAAGTCCCGTTCCGCCGATTTCGCGGGAATGAGACTTGTCTACACGATAGAAACGCTCGAACACGTTCTTCTGATCTTCCTCCGGAATACCGATTCCGCTGTCACTTACCGTGATTGTAAAGGTCTGATAATCCGCATCCAGATTGACTTTAACGTATCCTTCCTCGTGATTGTATTTGATTCCGTTTTCAATTAAGTTGGTGAGTGCAAGCGTAAACTTGACTTCGTCCAGATCCGCCGTTACCTGACGCACACTTTCAAAAATCAAATCCACTTTCGCTTCCTGTGCAATCGGAAGCAGACGCTTAAACACGGACTCAATCAGTGCATTGACATCCACCTTCTCGATATTCAGAGCATCCGTGGATTTTTTATCCATCTTCACAAGCGATAACAGATCGTTAATGATCTTATTCTCACGATCGATTTCATCCGCGATGTCGGACATGAAATCCTTATACACTTCAACCGGAACATCCTCCTGATTATTCAAAGAATCCGCCAGCAGTTTGACTGAGGTAAGCGGAGTTTTTAACTCATGAGAGACGTTGGATACGAACTCCTGTCTGGACTCCTCGATGGTACGCATTCGCTCCATAACCTGGTTGAACGAATCGACGATATGCTCCGTTTCGATGTAGTCGTTTACTTCGATTTTTTCATCGGAAAAACCGCTCTTTACCTCGGAAATCGCATCACTGACACGGTTGAAAGGACGAAGAAGAACCTTCGGCAAAAAGATGGCAAACGCCAATACCGCAATGATAATCATAAACATGAACAGCAGGGAATTTCGGGAAAGAATTTCCACATTCTGATCAATCGGAACCGTGGAAACGGACGCTAAAATACAGCCGACAATACGGCTTTTTCCGTCAACGTTCTCGGTAATCGGAACCGTAATTTCAATGTATTTGTTGGTATCATCGTAATGTGAGATATACTCGCCGCGGAAGGTTTTGATAACTTCTTCGGAGATGATGATTTTGCCGGAGGCAATTCCGTAAGTATCCTTCAGCACGGAAAAATTACGGCCGATTACAAGCACACGGCCATCATACAGATTGGCCACCTGCTCAATCTCGGCATTTACCACATCGCTCGAAGATTCATTCAAATACTGATAGGAAATCAAATGATCGGCCAGAATCTGCATCTGACTCTGAACGTCACTCGTACGAACTTCCACGGCACGATCGAGATAGTTTCTTAAGATGCCGAAACGCATGCCGACACAGCATACCAGTCCGACAAAAAGAATCAAAATGGATATACGAAAACGAAGACTTCTAAGAATCTTTACTTTATTCAGTTCTTCCGAAATCTTCCCAAACAGCTTCTTCATAGGGGTTTTACGCTTCTCCCGCACTCACAACTTAACGTTCTTTGTAATAATAGCCGGAACCCCACTTGGTCTGAACATACAAAGGCTCACCGGGATTGATTTCAATCTTCTCACGAAGACGTCTTACATGTACGTCAACGGTTCTGACATCGCCGGGATAATCCGCGCCCCAGACAATCTTAAGAAGCTCTTCTCTGGAATAAACGCGGTTTACGTTCTCCACAAGAAGCTTTAACAAATCATATTCCTTACCGGTAACCTTGATTTCTTTGTCTTTTACAAAAACTCTCTTGCCATCCTGAAGAAGTCTTAAATCACCGGAAACAAGTTCTCTTCTTTCCGACTTCTTCGAAGGAGCGGTTCTTCTCATAATAGCCTTCATTCTGGCTTTTACTTCCAGAATGTTGAAAGGCTTTGTAATATAATCATCGGCGCCGTATTCCAGGCCCATGATCTTGTCCATGTCTTCGCCCTTTGCAGTCAGCATGATAATCGGCACATCCGACGTTTCGCGAATCTGCTGGCAAACTTCCAAGCCGGTGATCTTCGGAAGCATTAAATCAAGCAGGATGATGTTGTACTGCTTCTGTCCCGCCATCATTAAAGCTTCTTCTCCGTCATATGCACAATCTACTTTCCAGCCTTCCTGTTCCAGACTGAATTTCAAACCTTTTACGATAACCTTTTCATCATCTACTACCAAAACACGATTTTCCATATATTCCACCTATTTTACTTTCACGTAATCCTTCATTTTTGCGAAGATTCCTTCTTTGATTCCCGGAACCTTCATCAGGTCTTCCGGCGTTTCAAACGCCCCGTTCGTTTCGCGATATTCTACGATCGCTTTCGCTCTGCTTTCCCCGACTCCGGGAATCGTCATAAGCTCCTGTATGGACGCTTTGTTGATATTTACGCGCCCGTCCCGCTCTTCGCCGGTGTAGTCATCTATCGTTTCCGCATCCTCGCCTTCGAACGGAAACCGGATCATCTGTCCGTCTTCCAAAACCGTGGCAAGATTGATGCAGTCCTCTCTTGCGCCCGGTGCAAAACCGCCTGCCAGGCTCAACGCATCCTCCACTCTGGAACCTTCGGGCAACTCAACCACACCCGGAGAATTCACCGCACCGCAGACATATACGCATATGGTCGCGGTTTCTTTGGATTCCTCCGAAGTATACGCTGCAACTTCCGAAACATTTTCCGAACCAGCAGTGATTTCAATTTCATTTCCATGATCGGAGGAACGATGATTACACGCAAGAAAAAGTACGCAGGATAAAACAACGATTATCGCGATTTCGATAATCCGAATTCTGAGATTTTTGTCTATCTTCATGGTCAGCTCCTTTTATTTACTGATGGGAAACGTAAATAAAAGTCCCTTGAACCGACTCTACATAATAAGTGTAATCAAAAACAAATACTTTCGCAAGGCTTAATTGTCGCCGATATCGTTATAATTCTCCAAAACTTCGGGGGTTTCGATTGTTTCGTGTGAAAAATCAGCCCCATAGTAATTTCGAAGTACGGATTCCGATAAGGATTTCAACTCCGCATTCACGTCTTTTCCGTCCCAGACATTGGAAAAACACATCTCAACCAGCATGTAATAGTTGGATGTTTCCACCATCTTCGGAATGGCAATGGTATGCTCATAGCAATCTTCCATCGTCTTCATCTGAGGAACAAGATACTCTTTTAAGTGTGCCGCGGACATCTTGTTGCAACGCGGATACAGATATGCAGCATATTCCGTCGTTACAAAAGCCGCAAAACGTTCTGCCTCGGTACGGTCTTCGGAAAGACCGTTTACGCAGACCATCGTTGTAACGCTCAGTCCCTTGGACTGCAGTGTTCCGTTCAGCATTCCGATCGGCAGAATGTCATATTCATCCGTAAATTCGCCGGAGGCTTTGGCCTCTTCCATTCTGGAAATAATATCCGTTCCGGCAACCGTAAATACGCACTTGCGATGAATGAAATCATCGATTGTCTGGGAATAATCTTCGCTGTCCTCGTCCATGGAGAAGAACTCACGGAAGTCCTGATAGACGCTTAATGAATACAATGCATTTTCATTGTACATGTTGATATCTTCAGACTTATCACTGTTTTCACCGCCGACACTTAAGTATGCACCGGCAAACCAGTAATTGTATAACACATCTTTGGTGTCCCAAAGGAAATAGCTTTCCACACCTTCCGGAAGGGAATACTGTTTTGCGAAGTCCAGAATTCCAACTACAGATGTAGGCAGAATTTCTTTTGCCGTTGCTTCCAGCGCAAGTTTCTCTTCTTCGGTTAATTCCACTACTTCTTCGGAAGTCTCTTCGGCAGTGCTTTCGTCTACAAGCGTAATACCCTCGGTATCACCCTCTTCTCCGGGTTCGGGAATATTCGCCGCAATCTCTTCCATGACGGTTTCGTTGTAAATTACAAAAGCCGATTCATAGCTGAGCGGATATCCGTATGTCTTATCACGATACGTCACGCCGCGAAGGCCGGCATCCGCATAAAACGCGGAATTCAGCACTGCATCCGGATCTCTGGTTTCTGCCGCAAGACCGGAAAGCACTGCTTTTTCCAGCTGATCGTTGGGTAACACAAATAAACTCGGCGACTTGGTTCCGTTCGTAGTTGCATTCTGAATCTGCTCCAGATAATCTACATCCGAAACCTGCGTCGGGATTACTTTTACCCCTGTTTTCATTTCATATGCGACCGCTGCATCTCTTAAGTATTCGCCGTATTTTTCATCGGTGTACCAGAGGATGAGCGCGTCATCAAACATTTTTTCTTCTGCGCTGCGACGTCTTCTGAACACTCCGTAGGAGTCTCCGAACAGCATAATCGCCGTCATGCACAGGATCAGAAAAATCGATAAAATCTTCTTGGACATAAATATAAACTTTCTTTACTGTAAGGAATTTAATGCATCTTTTAAGATGACCAGCATATCATCCACATCCTTTTTCTCAATGACCAAAGGAGGAAGGAAACGAATGATGTTTGCTCCGGCATTGATTAAGACAAGTCCTTTTTCCAATGCCGCATTGATCACGGGTGCCACCTCACGGTCAAAAACAAGACCCTGCATGAGTCCTCTTCCCCTGTGGTCCGTAATCATCGGATATGCTTCTTTGATTTCTTCGAGCTTCTCATAAAGATATGCTCCGACTTCACCGGCATGTTCCGGAATCTTCTTTTCTTCAAACTGACGGAATACTTCGCAGATTGCAGCGCATACGAAGGGATTGCCGCCGTATGTGGTACCGTGATCGCCGGCCTTTAAGGAGTTCTGTCCGACTTTTTCCGTCATCAGGAAAGCACCTACGGGAACACCGCAGCCAAGTGCTTTTGCAACCGTTAAGATATCCGGCTTGATGCCGAATTTCTGGAATGCAAAATAATATCCGGTTCTTCCCATACCGCACTGGATTTCATCGATGATCAGGAGAATATCTTTCTCATCGCAAAGCGCACGTACGCCTTTGATGAATTCCTCGGTTGCAGGGAAGATTCCGCCTTCGCCCTGAACCGTCTCCATAATGATGGCGCAGGTTTTATCGGTAATCTGTGCTTTTACGCTTTCCAGATCGTTAATTTCCGCAAACTTGATGTTGCCGATCATCGGTTTGAACGGCTCCCGGTACTGTGCCTTTCCGGTAACGGATAAAGCACCGAAGGTTCTTCCATGGAAGGAATGGTTCAGCGCAATAATCTCATGATCCGTGCTTCCATCTTTTAAATAAGCATACTTTCTGGCAGCTTTGAGGGCGCCTTCCACCGCTTCCGCACCGGAGTTGGTGAAGAATACCCTGTCCATGCCGGAGTATTTTGTAACCAGTTTTGCAGCCTGAATGGCAGGCTCATTGTAATAGTAGTTGGATGTGTGAAGAATCTTGTCAATCTGTGCCTTCAACGCATCGTTGTATTCTTTGTTTCCGTATCCGAGTGCAAAAACACCGATGCCGGATACGAAGTCCAGATATGCTTTTCCATCGGTATCATAAAGTGTCACGCCGTCGGCATGATCAAAAACGACCTGATACCGGTTATAGGTATGAAGCAGACTGGATTCCGCTTCGTTTATCATTTCCTGCATTGTACTCATAACAGTCCTTCTTTCTATAAAACTACATTCGTAGTCTGACTAATCTTCCTGACGGATCGGGTCGTTATCGGAAATGATCACGGTACCGATACCTTTCTTGGTAAAGATTTCCAACAGTAAGCAGTGCGGAATACGTCCGTCCAGAATATGGACACGTCTAACGCCGTCTTCCACTGCCTGAATGCAGTTTCCGAGTTTCGGAAGCATACCGCCTCCGATGAATCCGCCGTCAATCAAACCTCTTGCTTCCGTTGTGGTAATTCTGGAGATCAAGGTGGAGGGATCGTTCAAATCACGATACAGACCTTCGATATCCGTAAGGAATGCAAGTTTCTCTGCGCCAACCGCTTTTGCGATTTCACAGGCTGCGTCGTCGGCATTGATATTGTAGGTATTGTATTCGTCGTCCAAACCGATCGGTGCAACGATCGGAAGGAAATCCATTTCCAGAAGATCGAATAAAATCTTGGAATCCACGGATTTGATATCGCCGACAAAACCGATATCTTTTCCGTCTACCAGACGCTTGTCGACATTGAGGAGTTTTCCGTCCTTACCGGAAATACCGATAGCACGTACACCAAGCTGTTCCGCCATAGCTACGAGGCTCTTGTTGACACGGTTTAAAACCATCTCCGCAATTTCCATTGTCTCTTCGTCGGTAACACGGAGTCCCTTATAGAATTCCGCTTCCTTGCCGCTTTTTTGTACCCATTTACTGATGGCCTTTCCGCCACCGTGTACAATGATGGGCTTGAAACCAACGAGTTTCAAAAGTACAACGTCCTCGATGACTTTTTTCTGCATTTCTTCATCGCTCATTGCACTTCCGCCGTATTTTACAACGATGATTTTACGATTGAATTTCTGAATGTAAGGAAGGGCTTCCACAAGGACGGAAGCTTTCTCCAATACTTTCTCCATATCTTTTTCCATGATCATTCTCCTGTTTTACGAACGATAATCCGCGTTTATTTTAACATAATCATAAGTTAAATCACAGCCCCAGGCCGTGGCTTCTTCTTTTCCGTCGTGCATGTCCACAAAGACGATGACTTCATCTTCGGACATTAGCTTTGTTGCATACTCTTCATCGAAAGCAAGCGGTACGCCGTATTTGAATACCTGAAGTTCGCCGGCTTTGCTTTGGAAGAAAAGTTCCACTTTATTCTGATCAAAATCCACTCCGGAATAACCCATTGCGCAAAGGAAACGTCCGAAGTTCGCATCACATCCGTAGATGGCTGCCTTGGAAAGAGAAGAACTGATGATGCTTCTGGATAATTTCTTCGCCTCTTCCTTGGTTTTTGCATTTACAACATGTGCGGTAAATAACTTTGTAGCACCTTCTCCGTCTGCTGCCATCTTCTTTGCCAGATACTGACAAACCTCAAAAAGCGCAGCCTTGAAGGTTTCATAATCTTCATTCTTTTCATCGATCGTATCGTTGTTTGCAAGACCGTTTGCCATGAGCAAAAGCGTATCATTGGTGGAGGTATCTCCGTCCACGGAAATCATGTTGAACGTATCCGCTACGACTTCGGAAAGAGCTTCCTGCAAGAGATGTTTCTTGATATCCAGATCGGTCGTTAAGAAACCGAGCATCGTGCACATATTCGGATGAATCATGCCGGAGCCTTTGCTCATACCGCCCAGGGTAATTGTCTTTCCGCCGACTTCAAACTGTACCGCAATTTCCTTGTTTACGGTATCGGTGGTCATGATGGCTTTACTTGCCTCGGTTCCCGCTTCCAGGGAAGAATCCAGTGTGGTACACATTTTCTTTACGCCGGCAACCAGTTTATCTACCGGAAGTTGCATACCGATGACACCGGTAGAAGCAACCGCCATGGAAATAAAAGGAACGTTTAAGTTTTTTTCCACTGCTTTTGCCGTTTCTTCACAGGCATCAAAACCTTCCTGTCCCGTGCATGCATTTGCAATGCCGGAGTTTACAACCACGCCGTGGAGCGGTTTCCCGGACTCCACAATCTCTTTATCCCACAGAACACATGCAGCCTTTACCACGTTGCTGGTAAATGTGCCGGCCGTAACACAGGGCGCCTTACTGAATACCATCGCCATGTCGGTCCTGTCTTTATACTTTATATTTGCTTCACATACCGCAGCTTCAAAACCTTTTGCCGCCGTAACGCCGCCTTCTATAATCTTCATATTATTCTCCTTACTGTATCTGATTAAATGTGAATATATTCTTTTCGTTTAACACAAAATCGTAATAGTTCAAATCTTCTCTCTTCGTCCATCCGATCTCATGCCAGAAGGCATTTCCGATATCGTTGGTGCTGAATGCGATCAGAGATACTTTGTTGATTCCTTCTTTCTGAAGCCCCTTCATACAGAAGGAAACCATTGCTTTTCCGATTCCGTGCATGCGGTTTTCCTTTCGGACGCATACGTGGTAAAGGCAGCCTCGTCGGCCATCGTGTCCGCACAGGATTGCGCCGACAATTTCTCCTTTCAATTCACACACACAGGATAATCCGGGATTTCTGTTCAAGAATCTCTCCACACCATCCTTCGAATCGTCCAGGCTTCGGATGCAGAATCCTTTGATGGAAAGCCATAATTCCTTCACTCTGGAATAATCCGTAATCTCCATGGAACGAATGATGTAGTTGGGTTCTTCGGTATTCATTTTTTCGTTGTTCAATTCTTTTTCTTCCATAATAAAACCTTTTCCAATCCCGTTCGGGTAAAACAAGTCGTATACCACTATAACACATTCTTTTCAAAAGTCCACCCGTTTTTTTGTATTTTATTCATAATTTTTGATTATTTTTCGTATTTTATGCAAATATTCATGTATTTTTGTATTTTTATTCACTTTTTATACTTGCATGAGGAAATGAAATGTTGTATAGTAATTTTTGCCCGGTCGTTTTTGGATTGTTCCTATATATAAGAAAACGCCGTAATGTTATCAGATTTATTCAGGAGGATTGAATTCATGAAAGAGAAAGTAATACTTGCATATTCCGGAGGACTTGATACCACCGCGATTATTCCCTGGTTAAAAGAGAACTTCGATTACGAAGTAATCTGCGTCTGCGTAGACTGCGGACAGGGAAATGAGTTGGACGGACTTGAAGAACGTGCCAAACTCTCCGGTGCCACCAAACTTTATATAGAAGATATCGTGGATGATTTCTGCGAAAACTATATTGTTCCCTGCGTACAGGCACATGCCGTATACGAGAACAAATACCTGCTCGGAACTTCCATGGCAAGACCTGCCATCGTAAAGAGACTTGTTGAGATTGCAAGAAAAGAAGGCGCTGCTGCCATCTGCCACGGTGCAACCGGTAAAGGAAACGACCAGATTCGTTTCGAACTTGGTATCAAGGCTCTTGCTCCCGACTTAAAGATCATCGCTCCCTGGAGAAACTCTCTCTGGAAGCTGGATTCCCGTGAATCCGAAATTGAGTACTGCCATCAGCATGGTATCGATCTTCCTTTTGCGGCAGATTCTTCCTACAGCCGTGACAGAAACATCTGGCACATCTCTCACGAAGGTCTGGAACTCGAAGATCCCGCAAACGAGCCGAACTATGAGCATCTTTTAGTTCTTGGTGTAACTCCCGAAAAAGCTCCGGATGAAGGCGAATATGTAACTCTTTCCTTTGAAAAGGGCGTTCCCGTAGCAATCAACGGCGAAAGCATGAAGGTTGCCGACATCATCCGTAAGTTAAACCAGATCGGCGGAAAGCACGGTATCGGAATCATCGACATCGTAGAAAACCGTGTCGTTGGTATGAAGTCCCGTGGTGTATATGAAACACCGGGCGGAACCATTCTTTACGAAGCACATCAGCAGCTCGAAGAATTAATCCTCGACCGTGACTGCTATCGTACCAAAGCAGAGATGGGCGCTCTCCTTGCACAGGTAATCTACGAAGGAAAGTGGTTCACTCCTCTTTGCGAAGCAATCCGTGCATTCATCACCTCCACTCAGGAATATGTAACCGGAGAAGTGAAATTCAAACTGTACAAAGGCAATATCATCAAAGCCGGTACCACTTCCCCTTACTCCTTATACAATGAGTCCTTAGCATCCTTCACCACCGGTGATTTATATGATCATCACGATGCTGACGGATTCATTAACCTCTTCGGACTTTCCACGAAGGTTCGTGCCATGAAGATGCTTGAGGTTGAGAAAAAAGGTCAGTAAAGGAACTCATATGGAAGTAGTAAAATACATCCTGATCTATCTTGGAATTCTCAATGTCATCGGTTTTGCGATGATGGGAATTGACAAGTTAAAAGC
Source organism: Lachnospiraceae bacterium (assembly GCA_017518735.1). GTDB lineage: Bacteria > Bacillota > Clostridia > Lachnospirales > Lachnospiraceae > UBA3766. Next base: position 19,440 of record JAFWTY010000019.1, on the reverse strand, counting down.
AAAAAGACATGAATTCCGTATTCCGGAGGCGGCGCTGTTTATGGTGGCCGCCTTCGGCGGAAGTATCGGCTCCATTCTCGGAATGTACACATTCCGGCACAAGACCAAGCATAAGTCTTTTGTAATCGGAATGCCGGTTATTCTGGTTCTTCAGATTCTGATCGTGGTGGCAATCTATTTGTCCCCGCTGGAAATTGTATTCTTTCAATGATGATTTAGGAGAGAAACATGCATATCGCAGTTTGTGATGACAATATCGCAGATCGTAAGCAGACAGAACGTCTTTTATCGAGAGAATCCGCAAAAAGAATTGCCACGACTGGCAATCTCTATGTCGATTCCTACGGAAACGTGGATTCCCTGTTAAAGGCACCGATGCGCTATGATCTGTTTTTTATTGATATGATACAGGCACAGCCCTATGGAATGGAAACCGCTCTCCTGCTCCGTGAAGCAGGTGTTACGGCACCAATCGTACTACTTGTGTCATCCATTAATTACAGAAATTTCGTCAACGTTCCGGACAATGTTTTTTTCCTGGACAAACCGATCAAAACCGCGGAACTGTCGGATTTTCTCGATCATGTCTGTAAAAAATTCAAGGAAAAACCGCCTACCATCGAGCTCAGGGACGAAACGAAAGCCTTCTATATTCTTCCGGACCAGTTTGTCTATGCTGCTCCCGATGAGCACATCATGCGTGTGAGGCTTTCGGACGGCACGACTGTAAACCAGCTCGGCACCATCAATGATCTGGTTCGCATCCTGATTAAGTTCGAAGGTTTTGTGATTATTTCGAAAAAATACATCATCAACATTCATCACATTCTGTACATAAAAAAACATACCGCCACCATGAGTGACGGTACGAAACTTCCGATCGGTCTGACTGAGAAAAAATCACTCCTCGCCCTCGCGAAGGACGGGAGCAGGTTTATTACCGAAGATCTGGCAAACAAGAATAGCGATGAACATGATGATGCATCCGATCCCCTCCCGGAGAGTTAACTGCTGATGCAGAATCACCCATCCTCCGAGAACGGAAAACACGGATTCGAGGCACATGATCAAGGATGCCTTCGTCGGCTCCACATAACGCTGTCCAAGAATCTGAAGTGTATATCCCACACCGCTTGATAAGGCGCCTGCATAGAGTAACGGCAATGCGGCGTCTTTTATTGCGCCCAGATCCGGCTTTTCAAAGAAAACCATACCGATTCCGCAGAGTACTCCGACTGTCAAAAACTGCGTAAATGCAATCAGTACGCCGTTTATTTTTCCCGCAAAATAGTCAATCAATATAATATGAACCGCAAACAGAACGGCACAGACGATCAAAAGGATGTCGCCGCTGTTTACCTTGAAACCTTCGCCTTTTTTGATGCAAAGCAGATACAGTCCGAAGGCGGATGCCGCCACGCATAAGAAAACAATCCATCTGGGTGGTTTCTTTAAGAATATACCGGCAAGCGGAACCAGAACGATGTAAAGAGCCGTGATAAATCCGGCTTTTCCGACACTGTCCGTCTTACCGATTCCAATCTGTTGTGCCGTGGAAGCCAAGAAGAAAATGATGCTGACCGAAACAAGTCCCGTAATCAGAAGCTGTCTCTTCTTTCTTGCATCCTCTATGGGCCTTCCTTCAAAATCATTTACTATCAGAATTTTCTTACGATTGAAAACCAAAACCGGGATCAGGGCGATTGCACCGATAAAGGACCGGATTGAGTGAAACGTGAACGGTCCGACCGATTCCATCCCTTTACTTTGTGCAACAAAAGCAAGACCCCAGATCAATGCGGTTATAAAAAGGAGAAGACAGCCTAGAAGTTCTCTTCCTCTTCCCTTATTCTCTGTTTTTAATGACTTTTCTTTGTTTTCCATGGGACTTACTATATCAAATCTGCTCCCGTTTCGCAATGTGATTTTATTTGCCCGAAGGGGGGTCGTATGGTATAATATAATGCTATATAAGTATGTAAAAAAGAGTATTTGAAATGGATAATAATCAGCAATTCAGACCTTATAGTCAAATAGAACTTCAATCTTTCCGTGCCATGCGTAAAGCGACACTGTTTTTCTTCATTGCGCTCGGAACAATGCTGCTCGGAACGATGGTACTGCCTTATATTTTTGCGACGTTATGCATCGTGTTTGCTTATCTTGCCAAGGCCAAACAGCCGAAAAGCAATCGTTTTTGCAAAACACTCATTGTTCTAAGCGTTGTAATTCTGATTATGAACACCATTTATACCATTTTTGCGATTTATACGGTTACGAGCAATCCGGACTATATCAAACAGATCAATGATCTGTATCAGCAGATGTACGGCACATCCATGGATGGTACGCAGAATACTCTGTCCTATCCTTCACTTACGCAGGGAGGGCTTACGAAATGAGTACCGATATGAAAACACCGTTACCTGAAATCCGTGGACTGGCAAGAGAAACCATCCTGTTAAATACCGCAGGACCGGTTGCCCTGACGCTTCTGCTTTTCTTAATCCGAATCAATTTAGGCTCCGTTTCTCTGCTGTTTACGGCGAGCGAAAGCATCGGAATGGTTTGGGTCGGAGAAGGACTCTCGATTGCGATCAATGTATTTTTAGGAATTCTCCTTACGGGACGTGCCAAATACTTTACCGCTTTGTGCGAGCATAAACCGGCTTCCGTAAAAATGCTGTTTTCCGCTTTCCGCGAAAACCCCGGAAGAATTCTGGCATGCGCACTGATGCTTCGTGCTATTGAATTTGTCTGCACCCTGCCGTCGTTTGTATATACCATTTATTTTCCGATTAAGTTTGAAGCTTCCAAGGAAACCTTCCTTGCGTATGCACTGTTGTTTGGCGGCTATATCATATTCCTGCTTTGTACGCTTGCATTTATGCCACTTTACTATATTCTCGCCGAGTTCAGCAACATGCCCGCTTCCAAGGCAATCCGCATGAGCATCTGGCTGATGAAAGGCAACAAAACAAGATATCTCAATCTGATGATCAGTCTCATACCCTTATGGATTCTGGGTTATGTTTCGCTTGGCATCGGATTTATCTGGATCAGTCCCATTATTCAGAGCTGCTATGCGCATTTTTACCTGGATCTGCTGAAACAAAAACAGGGGCAGCCGCAGTAAATTTTGAACAATAAAAGAAATTGTTAAGAGATTTCGATTGAAATAGAGTTTCTATAATAAGAGAGATTAATGAGCAAAAAGACACTTGAAGAAAAACAAGTGAATACGAAGGCGGAAATCAAGCCCGAAGAGAAGGCTGAAGTTAAGACCGAAGAAAAGGTTGAGGCTAAAGCTGAGGAAAAAGCCGAGGCTACTACTGAGAAGGTAGCCAAGGCAGATTCTAAGGTCGCTGAGACCGAGGCTAAGACTACAGAAGCTGACGCGAAAGCTACCGAGACCGAAACCACTGCTGAGTCTACGACCGCGAAGGCTGCCGAGACCGAGGCTCTTCCCGGGCAGAAACTCTTCTTGAAGGGCCGCTATGTTCCTGTGCGCCTTCAGCTCTCCGTCATCGCGCTGATTCCCATCACCATCATGGGCTTCCTCTTCATCACCATCGGAATGTATGTATTAAAGCGCAATACGATGAGCGATATGTTCTCTACCCTTAAGGGAAACGCCGTAATGGCGGCGGATCATTTTTCCTCCATCGAAGGTGTTCTTCGTATGGAAGACGGCGAGTTATATTGCGGTTCCCACCGCATGAAAGATGAATACTACTTCCTGGAAGACCAGAAAAAAGCCTTCAACGTGGAGCTCAGCGTTTTCTATGGAAATAGCCGTGTCCTTACCACCCTCAAAGATGAAAACGGCAAACAGCTTATCGGAACCGTCTTGGCAGATACCAGAATCGTTAGTGATGTCTTCAAGGGAAGAACCGTTTCAAAGGAAAGGAACAAGATCGGCAAAGACCAGTATCTTTGCGTCTATGTTCCGATTTCCAATAATGACCGCATCGTGGGAATGGTCGGTGCCGCAATCTCCATGAAAGGCTTCTACCGTACCTTCCGTATGTTTTACATCTACATCGTCACACTGACTATCGTCACCGGTGTTGTGACAACACTGTTCATTACCCTGTTCTCCAACCAGCTGGTAACGCGCTTACATATTATTCGTAAATATCTGCAGAGTCTGGTTTTAAAACAGACCGGCGATTTGGAAATGGATTCTTTGGTACACAGCAGAAACGATGAGATTTCCGCACTTGGTTCCTATGCGGCATCCGCCGGCAATTCCATTGAAAAACTGATGGGAACCGATCCCTTAACCGGACTTTTCAACCGTCGTGCCGCAAGGCAGAAACTGCAGCAGATGTGGGAAGAATCTCACAAGGAATTAACGGTATTTACCATTGTTATCGGAGACCTGGACCACTTTAAGAACATCAACGATCAGTACGGTCACGATGTTGGCGATTCCGTTCTTGTCGGTATTTCCGACATCATGAAAAAATACACGTCCGACGATACTTCCTTTGCCTGCAGATGGGGTGGCGAAGAATTCCTTCTTGGCTTTACCACCGCCAGAGATGAAGCATATGCCATTACCAAAAACATCGCCAAAGACATCAAGCGCAAGACCTTCTATTCCGCCAAGAAGAATGTCATTCATATGTCGATGACCTTCGGTATTGCTACTTTTGCCGGCCAGGAAAGCATTGACGAAGTCATTAAGATGGCCGATGACAATCTCTACAAAGGCAAAAATCAAGGCCGCGACTGCATCGTCTGCTAACAGACTTATTATTCATAAAACAAACTCAAAAAGGAGTTCCCGAACGGGAACTCCTTTTATAATTCATTTTAATCTTTCTCTTATTCAATATCCGAAATCTCGGCCGGCTTTCCGCCAAGGCTCTTCCACTTAAGGTATGCGGTAATCATCTTATCGAGGTTTCCGTCAAGCACTGCCGAAGCGTTTGCGGTTTCCTCTCCGGTTCTTAAGTCTTTTACCATGGTATAAGGCTGTAACACATAGGAACGGATCTGGCTACCCCAGGCAATTTCCTTGATTTCTCCGCGGATATCGGAAAGCTTCTCTGCATGTGCTTCCTGCTTTAACATTAAGAGTTTGGCTTTCAGCATCTGCATAGCCTTGTCCTTATTCTGAAACTGGCTTCTTTCATTCTGGCACGCTACAACCACGCCTGTAGGTATATGTGTGATACGTACGGCGGAAGACGTCTTGTTGATGTGCTGTCCACCTGCACCGGAGCTTCGATAGGTATCGATTTTTAAATCTTCCGGGCTGATATCCAAATCCACATCTTCCGCAATTTCCGGCATTACATCGAGCGATACGAAAGAAGTCTGACGTTTTCCCTGTGCATTGAAAGGAGAAATACGAACGAGTCTGTGTACGCCTTTTTCTCCCTTTAAATATCCGTAAGCATTCTCTCCGTTCACCTGGAAGGATACGGATTTAATGCCTGCTTCATCACCATCCAGATAATCGAGAACTTCCACGGAAAAACCTTTGCGCTCCGCCCATCTTGTATACATACGATATAACATCGATGCCCAGTCGCAGCTTTCGGTACCGCCCGCACCGGCATTGAGTCGAAGGATTGCATTGTTCCGGTCATACTCTTCCGAGAGAAGTGTTGCAAGACGAATCTTTTCAAAATCCTCTTTGAATGTGGCATATTCCGACTGGATATCCGCTACCATGGATTCATCGTTCTCTTCGTTTGCCATTTCGATCAAATCCTGAATATCGTTTACCTGAGCCGTAAGACGGTTGCAGATCTCGATATCGTCTTTTAAGGATTTCAACTCTCTGGTTTTGGCATTCGCTTTATCCGGGTTATCCCAAAATGTAGGCTCCTGCATTTCGCGTTCGAGTTCCTTGGCTCTTTCTTCTTTATTCACAAGATCCAGGGAATCACGTACTTCCGCGAGCGGAGCTACATAGGTCAATAATTCTGTTTTGATGGCATCAAGTTCAATCACGTTTTGTCACCGCTTTGTTCTTTATTCAAACTACAATCGTAGTTTATTGCTGTCTTCCGCAGCAGTTTTTGTATTTCTTACCACTTCCGCATGGGCAGGGATCGTTCGGATAAATCTTGTCCGACTCTCTCTTCTTCGGTCCACGCTGAACGGTGTCATCCTTGTTCGTACCGGTTACCTTTGCAACCTGTTCACGTTCAATCTTCTGTTCCACTCTGATATGCATCAGCAGTTTCACGGTCTCTTCCTTGATACTTTCGGTCATAGCATCGAACATATCAAAACCGGCCATCTTATATTCCACAACGGGGTCTTTCTGGCCATAAGCAACCATTCCGATACCCTGCTTTAACTGGTCCATATCATCGATGTGGTTCATCCAGTGAGCATCGATTACACGAAGCAGAATGACACGTTCCACTTCACGGATCTGTTCTGCCTGCGGGAATTGTGCTTCTTTTTCTTCGTATAACTTCACGGCTTCTTCTTTTAACTGCTGAATCAGTCCGGGTTTCTTCTTTTTCTCGATTCTCTCAAGCGTAATCGGCTCGATCGGAATGATCGGAAGGATGATGTTGTTTAATTCCTTCAAATCCCAGCTTTCCGCTGCGCCTTCTTCTCCGATGCAGGTGTTTACGGAACTCTCCACGATATCCGTAATCATCTTGTAGATAGAATCGCGCATGCTCTCACCGTTCAGTACACGCAGACGTTCTGCGTAGATGATCTCACGCTGATCGTTCATTACCTGGTCATAGTCAAGCAAATCTTTACGACGTGCAAAGTTGTTGTTCTCAATCTTCTTCTGTGCGGTTTCAATCGCATTGGAAAGAAGTTTATGCTGGATTTCCTGATCTTCCGGAACACCGAGGGAGGTGAATACCGAAAGGAGACGTTCGGAACCGAAGAGTCTCATCAAATCGTCTTCCAGGGAAATGTAGAACTTGGATTCACCGGGGTCTCCCTGACGACCGGAACGACCTCTTAACTGGTTATCGATACGTCTGGATTCATGACGTTCCGTACCGACGATCAAAAGTCCGCCGGCTTCTTTTGCTGCTTCGTCAAGCTTAATATCGGTACCACGACCTGCCATGTTGGTGGCGATGGTTACGGCTCCGTGCTGACCTGCATCCGCTACGATTTCCGCTTCCATTTCATGGAACTTTGCATTCAGGACTTTATGGTGAATACCGCGCTTGGTAAGCAAACGGCTCAATTCTTCGGAAGCATCGATGGTAATCGTACCAACGAGGACGGGCTGTCCTTTTGCATGTGCTTCTTCTACCGCATCACAGATAGCATGCAGTTTTCCGGCCTTGGTTTTATAAACCGCATCGGGGTGGTCGATACGAATTACCGGACGGTTTGTCGGAATTTCGATAACGTCCATGCCATAGATATCACGGAATTCCTTTTCCTCGGTAAGTGCGGTACCGGTCATGCCGGCTTTTTTCTCGAATTTATTGAAGAAGTTCTGGAACGTGATGGTTGCAAGGGTCTTGCTCTCACGTTTTACTTTTACATGTTCCTTTGCTTCGATTGCCTGATGGAGACCGTCGGAATAACGACGTCCGGGCATCAGACGTCCGGTAAAGCTGTCTACGATGATAACCTGATCGTCTTTTACAACATAGTCCTGATCCTTGAACATCAAATTGTGCGCACGAAGTGCAAGGATGATGTTGTGCTGAATCTCAAGGTTATCGGGATCTGCAAGGTTTTCAATCTGGAAGAAACGTTCTGTCTTCGCAACACCTTCTGCAGTTAAGTTAACAATCTTGTCTTTTTCGTTTACAACGAAGTCACCGGTCTCTTCCTGCTCCTCGCCGAGAATCATGTCGAGCTTGGACATCTCTTCCTGATCCTTACCACGAACCATCTGACGTGCCAGAATATCGCACATCTCATAGAGCTTCGTGGACTTTCCGGACTGACCGGAAATAATAAGCGGAGTTCTTGCTTCGTCGATTAATACGGAGTCGACCTCGTCGACGATGGCATAGTGCAGTTTACGAAGAACGAGCTGTTCCTTGTAAATTACCATGTTGTCACGAAGGTAGTCGAAACCGAGTTCGTTATTGGTTACATAGGTAATGTCGCAGTTGTATGCTTCTCTTCTTTCATCGGGCGTCATCGCATTTAATACAACGCCGACCTTCAGTCCGAGGAATTCGTGAATCTGTCCCATCCACTCCGCGTCACGCTTTGCCAAGTAATCGTTGACGGTAACGATCTGTACGCCTTCGCCGTCAAGTGCGTTCAAATATGCGGGAAGTGTGGAAACGAGGGTTTTACCTTCACCGGTTTTCATTTCTGCGATACGACCCTGGTGAAGAATCATACCACCGATCAGCTGTACGCGGTAATGTTCCATACCAAGTACTCGCTTACCTGCTTCACGTACTACCGCAAAAGCTTCCGGAAGGATGTCATCCTTGGTTTCTCCTTTTTGGAGACGTTCTTTGAACTCCGTTGTTTTTGCTCTGAGTTCCTCGTCGCTCATCGCCTGCATGGTAGGACGAAGGGCTTCGATTTTATCGATTACGGGATAAATTCTCTTAAGTTCACGCTCGCTGTGTGTGCCGAAAATCTTATCGACAAGTTTCATTTTACTGCTCCAATCTTATATATGTTTGTATCTTTCAGATCAAATTCGTTTTGCCATCCGGTGCCCGATATGCAAAAAGGCGCACAAAATGACCTATATATTTTAGCAGATTTTCCCTTTGGATTCAATAGCGGAAAAAGGGCCGGAAAACAGGCATAAAAAGGGCCGGTAAGTACCGGCCCCAACATTCGTATTCAAGAAAGAAATCAATCTCCTTTTCGTACATTGTACTCCAGGAAACTCGGATCTTTTGCCTTGATAAAGAAGATCACAAAAACGAAGATCATAAACAACGCACCGATCCAGCGCTCCAGACGCTTCGGAGAACCGGTCAGCGACTTGTAAAGATTCTTCTTCATCTTTACGTCGACGTTCATCAGTTTGAATGTCTGTTTTCTGCTGCGTTTTCTGGACTTCTTAAACTCTTTCTTATATTGTTCCCAAACACTGTGTTTTTTCTTTTTCGTTTTCTTCATAACGATGCACCCCCATGCTTAGAATATTATACATCATCTTTGTTTCAAACAAAACAGCAAAAGGCAAATTCTTCGAAACTTTTTCTTGCGCCCTTACATCCGGATCAACAGTGCAAGAAGCGGCAGGGTAAAGATGCTCAAAAGTGTGCTGAGCAAAATGCAGTTTGCCGCAAGATCGGTGTTTTTCCCATGAATTTCCGCCATACCGAGAAGAACCGATGCACAGGGCGTTCCGGCCAGAATCAGGACCGAATACCGAAAGACCGGCTCCAGCGGAAACAGCAGTGACAATCCGAAACAGAAAAGAGGAAATACCAGCAGTTTCATGCCTGCGGTAAGATAAGGGAAGGGATTGCCCCAGATTTTGCTAAATCCGACCGACGCCAAGCGAATTCCCAGGATGATCATACAAAGCGGCGTGGTCATTTTGCCTAAGATACCAAGTCCGTTTTGCAAAAACTCCGGAATCCACTCTCCCGCGTTGAAAAGATACAACGGCATAGCGATCAAAAACGCAATAAATGTCGGATTGATGAAGGCATTTTTAAGGGAAACGTACTTCTTCTCTCCGGTGATGCAGTATACACCGATTGTGAAGACCAAAAGATTCATGCTCACCACATAAATCGAGGAATAGCATGCAACCTCCGGATGATCCGGAAAAATAGAACGGATCAGCGGCAGACCGAAGAAACCGACGTTTCCTAGGATACTACCGGCATTTAACATGCGATATACCGGGTTTTCGTGTTTTTTGCGAAGGATCAGGAAAAGCAGCACGAAAAACAGAAGCTGCATCAGAAGGGAAAAAGCAAAAAACAAGCCCATGTTCACAAGGTTTTCATTGGATTTCGTAAGCCCCAAAAACGAATCGATGATCATACAGGGCGAGCAGAAATAAATCAGGATCGTCGACATCGTGGAAAGATGGTCGGCGCTGGCTCTCCTGAGTTTGCAGAATAAATATCCCGGCAACATGTATAGCAGGGATAAAAACACATTGAATAATGCGGTCTGAAACATTTCTCTTCTTCCTGACTAAGCGTTTTGTCCGTTCATGAATTCTTCCACGTTTCGATAAACGCCGTCCATTAAGCGGATTCTGGCTTCCTTCGAAGCCCATGCGATATGCGGTGTAATAATGAGTTTGTCGCTGTCCTTTAAGGCAAAAAGCGGGTTCTCCTTAAGGATCGGCTCCTTGGACAGTACGTCTAATCCGGCGCCCGCGATTTCGCCTGCATTCAAGGCATCGGCCAGGTCTTTTTCCACAACGATCGGACCGCGGCCGACATTGATAAAATACGCGGAATTCTTCATTTTTGCAAATGCTTCTTTGTCAAAAAGATTGCGAGTCTTATCATTCAAAGGTGCATGTACGGAGATGATGTCCGATTGCGCCAGAAGTTCCTCAAACGAAACCTTCTCGTAAGGCTCTTCTCTCTCAATTCCCGAGGTCGAATAATAGATGACTTTGCACCCGAAGGCTTTTGCAACTTCCGCCACGCGGTGGCCGATCGTACCTAAGCCTGCAATTCCCCAGGTCTTGCCCGCCAGTTCGTTAAAATACGGCTCAAAAAAAGTAAACGTCGGGCAGGACGCGTATTCGCCGCTCTTTACGTAAGAGTCGTAGCGCGGCAGTTTTTCATAGAGATAAAAAAGCATGGCAAACGTATGCTGTACCACGTTTTCCGTAGAATAGCCCGAAACGTTACGAACCTCGATTCCGCGCTTTTTGCAGTAATCCATATCGATGATGTCCATGCCGGTTGCGGTGACACAGATCAGTTTAACGTTAGTAGCATCGCGAAGGGTCTCTTCGTTCATCGGCATTTTATTCATAATAATGATGTCGGCGTCTTTGACGCGCTCTCCCACGACGTCCGGCGTACTGTAATCGTAGACGGTCACTTCTCCGAATTTTTCAAAATCCGGCATGGGGAAGTCGGTTCCGACATTTTTTCTTTCCAACATAACGATTTTCATGGTTTTTACTCCTTATTTTTCGCCTTCCGAAAATATCACGGAACCATTATAGCAAAATTTGAAAGATGATAAAACTGTATGGATTTTTTACAAAAAATTTTGTATACTTGAAAACGTAGATGCAAGGACGGTTTTCCCTAGAAAAATCGAAGTTGTAAGAAAATGTTAGGAGGAATTTCAAATGGGATTAATTAAAGAAGCTTGGAACTTTGTCAAAGGCGGATTTCAGACTGTTACTTCCAACGTAGCAGGCAATGCAGGATCCTCTCTTGGCGGAATCATTAAAGATCAGTACCTTGAATTCTTCATCTGCGATACCATGACGGACGGCGTACTTGCCAGCAGAGGACAGAAGAAAGATGTCAAGGGCATGAACAAAGGTAATGATAACATTATTACCAACGGCTCCATCGTAATCGTAAACGCAGGTCAGTGTGCGGTTATCGTGGATAACGGTAAAATTGCAGAGCTCTGCGCAGAGCCCGGTGAATATCGTTACGATGCATCCGCAGAACCTTCCATTTTCTATGGAAATCTCGGACAGAACTTATTGAACTCCTTCAAGGAATTCGGAAAACGTTTCTCGTTCGGTGGCGAAATCCCCAAGGATCAGAGAGTTTACTACATCAACATCCTTGAAGTTCGTCAGAACCTCTGGGGAACCGCTTCCACCATTCCTTTCTTCATTCATGACCAGGTTACCGGTTTCCAGGGCGACATCAACCTGATGGCAAGAGGTGAGTATTCCTTTAAGATTGCGGATCCCATCCGTTTCTACACCTCCATCGCTTCTGCTTTTGCCGGCGATGTATACACCAAGAAAGACTTAACGAGCATCATGAAGTCCGACTTCATGACCGCCCTTCAGCCTGCAATCGGATCTCTTTCCGACTACGGCGTAGGTATCCGTTACAGTGCAATTACCACCAAGACCGATATCCTTGTTGGTCTCGTTAACGAAAAACTTTCCCAGAAATGGGGCGAGCTTCGTGGTATCGAAGTTGTGGACATCACCTTCGAATCCATTAAGGCTACCGAAGAAGACGAGAAGAGAATCAAACAATTCCAGGATACCGCTGTTTACACCAACGTAAACATGGCAGCTGCAAGAATGACCACTGCTACCGCAAACGCTATGGAAGCTGCAGCAGCAAACGAGCAGGCAGGACCCATGATGGCATTTGCAGGCATGAACATGGCTCAGATGACCGGTGGTACCAACACCTCCAACCTCTTTGCTATGGCTCAGCAGCAGAACGCAGCTCAGGCTCAGCAGCAGGCACAGGCACAGCAGGCAGCTGCACCCGCTGCAGCACCCGCAGCAGATACCTGGACTTGCAAGTGTGGAACCGTAAACACCGGAAAGTTCTGCGAGAACTGTGGTGAGAAGAAGCCCGAAGCCGTTGATGGCTGGACCTGCGAATGCGGTACCGTAAACAAAGGAAAATTCTGCCAGAACTGTGGCGCTAAGAAGCCCGCAGGAGCACCTTTATACAAATGTGACAAGTGCGGATGGGAACCGGAAGATCCTCACAATCCTCCTAAATTCTGTCCGGAATGCGGTGATGTATTTGATGACGGAGACATCGTTAAATAATAGAGGCCGGATTGTACAAACAATTATGATGTAAGACTACCAAAGAAGCGGCCTGACATGCTGTCGGGCCGCTTTTATTGTTTCCTCAAAAACTACAGGATGCGCGGAAACAAGAAAGGAAATACTATGGCTGACGAGAGTATCATTTATAACGAGGACGGAAGCAGATCGGACGAAAACGGTGTCCAGATCAGCTCTGCCTCCACTTTAAGTGAAACAGATAAAAAATGTCCCAACTGCGGCGGTACGATGGACTTCGATCCTGCTGAAGGCAAGCTTCACTGCCCTTACTGCGATTATCTGGAATCCATTCCACAGGCGGACGATGCACCGGAAAGCGCTCAGGAATTGAGTTTTGCCGATGCGGAAAACAAGGAAACCAACTGCAACTGGGGCGCTGAAAAGAAAGCCGTTGTCTGCAAAAGCTGCGGCGCCGAAACTATTTACGATGCGCTTGCCGTATCGAGCGAATGCCCCTACTGCGGTTCCAATCAGGTAATGGAAGCTGCCGGCGTAAATACCCTTGCACCGGGCGGTGTTGTTCCTTTCAAAATCACTCAGGAGCAGGCCGGAACCAACTTCCACAACTGGATCAAAGGCAAATTCTTCTGTCCGAAACTTGCGAAAGAATCCGCAAAACCGGACTCCTTTAAAGGAATCTATCTTCCTTACTGGACCTTCGATACCAACACCCTTTCTTCCTACAACGGTCAGTACGGTATCGATCGTACCGAATATTACAAGGATTCGAACGGAAATCGTTGTTCCCGTACGGTAACCGACTGGTACAACACAAACGGTATCTACCGCGAATTCTTCGATGATGAGCTGGTTCTTGCAACCAATCGTCACAATTCCGCGATTATCAACGGTCTTGCACCTTTTGATACCGCAGATAACAAAACATACAAGCCCGAATACGTGGCAGGTTTTGCTGCAGAGCGTTACACCATCGGCTTAAAGGACGGCTGGGATATCGCCAAGAACAGCATCAACCGCAAGATCAACAGCGGTGTTACAACCAAGATTCGCCGCGAAAACAGTGCGGATCACGTAAGAAACTTAATCATTCGAAGCGCATACAATGACATCACCTACAAATATCTGATGTTACCCATCTGGTGCTCTTCGTTTAAGTACAAAGAAAAGATCTTCCAGTTCATGGTTAACGGCCAGACCGGTAAGGTATACGGAAAGACTCCTATCTCCGGCTGGAAGGTTGCATTGGTTGTCGGCATTGCTATTGTTGCCATTGCCCTCTTAATCTTCCTCTTCTCTGTTTTTGGAGGAGAATAAAACGGCATAGAACGTTTCGTTCGGAATCAGGAGTGAAAAATGAATACGTTTTCTTTCTTTTTCATATTCATCGGAATTGTCTTTTTAATAATGCTTATTGCAGTAGGAGTGATTATCGTGAAAGTAATTAAGTCGATTTCGCGCACAGCCAATAATGTGACCAATACGGTCAATAATACAATCCGTACATTGCAGCAGGTTTCCGAGGTCACAACCGGAACTTCCAATATAGCGGAAGGAATCCAGCGTGCTTCTTTTGAATACGCTACCACCCCGAGGACGGTTTCGGATTTATCTTCTATGTACCTGCCGAAAATCTCCAAGGACTTTCCGGAGTTTAACAATACCGAGATGTGTGAGCGTGCAAAGAATGTATTGACGTCCTACCTTTTTGCGATAGACAGTTCCGATCCTTCCCAGTTAACCGAAGGAAATGAAGACTTAAAGAATAAACTGACCATGGCGGTCAAACCCAACAAGGATAAGGGCTATACCGAACATTTCGAGAGAATCAAAACGCACAAGTGCGCATTACATGATTATAAGAAGGCCGACGGTACCTGCAAGATTGAATATCAGATTTCCGTACAGTATATCCACTATATTACGGAAAACGGCAGGATTCGCACCGGCCGTGATGATCAGGTGACTCAGGCCAGATATGTGGTAACTTTGGTTTACTGCCAGGACAGAGACCAGGTAACGAACTTCGGCGATATGGCTCTCGGCTCCCGCTGCCCTCACTGCGGCGGTCAGATCAAAAACCTGGGCGACAAAAAATGCCCTTACTGCGATTCCGACGTTGAAATCATCAATATCTATGCCTGGAGTTTTGCAGACGTCACTGAGACCACGTAGAAGCCCAAATAAGACATTTTACACAAACAATGAAAATGCCCCTGTCGATAAACGACAGGGGCTTCATTATGCCTTTAAATGCGTTTTTTATACTTCCGGCTCAATCAGTCCGTAGGTATTGCCTTTTCTCTTGTAAACAACGCAGATGTTTTCGGTTTCTGCATTGTTGAATACAAAGAAGTTATGTCCGAGAAGTTCCATCTGAACACAGGCATCTTCGGGATACATCGGCTTGATATCGAACTTCTTGGTACGGATAATCCTGATCTCCTCATCATCCATGAAGTCCTTCTCGATGTAATCCTGCTTGAAATACGAAACGTTCTGCTTATGATCCGTCAGTTTCCGTTTATATTTCTTTAACTGTCTTTCGATAATCTCCTCTACCAGGTCGATGGATACGTACATATCATTGCTGACCTGTTCGGAACGAATGATATTTCCCTTTACGGGAATGGTAACTTCGATTTTCTGGCTTTCTTTCTCAACGCTTAATGTAACATGTACCTCCGTGTCTGCGTTGAAATACTTCTCCAACTTTCCGAGCTTGTCTTCCACTGTGGATTTCAATCCCGGTGTTACGTCAATGTTTTTCCCCACAATTACAAATTTCATACTGCTCACCCTTTCGAATCACGTATTTCAAAGAAAAACAGTACTTCTCTTCGATAGGAAAAGTATATCATTTTTCGCTGTTTTTGGCAATATGCACACATTTTCTACTTTCTTCACAAAACAGACGTTCTTTCAGTTTACCATAACTTTTGACTACTTCATTCATTTTAATGTGGATAATGTGGATAACTTCGTTTATAAGTCTATTTATGCACGTTTCACGCGTGGAAATCTTTTTTCAATTATTTCTGTTTTTTCCTTGCATAATTGCTTTTTGTGCAATATTACCAAAAACGTAAAAAACACCGGAAAATCCGGTGTTTACTTATGTTTACCACATTCTTTTTAGTCAATATTTTTCGTACTTTTCGGTCAATCCTCGAACATTCTTCTTACGGTGATGATATTGTCAAAACAAGCCATATCCACACGGATTCCCTTGCCGGTACCTGCCGCATGAACCACCATGCCGTCACCGATGTAGATTGCAACATGACCCTGGTAGCAGATGATATCACCTGCTTCCGCTTCTTCGATGGAAGCAATTCCAATACCTTCGGTCTGATCAATCTCGGTGGAATGAGTCAGCGTAAAGCCGAACTCCTTATATACGCTCATTACGAAACCGGAGCAGTCGCATCCGTCGGTTAAGCTTACGCCACCCCATACATAGGGATTTCCGACGAACTGAAGGGCAAATTCCGCAACTTCACGGCCGTGTACGTTGCTGTCCTCTCTGGATACAAAATGGGAAGGTTTTCCGTTCAGCGCATTATATGCGATACCGCGACGTGCCTTCTCTTCCATTTCCTTGCGAAGTGCCAGTTTTTCCTGAGCGGATACTTCTTCGTTGGTTAAAGCGGTGATGTAGCTTGCTTTCGTTTTTAAGAAGGAAGCGAATACATATCCTTCGCCCTCTTCGGAACGAACTCTTACCCAGTCACCAACGGTCTCGTATACAACCACCTCTTCGCCGAGGGGAAGAATCTCAATCAGTTCGGACTTTTCGTCCGGTCCCATACGCATTGCAAGGTTCTCGGTATTTACCGTACCGGTAACGACCTTTGCAGCCTCGATGATGGGCTGTGCCTCTTCTCCGGTAAGCAGAAACTCGGATAACAGATAGCCTGTTACGTTTCCGGAACGAACCTTGGTCCATTCTCCTTCCACTTCCAGAACTTCCGCTACCGCATTATGGTAAAAAATACCAACCGGGTCGCAGGCGCTGTCCTGCGGAAGGGAACGAAGATAAATATAATCTCCGACTGCGCAAACCGCATTCGGCTTAAATACATCAACAACGGTCTGAACATCAGCCTCTGTCACCTCAACAGGCTGTTCTTCCATGGATTCCTTGTAATCCACACCGTCTGCCACGCATGCAGCTACGCCGGCAACGGGAAAATCCTTGAAAACAACGTTTTCTTTTTCCAATGCCTGTACTTCGGTAAGAACATTCTCTTTTTCCGAAGCCATCTCATCCGCCTTACTTGTCATAGGGAACAGTAAGGATCCGGAAAGGACTGCAAATAATGTAATTATCGCTGTTAATTTCTTGTGGAACATCAGTTACTCAATTCTATGTTTTATTTCAATTATTACAAATTTGTTACAACTTTAATAAATTTAACATATTATTCCTTTCTCTGTCAAGGAAACGCAACATTTTTTCCATGAAAAAATCATTAAAAAACACGGATTTCTCGGCATTTTCCGAAAAGTCCGTGTTTTTTGACATTTGTTACAAATATTCGTTAATTTAAGATATCTTCCGAGAAACTCGTTACGGCGTTGGCTCCGTCCGCAACCGCGGTCACGATCTGGCGAAGCTGCTTGCTTCTTACATCTCCGGCCGCGTAGATTCTCTTCACGCTTGTTCTTCCGTCTTCTCCCGCAAGGATGTAACCTTTTTCATTTGTATCCACAACATCTTTGAAAACATCGGAGTCCGGAACGATGCCGACTGCCACAAAAATACCCGAAACCGCAAGGTCTTTCACTTCCCCGGTTACCTTGTTTTTCACGGATAAAGTTTCTACTGCGCCGTTTCCCTTGATTTCCTCCACTGTGGAACTGAGGACGAGTTCGATATTGTCATACTGCTTTAAACCGTCCTGAAGCGCTTTGTTTGCGCGGAATTCATCTCTTCTGTGGATTAAGTATACTTTGTTACAAATACGAGCCAGGAAGATTGCATCTTCCAACGCCACGTCTCCGCCACCGACTACCGCTACGTCTTTTTTTCTGAAAAAAGCTCCGTCGCAGGTTGCACAATAGGAAACGCCCATGCCCTGGAATTCCGCCTCTCCGGGAACTTCCAGATTTGCATGATGGGCACCTGTTGCAATGATGATGCCTTTTGCTTCATAGGATTCGCCGTCGCATACAACCGTATGTGCTTCTCCGTCTGCACCGGGCTTAATCGCAAGTACCGAAGCATCCACGAATTTTGCGCCAAGCTTATCCGCATGTTCTTTCATCTTCATTCCGAGATCAAAGCCGTTGATTCCGGGCAGTGCGGGATAATTGTCCACTTCATAAGTGGTAAGAACCTGGCCGCCGCTCACTCCTGCTTTCTCCAGTACTACTGCATTCAATCCGGCACGGGATGCGTAAATTGCGGCGGAAAGTCCTGCCGGGCCCGATCCGATAATCACTAAATCATACATAATTTTTACCTCAATCATTTATTACCTGGTTTCGATTTTTTTATTAAACAACATATATATTTTAGCAAATTTATTGTTTATAGAAAAGCAAAAAAATAGCGCCCCGGCAATCAAAAAACCTCCACTCAGATATCCCTGAATGGAGGTTTTTTATCTTGTTAATATTTTAGATCTAAATTATAACTGAGGACCTGCAGCAACAAGAGCCTGACCAGCTTCGTTGGTGGTGTACTTGCCGAAGTTCTTGATGAATCTTTCTGCAAGATCTTTAGCCTTTGCATCCCACTCAGCAGCATCTGCATAAGTATCGCGAGGATCAAGGATTGCAGGATCAACGCCGGGAAGTTCGGTGGGAACTTCGAAATCGAAGATAGGGATCTTCTTGGTAGGAGCGTTGTTTACATCACCGTTAAGGATTGCATCGATGATACCACGGGTATCTTTGATGGAGATTCTCTTTCCGGTTCCGTTCCATCCGGTGTTAACTAAGTATGCCTTAGCACCGCTCTTCTGCATCTTCTTAACAAGTTCCTCACCGTACTTAGTAGGATGAAGCTCTAAGAATGCCTGTCCGAAGCAAGCGGAGAAGGTAGGAGTAGGCTCGGTAATTCCACGCTCGGTACCTGCAAGCTTTGCAGTGAAACCGGAAAGGAAGTAGTACTGAGTCTGTTCCGGAGTCAAAATAGATACCGGAGGAAGTACGCCGAATGCATCTGCAGATAAGAAGATAACATTCTTTGCATCAGGACCGGCGGAGATTCCGTTAACTTTCTTAACGATGTTCTCGATGTGGTCGATAGGATAGGAAACACGAGTGTTCTCGGTAACGGACTTGTCAGCGAAATCAATCTTTCCTGCTTCGTCAACGGTTACGTTCTCAAGAAGTGCGTTTCTCTTAATTGCGTTGTAGATATCGGGCTCGGATTCCTTGTCAAGGTTGATAACCTTTGCATAACATCCGCCTTCGAAGTTGAATACGCCGTTGTCGTCCCAGCCGTGCTCGTCATCACCGATAAGAAGTCTCTTAGGATCGGTGGAAAGGGTGGTCTTACCGGTTCCGGAAAGTCCGAAGAAGATTGCGGTGTTCTTTCCTTCCATATCGGTATTTGCGGAGCAGTGCATGGAAGCGATGCCCTGAAGAGGTAAGTAGTAGTTCATCATGGAGAACATACCCTTCTTCATTTCGCCACCGTACCAGGTGTTTAAGATAACCTGCTCACGGGAAGTGGTGTTGAATGCAACGCAGGTTTCGGAGTTCAGTCCGAGTTCTGCAAAATTCTCAACCTTAGCCTTGGAAGCGGTGTAAACTACGAAGTTCGGTACAAAGTTCTCAAGTTCCTCAGCGGTAGGCTGGATGAACATGTT
>JAFWTY010000018.1 GCA_017518735.1 Lachnospiraceae bacterium | reverse complement strand
TTCCAGCCCATTACGAGACTGTCATTCCTGATGCAGGACCGTGAGGACAGACTTTTTGAGTGCTTTTACAGAGAGTTCCAGAAGGAAGTCGAAATGGCCCGCATTCGTCAGGGAATCAACGAAAAAATCGCACAGGAAGTCAACGAGGCAACCGTAAAGCAGAAGAAGGATTTTATTCTTCGCGAGCAGATGAAGATCATTCGTCAGGAACTCGGTGACAAAGAGGGCGAGTCCGATACGGAGCAGTTTGAGAAGCGTCTCGAAGAACTCCATGCCTCCGATGAAATCAAAGAGAATATCCGAAAAGAAATTGCAAGGTTTGACCGTGTACAGAATTCCGGTTCGGAAGCAGCCGTTGCGTATCAGTATGTCGATACGCTTCTTTCCATGCCCTGGGAAGAGCGCAGCGAGGACAATACCGACCTTGCGAATGCGGAACGCGTTTTAAACGAAGATCATTACGGATTGAAGGATGTCAAGGAACGTGTCCTTGAATTCCTCGCAGTCCGTTCCTTAAATACAAAAGGCGACACGCCGATCCTTTGTCTTGTCGGCCCTCCGGGAACCGGAAAAACATCCATCGCCAAATCCATAGCAAGAGCGATGAACCGTAAATACGAGAGAGTTTGCTTAGGCGGCGTGCGTGACGAAGCAGAGATTCGCGGACATCGTCGTACCTACGTCGGCGCGCTTCCGGGCAGAATCGTAAAGGCTCTGCTTCATGCCAAAGTCGGCAATCCCCTCATCTTACTCGATGAAGTGGACAAGCTTGCGAGTGATTACAAGGGCGATCCGGCAGCAGCTCTTCTGGAAGTCCTGGACGGCGAACAGAACGCTAATTTCAAAGATCATTATATCGATATGGAAGTGGATTTATCGGAAGTGTTGTTCCTTGCTACCGCGAACACAACGCAGACCATTCCGAAGCCGCTTTTGGACCGTATGGAAATTATCGAGCTTTCCTCTTATCTGGAAACGGAAAAATTCCACATCGGAAAAGAACACCTCTGGCCGAAACAGCTTGAGGCAAACGGACTCACAAAGAAGCAGATTACGATCACGGACGGCGCCATTAAGACGATTATTTCCGGTTACACGAAGGAAGCGGGCGTTCGTGGTTTAGAGCGTGCTTTTGGCAAAATTATGCGTAAGGCAGCCAAAAACATTCTTCTCGGCAATACAAGCAAGATTACCGTTACGAACAAGAACCTGGAAGAGTTCTTAGGCAAGAAGAAATACGATAAGAACACGGTTAAAACAAAGGCGAAAGTCGGTACCGCAACCGGTCTTGCATGGACGCAGGTAGGCGGGGAAACCCTTGAAATAGAAGTCAGCATTCTCCCCGGAAAAGGAGAAATTGATTTTACCGGACAACTCGGTGACGTCATGAAAGAATCCTGCTTAGCAGCCTTCTCTTATGTCAGAGGCGTGGCGGGAGAATACAAAGTCGCTCCGGAAATCTTCAAGGAAAACGATGTGCACATTCACATTCCGGAAGGTGCGGTTCCGAAGGACGGACCGAGTGCCGGAATTACGATCGCAACGGCGTTATTATCTGCTGTTACGGAAATCCCCGTCAAGGGAGACCTTGCGATGACCGGAGAGATTACGCTTCGCGGAAGAGTGCTTGAGATCGGAGGTCTGAAGGAGAAACTCTTGGCGGCGAAGGGCGCAGGAATGAAGAAGGTGCTGATTCCGGAAGGGAATGAAAAGGATGTGGAGGAGTTCGACTCCGAAATCACCGAAGGGCTGGAGATTGTACCTGTTGTAGGCATGGACGAAGTTCTTAAGGAAGCGCTGGTTAGATAGTGGGACGATAATCAGCTCGAGGAAGTTAAAGAAAGAATGATTAATAACCTTTAGGAAAGCCAATAAGCGGTTACACGAAGGAAGTATTATGATAATAAAGAGTGTGAATTTGGAGACTGTGGTCGGAATTACGTCCACGCTCCCTGAGAATACGCTCCCGGAGTTTGCATTTGCTGGAAAAAGTAATGTGGGCAAATCATCGCTGATTAATGCCGTGATGAACCGCAAGGCGTATGCGAGGGTCAGCGGGGAGCCGGGAAAGACGCAGACCATCAATTATTACAATATCAATAATGAGCTTTATCTGGTGGACCTACCGGGTTACGGCTATGCGAAGGTTTCTCAGTCGACGAAGGAAAAATGGGGCAAGATGATTGAAAAGTATCTGAAGCGCTCCAGAATGCTGAAGAATGTTTTTCTTCTGGTGGACATTCGCCATGAGCCGTCGGAAAACGATAAGATGATGTATGACTGGGTGGTGCAGACCTGTTTCGAACCCATTGTCATCGCCACAAAAGCAGACAAAATCAAACGTTCGCAGATTCAGAAGCAGTGCAGGATTATCCGCGAAGGCCTTGGCATGAGCAAGGAAGGAAAGCTGATCACCTTCTCTGCCGAGACGAAGCAGGGGCTGGAAGAGATTTACAGTTTATTGGAAGAAAAGAAACCGGAATACGATCATTAACAAAGCAGGTAGATTGATATACGATAGTAGTGCGAAAGCAAATTCTAATAGTTTGATGTAACTAATAACGAAACCCTCGGTTCTGGCAAACCGAGGGTTTTTATATTTGCGTAATAATATGATTAGTTGTTCTTCGGAAGAACGAAAGAACTCTTCAGGCTTACGATTCTGTTGAATACCGGAGCACCTTCCCTGGAGTCTTTGTAGTCCACACAGAAGAATCCGTTACGTACGAACTGGAAGCTTTCGTATGCCTTGGCTTCGGCAAGAGCGGGCTCCACGTAAGCGGTGATGACTTTCTTGGAGTTCGGATTTAAATTGATTTCTCCGGTCTCCTTATCATATACACCCTTTTCTTCATCGATGATGTTCTCGAAAAGTCTTACCTCGACTTCCTTGGCGGTGGGAGCGTATACCCAGTGGATGGTTCCTTTCACCTTTCTTGCATTGAAGCCGGAACCGGACTTGGTCTCGGGATCGTAGGTGCAGTGTACGACGGTCACGTTGCCGTTTTCATCTTTCTCACAGCCTGTGCAGGTCACGAAGTAAGCGTTCATCAGACGAACTTCGTTGCCGGGGAAGAGGCGGAAGTACTTTTTAATCGGCTCTTCCATGAAGTCTTCACGTTCAATCCAAAGTTCACGTCCGAAAGGAATCTCACGTTCACCAAGCGCCTCATTTTCGAGGTTATTGGCAGCAGTAAGCATTTCGGTCTGTCCTTCGGGATAATTGTCGATTACAAGCTTTACAGGGTCCAAAATCGCCATCATACGAGGTCTCTTTAACTTTAAGTCCTCGCGGATGCAATATTCAAGCATGCCCATATCGGCTACGGACTGTGCTTTGGAAACACCGCAGAGTTCCACGAACATTTTGATGGCTTCGGGAGTATATCCGCGACGACGAAGAGCGGATACGGAAACCAGTCTGGGATCGTCCCAACCGTCTGCGATACCGTCCTCAACGAGTTTTTTGATATATCTCTTACCGGTAACAACGTTGTTTAAATAAAGCTTTGCAAACTCAATCTGACGAGGGGGATGAGGATATTCCAATTCTCTTACAACCCAGTCATAGAGCGGTCTGTGGTCCTCGAACTCAAGCGTACAGATGGAGTGGGTGATGCCTTCGATTGCATCCTCGATCGGATGAGCGAAGTCATACATCGGATAGATGCACCACTGGTCGCCGGTTCTGTGGTGAGTCATGTGAGCGACACGGTAGATAACCGGGTCACGCATGTTCATATTCGGAGATGCCATGTCGATTCTTGCACGAAGAACGCGGGCACCGTCCTCGATTACACCGGACTTCATTTCTTCGAATAATGCAAGGTTTTCCTCAATGCTTCTTCCTGCGTAAGGATCTTCCTTACCGGCTTCGGTTAAGGTTCCGCGGTATTCACGGATTTCGTCCGCGGAAAGATCGGAAACGTAGGCCTTGCCTTTTTTGATCAGTTTTACGGCTGCTTCGTACATCTGAGGGAAGTAGTCGGAAGCGAAGAAAAGTCTGTCTTCCCAGTCTGCGCCCAGCCACTTGATGTCCTCAAGCTGGGAATTGACGAATTCCACTTTTTCCTTGGTCGGATTGGTGTCGTCGAAACGCATGTTGAACTTTCCGCCGTACTTCTGCGCAAGGCCGTAGTTTAAAAGAATACTCTTGGCGTGGCCGATGTGCAGATAGCCGTTGGGTTCGGGAGGAAAGCGGGTGTGTACGGTGTCGTATACGCCCTCCGCGAGATCCTTATCGATTTCAACCTCGATAAAGTTGCGGGAGATGACTTCCTTTTCCTCGGTGTTTTCTTCATTCATAATTTTGTTCTCATCCATGATGATTAACCTCAATTCATTTCTTGGTACTGTCCGAGAAGATGCTCGAACAAACAGTAATTATAGCATAGGAAAGAAAAATTGAAAAGTAGGCGTATCATGATATAATTATAGGATAATTGATACAAGGATTGGAGCGCATCATGGATATTCAATACGGCATCGCCGCAAAGGAAGATATCGACGAACTGATTCGTCTCAGAATTGCTTACATGATTGATGATTTCGGCAGTGTTTCCGAGGAGGAAAGGGCCGGAATGCAAAAACAGCTGCCGGACTATTTCTCCAGAAAACTCGGCACCGAGTTGATTGCCTTCGTGGCAAAAGATGCGGGCCGAATAGTTTCGGTTGCGTATCTACATATCATTGAAATGCCGGCCAATTCGATACTACTGAACGGCCTCTACGGCGACGTGCTCAGCGTTTATACGGAGCCTGAATACCGGGGCAATGGTCTGTGCACGCAGTTGATGAAGAACCTTGTGGAATACGGTCGAAACCGGGGCCTTGGACGCATCGATTTGAAGGCGACGAACGAAGGCTATCCGATCTATGCAAAGGTCGGTTTCAAAGATTCGGAAGCCAGATACAGAGATATGAAATACAAATTTGAGGATTAGTTGGACGTATGTTGGACAGGCAAGTGTATGAAAGAGGTCACAGTGCAATTGTAGGCTATACCCGGGAATGAATTAAGAGATTAATTAGCAAAACAGAAGCAACATAAAAAGGGAGACAGCCATTCGGTCTGTCTCCCTTATTGTATGCTTATTTGTTTCGATGGTTCCGAAGAGATCGATTCTTATGCAAGTGCTGCGTCTACAGCTTCTGCAACAGCTTCGCTTACTTCATCGGCAGCTTCCAGGGGAGCTTCGAAGTCGATTTCGTTGTCGATGTCAACTTCCATCTCTTCCTTGCCCTTACCGGTTACTTTATTGAAGGTATCCTTAGCGCCGTTGGCAACTTTCTTGAATGCATCCTGAGTGCCTTCCTTTGCTTTGTTGAAAGTATCGGCAGCTTTCTTCTTTGCTCCGTCCACGTCAAGAACTACATAAGTACGCTTCTCGGTGGTTCCGTCGGGATTGATTACTTCTTCGGTTTTTATAAATTTGTCTTTGTTCTTTACTACATAATAAACACCTGCACAAACTGCAGCGGTACCGAGTCCGGCTAAAACAATCTTTGTAACAGTCTTCATAATTTACAACCTCCAAATATATCGTTTGTGTTTTACTACACTGCATCTATTTTACTCCATTTTGCAAATAAAAGAAAGTCAAAAGGGGAAAAAGATTTCAGAAAAAATCCAAATTTACGAAGAAAAAGAATTGCATGGCCCAGCCATAGGTGTTATGATGACTATGACCGTAAAGGTCAATGCTCAAAAAAGCATCACAGAGCGGTCCGGAAAGCCGGATTTTCCGCAATCTCAAACTTAAAAAAACAGAAACGGAACATAGATCATGAACGAGAAATTTTTTGACTTAAAGAAAGAAAAACAGGACAGAATGATAAACGGTGCGATGAAGGTTTTTGCACTCAACGGATTTGCAAGAGCATCCACCGATGAAATGGTAAAAGAAGCAGGCGTTTCCAAGGGCCTGTGGTTCCACTATTTTGACAACAAGATCGGTCTTTATACCTTCGTGGTGGACTATGCCATCAAGTATGTAAACATGGAAATGAGCGCAGGTTTTTCCGCGGAATCCAACGATTTCTTCGATACCACACTCGCCATCGAAAAGGTAAAAATGTCCGTACGCCGTTCCTATCCTTACGTACCGCTTTTCTTAACCTCCCTTGACAAGGAGACCAACGAGGAAGCACTCGAGGCAGTCGGCGAATATATCGCACTCTATCGCGAGAGGATCCGGTCCATCTATGAGCAGGTGGATCGCAGTGAATTTGCGCCTTTTGTGGATGAGAGAATTTTTGATATGACAGTAGCCTTTACGATGAAGGGCATCCTCGAAGAGGAATATGCAAAGGAAACCTTCGATGAGAGAAGCTACATGGGACGTGTAAAAGTATTCTTAAATCAGATGAAAGAAATGTCTAAAGTACAATGAGTGACGGAAAAGATCAGGACATAAAATTTTTCAAAATCGGAATGCTGCTGACTGCTTTTATAATAGTAATACTCGGCGGCATTTTTGTATGGAACAAATATTTCAAAGAGCCTGAGGAAATACCGCAGGCCAAACCGGATGTGACCGAGAGAGTGCTTGAAGTAGAAGGCCTTACCGAAGAACACATCCTTTTCTTCATGGCGGATTCCCATATTTCGCTCTGCGATGACAGAGATCCCGATTTGACGGAGAAGGCAAAGGCCCGTGCCGAAAGCTTCAAATATAACGGTTTTGATTCGGAGGATTATTTCAAAAACCTGATTCAGGAGAGCCTGAACAGAAGAGCGGATGTCGTAATCCTCGGCGGTGACATCATCGATTCCGCGATGTACGCATCCATCGATGTCGTGAAAGAGCAGATGCAGGTCTTAAAAGATCATGAAACCTTCGGCCTGTATTATTGCGGAAATCACGATTTCGAATATGGCTCCGAGTATTATTCACAGGTCGCTTATGATGAGTATTTACCGCGTTTAAGTGAGTTCCATGCAGCAAAAAGCTACCGAATCACCGAGTACGACGATTTGGTGATTTTTGCGGCGGATGATGAGAATAACCAGATTTCCGAAGAGGCGCTCGAAGCCTTCAAGGAAGTTATGACCAAAGGAAAACCCGTCGTTCTTTGTCTTCACGTTCCGCTTGAGCCGGCAACGGAAGATACTTCTTTTGTCGAAATCTGCAAGACAACATGGGGAGCCGACGAAAACGGCCATTCCAGAGTTTCCATCGGACCGAACGGCTGCTATATGAACGAAACGACACAGGAATTCCGTGACCTCGTCCTTTCCGAGGAGAGTCCCGTCGTGCTCGTTTTGGGCGGTCATGTCCATTTCTTCCACGAAGATGAATTAAACGAAAGAACCATTCAGATTGTCACCGGAGCAGCGTTTGAAGGCAAAGCTGTCGAAGTGACGTTAAAACCCGCTTCCAATTAGCATTTTTCTTGTGTTTTCGGGTTGCTTTTTTCTGATTTCTATGGTAAGATATCCCCCGCAGGTGTACATTTGTCCGTAACAGACGGACAAACTCAAAAATGGCGGACAATTGTTCGCCGCACACGGACGAAACGAATGGCAGAAGGAAATTCTTACTACGTAATTAAGAAAAAAGCGGTTCCGGAAGTACTTCTTAAGGTTGTCGAAACCAAATCTTTACTCGAAACCGGAAAAGTTTCCACGATAGCGGAAGCAGTGGAGCGTACCGGTATTTCCCGCAGTTCGTTCTATAAATACAAGGATGATATTTTTGTATTTCATGATAATTCCGAAGGAAAAACATTAACCTTTACCTGTGAGATGGAAGACGAGCCCGGAATTCTTTCCGTTCTGCTCGGACTCATCGCAAAATACGGAGCAAACGTGCTTACGATCCATCAGAGTATTCCCATCAATAACATGGCGACTTTGTCCATCAGTCTTCAGATCCTTCCTTCCACGAAGGATGTGGCAAGAATGGTTTCGGACATGGAGTCGATCGAGGGCGTACATTCGATCAAGATCGTAGCGCGAGAGTAATAAGGAGAGAACTATGAAAGCAGCAATTTTAGGATACGGTACCGTCGGCGGCGGAGTTGCGGATGTTCTTTATGAAAACAAAGAGCAGATTGCAGTACGCGCGGGTGAAGCGATTGAAGTGAAGTATATTCTCGATATCAGAGAGTTTCCCGGGGATCGTTTTGAGTCCTTGATTACGCATGATTTTGAGCAGATTGCAAACGATGAAGAAGTAAAGATTGTCTGCGAAACCATGGGAGGTTTAAAACCTGCCTATGATTTCACCAAGAGACTTCTCGAGTCCGGAAAGAGTGTCTGCACTTCCAATAAGGAACTGGTTGCGGCTCACGGTCCCGAACTGATCCGTATTGCAAAAGAACACAACTGCAACTTTTTATTCGAAGCCAGTGTAGGCGGCGGAATTCCGATTATCCGTCCCCTTCTTTCCTGCTTAACCGCAGACAGAATCGATGAGATCGCGGGTATCTTAAACGGTACCACGAACTATATGCTAACCAAGATGGACAAGGAAGGCTGTGACTACGCCGATGTTTTGAAAGAGGCGCAGGAGAAAGGCTATGCGGAGCGTAATCCCGAAGCCGATGTCGAAGGCTATGATGCCTGCCGTAAAATCGCTATCCTTGCTTCCTTAAATTACAAAAAGACCGTAAATTACGAACAGATCTATACCGAAGGAATTACGGCCATTTCGACTGCTGATTTTGCTTATGCCGCAAAGTGCGGAAAGAACATCAAGCTCATCGGTATGTGCAAGGAAATCGGCGAGAAGAAGTATGCGATGGTTGCTCCCTTCTTAATCGGCGATGACAACCCGCTCTACGGCGTAAACGACGTATTCAACGGAATCGCCGTACACGGAAACATGGTAGATAAGGTAATGTTCTACGGACGCGGAGCCGGAAAACTTCCGACCGCAAGCGCCGTTGTATCCGACGTTGTCGAAGCGGCAAAGAACATCGGCAAAGCTTCCGAAATCGTTTGGGACGATGAGAAGATTACTTTAGATGATAAGAACGAGCTGACTTTTGCATATCTCGTAAGAGTTTCCGGATTTGAAAAAGACAGCGATTACAAGACTGTATTTGAAGGCGCAAAATACGTCGGAAACAACACGGCGGAAGATGAATTTGCCTTCGTAACCGAAGCCATGACGGAAGGCGATTTCTTAGCTAAATTTGCTGCTCTTGCAAATGCAAAGAAATTCGTTCGTGTCATGATGTAATGTGAGATTATTGGGATATTGGGGAAATAAATCGAGCAGGAGGAAATTATGTTAGTTGTTAAGAAATTCGGCGGCACCTCCGTGGCAAACAAGGAAAGAATCTACAATGTTGCCAGGAGAGTCATCGAGGATTACAAAAAAGGAAACGACGTGGTTGTTGTTCTTTCCGCCATGGGAAAAATGACGGATGAACTGATTGCGATGGCAAGGGACATCAATCCCAATCCGTCCAGAAGAGAACTGGATATGTTAATGACCACCGGTGAACAGACTTCCGTTGCACTGATGTCCATGGCTATGGACGTGCTCGGTGTTCCGTCCATCTCACTGAACGCATTCCAGGTGCAGATGCACACCACCAGCGCTTACGGAAATGCAAGACTGAAAAGAATCGATACCGAACGTATCATTCACGAACTGGAGCAGAAGAAGATCGTTATCATCACAGGCTTCCAGGGTGTGAACAAATACGACGATTATACAACGCTCGGAAGAGGCGGCTCCGATACGACCGCAGTTGCTCTGGCAGCAGCACTTAGAGCGGATATGTGTGAAATCTATACGGACGTTGACGGTGTTTACACCGCAGATCCGAGAATCGTTAACAAGGCAAGAAAACTGCCTGAAATCACCTATGATGAAATGCTTGATCTTGCAACGCTCGGTGCAGGCGTACTGCATAACCGTTCCGTTGAAATGGCAAAGAAATACGGTGTACAGCTTGTTGTTCGTTCGTCCCTTACCAATGAAGAGGGAACGATTGTGAAGGAGGATGTTAAAGTGGAGAAGATGTTGGTTAGCGGCGTAGCCGTAGATAAGAGCGCAGAGAGAATTTCAATTGTGGGACTTCAGGATAAGCCGGGAACCGCATTCCGTGTATTCGATGCACTTGCAAAAGCAAATGTAAACGTAGATATGATCTTACAGTCCGTAGGACGTGACAATACAAAGGATATTTCCTTTACCGTAGACGAGTCCTTCGGTGATGATGCATTAAAGGTTCTCGAAGAGAACAAGACCAGACTTGCTTATGAGCACATCGAGATTGAAAAGAACGTATGCAAGGTTTCCATCGTAGGTGCCGGCATGATGTCCAATCCGGGAGTTGCTGCAAAAATGTTCGAATGCTTGTATAATGAACATATCAACATTAAGATGATTTCCACTTCCGAAATCCGTGTAACGGTTCTCATCGATTCCAACGACGGCGAGAAGGCTGCCAATGCAATCCATGACATTTTCGGACTGGACGAATTCTAAGTAGCAGTTGTTTAGTGTAAATACGGGGGGTTACGTATGAGTAAGAAAAACTGTTGTAAAGACGAAGGTTGCTGTTGTGAATGCGGCGGAGAATGCAAGAAGAGTTTCAAGTGGCTTTTGATCATTCCCGCAGTGCTTTTGATCGGAGGTACCATCTTCGGACAGGCCGGACCGAAAAAAGTGCGCAAATCCACTTTCGGCAAGAAATTTAACTTTGCGATTGCCTTTGTTTGGGGTATCGTGGCAATCGTGGCAGTTGCGCTCGGAAAGAAAATGATCAAAAGCTTTTTCAAGAGCAAAAAAGATTGACAGGAAGTTATAATAAATGACTTTAGACGAGCTTCAAATCGGCAAAAAGGGAATCATTGAGAGTGTGGAAGGAGAAGGTGCCTTACGGCAGCATTTTCTTGACATGGGCCTCATTCCCGGCGCCAAAGTGACACTCGTGAAATTTGCTCCGATGGGCGATCCCATCGAGTTTCGTGTGCGCGGATACGAGCTTACTCTGCGCATTGCGGATGCAAAGAAAATTTCCATAGTCTCACTGGAAGATTATACAGAAGAACAACGCAAAAACCCGGAGAAGAAGAAAGTGCTTCATCCGGGTTTTGGTGAAGAAGGAAAGTTTCATCCGAAGGGAAGCGGAAATCCCCTGCCGGATGGAACTTTATTGTCGTTTGCCCTTGTTGGTAACCAGAACAGCGGTAAAACGACGCTATTCAACGAACTGACCGACTCTAACCAGCACGTCGGCAATTTCCCCGGCGTGACCGTAGACCGCAAGGACGGCGCCATCAAAGGCTATAACGATACGATGGTTACCGATCTTCCCGGAATTTATTCGATGTCGCCTTATACGGGCGAGGAAATTGTCTCGAGAAACTTCGTGCTGGAGGAAAAACCGAAGGCCGTCATCAACATCGTGGATGCTACGAATATCGAGAGAAACTTATATTTAACGATGCAGCTTCTTGAGATGAATGTTCCCGTTGTCGTGGCCTTAAACATGATGGATGAGCTTCGCGGAAACGGCGGTTCCATCGATGTAAATGATATGGAAGCCCTCCTCGGAACGCCTGTCGTACCGATTTCCGCAGCCAAGAGAGAAGGCATCGACGAATTGATCGCCCATGCGATCCATATCGCCAAATATCAGGAAAAACCGCTTCGTCAGGACTTCTGTTCCCAGGATACGAACGGCGGTGCCGTACATCGTTGCATTCATGCGGTCATCCATTTAATCGAGGATCATGCCAAGGAAGCCGACCTTCCCGTGCGTTTTGCGGCCAGCAAGATCATCGAAGGCGATGAACTGATCCTGGAGAAATTAAACCTGGATCAGAACGAGAAAGAGACTCTCGAACACATTGTTTTGCAGATGGAAAAAGAGTGCAACCTGGACCGCAGCGCAGCCATTGCGGACATGCGTTTTTCCTTTATTTCGAAAGTATGCGATTCCTGCGTAAAGAAACCGAAGGAATCGAAAGAGCATAAAAGAAGCGAAGCCATTGACCGCGTACTGACCGGAAAATGGACTGCCATTCCGATTTTCATTCTCATCATGGGACTGATTTTCTTCCTGACGTTTAATGTCATCGGAGCATTTTTACAAAAACTCATGGAGATGGGAATCGGCGCTTTAACCGACCTTGTGGACCGCGCCATGACGGCGGGAAATGTCAACGTAACGTTGCATAATCTGGTCATTGACGGAATTTTTGAAGGTGTCGGAAGTGTCCTTAGTTTCCTTCCGATCATTGTGACGATGTTTTTCTTCCTGTCCTTACTCGAGGACAGCGGATACCTTGCCAGAGTGGCATTTTTCATGGACAGACTGCTTCGTAAACTCGGACTTTCCGGACGAAGCATGGTGCCGATGTTAATCGGTTTCGGATGTACGGTTCCGGCCGTCATGTCGACCAGAACCCTGCCCAGTGAACGAGACAGAAAGATGACTATCCTTCTGACACCGTTCATGAGCTGTACCGCGAAACTCCCGATCTATGCGTTTTTTGTGGATGCGTTCTTCTCCAGATACAAAGCGCTCGTGATGATCGGACTCTATCTGCTTGGAATCGTTTTCAGCATTGTGGTCGCACTTGTCTACAAAAAGACCCTGTTCAAAGGTCACGCGGTTCCCTTCGTTATGGAGCTTCCGAACTACCGCTTACCCGGTTTCAAAAACGTAAGCCTCTTACTCTGGGAAAAAGCGAAAGACTTCTTACAGCGCGCATTTACCGTGATACTAATCGCCACGATTGTGGTGTGGTTTTTAAAGACATTCAATTTCCGCTTAGATATGGTCGAGAATCCGAAAGACAGTATCCTGGCGACGATAGCGGGCATTCTGGCGCCTGTTTTTGCACCGACGGGACTCGGCGACTGGAGGATCATAACCGCCTTAATCAGCGGATTTATGGCCAAGGAGAGCGTGGTTTCCGTACTGGAAGTATTGCTCGGCGGAAATACGGCAACGATTCTTACTCCGATTACGGCAGCCTCTTTATTAGTATTCAGTTTACTTTATACCCCCTGTGTTGCAGCGATTGCTTCCATTAAACGCGAACTTGGTGTAAAATGGGCTATATACGTAGTATTCTGGCAATGTTTGATCGCGTGGATTGCCGCTGCGATTGTCAGACTGATCGGAATGGCCTTCGGGTTCTAGTGTTAGGGGAGGAATGAATATGAGAAAACAAAAGAAGAGAGTGATTGTATTACTGCTTGTCACTGCATTGGTGCTTAGCGGTTGCAGTTTGTTTAAATCAAATAAACAGGTAACCCAGCCGAGCGGGACGACACCTTCCAATACCACACCTTCCAATACCACACCGGGATTCCCGGGAGGAAATACGGCTCCGGAAACCAACAAACCGGCGGAACTGGATCCGAACCCGGATTATTACTTCGATTTATCTTCCAAGAATCCGAGTGCATGGCAGGTTGCCTATTGGGATTTTCTGGATCGTTTCATCGACGAACATGTGAATAATTCGGAAGATCCGAGTAACCTTTACAATTCCAGCGGATATTTCCTTGCAGATATCGATGATGCTTACAATACGTTTGTTCCGGAACTTTGCATCAAACACGGAACCTGCGAGGCTGATTTTGATCTCTGGGTTTATGCCTATGATCAGGCCAGCGGAGATATCATTACCTTAGCAGATAACTACGAAATCCCTGCGGGACACACTTCCTTTGCACAGGGACCGAACGGCGATTTATATGCATACGGCGGACATATGGGTTACTTATGGGTGACACATTACTGGAACATTTCCGGTGATATCCAGTCCGAGAACGTTTACGAACAGAACTTAAACGAAGAGGAATCTGCTGAGGATTATGATACGATCAGCGAAATCCTCGGAGAAGATATCGAACTTTTCACCGAGTTCGAACTCGGCAACGAAGCGGCTCTTGCATGGTATCCGAATTATGAATCTCCCACGACGGATTATCCCGTAGATGCATCCGAACTGTTTGATCAGGCAATCAACGACGAGATCGAAGTCTATGCGGTACCGTATTCCGAGCGTTTCTATACCGGTAAAACCGGCCTTATGAAAATGAGTGAATTGTCCGGTTCCTATGGTTCCACCAAGTATTTTGACGGAGTCTTTAACAAGGACTGCTTCTGTGATACGGACGTCAACTTTGACGGTCAGGACGAGAGACTGGTTGCTTACTGGGCAGAAGGCGGAGATACGCTTTATATCCTGTTAAGTTATCAGGACGGAGCGGTATATGCATATGTATTTGATTATCTTTTTGCATACAAAGGCGATCTGTATGTAACCAATTATTCCGTATTCCATAACTGGTATATCAAGTCATCGGATGATTACGGTTATTATGTGGGATTTGTTTTTGACAAGGATAAATGCCAGTATCTGTATTCCACAACGGAAGAAGGAAGATCCGGTAATCCGAAGGCGGCACCTGCCAACAATTGGATCTACTTTATCGACTACGAACAATAAACCATTGATCTCATAAAGGAGAACATAAATGAAAACAGTTGAATTCACACCCTCCGGAGTTTGCTCCAGAAAAATCACATTTACGATTGACGACGAAAACAAGCTTCATGACGTGAAATTTGAGATGGGTTGCAACGGCAATTTAAAGGCCATCGGACGTCTTGTCGAAGGCAAGGACGCTTCCGAAATCGCAGCTGTTTTGGAAGGCAATCAGTGTGGCATGAGAGGAACTT
Source organism: Lachnospiraceae bacterium (assembly GCA_017518735.1). Classification (GTDB taxonomy): domain Bacteria; phylum Bacillota; class Clostridia; order Lachnospirales; family Lachnospiraceae; genus UBA3766. The sequence continues at coordinate 11,760 of JAFWTY010000018.1, read as the reverse complement.
CCTGTGCCGATCAGTTTTCCAAAGCCATTAAAAAAGCACTGGAGCAGTAATATACGAAACTAATTCATATGAGAAAAAACGCCCTGTACAAACTGATCGTGTTCATGCTTTGCCTGGCGATAACGGCGGGTGCTGTTGTTTTGCCGGTAAATGCGGAAAACAGGTTTGATGCAACGCGTTACGATCTTACCAAACAGGAACTGACGGACGGTGAAATCGTTCGTATTATCAACGGTGCCTCGAAGGATTACAAACAGGATAATCACATCGACAGAAAAGGCGGGAGCATGGGATACACCGGTCATTATTCGGAGGTATTCTTTGGCCCGTCTTTATTTCGCACTCCGTCTACGCAGCTTTGCATGCAGTCTGTTTCGAACCCGAACACCGCAAATTACAACTTTGCCCTTCTGACCGCGTCACTCTCGGCGACGGCCTATACCGCAGAATATCTGGTACAGGCGTATCGTGACCTTGGATGCAGGGAAGGGGATATTTATCTGTACAGTTACCCGGATTCCGCTTATAACCGCGCAGAAGCCCTCAAAAACGGCAAAAAGTTCGCAGACGACAAATCCCTCAGCTTTTCCATTGCATCGCAGAATATGACCATTGACGGCATTGAAACGGATATCCTGTTCATTACGCTTTGCGGAACCAAAAACTACTATGAAATCTTCCGCGACCGTACCATGAAGTTGAATCAGAATTTCTTCGGGTATTATGCGTGGGACTGGATTTATGAGTTCCAGGAGGATGTTTTTGCGGGGCTTACGGATTATAAGGAGAATCATCCGAACCTCGGAAAACGGCCGATGAAAGTGATCATCACCGGTCACAGCCTTGCGGGCGGCGGTGCCAACTTAGTCGGTGCCAGATTTAACATGACCTGCGACAGCGGGGAGTGGTATTCGGATGCAATCACGCAGGACGATGTTTACTGCTATACCTTCGGCGGTCTGGATTCGATTTCTGATACGAAGGAAGATGCGCCGGACTATCATCAGGACATTCCGGTTTTGAACGGTTATGACAATATTTTCAATATCTACAACATGCTTGATAACTTCGGCCCCGAGGGCAAAATCTACGGGCTCAGCGTGTTGAATTCCCAGCAAATTTACGGCAAGTTCGGACAGTTCTATACGTTCCGTGATACCATGGAGGACTATGTGGCAAATTCCGCATGGCAGCAGCATGAGATTGCGGGATATATCGAGATTGTGGAGAACGGTCTGATCGGACCGCTGGAAGCGGATGAGAGAATTCGTGTACGTATCACGGGCCCTGTGGATGTGCAGGTGTTCAGAGGTACTACAAGAGTAGGTGAATTTAAGGACAGTATCGCGCTGACGTATGAAGATGATATCTATGTTGCTTCGGAAGACGGTATCAGAACGTTGATCCTGCCGAAGGATAAGGGATACCGGATCAAGCTTACCGGAACCGGAAAAGGGGAAGCCAATTACATACTGGAGAGGGTTTCGTTTGAAAAGCCGATCAGCGTGGTATATAAGCATTTCGCCGTGGAAGAGAATAAACGGATTGAGACGGATATAATGGTTTCTTTTTCGGAAGCGGAAGTAGAGATGTATGTACTGAATGAAACCGGAGAGCAGATTGCGTTGATACACAGGGACGGATCGGAAGAGTCTTTGATTAAGGAAGAGGAAGAGAGTTCTTATGATCCGGATTTTGAGAGAAAGTTTGGAAAAGGAAAGAAGAAAGAGAGCGTGGAAGAGACACGGAAGACAGTCATTTTGATTGCGTTCTCCGTGACGGCGGCGATATTAATTATTGCATTTATAACTACATGTGTAGTACTAACGTCGAAAAAGAAAAACAAGGATGGCAAGAACGACGCAAATAATAATGCGGAGAACAAGACATAATAATTTGTGAGTTATGTAGAGTAGAGAAAAGAAATATAAAGTAAAGGGAGTGGCTACAATGGAAAAAGGGGACCTTACGGTATTTAGAACGCAAATGAATGAGTATTTCGTCGGAAAGAGCGAAATCGTGGAGAACGTACTTTGCTGCTTTCTTGCAAGCGGACATGTTCTGTTGGAGGACGTGCCCGGTGTGGGCAAAACCACACTTGCGAGAGTTTTTGCAAAGTCCCTCGGTCTTTCGTTCGGACGAATTCAGTTTACGCCGGATACCATGCCCGGAGACGTTACCGGACTTACGGTATACGACATGAAGAAGGGTGAGTTTTCCTACCGTGCAGGCGCTGTTATGAAAAACATCGTGCTTGCGGACGAATTAAACCGTACGTCTCCGAAGACGCAGTCCGCCCTCCTTGAGACAATGGCGGAAGCGCAGGTTACCGTCGACGGAACCGTTTATCCGCTTCCCCAGCCTTTCATGGTCATTGCAACGCAGAACCCGGTCAGCTTCATGGGAACCTATCCGCTTCCCGAAGCACAGCTGGACCGTTTCATGATGCGCCTTTCCATCGGCTATCCCGCGAAAGAAGAGGAACTTCGTCTTGCGCGTGAACGCATGAGCGGCAAAAACATGGAAGATGCGAAGGCAGTCCTTACTGCGGAAGATATTGAAGCATTCCGTAAGCAGGTGGATGAAGTTCACATCAGCGATGCAATGCTTTCCTACGTACACGAGATCATCGATGCAACACGTAACGACGGCTCCTTCTTACTCGGTGCGAGCCCCAGAGCCATGCTGCATCTTCTTCAGGCTGCCAAAGCCAAAGCCTTCCTGGACGGAAGAGATTATATCAAGCCGGACGACGTGAAGAACGTTGCCATTCCGGTTCTTGCGCACAGACTGATTCTGACGACCGAAATGCGTATGCAGAAGAAGGAGAGTGCGGACGTATTAAAGGCCCTCGTTTTGAAAGTAAAGATTCCGATGGAGGCTGTGCATGAAAAATAAGAGGGTGCTCATACCCATAGCACTTCTTATCCTTGCGCTTGTAGGGATCTCTTTTTACGGAGGTCCTGTTACTTATGTTTTTTTCTGGACCGTGGTGCTTCTCCCGGTCATCTGTTTAATTTATATTTTCCTGGTAATCCGTAACATCAAAATCTATCAGCGTACGGAAGGTCGTGACATGGTTTGCGGCACTCCTGCGCCTTTTTATATTACGTTGCAGAACGAAGGTTTTTTCTCGTTCGCATCGCTTCGTATCATTTTCTATTCTTCGTTTTCAACCATCTCCGAAATCGATGATGATGTGGAATATGAGCTCCCGCCGCATTCCTCGATTCAGAGAACGACGAAGATTCTCTGCAAATATCGCGGGGAATACTTTGTCGGAATCAAAAAAATCGTAGTCAAGGATTTCCTCGGTCTGTTTTCGGTTACCTATACAATCAAGGAGCCGTTAAATGTCATTGTTTCGCCGGCCATCATCCATCTTCCGAAGGGCAGCGACAGAGAACTCATTCTCGATGCGGACCGCGACAATCAGATGAAAAAACCGGTTCCGGACATTCCCGTGCGTGAGTATGTACAGGGCGATGACATCCGCTTCCTAAACTGGAAAGCGTCTGCCGTCATGCAAAAACTCATGGTCCGCGAACGACGCGGAGAGGAAAAATCCGGTATCGCCATCATCATGGATCCGGGACGTTACGGAGAGCGAACGGAAGAGTATTTACCACCGGAGAACAAGGTCATCGAGCAGGTTCTGGCGATGACACTTTATAATGCCGAGAACAATATTCCGACGGATGTTTTCTATCGTACAACTACACCTGTAAGACAAAGCGTGAGAAGTACGGGTGATTTTGATGCGCTGTATCAGGTCATGAGAAGATACATTTTCCGTGATGATACGGACATGAAACACTTCCTGGGTGAACTTTATGATGAGGCGTACTTAAGTGAATATCGCATGCTTGTTTTTGTACTACAGAAGTGGTCCGAAGAAGAGGCGGAGTGGGTGAAGAACATCAACACGGATCAGATGCCTGTTCGCGTATATTTGATCAGCGAAGAAGAAGGCGAAGAGTTCACCGACGCAAGTGACAACAAGACAGAGATTCTTCCGATCGGCAGGAAATCGTATACGGAGGTGACATCATGATTCTTTCCCTCCTTTACGACTTATTATATTACTTACCAATCTCGCTTACGGTGCTGTCTTTCCTGCATCCGATGCTTGCTCCCGAAGTGAAGTTTGTCTGGGTGGTCATCAGCGTTGTGACCGGGCTTTTCCTGCTCTTTATGAAGCATTTGAATATCAGGGGAAAGGTTATCTTAGGCGGAATCTTCCTTACGGCTGCAATCGGCGGATTCTTTATCATTCCCGGAGAAAAAAGGCTTGAATTTTTCACATCGAATCTCTGGGTGTTCTGGGAGATCATCCTTGCCATTCTCTGCTTTGTGGTCAGCGAATTTGCGGAACATTATAAGAGGGTTCGTATTGTGCTTGCGGCCGGCGGAGTGATTACATTGATTGTTCTTCTGGTGCGCGGAGATGACATTCCGAAGATTGCTGTCGGTATGATCATTTTCTTTGTGATTCTGACCATTATGGAAATCCTGCAGAGACGTTCCAAGAAAGAGGGCGACCCGGATCCGAAGAAACACATCGTGGCGCTTTCGCCTTTCCTGCTTGTCATCTTACTTGCAACGATGTTGATCAAAGCACCGGCAGATCCGTACGATTGGGGCTTTGTAAAGAAGATCGGACAGTTTTTCAAGAGTGAATATATAAAGATCAGTGAGACTGTTTTTGGACAGGGCTGGGACTCCGGCGGTGCGGTCATCGGATTCTCCGACAGAGGTAGTTTCGGCGGAGACCTTGCGGTTTCGCCGCGTACCGTGATGGAAGTGACCGCGTGGGCGGAAAGTGACAGAACAATGTATCTTGCCGGAAAACGTTTTGATACGTTCGACGGAAAGGAATGGCAGAAAGAAAATACAGAGGACGTGGATGAACAGCTCCTCGACAGTATTGAGACATACAGTGCGATTCTGGCAAACAAGGGCGATGCGCCTGTGAGCGATTATATCCAGCGATCGAACATTTCGGTCGTATATAAGGATATGCATACGCTCTGCGTTTTCACACCGCAAAAAACGTTACCGAACCGCATGCTCGTTCAGTACCGCAGACCGCAGGGCCCGGATTATCTTTTTGTGGATAAGAAGGTTGCGGATGATAAATATGATATTGCATATTACAGGATCAATCGCGATTCCGAAGTTTTCTTAGAACTTGTCGCAAAGCCGCAGAAGGTGACCGAGGAGAGTTTTGAGGAAGCGAAGAAGGAACTGGAAGTCGGCGATGAGGTAAGTTACGAGGATTACGTATCCTACCATGATTCCATTCGTCAAAAATACCTGCCGGAGACGGAGATTTCGCCGAAGATGCAGGCGTATATGGACGAACTTTTGGAGGGCGCGGATTCCGACTACGAGAAGCTTCGCAGGATGGAAGAGATGTTCCACAGTTTCCACTATACGCATACGCCGGGCGATTTGCCGGAGAGTATTTCGAGTGAAGCGGAGTATCTCGATTATTTCATTTTTGAAAAACAGGAAGGCTATTGCAGTTACTACGCGACCGCCTTTGTATTGCTTGCGCGAGCGAACGGAATTCCCGCGCGTTACGTGCAGGGTTACGCCGTGCCGATGGGCAAAAGACGACGTTCGGAAGTCGATTCCTCAACCGGTCATGCGTGGCCGGAAGCGTATCTGGAAGGCATAGGATGGGTACGTTTTGAGCCGACGCCCGGTATGCGCGTTTCCGAGTCCTGGCTGACGGATGAAGAAGTACGAAACAATAAGAAAAACGATGTTGATACGGCGCCGGTTGTTCTGCCGCCGAGTGTGGAAGACGAGGAAGAAGAGGTGAAGGAACCGATTCACCTGGAGTGGTATCAGATCGTGATTCCGGTGGCGGTCGGAGCCTTGTTCATTCTGTTGATTTTTGCCGTGATGGCGATTGTAAGGAAGGTTCGCTACGCGACGCTCAGCGAGCGCGGAAAAGCGGTTTCCATCTGCAAAAACAGCCTCGATTTATTAAAGCGCGTCCGCCTTGGAAGAAAGGACGAGGAAACGCTTAGCGAGTACGCGCTTCGCGTTAAGGATGAACTGCCGAAAGAGCGGCTTTCCTTCATAGGAACCTACGAGGAAATCCTGTATTCCGAGCGCGAAGTAACCGAAGCGGATCGAAGACAACTCGAGGCCGGCTTCAAGGAACTGAAGCGCTTCTGCCGTCCCCATTCTCCGGCGCAGTTCGTGAGGATGTACATCTTGCGCAAAGGGTAGCTGACGTTTTTTGACACCCTCCGGTAGTAAATGTATACGCAAACAAAAACCCCCGCGGTCAGCGGGGGCTTTTAAATGTCTTGCGAGGGTTTTTAGATCTATTTATTCTTCCCAGAAAATCTCATCCAGTGTTTTGCCGAGCACTTTGCAGATGCTACGGCAGAGGTTGATGGTGGGGTTGTAGTCGCCTTTTTCGATGGCATTTATGGTCTGGCGCGATACGCCGACTTTGTCTGCAAGGTCCTGCTGCGAGAGGTCGAGGGCAGCCCGGGCGGATTTTAATTTTAAATTCTTCATAAGATTGCTTCCTTTCTCAAACTGCCTTATAAACCAACATTGTTACCTGCAGAACCGTTTCCTTCAACAGAACTATCTACAGAGCTTTCCACGGCATCTTCGTCATCGTCGTCTTCATCTTCATCCTCCTCCGATGTTTTGCTCAAACTTAATTTTTTGATCAGAATCGTAATAAAAAGTGCGAAGAAGAGTGCAGCGCAGAGCACATTCATAATACGGAAGGTGACAATACCGTTTACGACCATCTGTCCGCTTACGAAGCCCATGATGCTGAGGGTTGTATTCGCTAAACCGATGATTGCGAGCATAACCATTACGGATACGGATTGCTGATTGATGCCGAAGTATGCTTCGTGCCATACGCAGTAAACCACATAGACGCCGAGGCCGATAAAAATCGCAGAGCAGTACAGGACAGTGGTGTCAATCATGGAAACAATTCCAAAAGCATCAGCTGCTCCGATGACACCGATTGCGATAATCGTGGAGAAAAATCCAAACTTGAAAGCTTTTCCCTGCTCGAGAATCTGGCGTTCATCGTATTTTGCGCGATATTCGCCGTTATTTGCAATGATGACAAGAATGATGATAACTGCAATCGTAAACAGGATCACGATGGCAAAGTAGAGCAGGTTATTTGAATTGGAAGCGCTTACCGGACGATAGGAGAAGCCGTATTCCATCGTATAGTCGCCGTTTTGTGCCACGGTGGAGAAATCATAGCCGTCTGCCCATTCTTCGGCATCTGCATTCGCGCAGAGGTATTCTTTTGCGTATTCCACGAAACTCTCGCGGTCTACGAACTGCGTAAGTTTCAGTTCATATTCTCCTTTTGTCAGGTAGTTCGTCGTGCTTGCGCTCAGCGCCCCGCCACTTGTACCGAAGACGTTGTTGCCCTCCGAATCGGAGATGCGAATCGAGGTTAACGCTTTTACTTTGGAGGTATCGACGGAGAGGATATCTTCGTGGTCCTCACCTTCGGGAACCCAGTAGTATTCGATGATGTATTCGCCGTCTTTGTCGATGTTAAATGCGATGGGAAGGTTGTCTTTTGTGATGACACCGTTTTCCACGGTATAATCCAGCTTCCAGTTCATCGTCGTTTTTTCGGTTTCATCGCTTCGCAATAGATACGGGATGAGGCAAATGCTGCCGAGAATAATGATGATTGCAATGATTAAAGGGATGAGTTTCTTTTTCATAGTTTTTAGCGTCCTTTCAACGCAGGTTCATTTGTTGCTGTTGAGATTAAGATAAAACATGCGTTACTTTTTGTCAAGTATATTTTACAAAAAGTATGATATAAATTTTTCAGGTACCTTTAGACATAAAAAAGGAGTGCGATAGCACTCCTTTTTTATGTCCGTATTTCGAAACAGTCAGGCAAATATCATTATTGTGTGACGCATTACCTGCTTCGGCTGTATGCTACTGCAACCCAAACTGTCTCATATACTCCGTATACTCTTTTCCGAAATCCTGCCAGCCTTGGGGTAGCCATTCGGCGAACTCGGTGAAGACAGCATCGGAAGTGGATTTTTTGATGATGTCCACGAGCAGGTATGTCTGCTCGTTACCGTTTTTGAGGGTGTTTGCATTCGCGTTCTCGCAAATCTTCACCATAATGTCCGGCCCGTATTCCTTCATCAGGAATGTCACGAAACGGATTCCGTACTGGTAATGCCTCTGCAAACTGTCGCGACTCGCAACCGTGGAAGCGATGAACTCCGCCTCGGGATCTGCGTAGATTGCGGAATCATCATAGGTAGAGTGGTAATATCCATACTCCAGGAACATGATGGTGCTCCATGCGGGATAATTGTCTTTTTTGGAAAGCTCGTACTGCGCATAGGAAGCCGCGCCTTCGTCAATCACCTGTCCCAGGAAACCGCACTGTTTTGCAAAAAGAAGGTGCGTCAACTCGTGATAGGTCGTGTCATATGTCTCCCCGTGGGGATCCAGCGTTCTTCCGACGTTTCTATCACGGATGCAGTTTCCGGTTCGGAGTTTTCCGCCTTCTTGGAGTTACAGCCCGAGAGTATGGTGCCTGCCATAAGGACAGCCGCCATCGCCGCAACAATCCATTTTCTGTTTTTCATAGTGTTTTCCTTTCCCTTTTACAACAAAAAAACTACGTTTTCATCATATCCCATAAACAGGCGAAATTCAATGTGCACTTACGGAAAGAGGATTTAACAATTATTATAAAAACTATGAAGGACGCTTCGGCGTCCTTTTATGTTGCAAAAAATCCCGAACGACCGTTCTTGTGTACAGGGGAGATTATCGGACAGTAAATGTGAGATGATGTACTCGTAAAGATCAATAAACGCAAAAAATGACAAGGAGGGCTGAGTTATGAAAGGTTTGCTTATTGTATGTATTTTAATTTTCGGAACTATTGGTTTTGTTGGTTGGCTGGCCGGTGGTCCAAGTCCTGTATGGGGTGGCTTCATCGGAATTGCAGTACTCAGCGTAGCCGGTCTCGTATACTTTATCTTCCGTGACAACAAAATCAAAGGTGGAAAGAGTTACAGGAAAGCAGATGTAGCAGATGCTATTGAAAAGGGATACGCATTTTATCTTGATGGCCAGCAGGTAGATCCGACAACCATAGATCCCAACCTGTATACAAGTAGCGTAGATGATGCGAATAGGAAAGTTTTTTTGCGGAAATAAATGCGGGGGGATGAATATGTTTGGTTTCAATGATGATAAAGATTATGATTACGACCGCCTCCGCAAGGATCTGTCAAATGATTTCGGCGCCATGGGTGCAACGTTCCTGGGCGGCTTGGGTTTTGTCCAAATGATGGAAGCGGAAAGCGCCAGTAATGAGGAACTTTTGAAGATGGCAAGGAGAGAGGGGTATAACTTGGATCGGTACCGAAAATGAGACCTTCCTCACAATATGAACACTATATGACAGCCATGTAAACAATGTTTGAAATCTCGAATATTAAGTTTAATAATAAAATTCGTTTTGTTATAATTAATATGTCGTAATTATTCCCCAGCGGAGGTGTTTACATGGCTGTTTCTTATAACAAACTTTGGAAGCTTTTAATTGATAAAAAAATGAATAAAACCGAACTGCGCGATAAGGTCGGAATGAGTAGCAGTACACTTGCAAAACTCTCCAAGGACCAGGAGGTTGCAATGCCGGTTTTGGAGAGAATCTGTAAGGAACTGAAGTGTGATGTTGGGGATATTATGGAGTTTGTGGAGTAGCATCAATAACTGATGGGACGATGTATAAAAAATAATAACATATGAACGACAACCTTATCATCCAAACCGAATACTATAACCACTTAGACATTGATGCTTTCTCAAGAATGTTGAAAGATCCGTCTTATTGCTACAAGTTTTATTGGCTTGAGGCGATTGTTGAGCTGATTTCCGGGGGCAGGGAATCGGCAACATTTGATGAGATTATCACGGAAATGATTATCAATGCCTGGTATTCAGTTGTTGAGTTTCATATTCATTTAAGCGGTTTGGTAGAGGGTGTTTCGAGAGACGGTCTTGAACGAGCGGTTAATGTCTTGGCGGAGTTGACGAATCTAAGTAGCAACTCAAGTAAAGTTGAAATACGTAATCAAATTATTGAACACAGTTCCGAACTGCGTGAAGCCAAAAAGCAACTAACCAATATGGTTCCGTATCGTGCATTGGCAGGGTTCTTTGAAAAATACTCCAATACAGTTCCATGGGATTCCGTTACAAGAATTGTGGAATATGCGAATCTTTTCAACGAACGCATTGAAGCACTGCCGTATACCTATGATTTAAACCCGGGACTGAAGAAGCGAGTTACGTTTAACAAAGACTGGATGCAATTAATTCAGGACAATACGGTAAATATTCTCGGATGGATTCAGTTCGAAAAATTGAAATGGTTACAGATGAATAATCCGGAAGTTCCGGGGCTTGTTTATAAACTGAAAGCATTGGATGATAAAAACCGCAAACTGGAACACGTACGTACATTGTGGAAAGGTATTCTATCCTTACATGGAATCAATGATGTATTCACAAATGAACCAATTGATCCGGCCGGTTTTGATGTGGATCATTTTATCCCGTTTTCCTTTGTGATGAACGATGAACTGTGGAATCTGATGCCGATGGACTCTTCGTTGAACTCAGCCAAGAGTAATCTGCTTCCCAAGTGGGATGGTTATTTTGAACTGTTTGCAAAAAATCAGTTTAAGCTGTACGAGGATATACATCAATATGATGGAATCCGTAACCTATATGAAAAATGCTACAAAGATAATCTTCATTCAATTTGGGCGAGTCAGGAATTGTATCGAAAAGGCAATTCCAAGGAGGAATTTATAAATATTTTGGAAAAGAATATGCGCCCGATTTATGATTCCGCCAAAAGGCAGGGCTATGCGATATGGTCAAGGAGATAGGTTTTGAATAATATCGAATATTACAACGTAAACGCCGATGAATTCTATGATAAAACCGTAAATGCGGATATGTCATATTGGCGTAACCGGTTTCTGAAATATATTCCGGACGGAGGAAGAATTCTTGATGCCGGGTGCGGAAGCGGAAGAGACAGCAAGGCATTTATCGGGCAGGGATATTCAGTAGTAGCTTTCGATGCTTCCAGGGAGATGTGTAAAAAAGCAGCCGAGTTGCTTGGACAGGAAGTCTGGCAGATGCGATTCGATGAAATGGCCTTTGAAGATGAATTCGACGGAGTGTGGGCATGCGCATCCTTACTACATGTGTCGGAGAATGAAATCGATGATGCGATACAAAGAATAAAGACGTCACTTTCCGATAACGGCATCCTTTATGCTTCGTTTAAATACGGAGACGGAACGACGGAGAAACATGAAAGGTCTTTCTTAAATTATACGGAAGAAACCATACAAGAGATGATGGAAAGAGAAGGGTTTGAAATATTGGAATGCGAAATCTCTTTAGATATCAGACCGGATAGAAAAAATGAAAAATGGATTAATGTTATCGTTAAGATATGAAGATATAGTCTATCTGATTCAGGGTATGGAGGATGCTTATGGATAATAATGTTTTGGAAATGTATTACGGGAAGTATTTAAAGGAAATTCGTAGTGTAAAGGAATCTTCCGTAAAACATTATAAAGATGCTCTGAAATTTATTTCCAATTTTCTGAAAAATAAAGGAATTATAGAGGATAATGTATATGAGATTCAAGATCTCGAAGGGCT
>JAFWTY010000017.1 GCA_017518735.1 Lachnospiraceae bacterium | reverse complement strand
TCGTAAATCAGCACCTTCGGAGCAGGTGTACAATTCTCAATCTGATATGCATTTAAGAATCTTGCCACTACTTTTTCGGGCACTTCATCGCTGTTATAATACATGGTTGCCAGGGATTCACCCTTGCTCACCACATCGCCGACTTTTTTATGAAGAACAAAACCGACAGCAGGATCAATGATATCTTCCTTCTTTTCCCTGCCGCCACCGAGCAGCATGGAACAAAGACCGATTTCCTCGCACTGTATGGTATAGATTCTTCCGTCTGCAAAAGCCGGAATCTCAAGCCGGTGTTTCGCTTTCGGCAAAAGCTCGGGATGGTATACTTCCTCTTTGTTTCCGCCCTGAGCGCCGACAAATTCGGCAAATTTATCCAATGCTTCCCTGGAACTGATCTTCTGATCGATCATTCTGTAAGCATCTTTCTTGCTGACTGCAATACTCGTTACCATAAGGATTTCGGATACGATAGTATAAACCAGTTCCGTAAAGTCCTTCGGACCGTTTCCTTTTAAGGTTTCAATCGCCTCGATTACTTCCAGCGCATTTCCGACTGCATTGCCGAGCGGTTCGTCCATATCGGAAATAATAGCGATGGTCTGTTTGCCCGCTCCTTTTCCGATTTCCACCATCTCAGTCGCAAGAGCCCGGGAATCTTCCAATGTCTTCATAAAAGCGCCGCTACCGGTCTTTACGTCAAGAATAATGATATCCGCACCGGCAGCAAGCTTCTTGCTCATAATGGACGATGCAATCAGGGAGATGTTTTCCACGGTTGCCGTCACATCACGAAGTGCATACAGCTTCTTATCGGCAGGTGCTAAGTCCGCACTCTGTCCGACAAGGCAGATTCCGATATCTTTGACCTGGTTGAGAAACTGTTCTTTCGTAAGTTCCGTATGGAAGCCGGTAAAACATTCAAGCTTATCAACGGTTCCGCCTGTATGCCCCAGTCCTCTGCCGCTCATTTTTGCCGTAATCAGACCAAAAGAAGCAAGTAACGGAATAACACACAGAGATGTTTTATCGCCTACACCGCCCGTGGAATGCTTATCAACTTTGATTCCGTCGATTTCGGATAAGTCGAGCATATCTCCGCTTTTTGCCATTGCCATGGTAAGCGCAAGCGTTTCCTCTTTGTTCATTCCCTGAAAAAAAACGGCCATCGTAAAGGCAGACATCTGATAGTCCGGTATCTCCCCTTTTGTGTAGCCGTCAATCATAGCATTAATTTCTTCTTCGGATAATGCCATACCATTTCTTTTTTTCATGATCAAATCATACATGCGCATAGTTTTACCCTCCGTTATCCCCTTAATGAATTATTTATGGTATGGTTCTTTGTGCATAATACGTTCGGCACGATAAATCTGTTCTGCCAATATAACGCGCATCAGCTGGTGCGGAAACGTCATATCGGAAAAGCTCAGTTTTTCATTGGCTCTTTGGGATACTTCTTCCGATAACCCAACCGAGCCGCCGATTACAAAAACGAAATCACTGACTCCGTTCACCATTCTGTTTTGCAAATCTTCGGCAAATTTAACGCTGTCTTTCTTCTTCCCCTTAATCTCCAGCGTAATCACATATGACGAAGCGGAAATCTTTGATAACAGTCTTTCGCCTTCTTTACGTTTCACATTTAATATTTCCGCATCAGAAGCACTTTCCGGGCATTCCTCGTCAGACACTTCCATGATTTGGAATTTACAATACTTGGAAAGGCGTTTTTCATATTCCGCCAAAGCATCTTTGTAAAACTTTTCTTTGATTTTTCCTACGCAAAGAATGGTTATGTTCATGAAAACAATTCTTGATAATTCTCGTCAAGCAATCCGTCAATCAATTCCGGATCCACATCTTTAAACTTCGGTTCCTGTCTGATGGCACTCTTTAAGAAGTCCATTCTGGCAAAATAAACACTTTCGTCTTCTTCCTCTTTGACCGGAATCAGCTTTAATGCCGTATCTACAGCATCCTCTTTGCAGAATTTCAAGATTTCTTCTTTGATTCCGCTTTCATCCACAATTGCTTCTCTTAAGCGTTTTGCGGTTGAAAACGAAAGAAGTGCTCCGATGATCAAACCTAAGAAAACACAAGCCATGAAACCATACAGAATCTTTCCGGTCAATCCGTTGATTTCAAGCGGAAGAACATGAAATACCACAAGTGCTTCAAAAGCCAAACCGATAATACCGATTAACAGCAAAGCAATCGCAGAGTTTCTGGCTTCGTCCGCCTTCTCTTTAGACGAACGAAAAGCAGTTTCCGGTTTCTTCTTTTCTTCCTTTTTGTCCGCTTCTTCTTTTTCGTCCTTTTTCTCTTCTTTTGAAGCCAAAACCTTTGCCAGGTTATCTTTTTTCTTCTGCATCAGTTCATCTACTTCTTCCTGACGCTTATTCAAAAAAGTATTTACCGCGAAAGAAACTTCATTCCGGTTTTTTTCCTCCGCAAGAATCTCCGACATTCCTTCTTCCACTTCTTCCACCTTATATGCGGAAATATCGGAAGCATCCAGGAAATCCGTCACTTCGGAAATATGATCCGTAGGAACACGAACGATGGTAACATAGGAACCGGTGTCCTCACCGAGTTCCTCCACCAGTTTTGCTCCGCAATCGGCACATACTTCGAAACCTTCTCTGTATTCATTTCTGCAAATCGGACACCAGGGCATAGATTATATCTCCTGTAAACTATCTCTTGGGTAAGTGCTAAGCAGCGCTTTAAGAGACTCAATAATTATTTGCTTAAGTATTCGTGAATACCCTTGGCAGCAGCACGTCCTGCACCCATGGCAAGAATAACGGTAGCTGCTCCGGTAACGGCATCTCCACCTGCATAAACACCTTCTTTGGTGGTAGCTCCGTTCTCCTGTGCAATGATGCACTTTCTTCCATTGATTTCAAGTCCCTTTGTGGTAGAAGAAATCAAAGGATTGGGAGATGTACCGAGGGACATGATGACTACGTCGCAGTCAATTGTAAATTCACTTCCGGGAACTTCAACAGGTCTTCTTCTGCCGGAAGCATCAGGCTCGCCGAGTTCCATACGGATACATTTGATTCCCTTAACCCATCCGTTTTCATCTTCAAGAATTTCAACCGGATTGGTCAATAAGTTAAAAATAATTCCTTCTTCCTTTGCATGATGAACTTCTTCCACTCTGGCAGGAAGTTCTGCTTCGGAACGACGATATACAACATATACTTCGGAACCTAAACGAAGTGCGGTTCTTGCAGCATCCATTGCAACGTTACCACCACCTACAACTACGGTCTTTTTACCTACCATGATCGGTGTAGAGGATTCGGAGTTGAATGCTTTCATAAGGTTGCTTCTGGTTAAGTATTCGTTTGCGGAGAATACACCGCTTGCATTTTCACCGGGAATTCCCATGAACTTCGGAAGACCTGCACCGGATCCGATGAATACGGCATCAAAGTTTTCTTTTTCCATCAGTTCTTCGATGGTAACACTCTTACCGATGATAACGTTGTTCTCAAATTTTACACCGAGAGCCTTTACGTTCTCGATTTCCTTTGCAACGACTCTTTCCTTCGGGAGACGGAACTCCGGAATACCGTAAACCAAAACTCCGCCGAATTCATGAAGTGCTTCAAATACGGTTACATCGTATCCGAGTTTTGCAAGGTCGCCTGCACAGGAAAGACCGGAAGGACCGGAACCGATAACTGCAACTTTCTTTCCGTTCTTTTCCACATTCAAAGTAGGATGAATGTCATTTGCAAAAGCCCAGTCCGCAACAAAACGTTCCAACTTACCGATGGAAACCGCTTCGCCTTTGATTCCTCTTACACACTTGCCTTCGCACTGTGTTTCCTGAGGGCATACACGGCCGCAAACTGCAGGAAGGGAGGATGATTCGGAGATGATGCGATATGCGCCTTCAAAATCCTCTTCTTTTACTTTGGAAATGAAATCCGGAATATGAATGGATACAGGACATCCCTGTACACATAAAGGGTTTTTACAGTTTAAGCATCTGGAAGCTTCTTCAACCGCTTCCTCTTTGGAATAACCAAGGCATACTTCCTCAAAGTTGGTAGCTCTTACCTTGGGATCCTGTTCTTTTATGGGAACTTTCTTCATTACGTCCATTACTTGTCACCTCCGCACTGTCCGCATCCGCCGTGATGGGTATCTCCCTCTTTTGCGGCAAGATATGCTCTTCCTTCTTTGGTCTTATACATCTGCTGACGCTTCATAGCCTGATCGAAATCTACAAGATGTCCGTCGAATTCCGGTCCGTCCACGCAGGCAAATTTAATCTCATCGCCAACCTGTAATCTGCAGGCACCGCACATACCGGTTCCGTCTACCATGATCGGGTTCATGGAAACGATTGTGTGTAAGCCGAGCTTCTTTGTCAGCAGGCAGACAAATTTCATCATAATCATAGGTCCGATGGTTACGCAGATATCATAGGTTTTTCCTTCTGCATAAAGATCTTCCACAACCTTGGTTACCATACCGCTTCTTCCGTAGGAGCCGTCATCGGTTGTAATGTAGAGGTTTCCGGCAACTGCCTTCATTTCCTCTTCCATGATGACAAGGTCTTTTGTTTTTGCTCCGACAATTACGTCTACATCAATGCCGTGCTCATGCATCCATTTAACCTGAGGATAAACGGGAGCCGTTCCAAGTCCGCCGGCAACAAAAAGGAACTTCTTATTCTTTAAGGACTCAACATCTTCTTCCACAAATTCGGAGGCTTTTCCAAGCGGTCCGACAAAATCATGGAATGCATCTCCGGCTTTCAAAGAAGTCATTTTATAGGTACCTTCTCCGATTACCTGAACAACGATGGTGATACTTCCCTTTTCTCTGTCATAATCACAGATGGTAAGAGGAATTCTTTCGGAATCTTCAAATGCACGAACAATTACAAACTGTCCGGGTTCGCAGTTTGAAGCAACACGGGGAGCTTCCACTTCCCACTCAAAAATGTTTTCTGCCAATTTCTCAGCTTTCAGAATTTTGTACATCTCTTTTCCCTTCCTTTATGGTGTTACTCTGGTATATTCATAATCTCCGTTAGCATTCACTTTCAGAGTACCATAGTCATTTTCGTCCTTCGTGGAAACAGCATACATATAACCTGTCTTGGTAATCGTATTCGCATTTCCATCCTGGAAGTATTCCACTACTACAAAGTAGTCCGTGTTCTTAATATTAATTCCGGCTTCTACGGTAAATAACAAACGACCGTTTAAGTAGGTTAAAGTGCCGTCTACATCAGACAGAGTACCGTTACCTGTAAGGAAACGATAAACCATAATCTGGTTGGCAGCCGTAGCTGCCGTTACCGTTTTTTCGTCGATTAAGAACAGGTAATCTCTGGTAACGATTTCACTGGGAACATCATCAAAGTTATACGTTACAAACATGAACGTGGAAGAACCGGTCGGCATGAGAATCGGGTTCTTATAAACGTTGCTGTCCTTTGTCGGTTCGGTTCCGTCCGTCGTGTAATAAACAACACAGTCTTCCGGAATGTCTACCACTTCGATTAGTTCCGGATGCTCAAATTCGCCGGAATCCAGATTAATCTTGGGTGCATCCGGCATAGCAACATTAATCTGGAATTCACCCTCGGCAATCGGACTCATAAGGCCGAATTGATTGATATAAACTGCTTTTACCTGGAAAGATCCTTTTTCCAGATATAAAGGTACATTGTAAACGGCCGATTCATTGTCCGGAGTGGAACCATCCAGCGTATAATAAATCGTTCCGCTGGTATTTGCGGTAATCTTTAAATAAATCGGATCATCATAGGAGCCTGAATCCAGCGAAAACTCAGGCTGGGTCGCAAGGTATTGCTGGAACTGATTGATAATATCCGGATTATTGCACTCTGCAAGGATATTATTAATTGCCGCAAAATCACCCTGGCTTTCATAAATCGCAAATAACTTCGTATATGCTGTCAAAATATCGGTATCAAAATCACGGATGATATTACGATAGGTTAATACCGCATTCTGCATCTGATTGTTTTTCTGATAATATTCGGCAAGTTCATATTGAACGGTCAGGTCATCCGAATGCATGTTGGCCGCAGCTTCCATGTAATAAACCGCATGCGCATAATCCCCTTTGTTGTAGGCTTCATGAGCCATCTCGTACTTATATTCAAAGGAATTGCGTTTTACCCTGCCGGATACAAATACCGCGATTGCAATTACGATACCGATTACGGCAAGACCTGCAATAATTGCGATCACTCTGGCAGCAATGCTGTTTTTAATTGCTTTGAATACTCTGCCGCCACCGGTAAAATCAAGAGCTTCTTCCACATCCCAGAAATCGTCCGGAAACTCTTCATCAAAAAGATCATCATCGGATTTCGGTCTGGGAACTCTTTTCTTTTCAGGCTCCGCCTTTTTAACCGGCTTTTTGGACGGACTCTTTTTCTTGTTTTCATCCGTGATTTTACGAATCTTTTCCGGATTGATCTCCTGGGTGGGAATTCTCTTCTTTACTTCCTTCACAGGCATTTCCTGCGTCGGAAGTCTCTTGGATTCTTCTCCCAGACCGTAACGGTCAAGTAAGTCTTCATCAAAATCATCGTCGAATGATACATCGGCGGCAACATTCGATAAGGACTCTTCTATGCTGTTTTCGATTTCCGGATCAAAATTCGGGACGTACTTGATTTCATAGCCGCACTTGCTGCACAGAAACATTCCGTCTTCAATTTTTGCTCCACACTTCGGACACGTCATCTAAGTCATCTCCTGTATGTTTTTATTCAAAAATCACAGAATCAACACAGTTCTTCATTAACATAGCAATTGTCATAGGTCCGACGCCACCCGGTACAGGTGTAATCGCGGACGTATGCGGTGCAACATCATCAAAATCAACATCTCCGCAAAGCTTCTTGCCTTCCAGACGATGAATTCCGACATCAATCACTACAGCACCTTCTTTTACATATTCCGCGGTAATCATCTTGGGTTTACCAATGGCAACGATCAAGATATCCGCTCTCTTGGCAACTTCTTTCAAATTCTTCGTGCGGGAATGACAAACCGTAACGGTTGCGTTTTCTCTGAGCATCAAAAGAGCCATCGGTTTTCCGACAATATTGCTTCTGCCGATGATTACACACTCTTTGCCTTCGATTTCCACATTGCTTCTCTTTAAGAGTTCAATAATACCTGCAGGCGTACAGGAAACAAATCCCTTCCGTCCGATACATAACGAACCAACGCTCTGCGGATGGAATCCATCCACATCCTTCAGAGGAGAAATCGCTCCGATTACGGCATCCTCATCAATATGTTTCGGAAGCGGTAACTGAACCAGAATTCCGTTTACGGAATCGTCAGCATTGAGTTTCTCAATCAGGGCAAGTAACTCATCCTGTGTGGTTGTTTCCGGCAATTCATAAGAAAGAGACTTGATACCGATAAACTCACAAGCCTTCTTCTTATTATTCACATAAACCGTCGAAGCCGGATCTTCTCCAACCAGAATTACAGCCAGACAAGGCTCAATACCCTGTTCTTTCAGCGCAGTAACCTTTTCCTTTAATTCTTCCTTCAAAGATGTAGAAATCGCTTTTCCGTCAATAATCTGATACATAATAATCCTCGATAGTATTATTTTAGAACAATCCTGTAATCTTGCCCTCTTCATTAACATCAATATTGAGAGCAGCCGGGACCTTAGGAAGTCCGGGCATGGTCATAATCTGTCCGGTGATTGCAACTACGAAACCTGCACCTGCGGAAACATATACTTCTCTGACTTCGATATTGTAGTTAGTCGGTCTTCCGAGCTTGGTCGGATCGTCAGATAAGGAGTATTGTGTTTTTGCAACGCAGATCGGGAAGTTTCCGAAACCTAATTCTGTTAACTTCTTCAACTGCTTCTTTGCCGCATCGGAGTAGTTAACTCCGTCAGCTCCGTAGATTTCTTTTGCGATGGTTTCGATTTTTTCGGTCAAGGATAAGTCATCGGTGTAGATGGAATGATAATGACTTTCCTTGGTTTCGAGCGTGTTCAAAACAGCCTTTGCAAGTTCGATTCCGCCTTCGCCACCCTTTTCCCATACTTCGGAAAGTGCGAAATCACAACCTCTTTCTTCACAGAACTGCTTCACATATGCGGTTTCTGCAGGTGAATCGGTTACAAAGGAGTTTAAGGTTACAACAACAGGAACACCATACTTCTGAAGGTTCTCAATGTGCTTCTCAAGGTTTACGATACCTTTCTTTAAAGCATCAAGGTTTTCGGGTACAAGGTCCGTTTTTGCAACTCCACCATTATACTTTAAGGCACGAATCGTTGCAACAAGTACGATTGCATCGGGTTTTAAGCCAGCCATACGGCATTTGATATCCAGGAATTTCTCTGCACCGAGGTCAGCACCGAAGCCTGCCTCCGTGATGCAGTAATCTGCCATCTTCATAGCTGCTTTGGTAGCCCTTACGGAGTTGCATCCGTGTGCGATGTTTGCGAACGGTCCGCCGTGTACAAGTGCGGGAGTGTTTTCCAGAGTCTGAATTAAGTTGGGCTTTAATGCATCTTTGAGGAGAGCTGCCATGGAACCTACTGCGCCAAGATCTGCTGCGGTAACAGGCTTTCCTTCAAAGTTGTAAGCTACGATAATTCTTCCGAGGCGAGCTTTTAAGTCATCCATATCATCTGCAAGACAGAGAACAGCCATAATTTCGGATGCAACCGTAATGCAGAAATGATCTTCTCTTACAACACCGTCTGCTTTTGCGCCAAGACCGATGACTACGTTACGAAGAGCTCTGTCGTTCATGTCAAGGCATCTCTTCCATACTACCATTCTGGTATCGATTCCGAGCTGATTGCCCTGCTGAATGTGGTTGTCAAGCATTGCTGCAAGTAAGTTGTTTGCGGTAGTGATTGCATGGAAGTCTCCGGTAAAGTGAAGGTTCAAATCTTCCATCGGAACAACCTGTGCATATCCGCCGCCTGCGGCACCGCCTTTGATACCGAAGCAAGGTCCAAGGGAGGGCTCACGAAGTGCGATGATTGCCTTTTTGTTCAGTTTTGCAAAAGCCTGACCAAGACCTACTGTTGTAGTTGTTTTACCTTCTCCTGCGGGAGTCGGGTTAATTGCGGTAACAAGAATCAGTTTTCCGTCAGGACGATCTTTGATACGATTTAAGTATTCATCCGTGATCTTTGCCTTGTATTTTCCGTAAAGTTCCAGTTCGTCAAAAGTAATGCCGAGACTTTCCGCAACTTCGGTAATCGGTTTCATGGTAGCTTCCTGTGCAATCTGAATGTCTGTTTTCATTTCGTTTCCTTTCCTTGAGTGGTGTTTTATTTACATATTTTGAAGATAATCTTCAAACTCATCCATATTCATGATGATCCGTCTGGGTTTCGTGCCTTCTTCCGGACCGACAACTCCGGCCTCTTCGAGCTGATCCATGATTCTGGCAGCACGGTTAAAGCCGATCTTAAAGATTCGCTGAAGCATTCCGATGGAACCTTTTTGCTTATCGATTACAAATCTGCCTGCTTCCGCAAAATACTCATCCTTATCATCTCCGGGAGCTGCCTGTGCAGTACCTCCGGAAATCGAGCTGGAAACAACAGTGGGAATTTCGGTCTGATAAGAAGAGCAAATTCCCTGGTTTTTGATAAAGTCAACAACATCCGCAACTTCCTGGTCGGAAATGAAGGCGCCCTGCACACGGGAAGGCTTGTTCAACCACTGCGGGAAGAATAACATATCGCCCTTTCCGAGAAGTTTTTCCGCACCGTTCGTATCCAGAATGGTTCTGGAATCGATACCACTTGATACAGCAAAAGCAATACGGCTGGGCATGTTTGCCTTGATCAGACCGGTAATAACGTCTACGGAAGGTCTTTGGGTTGCAATAACAAGATGAATGCCGGCAGCACGTGCAAGCTGCGCCAGACGGCAGATACTTTCTTCTACTTCTTTACCGGCAACCATCATAAGATCTGCCAACTCGTCAACGATGATAACAATCTGCGGTAATTTGGTAAGTTTCTCTTCTTCCGGAGTGTTTTCAGGCTGATTTAAGGCTTTTTCATTGTAGCCCTTCAGATCACGTACGCCCTGATCCGCGAATTTCTTATAACGCTCCGTCATTTCACTGACACCCCACTGGAGTGCTGCAGATGCTTGCTTCGGATCAGTGACAACCGGACACATCAAATGAGGAATGCCGTTGTATACGGATAATTCCACAACTTCGGATCGACCAGAATCAACTTCACATCGTCCGGATTTGCCTTATACAAAATACTCATGATTAACGTATTGATACATACGGACTTACCGGAACCGGTAGCTCCGGCAATGAGCATATGAGGCATTTTTGCAAGGTCGGAAACAATAACCTCACCTGCGATATCTTTACCAACAGCAAAAGCAATATTGGATTTGAAATCTTTGTATTCGTTTGACTCAAACAGTTCTCGTAAAGAAACAGCCGAGGAAACCTGATTCGGAACTTCGATTCCGACTGCCTGTTTTCCCGGAATCGGTGCTTCGATACGAATATCGGCTGCGGCAAGATTCAGTTTGATATCATCTGCGAGGGATACAATCTTACTTACCTTGACACCCATCTCAGGTTGTAACTCATATCTGGTAACGGCAGGTCCCTTGGAATAATCGGTTACATGAACACGTACCCCGAAGGTCTCCAGTGTTTCTTCAAGACGTTTTGCGGTATCCTCGAGTTCTTTTCTGTCATCTCCGCGACCTTTTCTTTCGGACGCTTTCAGAAGCGTAATCGGAGGAAGTTTGTATTTTGCCGCACTCTTCTTAGGCTTATCAAAATCATCCATTGACTTTGTAAGCTCAGCATGGTCACGACTTCTCAAATGAACAACTTCTTCCGTTTTTTCCGGTTCGGGTTCCATGGTGACTCTTGCGGGAATCACGCCTTCAATAAACTGCTGACCTTCAATCGGTGCATTCGCCGTCTTTCTGGTAACAGGAACAACTTCCGAAACGTTTCTTCTTTCTTCCTCTTCCGGAATTCTCTTTACAGGACGGATCCAATCATCGGTATTGTCTTCTTCCTCGTTCGGAAGAACAACCTGATGAATGTTCTGTGTCTCTTTCTTCGGTGCGGGAGTGATTGCAATTCCACCGGCTTTCTTAGCAGCTTCGGGATCATTTAAATGACTCCGTTTTTTGGATACCGGAACAGAAGAATTCATAAGCTGTAAGCCCTTTGCATCGTTTTCCTCTTCGGAAACATAACGGCTCTTCAGCTTCGGAGAATCTTCTTCCTCCACGCGGTCAATCTTCTGTTTTTGTAATTTGCTTAAATCATGATCTACGATTCGGTCACGAACCGTTTGTCTTTTGGCAGTTTGCTTGGTATCAAGCGTCATCTGCTCATATTCTTCATCCTCTTCCTCATCTTCGTCATATTCGCGCTCTCTGTGCGTATATTCGATGATGGCAGGAATAAACGGAATCAGGAAAACCGCAAGACAAATGAGCGTCAAAATCACGGCTACAAAAACGCTTCCGACACGTCCGATGATGGAAACAAAAAACATCGTCAGGGCACCGAGAAGGAAACCGCCACCGTTTCCGTTCGAATAAAAGACGCTTCCCCAGCCGCCGCTCTGCAGCAATTCATCCAGTTGTTCCTGATACGTAAACAGATGCGAGAAAACACCAAACATTATCATTAAGACAATGATAGCTATAAATCGTAAATAAAAAGCTCTGTCACGCTCCATAATACGGAACAGAATCGTAAGTCCGATGCCGGCGATCGGCAGATAATATGCAGAGATACCAAAAATACCGGTGAAGAAAATCCGGATATAGTCGCCGAGATTATTCTTTCCGCTTGCTCCTCCTGAAATCACTCCGATAATGCAAAGGAAGAGGAAAATCAACAGGACAAAAACGCCAAGCATAATCGCTTCTTTCTTATATGCGAATTCTTCTTCCTGCTGCTGTTTTTTCTTTGCAGACCCTTTCTTTGCAGTTGAACTTTTCTTTGAAGATGCTGAAGCCTTGGATCTGCTTCCGCTTTTTCTCCCGTTTCCGGAAGTTGCCATATATAATGCCTCCTAAATCAGATGTCGTAGTATTCTTTTCCGGAAATATCCTTCAAATCGTAATCCCACTCATCATCTTTTAATTCATAATCAAATACCAATTCTCTGCTGACATGAGGTTTCGGCCCGGGAAGAGGATTCTTGATAAAGGAAGGTTTCTCTTCCGCTTTCTTCTCTTCCATAGCAGGTTTCTCAGGTGTTGTTTCAACAGGTTTGGTTTCTTCTGCTTTCTGCTCTTGTGTAATTGCCTCTGCGGCAGTTTTTGTTTCTTCCGTTGCAGCTGCTACAAGAGGTTTAACTTCTGAAACAGGGGCAGGCGCCACAACCTTCACAACTTCGGCAGATTCTTCCTGTGCAGGAATAACTTCCGAAGGAATGCTTTCAGCAGGTTGTATGGATTCTGCAGAAATGTTCTCTGCAGGTTTTACTTCTTCAGTTGCAATGTTCTCTACCGGTTTAGTCTCCTCGACAGAAACATTCTCTACCGGTTTTACATCAAATGCAGGTGTTGCAACGGCTGTTGTTGCTTCAGCAACCGGTTCAACAGGACTTACGGAAACCACAGGAAGTTCTGCGGTATTAACGGATGCCATCGGTTTCGTAAGCAATTCCGGATTATTCTCCAAAGCAACTTCGGCCTTCTTAACAGGCGTAAACATCTTTCCTCTGGAACGTAAAACCATCTTCTGCGGAACATACGGAGGAAGCTCTTTCTTCGGAGCCTTCTTTTCTTCAGGCTCTGCGGTCTCGGTTGTAGTTGCGTTTTCGGTAACAACAGGCTCTGTCTTTGTTTCTTCCGCAATAGGTGCTTCTGCGACAACCGCTGTAGGCTGTTCAATTGCAGATTCCTCTTTCACAGGTTCTGCAACAGGTTCTTCTGCAGCAGCTACGACAGGTTCTTCCTTAGCAGTCTCTACAACAGGTTCTGCAATAACAGGTTCTTCTACAACAACTGCTACAGGCTGTTCAATAGCAGGTTCTTCTTTCAACGCTTCCGTAACAGGTTCTGCGATAACAACTGCTTCCTCTGCTACCGGCTGATCCACAACAGGCTCAATAATTGCAGGTTCCTCTTTCGCAAATTCTTCAACAGACGCTGCAGGAATCGGTTCTTCTTTCACCGTTTCAGGTTGTTCGGATACGGACTGTTCGATTGCGGCTTCTTCTTTCACGGTTTCATCAACAGCTACAGAGGCTGCAGGTTCTTCCGTAACAGTTTCTTTCTTCTCTCCGATAACTTCCGCAACTTCTGCTTCTTTTGCAACATCCGCAGTCTCAACAGCAATAACTCCCGCAACAGCTTCGGTTGCAGGTTCTTTTACCACCTCTTCCGTCTTTTCGGCAATTGCTTTCGCCGCAGACTTGGAAGCCGCTTCTTCGCTTTCTCTTAAAGCAGCAATTTCAGCCTCAAGGGCAGGGTCTGTTTTGCCAAGCAAAATAACACCCTTTTTCTGTGCTCTCTTTTCTTTCTTGGCAAGTTTCCGGGCTTCCTTGGACAGTTTCTTTATATCTTTGTCCTTCACGATTTCTTTTTCGATCTCGGTTTCGCTCTCTTTCTTTTCTTCCGCTTCCGCAGCCTTTCTCGCTTCCTTTTCCGCCTTTCTTGCTTCTTCTTCGGCTTTTCTTTCAAGAAGCTCGGCTTCTTCCTCCTGAATCAGAACAGCTGCAGGTACATACATTTTTCCGATATTACGTGCACCGATTGCTCCGACTGCCGCAAAGCAAACGGAAATCAGTCCCGTATAATCCGTATGGTCCATTGTGAAAAGTGAAAACAGAATGATCACAACGGAAACAAATGCAAACGGCATCGCATAGTCTCTCCGTATCCGCAGAAAAACGATCATCCAAAGGCCTGCAAAAATAAGCAGAATCAAGGAATCCCAGGAACGGAAATGCGGAGTCAGAATGGTATAGTTCATTCCCTCTCTGGAAAGAAATGCCGACCCGTATCTTGCAATTCCGGAAACACCGGCATCAAGTCCTGCCGGAAATCCGAACAAGGAAACAATAAGTGTAAATGCACTCATTCCAAAATATACCAGGCTCTGGAACAGCGGTTTTTCCACAGCGTTCGTTCCGATTTTGCGACGCAGCATAAAGAATGCATATAACGTAACAGGAATCAGGGCAAGTCCCGATATATCAAGATAAGCAATCAGTCCTGCAAACAAGCCAAGCAGTCCGAACCAGAGAAAATGCTTCGGATGATTGATTTTTTCATTCTTAATTGCAAGACAAAGTTTTACGGCAGCAAAAAGATATGCCGAAAACAAAAACGTATAAAACAATCCCGGCGAACATTCCATGAACAAGTAAACACTACCGGGCAAATATGCAATCATGATCAGGGAAAGCCATGCACAAAACCTTCCCGTAAGATCTTTCATCGCGTAAAACACAAACAGCATAATACCGACTGTAAAGAACGACTGCAGAACATACACTGCAATAAAGGTTTTTCCGAATACGGAAAACAAAGCCTTTAACAGGTCGGTAAACAGAAATGCAATATTCTCTCCGGTACCGAGACCGTCGATATTTCCGATTGCATATTCAAAATAGGCTCCCGTCCCGGTAAATACCATGGACGTTTGGGAATCCATCAACAAAAGCGTAATACCGAAACGAACAATAATCGCCGTTATCGCAACGACAACTACCAGTATTGTCTCCGTAAGCCCGCTGATTCGTTTCCGTTCAGCCTCAAGCTTGTCTGCCATATTATTCCGTACCGGTTTGTATCCCAGCATAATGACCGCCACGGAAACCAGAAACAAAGCATAAAACAGGCCAACGTAAATCAAATATGAGGTATTTCCCATTTTTTCGGAAAAACCAATAGCAGCCACGCCGATGCCTGCAAACAAAGCAACGCAGAAAAGACCCCAGACTATGTAGTTTGCGACGGTCTTTTTAAAATTCATACATTCTCGTCTTCTTTCTTTGCACTTAAGAATGTCTCAATATGGTATCTCGGGCGCTGTTTGACTTCCACATAGATCTTTCCGATGTATTGACCGATCAAGCCAATGGATATCAACTGCACTCCTCCGATAAACCAGATGGAAAGGAAGGTGGATGCCCAGCCCGGATTGACTTCCAGGAAGAAATAGGAAACCAAAACATAAATCAGGGCAAGGAAACACAGAATTACAATCATTACACCGAGAAACGTAATGAACGAAATCGGTTTAATGGAAAAACTTGTAACTCCTTCCCATGCAAGGGAAAGCATTTTTTTCAAAGGATATTTGCTCTTTCCAGCAACGCGCTCCAAACGTTCGTAATAAACACAATCCGACTTAAATCCGATCAAAGGAACAATTCCGCGTAAGAACAGGTTTCTCTCGGAATACTCGGAAAAAGCTTTCAGCGCACGTTTGCTCATGAGACGAAAATCCGCATGGTTATAAACGGTTTTCACGCCCATGGAATTCATCATTTTGTAAAAACTCTGAGCGGTGGAACGCTTGAAAAATGTATCTTTTTTTCTGGAATTACGTACTCCGTATACGATATCGCATCCGTCGGCATATTTATCCAGCATCTCATCAAAAACATGTATGTCGTCCTGCAAATCCGCATCAATGGAAATTGTCACATCGGAGCATTCCATTGCGGTAAGGAGGCCTGCTGTCAAAGCAAACTGATGGCCGACATTTCCGGCAAGTTTTAACCCGTAAATGCGTTCCGGATATTTCTCATGCTCTGCCGCAATCAGCTCCCAGGTCTTGTCTTTACTGCCGTCATCGACAAAAAGAACAAAGCTGTCGGAAGTGATTTTCCCCTTGGATTGTAAATCGTCCAAAGAAGCACGAAGAGCTTCCGAGGTAATCGGAAGCATTTCTTCTTCGTTATAACAAGGCACAACTATTGCAAGCTGACCGGGTTTATTCATCATAATCTCCTTTGATTACATGTTATCCAAAGCTTGATGCAGGTCTGCGATGATGTCATCCACATTCTCGATACCAACAGAGAAACGGATCAAATCAGGCTGAACACCTGCTTCCAAAAGCTGTTCATCAGACATTTGTCGATGAGTATGGCTTGCGGGATGAAGCACGCAGGATCTGGTATCTGCAACGTGGGTTACGATGGCAACCAGTTTCAAATGATCCATGAAGCTTACGGATGCAGCTCTTCCGCCCTTTAATCCAAAGGTCAGAACACCGCAGGTTCCCTTGGGCATATACTTCTTTGCTCTTTCGTAATACTTATCTCCCTCAAGTCCGGGATAGTTTACCCATGCAATTTTGTCATTTGCTTTCAGCCACTTTGCAACTGCAAGTGCATTGGAACAATGACGTTCCATACGAAGGTGTAGGGTCTCAATTCCAAGGTTTACGTAGAAAGCGTTCTGAGGGGACTGGATGGAACCCAAGTCTCTCATCAGCTGTGCGGTTGCCTTGGTGATATATGCTGCCTTGCCGAATTTCTCGGTATAGGTAATTCCGTGATAGGATTCATCCGGAGTGCAGAGTCCGGGGAATTTGTCGGGATATTTGCTCCAGTCAAAATTTCCGGAATCCACGATACATCCACCGACTGCGGTTGCATGTCCGTCCATGTACTTCGTTGTGGAATGCGTAACAATGTCCACACCGAATTCAAAAGGTCTGCAGTTGATCGGTGTCGGGAAGGTGTTGTCCACGATTACGGGAATTCCTGCTTCGTGAGCTACCTTAACGAACTTATCGAAATCCAGAACCGCAAGGGAAGGATTGGAAACGGATTCTGCAAGGATGCACTTGGTATTGGGCTTGATTGCAGCTCTTAAATCCTCTTCGGAAATCTCGGGATCCACAACGGTGGTTTCAATTCCCATCTTGCTTACGGTCGTGGTGAGAAGGTTGAAGGTTCCACCGTAAAGTGCAGAGGAAATAATCAAATGATCTCCTGCTTCACAGATATTGAATACCGCATAGAAGTTTGCCGCCTGTCCGGAGGAAGTAAGCATTGCAGCATATCCGCCTTCCAGATCGCAGATTTTCTTTGCAACAAAATCGTTTGTAGGGTTCTGAAGTCTGGTATAGAAATATCCGGATGCCTCTAAGTCAAAAAGTGCTCCCATTGCATCAGATGTGTCATACTTAAATGTGGTACTCTGATAAATGGGCAATACTCTGGGTTCTCCGGTTTTCGGTGTCCATCCGCCCTGTACGCAGATGGTCTCGGTTTTAAAATTAGACATGATTGTTAATTCTCCTTAATTCTATCTGGTTTTTTAAAGGTATTCTGTTTATGAACGAAGATCGTCTTCCTCTTCCCAGTTCGTATAAACGTTCTGAACATCATCATCTTCATCAAGAAGATCCAAGGTACGGTTCAGCCATTTTACATTTTCTTCATCGGTTAAAGAAACATAGTTCTGCGGAATCATGGTAACTTCGGCGCTTACCATGGGGATCTTCTGATCATCAAGTGCTTTCTGAACATCCAGTAAAGCATCGGGATCGGTTATGATTTCGAAGCTGTCTTCCTCTTCCGCAAAATCCTCTGCGCCCGCATCAAGTGCAACCATCATCAGATCATCGGCTTCCATATCGCATTCTTCTTTGTCGATGATAATCTGGCCTTTTTTATCAAACATGAAAGATACGCAACCCTGGGTACCGATACTTCCGTTTCCTTTGGTAAAAGCACTTCTTACATTAGCTGCGGTTCTGTTCTTGTTATCGGTTAAGGTTTCCACGATAATTGCGATACCGCAGGGACCGTAACCTTCATAAGTTGCATGCTCGTATACGACGCTTCCGCCTTCTCCGGCAGCTTTCTTGATACCGCGGTCGATGGTATCATTCGGCATGTTGTTTGCTTTTGCTTTCGCAATAACGGTAGCCAGCTTATAGTTATTTGCCGGATCCGGACCGCCTTCCTTTACAGCAACGGCGATTTCACGTCCGATAATTGTAAATATCTTACCTTTTGCCGCATCGTTCTTCTCTTTTTTGTGTTTGATGTTGGCAAATTTTGAATGTCCTGACATAATATCCTCCCTGATTAAACAAAATCATACAAATTATATATTATCATTTTTCGGCGAATCATTCAACAATTCCTTGTCTTTTTCGCCTTCTCTGACTTTTTTGACGAGCGCTTTTCCAATCACGTGTTTATCCACGGAAAGGATTTCAAAATCATACCCTTCAAACGCAAAAGAAAAACCGATGTCCGACTCGGTCGGCACATGCTCAAGATGGTTCGTAATGAAGCCATTTACTGTTTCGTAATCATCATTCTTAAGTGAAATCCCCAGAATCGCCTCGAGGTCTTCCAAAGCCGCCAAACCCTGTACTTCATATTCATCCGGAGCTTTTTGACCGATTTGGTCATCTCTAATATCATACTCGTCTAGGATGTTTCCGACGATTTCTTCCAGGATATCTTCCATCGCAATGATGCCGGATGTTTGACCATACTCGTCCGTTACAATGGCAAGCTGAATTCGTTCGGCCTGCATTTTACGGAACAAATCATCCACGTCTCTTGTCTCCGGAATAAAGACAGCCTTACGGAGTAATTTTTTGTTGTTCTTAATCACTTCCGTTTCGTCATGGTCGGCTTCCATATAACGAACCAGATCTTTTAAATGTAATACGCCGATAATGTGATCCAGGTCATTCAAATAGACCGGATATCTGCTGTACGGAAGTTTCAATACCGTTTCTCTGGCTTCCGCCAAAGTGGATTCGGCATCGATTCCGGCAATGTTGTTTCGGTTTGTCATAATATCCTGAGCCTGTTTATCACCAAACTCAAAAATATTATGAATCATCTCCGCTTCGGAATCTTCCAAAACGCCCTGTTCATGGCCTTCATCGACCATGGACATGATTTCTTCTTCCACATCGGATTTTGCTGTCTTTTTCTTCAAAAGAATCCACTGAATAAAGAAAAACAGACCGGTTACCAGCAATACACCGATAATGATCCAATAATAGATATCGCCCACCGGCAACTCCTTTCAAAAATCAAAAATCGTCATGATAGTCTTTCGTCGAAACTACCATTCCGTTTTCGTAATACTCTTTCGGAACTCTCTTTCCGATATCGCAAATCATTTCATAGTTGAAACCGCCATACAAAGAGCAAAGGGTTTCCACGGTAATCTCTTCCTCTCCGTCTTTGCCAATCAGAATGACACGGTCAAATTCCTTCACATCCGGAATATCGGTTACATCCACCATAAACTGGTCCATGCATACTCGACCGAGAATCGGAGCTTTTTGTCCGTGAATCAAAACATATCCGCAATTGGACAGTCCTCTCGGATAACCGTCTCCGTAACCGACGGGAACTGTTGCAACCTTTGTTTCCCTTCTGGTGGTAAAGGTTCCGCCGTAACTGATCTTACTGCCTTCCGGCAACGTCTTAATAAATACAATGTGACTGTATAACGAAAGAGCCGGTTGTAACTTAATGTTTTCGCGGTCCATTTCATCCGAAGGCCATACGCCGTACATGGAAACACCGATTCTTGCAAAAGAAAAACCGGAGCAATCCATCTCCATTGCAGCCGCGGAATTAAAGCAATGCCGAAGCGGTACTTCGATTCCGTATGTATTCTTTAATGACTCAATAAAGCCTTTAAACTTTGAAATCTGTACATTTGCATCCGTTTTATCTTTAACGTCCGCATTTGCCAAATGCGTAAAGATTCCGTCCATACGGACACCGGGCGTTGCAGCAATCACGGATGCTGTTTTTACACCGTTTTCATCGCAGGAAACTCCGATACGATGCATACCGGTATCCACCTTCAGGTGAACGGATGCTTCCTTTCCCGCTTTCGCAGCGGCTTTGGAAATCTCCTTAGCCATATCTTCCTTGAATACCGTTAAGGAAATATCGTTTACAATCAATTCCTCGTATGCGTAGGGGAAGGTATAACCCAGGATCAGAATCGGTTTCTTAACGCCTGCATGACGAAGGATCAAAGCCTCTTCCGCCGTTGCGGTGGCAAAACCGAAAATGTCCTCTCTCGGCTCCAGTTTTCTTGCAATCGGCAGAGCTCCGTGACCATAGCCGTCGGATTTAATAACAGCCATCATCTTCACGTCTTTCGGAAGTTTTTCCTTAATCCGATCCATATTATTGCTGATTGCATCCAGATTTACACCCGCACAGACACGCTCGTAATGTTCCATTTTCATTTCCTCGAATTATTTATATTCTTTATAAACAATCTAACCTAAATTATTCCCGATTCTTCTGCTGATTCAATTTATAGGACAACTTCATCAGGCTTTCGGACAGATGTACATTCTCCACAATGACATCATCCGGAAGTTCCAGATCCACATGAGCGAAATTCCAGATTGCGGTAATTCCGGAACCAACCAGAATCTTGGAAACTTCTGTAGCACCTGCCTTCGGAAGGGTCAATACGGCAATTTCGATCTCATTGTCTTTGATAAAGCTTTCCAACTTGGAAATATCCTGAATTTCGAGGTTTCGTACCGGTTTTCCGATCACTTCTTCCCTGCGATCAAAAATACCCTTAATGATGAAACCTCGTCTTTCGAAATTCATATAGTTGGCAAGGGCCTGGCCCAGATTACCGGCACCGATAATAACCATCGTATGCTTATGATCAAGGCCCAAGATTTTGCCAATCTCATCATACAAATAATTGACATTATATCCGTAACCCTGCTGTCCGAAACCGCCGAAATGGTTAAAGTCCTGGCGGATCTGGGACGCGGTAACATGCATTCTGATGCTTAAATCATGAGAGGAAATGCGCTCCACACCTTCATCTTTTAAATCTCCGAGATATCTTAAATATCTTGGAAGTCTGCTAATGACAGCCTGAGAAATTTTTTGTTCCGACATAATTTTACCCCTCCGGAAAAACGCTAAATACAGATGTAGAAAACTTAACAAATACCATATTGTGTATTTTCTGACAAATATATTATAGTTTTAGTGACTGTATCTGTCAAATCCATAACAAAGTTTCAAAAAGCCTTGTTTTTACAACAAAAAACAGGGAAAAGAAATCCTCTTTTCCCTGCTTATCTTCCAATCATGAAACCAATCAGTTTATTCCGAGTACTTTGTAATCCTTTGCTTCCACAGCGGCTTTCAATTCCTCGTCCGTAACACTTCCGGAAAGTGTTACCACAGCTTCATTCTTTTCATGGCTTACCAAAGCTTCCGATACTCCATCCAGTGCTTCCAAGGCTTTCTTTACACTTGCCTCACAGTGTGCACACATCATTCCCTCAATCTGCATTGTTTTTGTCATTTGTTTCTCCTCCGTTTCTTTCCTGATTTGATCCGGTTCTATTGTAACACTGCTTAGATCAATTTCGTTTCTTTTTTTATCATGTGACGCATCATAAATCTTCTTAAAGTTCAATCTGAGTGCATTGCTTACCACGCAAAAACTGGAAAGGCTCATTGCCGCGGCTCCGAACATCGGATTCAGTTCAATGCCGAGTCCGTAAAACGCTCCGGCTGCAAGAGGAATTCCGATGATGTTATAAAAGAATGCCCAGAACAGATTCTCATAGATGTTTTTCAGTGTTGCTCTCGATAAGCGAATTGCCGCAGGTAAATCTTTCATATCACTCTTCATAAGAACAACATCTGCCGCATCGATTGCCACATCGGTTCCTGCTCCGATTGCAATTCCGAGATCCGCACTGACAAGCGCAGGTGCATCATTGATTCCGTCCCCGGCCATCAAAACCTTTCCGTAGGATTTCAATTTTTCAATCACCATTGCCTTTTCATTCGGATAGACATCAGCAATTACCAGATCCACGCCTGCCTCTTTTCCGATGGCGGATGCACATCTTTTATTATCTCCGGAAAGAAGGACAACCGAAATCCCCATATTCTTAAGCTGAGCAATCGCATCCTTGCTGTCTGTTTTCAAGGTATCCGAAACCGCGATGATTCCGATCACTTCTCCGTCGCGGGCAAAAATGAGAGGCGTTTTTCCTTCATCCGATAACCGGTTTAATGACTCGCTAATCTCTGATTCACGTATTCCGGGACAGGTTTCTTTGATATATTTCAGATTTCCTCCGGCCAAAGAACTTCCCGCAACCTGTGCTTTTATTCCTTTACCGGCAATGTTCTCGAAGCCTTCCACCGACAATTGTAGTTTATGATTTCTGTTCTCGCACTCTTTTACAACCGCCTTGGATAACGGATGTTCACTCATTCGTTCCAGATTTCCGGCATAGACTAACAATTCTTCTTCATCGATTCCGAAAGAAATCAAATCCGTCACAACCGGCGTTCCGTTCGTCACCGTACCGGTTTTGTCCAGGACCGCAATCTGTGTTTTTCCGCATTTTTCCAATGATACGGCAGTCTTAAACAGAATTCCGTTCTTTGCACCGACACCGTTTCCGACCATGATGGCAACCGGTGTCGCAAGTCCCAATGCACAGGGACAACTGATGACCAATACGGAAATCGCTCTGGCAATACAGAACGAAATCTCCTGACCGATCAGAAACCAGATCAAAAATGTAAGCGCCGCAATTCCGATGACTACCGGTACAAAAATACCCGATACCCGGTCTGCGATTCTTGCTATCGGCGCCTTGGTAGCCGCCGCTTCTCTTACCGTTTTGATAATTTGCGAAAGTGTTGTATCTTCTCCGACTCGAATTGCCTTACATTTTAAATATCCCGACTGATTCAGCGTCGCTGCCGAAACCGAATCGCCTACCGTTTTATCAACCGGGATACTCTCTCCCGTAAGAGCCGATTCATTCACAGCCGAAACACCTTCCAAAACGATTGCGTCCACCGGAATACTTTCTCCGGGTCTTACGGCAAAAAGATCTCCGATTTGAACTTCCGAAGCCGCAATAACCTCTTCGGTTCCGTCGCTTCGAATGACGGATGCCGTTTTGGGTGACAGATTTATTAATGATTTCAGTGCATCCGTTGTTCTGCCCTTAGACTTAGCTTCCAGCATTTTTCCGACCGTGATCAAGGTCAGAATCATCGCCGCAGATTCAAAATACAAACCATGCATATAGGCATGAGTCTTTTCCATATCTCCTGCAGAAACGGTTTTCGTCATAAGTATTACTATGACAACGCTGTAGAGAAACGACACTCCGCTTCCCATGGAAACCAGGGTATCCATATTCGGACCGCCGCGAAACAGGCTTCCGAATCCTCTTACAAAGAACTTATAATTGATTCCCATTACAATCAGGCAAAGAACCATCTGAAGAACAGCCTGTAAAACCATATTATTTTCCAGAAAGTTTGGAAGCGGCCAGGCTGCCATATTATGCCCCATGGAAAGATACATCAGAAGGCAAAGGAAGATAACGGAAGCAATCAGTCGTTTCAAAAGGCGGGGTGTTTCCCTGTCTTTTAATTCTTCCAGTTCTTCCGAATAATCCGTTCTTTTTTCTTTATTCGATTTTATTTCCGCTCCGTAACCGGCATTTTTGACTGCAAGAATAATCTCCTCATCGGTTGCACTTCCGTCCACTCCCATAGAGTTGGTTAAAAGGCTGACCGAACAGGAACTTACTCCTTCTATGGAACCGACTGCCTTCTCGACTCTTGCCTGGCAGGCGGCACAACTCATTCCGGTAACTTTGAATTCTCTCATTTTCCTACATTTGCAATACAGGCCACCAACCGCAAGGGAAGGCAGCCTGCAGACTTTTATGATTTACTTTTTATGACACATTCCGTTTGACGGACAGGAACTGCAACCACATCCGCAAGTCGAAATCCCTTTTCGTTTTTTTCTGATTCTACTATACAGAACAAGCCCGATGATTGCAACCAGAATCAAACTAACGATGATTGTTCCGAGATTTTCGATTATCCATGTCAACATTATACTACCACCTTTTTCTTTAAGGTCGTTGCCTCTTTATAAGGACGAACCAGAAGGAATATGAAGCATGCAAGAAGCACAAAGGAAAGGATTGCGCCGACCACATTTCCGTTTCCGACAAACAGTGACCATAACTGGTATACAACAAATGAAACAAGATAAGCAAAGAAGCATTCGTAACCGATTGCGAACCAAGTCCATTTTGCGCTGTTCATTTCTCTCTTGATAGCACCCATTGCCGCAAAGCAGGGAGCACACAAAAGATTGAAAAGTAAGAAGCTCATTCCGGCTGCCGGAGTAAATGCGTTTGCCATAGCAGCCCATGCGGATCCGTCCGCCCCATAAAGCACGCCCATGGTGCCGACGATGTTTTCTTTTGCAACAAGTCCGGTGATGGAAGCCACAGCCGCCTGCCAGTTACCCCATCCGAGCGGAAGAAAGATCCACGCGATTAAATTTCCGATGTATGCAAGGATACTGTTTGCGATTTCCTCTTCTTCGAGCATTCCGAATGCTCCATTCGTCCAGCCGAATCTGGATAAGAACCAAATCAGCACGGTTGAAAGAAGAATGATGGTTCCTGCTTTTTTGATGAAGCTCCATCCACGCTCCCACATGCTGCGAAGCACATTCGACAAAGGAGGCCAGTGATATGCGGGAAGTTCCATAACGAAAGGAGCCGGATCGCCGGAAAACATTTTTGTCTTCTTCAATATTATACCCGAAACTATAATTGCGGCAATACCGATAAAGTATGCACCGACGGAGATCCAGGGACTTCCACCGAAGATTGCTCCGGCAACCATTGCGATAAACGGCACTTTTGCGCCACAGGGAATGAAGGTTGTCGTTACGATTGTCATACGACGGTCACGTTCGTTCTCAATGGTTCTGGACGCCATTATACCCGGAATACCGCATCCCGTACCAATCAGGATCGGAATAAAACTCTTTCCGGAAAGACCGAAACGGCGGAATACCCGGTCAAGCACGAATGCAACACGGGCCATATAACCGCAGGCTTCTACAAATGCAAGGAGGAAGAATAAAACAAGCATCTGCGGTACAAAGCCAAGAACAGCACCAACTCCGGCAACAATACCATTTAAAATCAAGCCTTTCAGCCAGTCGGCGCAGTTGCATGCATCCAATAGCTTTTCTACAAGTACGGGGACGCCGGGTACCCAAACTCCGTAATCGGCGGGATCAGGTTCTTCAAAACCATTTTCCTCAAAATATGCAACCGCTTCTTTATAACTCAATTCATTTGCATCCTCGGCATCTTCGGGAACAGTTTCGTAATATACGTCGATTTCGCTCTGTTCAAGGGTCTCTTCATCTTCTATTGTATAAGAAACCACCTCTTCCTCGGGCACAAACGCCTTCAGTTCTTCAATACTTCCCTCTTCGTCAAATCCAACATATGCATCTACTGCCTGCATTGCAGCCGTATACTCGTCCGCTGCATCAGCAGCCTTTCCGGAACCGATACCAAACAGATGATATCCGTCTCCGAACAAGCCGTCATTTGCCCAGTCGGTTGCGGGTGCGCCTACGCCTATCATGGCAATCCAGTAAATCGCGAACATAACGGCTGCAAAAATCGGCAGGCCAAGGAAACGGTTGGTAATGACCTTATCAATTTTATCGGAAGCACTCAGTTTATTTGCATCTTTTTTCTTATAAATACCTTTTAAAATTTCCGCGATATAGATATATCTTTCATTCGTAATGATACTTTCGGAATCGTCGTCCATCTCTTTTTCCGCAGCAACGATATCACCTTCGATATGGTACATCTGCGTACCGGAAATCTTTAGTTTTTCAAGTACCTTGTCATCGCGTTCAAAAACTTTAATCGCATACCATCTTTGCTGTTCTTCCGGAAGATTATGAACTACCTCCTCCTCAATGTGAGCAAGCGCATGTTCCACAGGTCCGCTGAAGGTATGCATCGGAACCGTCTTTCCGTTCTTTGCGGCAAGAATCGCTGCCTCGGCGGCTTCTAATGTTTTATCCCCTTTTAACGCCGAAATCTCAACGATATTGCAACCGAGCTTTTCGGCAAGTTCAGCTGTATTTAAATTGTCTCCGTTTTTCCGGACCACATCCATCATGTTGATTGCGATTACAACCGGAATTCCAAGTTCAATCAACTGAGTGGTCAGATATAAGTTTCTTTCCAGATTGGTACCGTCAACGATGTTTAAAATCGCATCCGGTCTTTCTTCGATCAAATAGTTTCTTGCTACAACTTCTTCCAATGTATAGGGAGAAAGTGAGTAGATTCCGGGAAGGTCAATGATCTGAACATCATCGTGTTTCTTCAGTTTTCCTTCCTTTTTTTCCACTGTAACACCGGGCCAGTTTCCGACGAACTGATTGGATCCGGTAAGTGCATTGAAAAGTGTTGTCTTTCCGCTGTTCGGGTTTCCGGCAAGTGCAATCTTAATACTCATGATTCAGCACCTCCCGCAACAACTTCTTTGTTTTCTTCATCGCCATTCACCTCAATCATCTCGGCATCCGCTTTTCGAAGAGAGAGTTCATATCCTCTTACCGTTATCTCCACGGGATCCCCGAGCGGGGCCACTTTTCTGACATAAACACTTGTCCCTTTCGTAATGCCCATGTCCATAATTCTGCGTTTCACCGCACCCTCCCCGTGCAGTTTCACAACGGTTACGGTCTCTCCGATACGTACCGTCCTCAGTGTTTTCATACTTCCATCCTCCTTTGAATCCTTTAAATCATTACTTTTCTGGCCAACGCTTCATCCAACGCAATCCGGGATTCTTTAACTTTTACGATTACATTCCCTCCGACCGAACTGATCAGCGTCACTTTTCCGCCCGGTGTAAATCCAAGGTTTTCCAAGTGTCTTTTGATTTCCTCGTTCCCTCCGATTTTCTTGATAATGCTTTCCTCTCCCGAAGGAGCATAAGTAAGCGGCATCACGGTTTCACCGTCCTTTCTGCGTTTGGTTAGATATTGCTAACCTTTATGTAATAATTATGTTAGTGTAGCCTAACTTCTGCGCAAATAAAAAGTTAGCCTTAACTAACATAGATAGTTATACACAACTAACTTTAAATTGTCAAGGCATTTCCGAAAGAAAATTAGACATTCCAGGAAAAAAAAGATATAATCTTTCGTGGTCATAAAAGGGAGGAAACCATGATTTTATCCTGTCAGAATATCTCCAAGAGTTTTGGAGAGAAAGAAGTTTTAAAGAATATCACATTCACGATGGATGATCATGACAAAGTGGCAATCATCGGTGCTAACGGTGCCGGTAAAACCACTCTATTTCGCATACTTTTAAAAGAGACCTCACCGGATGGCGGCGAAGTATCATTCAAACATGATATCCGAATCGGAAACGTTTCACAGATGATGGATTTCAATTCCGAAAACACCATCTACGAAGAGCTTTTAAGTTCAAAACAGTCCTTAATCGATATGGAAAACCGTATCCGTGAAATGGAATCTTCCATGAAGGAAAAATCCGGCAAAGAGCTGGAAGACCTTATGGACAGCTACCATAAGACCCTTCATTTATTTGATATTTCAGGCGGTAATACTTATAAAAGTGATGTTCTAGGCGTATTAAACGGTCTTCGTTTTGCGGAAGAATCCAAAATCAAACCAATTTCCGCCTTAAGTGGCGGCGAAAGAACCCGATTAAACCTTGGTAAGATTCTACTTACCAATCCGGATCTACACCTTTTGGATGAGCCTACAAACTATTTGGACATTAAGAGCGTCGAATGGCTGGAAAACTATTTAAACAATTCCAAAAGCGCTGTTTTACTCATCTCCCACGACCGTTATTTTATCAATAAAATCGTCAATAAAACCTTGGAAATCCATAAGGGTCAGTCCCTGATTTATGACGGCAATTATGACGATTTCATTGTAAAAAAAGAAATGAAAATGACTGCCGATCTGGCAGCCTACGAAAAACAGCAAAAAGAAATCAAACACCAGCAGGAAGTCATTAAAACGCTCCGCTCTTTCAACCGTGAAAAAAGCATTAAGCGTGCGGACTCCAGACAGCATATGCTGGATAAAATCGAGCTCATCGAAAAACCTGTCGAGGAAAGAATCGACATGGGCCTTGTTTTTCATTTGAACAAAGAAAGCGGAAACGATGTACTCTCCGTTTCCCATATTGCCAAATCCTACGGCGAAAGAACCTTATTCGGTGATGTTTCTTTTGAAATCAAAAAAGGCGAACATGTTGCTTTAATCGGCATGAACGGGACCGGCAAAACCAATATTTTAAAGATTATTAACGGTGTCATCCCTTCCGATGCCGGTGAAATCAAGCTTGGAAGTAATGTGGAAATCGGCTATTTTGACCAGCAGTCCGCTGTACTGACCGATACAAAAACCGTTTTTGAAGAAATTTCCGACACCTATCCGAAGATGACGGAAACAGAAATCAGAAATACCATGGCAGGATTTCTGTTTACCGGAGATGAAGTATTTGCTCGTATTTCAACCCTTTCGGGTGGTGAACGCGGCCGTGTGGTTTTAGCCAAACTCATGCTTTCGGGAGCAAACTTCTTAATCCTCGACGAGCCTACCAACCATCTGGACATGATTTCCAAGGAAGTTCTGGAGGATGCATTAAACTCCTATCCCGGAACTCTCCTCTATGTAAGCCACGACCGTTATTTCATTAACCGTACGGCTGAGCGCATCCTTTGTCTGGAAGGCGAAAAGATCACCCAGTATCTCGGCAATTACGATTATTATCTGGAGAAGTCTGCAGAGGCTGCGATGGCTAACGAAAGTGTTTCTGCAAATACTGCCGGTACCAAAGCAGAAGCCACAGCCGATACCGCCATTTCAGAAGGCAAGGCCGACTGGCAGAAATCCAAAGCCGAACAAGCAGCCAAGCGAAAACTGGAAAACCAAATCAAAAAGATCGAAGAAGAAATCTCCGCACTGGAAACTTCTCTCTCCGACCTCGAAGAACAAATGAATGACCCTCAGATTGCCACCAATTCCGTTCGTCTTCAGGAAGTCTGCAAAGAACATTCGGAAAAGAAAGAACTGTTGGATCAGAAAATGGCAACCTGGGAAGAATTGTTATTACAACAGGAAGAATAAAACAACCCGGAGAATTACTCTCCGGGTTTTGTATTTTCATTTAATTTCAACTCTGAACATCTCATCTTTGCAGCTCAATTTGCCTTTCAGTCTGTTCAGACTCAATACACTGTTTACAATCGACAAACCAAGGCCTGTCCCGTTCTTTTCGCTCCGACTTTCATCACCCTTTACGAAAGGTTCCCAAAGCTTATTTGTCTTTGTTTGGATCTTTGATACAGGGCCATTTTCAAAGATCAGTTTTTCGCTAAAAGGAACATGTTTGGAATAGATCCGGATCATTCCGCCTTCTTTGGTATATTTGATTGCATTGGTCAGAAGATTTTCCATCGCGCGCTTCATCATGGTTTTGTCTACTCTACGGCTAAACTTACCTTCCGTTTCCAAAGAAAGTTTCTTCTCTTCCAGCAGCGGTGCAAACTGACTTTTTAGTTCTTCGCAAAGTCCAATGAGATTGATATTTTCCCGATGCAGTTTTCCACCCGAATCCTCCATCTTCGATAAATCCAGAACATCCATAATGATCCCGTTCATGTATTCGGCGTTTTCATATATGGCATCGGCATAATGCTCGCGTTTTTCCGTCTGCACATTCTCTTTTAAATTCTCCGCGTAGCCCATTAAAGATGCAAGCGGCGTTTTCAGATCATGTGCCATGGAATTCATTAAAGTCTTTCGATAATCATCAAGGCGGTAAAAATACAGCAGTTTTCTGTATTTGATAAATGTAACCAGAAGTGCGATTAAAGTGGCAAATCCAAACCAGAATACCAGAATCAACGTGGTTATCGGCTGATAGGTCTTTACCAGATCGGGAATTACCATATAATATCTAAGTTCTAAGCCTTCCTCTCCTTCAAGGGCGATACTTTGCTCGTATAAGCGGCTTCCCAAAGAAAACGGGCCGGGATTGACCGTACCTGTTTCATTGCCTTTCACCGCTTCAACATCCGCAGATCCCACAAAGTTTTTCCTGATATATTCGGCTTCTCTGTCATTGGATCCCATAACCGCAACAGGTTTTCGATAATCGCCAATCTGCTCACCGGCAGCTGCAATCTCTGCATTCGTTCTTTTAAAACCGTCCGGATCCAATACAACATGTTTCATTCCGGCACATTTATCTTTCAGGGCATCCGTGCAATCAACGAAATATGCATTCGTCTGATTCTTTAAGGCTGCAAATGAGGTCAAAGAGGTATAATACACATGCTCACTAATTCTTGTGTTTCCGGGATAGAAAACCTGATTCTTGACATCAAGATAATAATCCGTTACCTCAACCGTATAATCGTAACATGGTTTTTTCCCCGTCACCTGTTTCCAGGAACGTTCATTTAAATTTAAATTGTCCCGCATCTTTTGAAATTCGGGAATGTCCGATAATTCATCAAACGGACATACATAACAAACGGTTTTCCCGGCATCATAATCCAGAAACGCCATCGAAAGTTTTAAAGACGTATCACAAGCAACTTTTTGATTCTTCGTATCGCAGATATAAGCATATTGCTTTGCATTCAGTGCCGCCAGACTGTCCGGAACTCCGAGTCCGTTAAAATAGCTTATTGCGGAATCCATATGCATAACCGTCAACCCGTAATTATTTTCCAGCGTATCATCTCTTAAAGCCTTATTGATATACTGTTCGGTCCAATGCATAAGCTGTGCATTTTGACTTACAAAAAATTCATTGGTATACCCAAAAAACCAGATGACGGATCCTAAGGACAAAATACCTGCCAACGCCCATGCAATCAGGATCCTCGGAATCAGTAAATGAACAAATTTCTTTCTTTTTTTGAATTTCATCATACTCTCCCCTTAACGACTATTCGGTAAAACGATAACCTTTACCGATTACGGTTTTAATCTGGTTTCTGGCATTTCCGAGGGCTTTGCGAAGCTTCTTTACGTGGTTATCCACAACCCTGTCTCCGCCCTCGAAATCCATGCCCCAGACACCGTTTAACAATGTGTCTCTGGAAAGGACAATTCCCTTATGATGCATAAAATACTTAAGAAGGTCAAATTCTTTCGGCATCAGACGGATTTCTTCGCCCGATACTTTTACACTCATTGACTCTTCATTGATGCAAATGTTTCCGATGACCAAATCTCCTCCGATCACGGTTCCTTTCGATCGGTGAAGCAAAGCAATGGCTTTGGCATAAAGCTGTGCCAGGGAAAACGGTTTTGTGATGTAATCGTCACATCCGGTTTCAAACCCGAGAAGGACGTCTTCTTCAAGGGTCCTGGCCGTTAAAAACATTACCGGAACATCACTCTTTCGCCGAATCAGTCTGCAAAGCGAAAAACCGTCCAGTCCGGGCAGCATGACATCGAGAAAAATCTGATCAAATTCCTGTTCTTCGATGCAATGCTTCGCTGTAATTCCGTCAGGCGCAGAGGTGATGACAAAATTTTCTTTGCGTTGCTTATCCGTAAAATAATCTTCAATAATTTCACGAATCTGACTGTCGTCCTCCACCAAAAGTAACTTGTAAGTCATCGTTTTCTGTCCTTTCCTGAATTCAGTAAACCACAAAGATGTATCCATCAAATATCCATTCAAAAAACGAAGAGGAAATTTATACTATAAATTCACCTCTCCGTTTTAAAAGTTCCTGTGATGCGTAATTCAAAGTTTTATCAGAATCCGTTATTCGGATTATTCTGATTGTTGAAAGGATCGGTATATCCACCCTGCTGGTTATATCCACCGTTAAATCCCTGATCATATCCCTGATTTAAAGGAACGCCGCCGAAATTGTTTGCAGGATCTCCTGCCGGTCCAAAATTCTGCATACTGGTATATTCGTTGTAAGATCTGTTAAGCATGCTGAGAGAAATACCGCAAAGAATCCAGATTACGATTCCGAGCATAAGTCCGAGAATTGCAAACACACCCGTAACGATTGCTGCAGGAAGAAGAAGTCCCCATCCCTTCAGTTTACCTTCGTTTTTCACCATTCCAACGATGCAAAGGGCAAGTGCAATGAGCGCAGCCACACCTACAACAATACGAACCGTATTTTCAAGTGTAATCATATTCTGAACTTTTTGATAATTTGCCAAATCCGCATACGTCCACCCCTTTACGACACTTCTTTCAATGGTAAAGAAAAAGAACATTGCAGCATTTGCTATAATCAGCAAAATGTTTCCTCCTCTGCCAAGTTTCAACAAGCTTTGTGCTTCCATGTTTTTCCTCCTTTAATTCCCCTTTTTATTCTTGGTTTATTTTCCTTTTATCAAAGAAGTTTTTCCAGATTTGCTCTGATTTCTTTAATAAACTGTTCACTGTTCAGTACCGTGACATCTTTCATGGAAGTAATTAACGCAAGATCTTTCGTCATTTTGCCACTCT
Organism: Lachnospiraceae bacterium; assembly: GCA_017518735.1. Classification (GTDB taxonomy): domain Bacteria; phylum Bacillota; class Clostridia; order Lachnospirales; family Lachnospiraceae; genus UBA3766. The sequence goes on along the minus strand of JAFWTY010000017.1, from coordinate 18,170 downwards.
CAATAGTAGACAGCGTTGCTTTCTCCAGCTTATCGGCAAAATCACAAAGTTCTTTAATTCCGTCAATTTCTCCACGTTTTCGGAGTGCACCCGTCCATGCAAAAATGGTGGCAACGGAATTTGTGGATGTTTCTTCGCCCTTTAAGTGCTTGTAATAATGACGCTGCACGGTTCCGTGAGCTGCTTCGTATTCATATACTCCGGAAGGAGAAACCAAAACGGAAGTCATCATTGCAAGAGATCCGAATGCGGAACTTACCATGTCGGACATTACGTCTCCGTCATAGTTTTTGCAGGCCCAGATGAATCCGCCTTTGGACTTCATGACACGCGCTACCGCATCATCAATCAGCGTATAGAAATAGGTAATTCCGGCAGCTTCGAATTTCTCTTTGTATTCCGCATCAAAGATTTCCTGGAAGATATCCTTGAAGTTATGATCGTATTTCTTGGAGATGGTGTCCTTGGTAGCAAACCATAAATCCTGCTTCGTATCCAGTGCAAAATTAAAGCATGCTCTTGCAAAGGAATCGATGGAACGGTCTAAGTTGTGCATACCCTGAACCACACCGGGTCCGTCAAAGTCGTGAATGGTTGCTCTCGTAACGGTTCCGTCATCAGCGGTGAAAACGATTTCCGCTTTGCCGGGTCCTTCGATCTTTAACTCGGTGTTCTTATATACATCACCGTATGCATGACGGGCAAGTGTAATGGGCTTTTCCCAGTTGCGGACACAGGGATCGATTCCTTTTACAACGATGGGTGCACGGAAAACGGTTCCGTCAAGCATCGCACGAATCGTGCCATTCGGAGATTTCCACATCTCTTTTAAGTTATACTCTTCCACTCTGGCTGCGTTCGGGGTAATGGTCGCGCATTTTACAGCAACGCCGTATTTTAAGGTCGCATTTGCAGAGTCTTTGGTAACCTGATCATCGGTCTCATCTCTGTGCTTTAAGCCGAGGTCATAGTACTCGGTCTTTAAATCGATGAAAGGAAGAAGTAATTCGTCCTTGATCATCTGCCAGAGAATTCTGGTCATTTCGTCGCCGTCCATCTCAACAAGAGGTGTGGTCATCTGAATTTTGCTCATCGTGGTTCTCCTTATATATTAATCTCAATTATCCCAAATCCAAAGGAATCTGCAGTGCGGAAATCAGTTCGCGAAGCTTTGCATCAAGCTCTTCATCGGTCATGACCGTTACACGGCCCTGCTCATACTGCTCATCTACCCAGTTCTTCATTTCTTCGACAATCTTATCCTTCTTGTCTACGGCAGAATCGCCTTTTAAGTGATAAGTGGAATTGATCCAGATTGCAATTCCGGCAAGACCGGATGTATTGGAAACAGCGCATTTGCAAGGACGATTCAAGAACTTATCCGTATCAAAAATGCTGTAAATCTCCTCATTCTTTAACAGACCGTCCGCATGAATTCCGGCACGGGTTACATTGAAGTTTCTTCCGACAAACGGAGTCATCGGAGGAATCTTGTAGCCGATTTCTTTCTCATAATATTCCGCAAGTTCGGTAATGACGGTCGTATCCATACCGTTTAATTCGCCCTTGAGCTGCGCATATTCGAATACCATTGCTTCAAGCGGTGTATTACCGGTTCTTTCACCGATACCGAACAGGGAAGTATTAACGCCGGAGCATCCGTAAATCCACGCGGTCGTGGAGTTTGAAACAGCCTTGTAAAAATCGTTGTGTCCGTGCCACTCAAGCAGCGCATGAGGGACTCCGGCATTGACATGTACGGCATAAATAATACCCTGAACGCTTCTGGGAATTGCCGCACCGGAGAAGTTTACGCCGTAACCCATGGTATCACAAAGACGAATCTTGACTGCAATGTGATACTCTTCCATGAGTTTCATCAGTTCCATACAGAAAGGAACAACAAAACCATAGATATCCGCACGGGTGATGTCTTCCAGATGGCATCTCGGAGAAATGCCTTCTTCCAGACACTGACGTACGATGGAAAGATAATGATCCATTGCCTCGCGACGGGTCATTTTTAACTTTAAGAAAATATGATAATCGGAGCAGGAAACCAGAATACCGGTCTCTTTCATACCGATTTCTTTTACGAGTTTGAAGTCTTTTTCGGATGCGCGAATCCAGCTGGTTACCTCGGGGAACTGATAACCGCGCTCCATGCATTTGTAAACCGCATCACGGTCTTTCTTGGAATATAAGAAGAATTCCGATGCACGAATCATTCCCTTCGGGCCGCCGAGTTTATGCAGATAATCATAAATCGTTACAATCTGTTCGGTGGAATAAGGTGCTCTGGACTGCTGACCGTCACGGAAGGTGGTATCGGTAATCCAGATTTCCTTCGGCATATTATGAGGTACGACTTTATCATTAAAAGGTACCTTGGGAACTTCGGAATACGGGAACATATTGCGGAAAACGTTGGGTTTCTTCACGTCATCCAGAATATACATGTGCTCCTCGATTTCCAGAAGATTACTTTTTTCGTTCATGTAGACCGGACGGTTTTCAAATCCGGTACTCTCATCATACTCGTACATTGTTTCTCCAATCTATAAACCATTGTAACTTCGGGCAAAAAAGCCACACTTTCTTTATTTTATCACGTATCGAATCCTTGTCAATAATAAGAGAATGTCCGATATCACGCATTTCAAAAATGAAAAAGGGAAAGCATTGCGCTCTCCCCTTTTCATTTCTATATTGATTCCCCTTTTTGATTATGCATCTACATTGTTAGCAGCAACCTTGTCTGCTCTTGCTTTTACTTCTGCTTCCTGAACATCGCTCGGAGCCTGCTCGTAGCGGATGAATTCGTATTCGTAATCTCCGCTGCCGCCGGTCATGGAACGAAGGTCGGTGCAATATCCGTACAGGCTCATCATCGGAATTTCGGATTCAACGACCGTCTTTCCGTTTCCTGCAGGATTCATACCAAGCACACGTCCGCGGCGCTTGTTTAAGTCACCCATAACATCACCGGTGAACTTATCCGGTACGGTAACCTTTAAGTTAGCAATCGGCTCGAGAAGAATCGGTCCCGCTTCCATAAAGCCTTTCTTGAACGCCTGAATGGTAGCGGTCTTGAATGCCATTTCGGAAGAGTCAACCGGATGGTAAGAACCATCGTAAAGAATACCTTTAACGCCGACTACGGGATATGCAGCCAAAGGTCCGCGGCCTACAGATTCAGCCATACCTTTTTCTACTGCAGGGAAGTAGTTCTTGGGAACTGCTCCACCGACAACTTCTTCTTCGAATACATAAGGTGTGGTCAGATCGCCTGAAGGCTCGAAACGCATCTTAACGTGACCATACTGTCCATGTCCGCCGGACTGTTTCTTATACTTGTATTCCACATCGGATTTCTTCTTGATGGTCTCACGGAACGCAACCTTGGGTTTGGTCAGTTCGATTTCAACCTTGTATTCGTTCTTTAAACGGCTTGCAACAACATCAATGTGAAGGTCGCCCATACCGTAAAGAAGCATCTGCTTATTCTCTGCATCGTTAACAGCCTTCAAGGTCTGATCTTCATGCATCATCTTCTGTAAGGACTGTGCAATCTTATCAACGTCACCCTTGTTTACTGCATGATAACGTTTGGCAGTATAAGGCTTCGGAAGGTCTACCTTACCATAGCGGATAATATGCGCTTTTGTGGAAAGCGTATTACCGGTTCTTGCTGCGGTAACTTTTGCAAGTGCTCCAAGGTCTCCTGCATGAAGTTCGGAAACTTCGGAAGCCTTGTTACCCTGCATGATGTAAATCTTACCGATTTTTTCTTCTACACTCTTTTCATCGTTATACAGTAAGTCATCGGTCTTTAATACACCGGACATAACCTTGATAAAGGAATACTTACCGATGAACGGATCCACGATGGTCTTAAAGATATATGCACTCTTCGGCTTGGAAAAGTCGTAATTTGCTTCAAATACTTCGTTGGTCTTAAGGTCGATACCTGCAACCTGACGGTTATCCGGAGCCGGGAAGTATTTTACGATGTCATCCATCAATGTATAAATACCCTGGCAAAGGATGTTCGAACCCATGGAAATGGGAACGATGCTCATATCGTCCATAGAGGTACGAAGTGCTGCACGGATTTCGTTTTCGGTGAAAGTCTCACCGCCGAAATAACGTTCCATTAAATCTTCGCTGGTCTCTGCTACAGCTTCCATTAAGGACTCTCTGTATTTCTGCAGATACTCTTTATTTGCTTCGGGAATGTCACATTCAACGGCTTCCTTACCCTGCCATTTAAATGCCTTCTCGGAAACAACGTTTACATATCCGGTAAACTTCTCGTTCTCACGGATGGGAAGATGGAACGGAGCAATCTTGTTTCCGTATAATTCCGTTAAGTCTTCCACTACCTGACGATAAGAAGCATTATCAATATCCATATCGGTTACAAAGAACATTCTGGGAAGTTTGAACTTCTCGCAGATATCCCATGCACGCTGGGTGCCTACTTCCACACCGGCTTTACCGGAAACAACGATGATTGCTGCATCTGCTGCGGAAGCTGCTTCTTCCATTTCGCCCACAAAATCAAAGAAACCGGGAGCATCAAGCACATTGATCTTATGATCATTCCATTCCATTGCAATCATGGAAGCGGAAATGGAAATCTGACGCTTGATTTCTTCTTTTCCGTAGTCGCTGACCGTATTACCGTCTGTAACCTTTCCCATTCTGGAAGTAAGGCCTGCAAGATAAGCCATAGCTTCCGCGAGGGATGTTTTGCCGGATCCCCCATGACCAAGCAAAACGACATTTCGGATTTTGTCCGTAGTGTAAATGTTCATTATAGCCCCTCCAAATACATTATTTAAGTTTTATAAAAACTCAAGATTTATTGTACTAAATTTGTGCAAGTTTTACAACAGTTTTTCCTTTCGCAAATATGGTTTTTCTGTGTTTTTTACCTTCTCTTAATATTCACCGTAAAAAATCTTTGCAAATTCGGAATCCTTATCCAGAATCAGAGTTTTGTCATCGCCTACAAGAGCCTTTAAGGAATCCAGACCTCTTAAGAAGTTGTAAAACTCTGCCTTTCCGTCATCGTTGTATGCTTCCGAGAGAATTCGCATGTACTCCGCTTCACCTTCCGCCTCGATGATGGCTGCTTCCTTTTCGGCTTCTGCGGTGAGAATCGTCACCTGTTTGTCGGTTTCGTTTCGAATCTTCTGTGCATCCGCCTGACCTTTTGCGGTATAGCCGGCTGCAATGTTGTTACGTTCGGAAATCATACGCTCATATACCGCTTCCTTGTTATCATCAGGAAGATCAAGAGCCTTAATCTCGGCAATTTCAATTACAATTCCGTACTGGGAAATATCCGTATTGGAAGCCTTTGTGATCAAGTCGGTCAATGTGGTTCCTCTGGCTGCAATAATCTCCTCCTGCTTCATGGAAGAAATGGTATTCTTAGTCGCATTGTATACAGCAGCCTCAATACGCTCTTCCGCTCTGGAACGAACTGCGCCGAGGGTCTGATAATACTTCGTCGGATCGTCTACGGACCAGATTACATAGTTGTCTGCAATCATGGATTTTTTGTCGGAGGTAATAACGTCCGATACCGGAATATCGTAAAGGATGTCTCCTGTATAAACCTTCGTTACGGTCTCAATAAACGGTGCATGGAGATGCAGACCGCTTTCTTTTTCAATACTCTGAATCTTTCCTAAACGAACGATAATTGCCGCTTCATTTACCTTTACCGTATATAAAGAGGAGTTACCGAGAATGAAAAGAACAATCACAACAACAATTACAAGAACTACGGAAACAACTGTTTTCTTTGATACTTTCATTTTGTCTCTCCTCCTTTCTAGTTAAACTTCTCGATCGGCAGCATCGTCTGAGTATTGCCGTCGGTGATATATACTTTCATGCCGGGAAGAATCTCTTCCATCTTTTCGAAGAACATACGACGCTTCGTAATGAGCGGATATTTCTCATATTCGGCATAGGTTTCCAAAAATCTCTCAACCTGGCCCTGCGCTTCCGCGATTCTTGCTTCCTTTGCAGCGGTTGCCTGCTGAACAATGGCATCCGCATTTGCTTCCGCTTCGGGAATCTTCTGGTTCTGATACTGGTAAGCATTGTTCATTGCGGTTTCAGCGCCCTGTTTTGCGGTTTCAACCGCTTTAAATGCAGCAATGATCTCATCCGTAGGCGGCTCGGAATCCTGAACCGTCACGTTTACGACCGTAAGACCGACATTTCTGTCATTCAGTGCCTGAATCAATGCTTCTTTTACATCGGACTGAATCTGGCTCTTTCCGGTTGTCATTGCTTCATCTACGGTGTAGTTGGATACAACGGTACGAATGTTAGCCAGTGCGATATTGGAAAGCTCGCCCTCCGGATCTTCCGCATTATATAAATATGCGACCGGATCGGACACTCTGTATTCCAGGTAGAAATCAATATTCAAAAGGTTGAAGTCCGAGGTAATCATAATACCGTTATCGGTATCCACAAGGTTCTGACCACTCTCCGATACCACATAACCGATACCGGTTCCGTGTGTGGTCATATCCACCTTTCTAACACTCTGCCAGGGTGCCTTACCGTAAAAACCTGCGGTATTTACCTTTATTACTTTTCCGAACTGAGTCACAACCGCATTGTGCTGCTCATCCACCGAATAAAAACAGCGGAATGAAATGATGAGCAAAAATAGCACAATAATTGCAATCGGAACCAGGGAACCGTATTTTTTTGCCTTTTTCTCTTCCATAAAAACTCTCCTTTTACATTTATATTAATTCGATTTTTCTTTCATCGAATTATATTCGTCGGGATCAATACTTCCGTCGGCAAGTTTTCTTTCCACCCAGAGCTGAAGGGTTTCCACTGCAACCGATATTTTCTCCAGCTCTTTCTGAATGGAAATAAAGTCTGCCAGTTCTTCATCCTGAATGTTTCCGTCGGATGTAATCTCAATCATTCTCTCCTGCCTTTTCTGCATGGAGTTCAATGACGCAAGCAATTCGAGGATAATGCCGGATAAATCTTTTACCTTTACTTCCGGAACATATCTCTGACCGATTGCACATTCGTTTGCACAGTAATAATTGCAAAGTTCCGGAGCCTGATACTTTTCCGCCATTGCCAGAATTTCGTCCGGTTGGGCATTAAACTTTCTGCTTTCAATTCGCTCCAAACGTTCCGGAGAAATGAATTCCAAAAGTTCACTTGCCTTCTCTCTTGTCAGTTCTTTCTCTTCACGAATCTGCTGATATACCGTCTTGTTATCCTTTGTTGAAATTCTCGGCATAATCCCCCTCCTTTTTTCTCACACTTTGAAAAAAGCACCATAGGTGCTTTTTTCATAAAACCCTCTTAATTGTAATCGAAAGCCGTAACGGAATCAATATCTGTAACCACCGTTCGGGCGAAGTTGACTCATCAAAGTCTCTGTACTGCAAACATAACCGTTCAGATAACCACCGTTGTAATACGGATACATCGGAGATGCCATCATGTTGCAAGGAGGCTGATTTACGGTAATCTGTCCGCCTGCCGGAGTAAAGGCTGCATTGATGACTACAGGTGTTTTCTCATTCTCCGGAACAACGATATCTCTGGCATGATTGATGTTACCGATTTTAATAACCATTCTGTGCATGCCGGGTGTTAAACACATACATGCCGTCTGTCCGTGATTAACTACCAGTTTCATTCTCGATCTGGATTCTCTGGTTACCATGAAAATATTCCAGTAAATCGATGTGAAATGAATGAAAACATTAGGTCTGGTCGGCATTTTCATCTGAGCAACCGGTACCGCATAGGGAACCGGAACCGCTACCGGTACTGCCTGAACAGGCAACTGAGGCTGAGACGGGCTCGGCATCTCTGCTGCAGCATATTCCAGATTCTGTCCGCAGTTCTTACAAAAGTTTTGATGGCTTTCGCTGTCTCTGATCACTTTGGCTCCGCATTTGGGGCAAATCACATACTGTAACATATCTTTTCTCTCCCAATCATTATAGAATACACTACTCTTATATTATACTTCATGGCAGGTGTTTTCTCAATCATTTGTTACAAGTTCGGATGTAATCATTTCGGTCTGATTTTCGGTTTTTTCGATTTCGGAATGATTGCAACCGGCCAGGCAAATAACGAAAGAAAAAATAACGATGATGTTTACTAATCCTGCAAATATTTTTTTAACGATTATCATACCGGTCATCTCCTTGGTTTTGTTTGTTGCTTTCTGATTTATAATCTACCATGCAAATAACAAAACTTTCCGGAAACTGACGAACAGTCGTTAAAAACAGACGAATGACATTTACTGCTTTTTATACATGAATTCCGAAACCATATCACTGTTCGGATCTCCGTCATAAATATGCAGTTCCCCGTTGATTAAAGTACCATTGTACTTGATGCCCGTTATCGTATCTTTGATATTGATATCTCCGCTTGTCTGATACTCATATTTGATCTTATGAACGGATCCTTTGTGATGATATTCTCCACCGCCGTGGCCATCCAGGATAAACTTATAATCATAATCGGTTCTGGTAATAACGGCCAGTTTTTCCCATTCAAAAAGGTATTCGCCCTGCGCTCCGTCCGGTTCACCTCCACCCGAACAAGCCGTCATGCAAAAGACAAATACCGTAATCATTGCAAGCATCAATGCAACTATTTTGAAATTTGTTTTTTTCATTTTTCATTCCCCCGAATCAATTATTACACTACAGTTTCATTCTATATTTTTTCTCAAAATGTGTCCACCCAAAATCCCAAATCCGCTTCTTGCCACGAATGCTTTTATTTGATACAGTAAAGATGTTTGAAACCGAACAGATAAAGGGGAGAAAAATGAAAGTTTGCGGAATTGTAGCTGAATATAATCCGTTTCACAACGGACATGAAAACCAGATTAAGCAGGCACGCGAAATCACCGGTGCAGACAAAGTTGTTGTCGTAATGTCCGGCGATTTTACACAGCGCGGACTTCCTGCTTTTTTGGACAAATACAAAAGAACCGAAATGGCTTTAAAAGGCGGTGCGGATTTAGTTCTGGAATTACCGCTTTACTATTCTGTCGGAAGCGCGGAATTCTTTGCTTCCGGTTCCATTGCATTACTCGACAAACTCGGAATCGTGGATTCCTTATGTTTCGGAAGTGAATGCGGCGACATCGGCTTATTAAACGACATTGCCGACATTTTAAACGATCGTAAGGAAGAACTCCACGATGTCATTCGTGAAAAAATGAAAACCGGGCTTTCCTACCCGATTGCCCGTGCGCAAACCATTAAGGAAATGATTCCCGATTCTTTCGAACATGTTCAGGCCATGAGCGAACCGAACAACATCCTCGGTTTTGAATATTTACGTGCCATCAAACAGCGCGGAAGTTCGATCGAACCTTTCACCAATCTCCGTATCGGTTCCGGATATCATGATCGTATGGTTCAGTCCACTTTAAGTTCTGCCATGGCAATCCGAGAATCCGTTTATGAAACCGGTGAACTCGACAAAATCAGACCCCAGGTTCCCTATTATGTCTTCGATATCATGAAGGAAGAGTTTAATGAAACCTTCCCGATTTTTGAACAGGATATCTCCGCAATGCTGAAATACAAGTTATTGCTGGATGCCTCTACCGGATATACTTCCTACGTGGACATCTCCTCGGACTTTTCCGATAAGATCCTCAAAAACTTAAACCGCTACTCTTCGTTTTCCCAGTTCTGCGATCTGTTAAAATCCAAGGACATTACATACGCAAGAGTAAGCCGCAGTCTGTTACACATTCTTTTAAACATCCGTAAGGACCGCATGGATCAGTTTAAAGCAGACGATTATATTTACTATGCAAGAATGCTCGGCTTCCGTGAAGAAAGCAAAGATCTGCTCACCGAGATTAAGAACCATTCCACTATTCCTCTGCTCTCCAAACTTGCCGATGCCAAGAATCATTTGGACGACCGGGGAATGACAATGCTCGAAGGGGATATTCAGGCCGCACATATTTACGATACTCTCGTTACGGAAAAATTCCATGCCGCAACGATTAGCGAGTATTCCCGTGAAATCGTAAGAGTTTAAATACATTTCCGTATTCTTTATTAGGTTAATCATTCAACATTTCCATACAAAAAAGGTTCGCCAACCGGCGAACCTTTTCTCTTCTGTCATAAACAAATCAGTTCTTAAAACTGTGAATCGGTGCGGGGATTCTTCCACCGCGATTTACAAAGTTCTCACATCCGAAACGGTTAACGGGCATAATCGGTGCATGTCCCAAAAGTCCGCCGAATTCAACAGTCTCGCCCACACCTTTTCCGATAACCGGAATGATACGAACCGCAGTGGTTTTCTGGTTTACCATACCGATGGCAAGTTCGTCTGCAATAATACCGGAAATGGTTGTGTTCGGTGTATCGCCTGGAATTGCAATCATATCAAGTCCTACGGAGCATACGCAGGTCATTGCTTCGAGTTTTTCAATGGTTAAAGCACCTGCTTCGACCGCATTGATCATGCCCTGGTCTTCAGATACCGGAATGAAGGCACCGCTTAAACCACCGACATAAGAGGATGCCATGACTCCGCCTTTTTTGACCTGGTCATTCAATAATGCCAGTGCTGCAGTTGTACCTGGTGCACCGGCATATTCCAGACCGATTTCACAGAGAATATCGGCAACGGAATCTCCGATTGCAGGTGTCGGAGCAAGGGATAAATCAATAATACCAAAGGGTACACCGAGTCTTGCGGATGCTTCTTTGGCAACCAGCTGGCCGACACGGGTAACCTTAAATGCCGTTTTCTTAATCGTCTCACAAAGAACCTCAAAGTTCTCTCCTCTGACTTTTTCAAGCGCTGTCTTTACAACACCCGGACCGGAAACGCCGACATGAATAACACAGTCGCCTTCGGTCACGCCGTGGAATGCACCTGCCATGAACGGATTATCGTCCGGTGCATTACAGAAAACCACAAGCTTTGCGCATCCCAGAGAATCCGCTTCTTTTGTTCTTTCCGCAGTTTCCTTAATGATATCTCCCATCAGGCGAACCGCATCCATATTGATACCGGTCTTGGTGGAACCAAGGTTAATGGACGAACATACACGGTCCGTTGTGGAAAGAGCCAGTGGAATGGACTTCATCAAAAGTTCATCCGAAGGGGTACTTCCCTTGCTTACCAGCGCGGAATAACCACCGATAAAATTCACACCGACTTCTTTGGCTACATCATCCAACGTCTTTGCAATTGCCGCATAATCTTCCGGTGTTTTACAGCAGGCAGAACCTACGATTGCAATCGGCGTAACGGAAATTCTTTTGTTTACGATCGGAATTCCGAATTCACGCTCGATATCCTTACCGGTTTTTACGAGATTGGATGCCTTTGATAAGATTTTTTCTTTTATCTTTTTTCTGCATGTTTCCAGGTCGGAATCCATACAGTCCAATAAGGAAATACCCATCGTAATCGTACGTACGTCGAGGTTTTCCTTCTCAATCATTTCATTCGTCTCTAATACTTCGTTTCTTGTAATCATCTATTTCACCTCTGCATAAATATCGCCTGTCGCGTTTTAAATTCTGTGCATGGAATCAAAAATCTCTTCCCTCTGCATACGAATAACAACGCCGATTTCCTCTCCGATCTGGGCAAGTTCGGAAGCGATTTCTTCAAACGCCTTGGAGGAATTATTCATGTCTGCAATCATCATCATGTTGAAATACCCATGAACGATGGTCTGTGAAATATCTTCAATGTTTACCTTGTTGTTTGCAAGATAGGTACATACTTTGGCAATGATGCCGACTCCGTCTTTTCCTACTACCGTAATGATTGTTTTTTTCATACATTTTCTCTCTTTCTATTGTAGTCAATTAAATTTCCAGAATTCTCGAAACTTCGCTTCGCTTTGCAACATAAATCGGAAAATCATTCCCGTCATAAGGATTGTCTCCGATCGTTACCTCAAGCTTTACTGTTTCATATGCAAGTTCCGGAAGATTGTTCTCATGGCTTAAGTGCCCGAGTTCCACATACCTTACTCCGTCATGCAATAATCTCGATAACAGCCTTCCGCAGGATTCGTTGGATAGGTGCCCTCGGTCGGATAAAATGCGTTGTTTTAACGGATAAGGATATTTCCCGACCTGAAGCATATTGATATCATGATTTGCTTCCAGAAACAAAATATCAAATCCCTGAAGCGCATCCACGATTTTCTGATCGTAGGTTCCGAGGTCGGTAACAATGGCCGCCTTTTTGGCCTGATCGTAAAATCTGTAAGCCACGGGTTCTCTGGCATCATGTTTGATCTCGAGGGGATCCACTTCCAGATTTTTTACCAAAAACGGCAATTCCGCTTCTACTGCATGAAACAGACCTCCGTCTATTTCTCCTACGCTTGTCGTTTTGCGAATTCCCTCAAACGTCCCTCGCGTTGCATAGATCGGAATTCCGTATTTTCTGGAAATAACGCCGAGTCCTCCGATGTGATCGATGTGCTCATGCGTAATCAAAATTCCGTCGATATCTCCGAGCGTCAGTCCAATCTGGTTTAAGCCCTCTTCGGTCTTTTTCCCGCTGATTCCGACATCCACAAGAAGATGCGTATTCTCGTTTCCGACATATATGCAGTTTCCGCTGCTTCCGCTCGCAAGACTTACCAGTCTCATGAATCGTTAATCCTCCCAGTAAATCTCAATGATACTGTTTTCCTGCAATTCCTGCATGAAATTGGCAACCGAAACACCGTTGACCTTCGTTACGATTTTTCTGCCTTTCGGACTCTTTAAATCAAAATCGATATAATCAAAAACATCCACAAAGATGTATTTCTCTTTTCCCTTCATGAAAATCACATCCCCGTTTACCACAACGGCAAATTCCTTAAAAGAGGTCTGGATGGATTCCACTTTCTTTTGTACGACAGGTTCCCTGACTGCCTCGTGAGACAATTCATTGTGAGGTTCCTTCTCTCCCCATTCACCCTCGATTTCAAAAGTCGGTGCAATCGAAATAATATCTCCGTCCTGAATATCATACGCCGGAGTTTCTTTATGATTGTTTACAAGAATTGCAATCGGTTCGTCCACATATTTGCGATATTCCGAGAGTTCGGAAATCTTACAGTAAGCATCTGTTCCACGGGTGGAAAACAGAATTGCAACGCGGTCATTTTTGCGAACGGAACTGTGAATGTTTGCAACTTCCTCATTGATGGTGATAATAGCCGCATCCCCGAGTGTACCCTTTAAGAGTCTGGTTTCTCCATTCACCGTAAAACGGATTGTTCTTCCTCTCTTCGGGAAGATATCCTCATTCGGAACCGCCATCTGCATCAGGGCATCGGAAACACGTAAGTTACCGTTATTGTATAATTTCACACGTTCTCCGTTTACGGTCACGTAAATGAAGTTGTTGTTCTGATCGTAATAATTCAAACAGATACCGAGAGGTGTTACCATCATGGAATCATGTTTCACGGAATCGTCTTCAAAAACAAATCTTCCGAGAACTTCCTCTCCTCGAAGTGCCACACGATTCACCGGAATATTCATATTCTCGGCAAGTTTTTCGGTGTATCCTTCCACTAGTCCGCCGCCACCGACAACAAAAATCGCGCTGACCGGTTTTCCGCCGTTTAATCGAATCATCAGTTCCGCAACTTCCTTTGTCATTTCGGAAAGCTCATCATCCAGGATTTCACGGACTTTGGAAGCTTTGATCACATTCGGAATTCCCAGAATGTCTTCATAGGAAATTTCTTCTTCCTTACCGGCTTTTCTCTTAATCTCTTCCGCCACATTGAATTCTACAAGGCAATGCTTTGCAATGATTTCAGTCAGTGCATCACCAGCCTTCGGAAGCATTCCGTAAGCCGTCACTGCACCGTCATCGGTAATGCAGATATCCGAGGTACCGGCTCCTACATCAACAAGGGCAATATTTAACATACGGAATTTTTCGGGAATTGCAACGATGGATGCGGCAATCGGCTCCAATGTCAGATTTGCCACTTCCAGTCCGGCCATCTCTACTGCTCTGTAAAGACCTTCCACCACGTCTTCCGGAAGGAAGGTTGCGATTAAGTCCAGGCCAATCATATGACCTTTCTGGTTTTCCAGATTACCGATCGGATTTCCGTTTAAATATGTTTTTGTAACGGTATGACCGACCAGATAGAATTTTTCGTCACTGTTTTCTTTTCCGACAAAATCACGATAAGCTTTTTCCAAAGCCATGGATTGGAGTTCGTAAATCTCCTCGCCCTCGATTACGATATCGGTCTCAAAAGTCAGATCCTCATGAATCAGTATGGTCTTTAACACACGGCCTGCAGCTGCGATACAAACACGTTTCAGACTTGTTCCGGTCTTTGCTTCCAGTTCCTCTTTTACGTCCCGGATTGTCGCAGCCACTTTTGCAACATCATGAATCTGACCGTCCATCATGGAACGGGTATCATGCTCTTTTACAACCTGTGCGCAAACATGGAACAAACCGCCTTTTAAGAATCCTACGGTACCGACCACGCTTCTTGTTCCGATATCGAGGCCGAATACAGGCTCTGTCATGAGTTCATCAATCTGCCGGAACAACTTTTCTTTTTCCCCATCATTTACCAGGATATGGTCAGCGTAGGCTTTGTATTCCGCATCCGAAAACTGACTGTCCATTATGGAAGCACATTTTTCATCCGTATATCCGCGACTTCCCTTCAGTCTTTCTTTGCGAACTTCGGGATTTGACGTGATTACCCAAAGTTCATCGAGCATATCCAGATAACCTGCTTCCACAAAAATCGCAGACTCCAGGAATATCGTCTTATCGGGAGTCATCCTTCTTACTTCGGCAACTCTCTTTTCAACAGCCTTACGTACCGCAGGATGAACAATTTCATTGACTTTCTTTAACAGTTCCTCGTCATCAAAAATGAGGGCAGCCATTTTTGCGCGGTCAATCTCTCCGTTGGAACCGAGGATGTCTTCGGACAACAATTCAACAAGGGGACGGAAACACTCCCCTCCCTTTTCTTCAAGCTTTAAGCCAATCTCGTCGGCTAACAAAACTTCACAGCCATAGAACTCTTTTAAGTACGAAAGAGCCGTTGACTTTCCGCTTCCCACGCCGCCGGTCATGCCAATCAATTTTCCAGCTTTGGTATTACCGTTGTCCATAATTTCCTTTATTTGGCATCATACCAGGTCTTGCCCGTATGTAAGTCTACTTCCAGTTTCACAGCAAGATTTGCTGCGTTTTCCATTTCGCTTTGCAGGATCTTCTGAACGGTTTCACATTCCTCTTCTCTGACTTCCAGAAGGAGTTCATCGTGAACCTGGATTAAAATTCTGCTCTTTAAATCTGCTTTTGCAAGTGCATCACGAACGTGCAGCATTGCAATCTTCATAATATCCGCCGCCGTTCCCTGAATCGGTGCATTCATGGCTACACGTTCTCCGAAGGAACGCTGCATGAAATTCGATGATTTCAGTTCCGGAATCGGTCTTCTGCGGTTATATAACGTTACGGAATAGCCTGTGTTTTTTGCGGATTCTACTGCACCGTCTAAGAAAGACTTAATACCGGGATAGGTTAAGAAATACTCGTCAATATATCCCTGAGCTTCCTTCTTGCTTAAGTTCAGATCCTGGCTCAAACCAAAGGAACTGATTCCGTATACGATACCGAAATTCACGGCTTTTGCACGACGACGAAGAAGCGGTGTCACTTCTTCGAACGGTACGTGAAATACCTTTGAAGCAGTAATCGCGTGAATATCGGCATTGCTGTTATATGCTTCAATCAACTGTTCGTCTTTGGACAGATGCGCAAGAATTCGAAGTTCAATCTGCGAATAATCTGCATCCATGAACAGACTTCCTTCTTTCGGAACAAAAACCTTACGAATCAGTCTTCCGAGTTCCATACGGATCGGGATATTCTGAAGATTCGGTTCCGTAGAGGAAAGACGTCCGGTCGCCGTTACGGTCTGCTGGAAGGTGGTATGAATTCTTCCGTCCTCTCCGATCTGTGTTGCCAAACCATCCGCATAGGTGGATTTCAGTTTCGACAATCCTCTGTATTCGAGAATCTGTGCAACAATTTCATGTTCGGGAGCCAGCTTTTCCAACACATCCGCAGCGGTGGAATATCCGGTCTTGGTCTTTTTTCCTTCGGGAAGTTTTAACTTCTCAAACAGGATATCCGCAAGCTGTTTCGGAGAATTGATATTGAATTCCTCACCGGCTGCACGGTGGATGGCATTCTTCAGTTCTTCGATCCGGACTTCCAGATTCTCGCCGTATTCGCGCAGTTCATTCGGAAGAATACGGATTCCTTCCTGCTCCATTTCGTATAATACAAACGATAACGGCATTTCCAGAGTTTCATATAATTCTTTCATGCCGTAATCAGCTAATTTCTCATCAATTGCTTTTGCGGAAGCATAAATTCCACCGGAAAGCTGTGCAAGATACGAAGCAAACTCCTCAAAATTATCTTTTAACAGTTCTTCCGTCGTTTTCTTTCCGAAACGAATAACAAACGGAGTAAAATCCGGATCCGCATATTCATCGATTACGGCATGAACGTCATAATCGCCTTTCAAAGGATTTAAAAGATATGCGCCGATGATAACGTCTTCAAATAATCCGCTTGCATCCTTTGCCTCGGCTACGTTTTTATCGCAAAAATCCTTATAATACTGTTTTACATTTTCAACTACAATCTTATTTCCGGCCTTCGTATACGCCTTCAGAACACTCAAAAGTTCTTCCTGCTCCGCTGCGTCTTTTACAGCAAAACCAATATTGTTTTCTCCGTCCGAAATTCCCGCTGCAAGAATGTGTTTCTTTTTTGCAGGCTTTTCAGCTGCTCCGAAATCAAATAAAGACAACTGTTCGCCGACTGTATCCGAAGTAGTTTCACCATCCTCTTTCCCGAATACAAAATAGATTCCCACTCTGTCTTTGGTAAATAATTTTCCAATCTCTTCGCAGGCTTCTTTGTAGGAAGGAAAAACCAAAGACGACGTCTCTTTCTTTTTGCCGGTATCAGCAGCATCGAATTTCGTATAAAAGGACTTTAATTCCAGTTCCTTGATACGTGCATAAGAATTCGGATTATAGAAGTTTCCGATTGTCATTTCGTCGAGTGTAAACGGCAATTCTGCATCGGTTACAATCGTTACCAGTTTTCTGCAGAATATCGCCAGTTCTTTATTTTCTTCCAGAGACGTACGAATCGCAGGTTTGGAAACCTTTTCGATATTTTCATAGATTCCGTCGATACTTCCAAATTCCTGAACCAGAGAAATGGCCGTCTTTTCTCCGACTTTCGGAACACCCGGAATGTTGTCGGATGAATCGCCCATCAAAGCCTTGACATCGATAAACGCAAGCGGTGAAACGCCGTATTTTTCTTCGACGTCTCTTGGCATATATTCTTCGACTTCCGTTTTTCCGCCCTTTGTCTTCGGAATACGGATTTTGATTCTTTCATCCGCAATCTGAAGCAAATCGCGATCGCCCGAAAGAATTACGGCATCAAAACCGTTTTTTTGAGCATTTTTCGCCATGGTTCCGAGAATATCGTCCGCTTCCAGTCCCGGTCTTTCCATAATCGGAATATTCATGGCCTGTAATAGTTCTTTTAAAACGGGAACCTGTTCTCTGAGTTCATCCGGTATCGGATGTCTGGTACCTTTGTATTCCGGATACATTTCATGACGAAATGTCGGATGATGCACATCAAAAGCCACGGCAAGATGAGTCGGTTTTTCATCCTCCATGGTCTTAAAAAGAATATTCAAAAAACCGTATACCGCATTTGTATGAAGACCATTTACATTGGTCAAATCCGGTACACCGTAGAATGCTCGATTTATAATACTGTGGCCGTCAACTAACAGTACTTTTCCCATCACAAACTTCCGTTACAGTTGATTATTAATAGAACAATTCAGAGAGGAAATATCCTCCGATAATGGCAATCAATATCGATATAATAAATACGACGATGCTGATGTTTTTTCTTCTTCTGGCTTTCTTTTCATTTCGAAGCATCAGATCTTCGAGTTCATCGTTCAGATTAAAGGCAGATGCGGAATCCAGACGTTTTACACCCACAAGCACAAGATATTCCAC
>JAFWTY010000004.1 GCA_017518735.1 Lachnospiraceae bacterium | reverse complement strand
TTTAAAGGAATGCCTGATTCCGTTTGTTAAAAGAGCCAACGGGGAAGTTTTGACACTTTTTACAAATTCTGTAGCAAATTGCAAATTTTATGAAAAGAACGGATTTTCCCTTTTCGATGAAAAAAAGTTTGAATATAACGGAAAATGCATCGGGAACTGGAGTTACATGATGATGTTATGATGGAACCTAAACTATTCAGATGCGAGAAAGCAGCTCGTGATTATAGAAATAATGAAATGAAAAAATGCAGTAAATCTGTGGGCTTGCGGTCTCGGCCAAAACTCCAGCCCCCGTCTATCGCTCGATTATTTAAAGAACACTGAATCATATCGGTGTTCTTTTTTTATTTCAAAAACACATTGACAATCATCTATATATCAATTATATTATACATAGACAATTATCAATGTGAGGTGAACAGATATGAATAAAATTGATATTGGGATGATTTGTAAGGCGCTCTCTGATTCAAACAGACTTGAGATAGTGCAGATTCTTTCGGAAGGGGAAAAATGCGCTTGCAGACTGCTCGAAAGATTTGAGATAACGCAACCCACACTTTCTCATCATATGAGAATACTGGTGGAATCCGGTCTGGTTAATGACCGGAAAGAGGGAAAATGGCATTACTATTCCTTAAATACGGAGACGTTAGAAGGCTTTAAAAAGTATATAGAGATTCTTGGAAATTGTGATGACAACAATACGAAGAAATCATGTTGTTGCAGGAAGTGAGGCAGGATGATGGATTTTACAGGTAAAGTATATATTGTTACGGGAGCTTCGTCCGGCATTGGATTAAGCTGCGCAGAACAGATTATTTCTCTTGGCGGACAGGTAATTGGTGCAGATAAGTGCGGGACTGCCATAGAGAATAATGCATATGAGCATTCCGTAATCAGCGTTACGGATGAAAAAGCGGTTGAAGACCTGGTAAACAAGGTGGTGGAAAAATACGGACATATCGACGGTCTTGTAAATGCCGCAGGTATATGGGGCTGCGGAAAACCTTTTTATGATATGGATTCTGATGCATTTCAAAATGTGATGGATGTCAATGCGAAGGGAACATTTTTGGTGTCCAAGTATGTCGCAAGGGCAATGATGAAAGAGAAAAAAGGAAAGATCGTAAATATCAGCTGTATCAGAGCCTCGGTATTTAGAAACAATATGATCGATTACGCAGCTTCAAAGGGGGCTGTGGTGTCAATGACGTCTGCAATGGCATTGGACCTTGCACCGTACAATATACAGGTTAATTCCGTTGCTCCGGGATTTACATATACAGGAATGACTGCAGCGTCATTTGATAATCCCGAAGTGAGAGAACAATCGGAAAAATTGATTCCGATGGCCAGACTGGGAATGCCCCGGGATATATCGTCGGTTGTTATGTTCCTGTTATCGGATTTGTCTGATTATATGACCGGGACAAATGTCTTTGCCGACGGTGGATATCATATTCAAAAGTAGGTGGCTTAATATGGGGAAAAGGAGAAGAGATTAATGATATTCGAAGTGAAAGAATGCTCGGATTCTGAAATCATAAAAGAGTTGTTTGTGGAATACTCGCATATTAAGGGTGCGGAAAGCTGCTTTGTTTCTTTTGATAAGGAACTAAATGATCTGGCTGGGTACTATTCCGGCGGGGCAATTTTGGTCGGATATGAAGAAGGCAAGCCGATTGCCTCTGTTGCCATAAGGAAAATAAGCGACACAGCCTGTGAAGGAAAACGTCTGTTTATCAAACCGGAACACAGAGGAAAAGGATACGCAAGAATCATGCTCAAAGCAATGACAGATAAGGCTTCCGAACTTGGGTATAAAGAACTTCTGTTTACAACGAAACCGGAAGTTATGAGCGTCGGTTATGGTTTATATAAGCGTTTGGGTTATGAGGAATTATCGGAGGAGAACGGTATCGTATCGATGCGGATTGATCTTAGCAAAGAGTATAATTCTCCCGGATGATTATATGGTAAAATAGAATTTCAAGGAATCTTGTTAATAAATACCGGGGAGCAAATGAGCAGGCACTGAAATAGTGGTCTGATAAAGAATCAGTTAAGAATAAACAAGAACACAAATAACTATGGATAATGGAGATGTTATGAAAGTATTGGTTGTATATTGTCATCCAAGTAAAAATAGTTTTACACATACGATAAAGGAATCCTTTATACGAGGGCTCGAGGATGCAGGCCACTCTTATGAGGTCTCTGATTTGTATGCACAGGGATTTAATCCGGTCATGTCAGAAAGTGAATACCTTAGAGAAGGATTTTATCGATTAGAGGATCCTGTAGAGAAAGACATTCTTAATGAGCAGGCGAAGATTAATTCGGCCGACATTGTAGTATTTATTTATCCTGATTTTTGGACGGCTTCTCCGGCTATGCTTGAGGGATGGTTCCAGAGGGTATGGACATATGGTTTTGCCTATGGAGATAAAACTTCGATGAAAACTTTGGAAAAAGCCATGTTTCTTATTACTATGGGAGGCTCAATAAAGGATGATATCAGGTTGCAGCAACTTGAAGCTATGAAGACGGTTATGGTTGGTGACCGAATTCGTAACAGGGCAAAGAAATGCGAAGTATATGCTTTTGACGAAATGACCAGAGGCTATGGTAATGAGATAAATAGAGGAGAAAGAATCGAAGCATTTTCGCAAAGGGCATATGATTTGGCGAAAGGATTAAACGATTAAAAATACTGTTTCAACAGCTCAACCATTTCATCGAAACCATCAATCCATCCGGCCCATTCGGGTTTCAGGGTGTGTTTTGTTCCGTCTTCTTCAAAAGCGATGACGGTATGAGTGGACATGTCGCATCCACCAACTTCGGTAACCTTGATCTTGCCGGAAATAACTCCGTTTGCATAGTCTTTTACGGTGTTGAAATCAGCATTGCTTAACTGCGTTTCTTTGCTGTTCTTATCTTAGTCCGTACGAAAAAGAGGATAACCCAATGATAAAGTCCGCTAACGGGATTATTAATTCTAAGATCAAATAAAAATGGTAATTAACATATGTTAATGCACAAATATTTATTCGTTGGTATTCTTCTTAAAACTGATGTTTTTAAGGGAGGAACGGATAAATGAGCGATACGAATTTAACGAAAGATGTTTTAATCGGAACCTGGGCATGGGGAAGCGGCTATAATGGAGCAGCCATGGTGTTTGGAAAAAAGACGGATGAGGATACGTTAAAACAGTCTTTTGAAGAAGCGGTAAAACGTGGATTTTTAAAATGGGACACTGCAGCGGTTTATGGGATGGGCTCCTGCGAGAAACTTCTCGGAAACCTGATGGAAGGAAGAGAAGATATTTATATTTCCACCAAATTCTTTCCGGGTAAAAAATACAAGGAAGGTGCTCTGACAAAATCTTTCGCGGAGAGTATGGAACGTCTGAAAAGAGACTCGGCGGATCTTTTCTGGATTCATGTTCCGAAGAATCTTGAGGCGAATATCAAAGAAGCAATTCCGCTTATGAAGGAAGGGAAGATTAAATCGCTCGGTATTTCGAATGTTTCGCTTCAGCATATCAAAACAGCGGAAGCAACCCTTGCAAAAGAAGGTCTTAAACTTGGTGCCGTGCAAAATCATTTCAGCCTGATTCGAAACGACCAGCAGCCGATTATTGATTACTGCAACAGCAACGGAATCATGTATTGCGCCTATATGGTTTTGGAACAGGGCGCATTGTCCGGACATTACAGCGCAGAAAAGCATTTTCCGACGTTTTCCATGCGTAATTTCCTTTTCCCAAAGAGCAAATTTAAAAAGATTGAAGGCCTGCTTTCCGTTATGAAAGAGATTGCGGACAGATATGGAATTGATCCTTCACAGATTCCGATTCTTTGGGTTATTGCTAAGGGCGCTGTTCCCATTGTGGGAATTACAAAGCCGTCCCATGCGACAAAACTGGCTGAAGCAATGAACGTAAATCTTTCGGATGAGGAAATTGCACTGATTGAAGAGGAAGCAGGGAAGACCGGAATTCGCCAGCAGGGATCCTGGGAACCACAATAGTGCAGCGAAGGAGCCAAAATGGATAAAAACTATTTTGTGAGTCAACTAAAGGAATTTAGCGAGAGTTATCAGATAAACGTCGACGAAGATATTCTCGGAGAGATTGTTAACAAAGCAACTTTCAGAGTGATTTCCAAAGGAGAGATTATAGCGTCCATTGGAGAGAAAACTACGGCAGCAGCGCTTGTTCTTTCCGGTTTGGCAAGGTGTTACTATATTGATAATGACGGGAATGATATCACAAGAGGATTTGCGCCGGAAGGAACCATGTGCATGGATGAGGGCTTTTTCGGATATTCGGAAAGGATTTGCATGTGGGAAACATTGGAAGAAACGACCCTTATGTTGTGCAAGACAGAAGATATCAAAAAACTCATAAAGGAAAATGTGGCGATTAAGGATGCCTGGATTTTACTTTTGGAGAGGGCACTTCGTTACAAGATTTATCGGGAAAACGGATTTCTTGTGGAAAACGCCACAGAGAGATATATTCATTTTAAGAAAATGTATCCAAACTTGAGCGAAACGGTTCCGCAAAAGCATATCGCAACATATCTTGGGATAGCACCTGAATCGCTCAGCAGAATCAGAAGGGCGATGAAGGAAACGGACTGACACCGGCAGGAGATGCACTGAAGGATCAGGCGACAGGAGTGCCCTGTGAGTTTTAAAGAACACCGATTCATTCATGTCGGTGTTCTTTTTTGCCATAAATACAATCTGCCTCAATCGTTATTTCTTTTAGAAAGAAAAAATATATAATAAATACGAGGTGGATTTATGAAAAAAACATTCTTAATAAGTGGTATAATTGTTTCATCGATGTTTCTGAGTGCATGTACCATGCCGTACCGGTTATATCAGCAAAAACCGCCGGCCAACCTTAACAATGGCTCGCAGGTTGCTCCTCCCGGTGATGTCGGAGTCCCCGACACAGTGGAGTCTGTTGAGGAAGTAATAAACGGGACATATATAGAGAATATCGAGTGCGGATATCTCAGTATCGATCCCAAACCGGAAAACGGCGTTTTATATCTGGTAAGCGACGAAGCTGATCTTGCAGCTGCCGAAACCGTACTTGGCATGAAGGTTCCTGATAACGCGGAGTGGCCGTGGAATTATGAATCAGCGCATGTTGAAGCTTTTCAGGAAATGAAGAACAATTATCCTATTGAGCAGTACAGTTATCTTTTTCTGTACCAGGAATACAGCAGTCTTGGCTATCATTCTCATTCGGATGATGTGGTAATCAGGAACGGAAATGAGCTGATCTTTCATTTTGATGAAGTAAAAAGCCCGGGTGAAGGGGAGGCGGTCTGTGACGCCATGGACGGAGAGTTTAAGATTGCAGCAATCCCCAGGAGTGCCTTATTGGCAAGGAGTATTTGTAACATTGTAAGACCATCTGATTTGGTATAGGAGGCAGAGAATGAGTAAAGCATTAGTGGCATATTTCAGTGCAAGCGGAGTGACAGCGAAAGTAGCAGGAAATCTGGCAAATGCCATTGGAGCGGATCTTTATGAAATCCGGCCGGAGCAGGCATATACGAGTGCTGATCTTAACTGGATGGATAAGAAGAGCAGAAGTTCCGTGGAGATGAGTGACAGAAGCGCAAGACCTGCCATCGGAAACAAAGTGGAAAACATAGAGCAGTACAGTACCGTATTTGTCGGCTTTCCGATTTGGTGGTACAGAGAGCCTTCCATCATTGATACATTTATGGAAGCATACAGTTTTGACGGAATCACGGTTGTTCCTTTCGCAACTTCCGGCGGAAGCGGCATGGGAGATTCCTCCAAAAATATGCAGGAACTGGCTAATGGCGCAAAGGTTGTTGAGGGAAGAAAGTTTGCAAGAAGTGCATCGGAAGAGGAACTGGGGGCCTGGGCAGAGGAGTGGATTTCGTAGAGCCGAGGTTTTCTTTAGGCAGATAATATGGTAAAACACATTTACCAAGGGGTATTGGCGCAGCTGGGAGCGCGCCACACTGGCAGTGTGGAGGTCACGGGTTCGAATCCCGTATGCTCCAATTCTTTTTTTATTCGGAAAAGGTATTCTGAGGGGGAATTATGAAAACACATATCTCGGTAGTTATACCGGCGCACAATGAAGAAAAATATATAGCCCGTTGTATTCGCTCCATTAAAAAAGCCGAGGCCGGATTTAAAGGGAAGGTGGAGATTATTGTAGTCTGCAACCGTTGCAGCGACAGAACCGGAGAGATTGCGAAAGCACTTGGGGCAAGAGTTCTTTTAAATGAAGACCGGTGTATTGCAAAAGTGCGTAATACGGGAATTGCTGCAGCCAACGGTCAGATTATAGTAACAATCGATGCGGATAACCGTATGACACGCGGAACATTAAAGGAAGTGTATGCACTTTTGCGAAGCGGAAGATATATCGGCGGCGGGGCACCGATCCGATTTGAGAGATATTCTTTTCCGCTCTGGCTTAACGATATTATGTGCAGAGTCTCCTTTGCCGCTACCGGATTGTACAGCGGAATGTTCTGGGCGAAAAAGGAAACCTTCGATGCAATCGGCGGATTCGTCGACAAGAAGGCCATGGAAGATGTGGCAACCGCGAAATTGCTGAAAGCATACGGAAAGAAACATGGAAAGAAATATACGACTCTTAAGAAGAACGTGCTGATCAACTCCACCCGTAAATATGACGACATGGGGGACTGGCTGTATTTCAAACTTATGATTCAGAATGCCGGAACGTTTGTTAAGGCAGCCTTCGGAGATTCATCCGGAGTCGATAAACTGTTGGATGATTTATTCTACGAATACAATGACAGGCATTGAAATATGATTTGCGAATTGAAAGATACTACAAAGGATTTAACGGAGATTCAAAGAAAGCATTTGATATGCGATTAAGTTAAGGAGAAAAATCAATGAATCATTACACAATTCGTTTGGAAGAAAAGAAAGATTATAAAGAAGTGGAGAACCTTGTCAGAGAGTCATTTTGGAATGTATATCGTCCCGGATGCAGTGAACACTATGTAATCCATGTACTGAGAGATGATCCGGCATTTGTTCCGGAGCTTGATTTTGTAATGGAACAGGATGGCAGACTGATTGGTCAGAATATGTTCATGAAGACAATTATCGAAGCAGATGACGGAAGAACAATCGATGTGCTGACAATGGGACCGATTGGAATTATTCCGGAGTTGAAACGTAAAGGATATGGAAAAGCCATTCTGGATTACTCCCTTGAAAAAGCTGCAAAAATGGGCTTCGGAGCGGTTCTGTTTGAAGGGAATATTGATTTTTACAGTAAATGCGGATTTACTTTTGCCAGAGAGTTTGGGATTCGTTATCATGATCTTCCGGAGGGAGAGGATGATTCTTTCTTCCTGTGCAAAGAGCTGATTCCGGGGTATCTTGACGGAATTACCGGTGTATATCAGACTCCGAAGGGATATTACGTAAAAGACGAGGATGTGGAGGAGTTTGACAAGGGCTTTCCTGCAAAGGAGAAACTGAAACTTCCCGGACAGATTTTCGGATAGAAGGTTTTGGGGTATCACCAGGGAAGAAGCAGACTGGTGGACGGATGAGAAACCGTAAAAAAGACGAGTGAAAGTGATGGATGATTAAAGATGAAAAAATATTTTCCGCCTATTTTTATGTTTGTAATCTTCGAAGCGGTTGCAATTACGCTTTGGCTGACAAAGGACAATCTGTTTTATCTGTTTAACTTCAGTTACATCGGTTTCGCGGTTTCGCTCGGCGTGTTTTTGTTTATCAAAAAATACAAATATGCGAGAAGAATTACGCAGCTGATGGTAGGTCTTTATATGCTGGTTTATCTTGGCATAATCAGCAATGAAAACATGCAGATTGAAGGATTCTGGTACTATCTTTTCACCGGTGTCTTTGAGGCGGCAACCATTCACTATGCGGTGGCGAAAATATTCGGACCGCTGATCTTCGGAAGAGGTTGGTGCGGTTATGCCTGCTGGACGGCCATGGTTCTGGATTTCCTGCCTTACAAGGTTCCGAAAGAACCCAGAAAGAAGATTGGCTGGATCCGCTACATCACCTTTGCCATTGCTCTCGTTTTCGTTGCAGCGCTTTTCCTTGCGAAAGTCGGAAACATCGAGCGGATTATGTTCTGGGCGTTTATTATCGGCAACGTTGTTTACTATGCCGTAGGAATTATCCTTGCATTTGCGTTCAAGGATAACCGTGCATTTTGTAAGTATATCTGTCCGATTACGGTGTTCTTAAAGCCGATGAGTTACTTTTCCCTGATCCGCATCAAGTGCGACAAGGAAAAATGTATTTCCTGCGGAAAGTGCGAGAGAATATGCCCGATGAACGTAAAGGTTACGGACAACTCGCGTAGAAGAGAAAACGGAACCGAATGCATTCTTTGCATGGAATGTACAATGAACTGCCCGAAGGATGCATTATAATTAGTTCTAAACCTTGACAATAAAAGCAGAGTCTCTATAATATAAATAGAATTATATAAACACATTTATATTATGGAGGCCGATATGGCGCGTAAAGTAACGATTTCAAAAGATATTATTCTGGATGCTGCACTGAAGATGTTGATCCGTGATGGCTATTCATCCGTCAACATTAAGACGCTTGCCGAAGAGATTGGTTGTTCCACACAACCGATTGTTTGGCATTTTGAAAACATGGACGGCTTGAGAAAAGCATTGGCCGTATATGCTGCAGAGTACGCATCATCAAAATCTTCATCCAAAAAACAAAATCCGGCAGAGGTATTCGAAGACATGGGCGGAGCCTATGTGAGAATGGCGATGAAGGAGCCGAACCTCTTTCGATTTTTGTATCTGGGCGAGAGCCCGCTCGGAAAACCGTATGATCTGAAAGACATTTCCAAGAATAAAGAAACCGAAAAAATGGCTGCGGGAATAGCCTCAATAACCGGCATATCCGTTGAAGCGGCAGCTCGTTGCATCCGAAATACCGTAATCTATTCGCACGGGATAGCAACAATGATTGCAACCGGTGTTTATAAGGCGCCCGAGAAAAAGATCATGGCAATGATTAAAGAAGCATCGGAGAGTTTTCTGTTAAAGGAAGGGGGCGCTCTTCATGAATAAGAAAACTCCATATCTTTTACCGTTTCGGTGCGTAATCTTTCTTCTCGTATTTTTAGGAATATCTCTTGTGACGGGAAAGAGTCCGGAGGATATCGGAAACTGGTGGTCACCTCTTGCAACAGTAATCAATATCATTACAATAGGCCTGCTCATCCTCATCGCGCATAAGAATAAACAGACCTATTTCGAACTGATCAATTATCAAAAGGGGAAGACCAGGATTGTTGAGATTATTGTAATTACCTTGATTGTGCTTGTTGTCGGAACGGGCGGAATGTATTTGGCAGGATTCATCTGCTACGGAAAGATTCCGTACAATGCGCCGATGATGATTGCACCGATTCCGAAGGTTGTTGCAATTCTCAATTCCTTATTATTGCCAATCACGACGGCATTTGCGGAGGACGGCCTCTATCTTGGATACGGCGTAAACAGGATTAAGAACAAGTTTGCGGCAATTTTGATTCCGGCCTTTTTCTTCGCGCTTCAACACAGCTTTATTCCGACGCTGTTTGATGCAAGATTCATGATTTACCGCTTTATCTCGTTCCTGCCGTTAACGATTATTCTCTGTGCATATTATTACAAGAAACGAAATCCCCTGCCGGTCATGATTGGTCATGCCTTGATAGACGTGGCAACGGTTTCGTGGATCTTAATTACATCTCTAAAACCCGAGTATTACGAAAAGCTTTGTAATATGGCGTAAATATCTTAAGACCGAAATGTTTTTTTCGGTCTTTTTCTATGATAGAATCAAATACAGCAGTGGAGAGCAGACCATTAATGAAGAACATATTGAAATAAGGGGGAGACGGAAATGTATTATCTGATTGACACAATGCTTCGTAAATGCTCGGCTGAAGAATGCCACAGCGGGGAAAAGCAGTACGTTGCGGTTTTATCGCCGTCAGAGTGGAATGCGGAAAGCGATTCCTACGATATGGGTATTGATATGGAGCCTGAAGCGACGGAGATTTATACGACAAACGCGGAAGTGAACTACGATTCCGTTACCGGTACATTTGCCATTCCCGACAGAAGCAATATGTCCGGAGATTATCATGAGTTTTCATTTGCACTTGATGAAAAAGGTATCGTTTTTATCGATGCCGGCAATACTGTATCGGGAATCATCAACAGAATCACGGAAACAAAAAAATGGCGTTTCCCGAGCCTGGAAAGATTCATCTATGATTTTCTGGAACAGATTATTCATGAAGATGCGAGAATTCTCGAGAACTATGAAAAGAAACTGGATGTCATAGATAATGATATTGATCGCGGGAAAGAGGGCGATTTGGATTCATTAAATGATATCAGGGGAGATTTGCGCGATCTTAGGACGCATTACAATCAATTGATTGATTTGGCACAGGAATTTGAAGAGAATGAAAACAATTTCTTCCAGGCGGATCATTTGCGTTATTTCAGACTGTTTTCCAGAAGGGTTTCGAGACTGCATGATATAGTGAATTCGCTCTTGGATTATACGAACCAGATCCGCGACACCTATCAGTCCAGACTGGATGTAAAACAGAACCGCATCATGACGGTTCTTACGGTGGTTACAACAATCTTTATGCCGCTTACGCTTATCGTTGGATGGTATGGCATGAACTTCAAATATATGCCTGAACTGGACGCTGTATGGGGCTATCCCGCGGTGATTATAGCATCCGTATTGATTGTGGTATTCAGTCTGCTGTTCTTTAAACGAAAGAAGTGGTTATAGAAACATCAGCGTCCGTCATCTGGTAATCCCTGATGCTTCATAGAAAGCTGCTTTATCCGCATACATCTTTTCATCGGATTCCTTAAGCATTTCATCGATGGATTCCGGTGCTTCGGTATGGAAACTGTAACCGATTGCACATTTGTATTCGGTTTTTGCAATATTCTTTTTGATGCGTTCTACGAGCTGCTTGACGTCGTCTTCGGTAGCTCGTCTGCAAAGAATCACAAACTCATCTCCGCCGATTCGGTATACGGTCTGTTTGGCCGTAACTGCCTTCAGGAAGCATATGGCAATTGTTGACAGTGCCTTGTCGCCTGCGGCATGTCCCTGGCTGTCATTGATTGTCTTAAGACCGTTCATATCGATGGATACGAGCGCATTTATGGTTTTGGCCTCGTCGTTGACGGAAGCGTAGAAAGCCTGACGGTTAAGCAGGCCGGTAAGAGAATCCTTTTCCGTCAACTGAAGAATGGAGAAAACATAGTAGATAAATACTGCTATGACAATGGTAATGCAGAAAATCTTCGAATAATCTTTACCAAGCACAAACGGAAGAAACAGTCCGGAAACAAATGCGAAACAAAGAAAGATAATCGGGAAAAATTCCGTATAGCGTTTGTTGCTTCTTTTGATCAGGATATAAACAAGCAAAGTACAGTAAGCACCTACCATAATGTACGGCAGATAGCCCAGGAATCCGCGTCTTAGAATACCCTCTTCATCGAGACTGAAAACAATTCCGGTGTAAATGGAAACAATATCGATTACGGTAAGAATATAGGCCGGAATAAAGACGTACCAGCGTATATTGATTGCCATGGTATAGATGATGAAGGCGATGATGAGAGGAGTGGCGCTGTACCGTATGGCCATCAGCGCAAGCCGGACATTGGGTAGCGCCTTCTGTTCTTCCAGTAAGAATTCTAAAAAGACGACAAGTGTAAGCAAAAAAAGCCACACAATCAGCGCATACATGCGTGATTTGGACTTCACATTCAAAAAACCCGTTGTTCTGAGCAGGACAACAAAAGCAAACAGAATCAATATCAGTGCCCAGTTTTGTAAAATGAATTCTTTAATCACTTCCATAATTCTCAGACACTCCTTTTAAACCTTATTACATTTTACCACAGCTTGAGAAAGAATAGAATCGTTACTCAAAGATTTTATCCGTACTCTTTTTATGCTAAAATGGAACATATCGGTCCCGTACCGAAATATGGTGACAGAGGATACAAAAATGGCAGAAGAATTTATTGCTTTGGATACATCATATTTGCCGGAAATGGCGGCTTTATTTAAGAAAGCATTTGAAAGAGAACCTTGGAACGATAACTGGAGTGATGAGGCTCAGTTGACTGAGTATATGAAGGAAATCTCCGGAGGGTTTCATCCGCTGAACTATGGCTTGCTGGTTGACGGGAAACTCACGGCGGTCTCCATCGGCCAGATCAAACACTGGTGGCAGGGAACGGAATACTATCTGGATGAACTTTTTGTGGATCCCGATGAGCAGGGGCAGGGTACGGGCTCGCGTTTTCTGCAAATGATAGAAGAGGACGTAAAAAAACGCGGACTCGGCGGAATCTTTCTCCAGACGGATAATGACAAGCCGGCCTACGGGTTTTATCAAAGAAGACATTTTAAGGAACTTACGGAACATGTCAGTCTCTTTAAGCAGTTATAAGAAAAGCTCCATTCGCTGCAGGTTTGATTATTGCAGGGGAAGGGATTAAGGCCTGACGAAGGATTATGAAGGGAACCGATATGGATAGTACAGGTAATGCAGTAACCATCGAACAATTGAATAGATATGATGAGTTAAAAAAGTTGCTGAAAAGTTACGGCGGCGTGGCTGTTTCTTTCTCCGGCGGTGTCGATTCGACCTTCCTTTTGTATGCGGCCAAAGAAGCCCTGGAAGGAAATGTAATTGCCATTACGGCGCAGGCTTCTTCTTTTCCGAAGAGGGAGTTAAGTGAGGCCAAAGCGTTTTGCGAGAGCATAAAAGTTCGTCAGATAGTTTTTGAATTTGATGAGTTTGAAGTTGAAGGATTTGCGGATAATCCCCAAAACAGATGTTATCTTTGCAAATATGGATTGTTTGAGAAGATGAAAAAGATTGCGGAAGATGAGGGAATCGCCGTGATTGCGGAAGGATCCAACCTTGATGACAACGGAGACTATCGACCGGGACTGAAGGCTATTGCGGAATTAGGGATTCAAAGCCCGCTAAGAAGTATCGGCTTTACAAAAGAAGATATCAGGACATTATCCAAGCACTTCGGTCTTCCTACCTGGAGCAAACCTTCCTTTGCCTGCCTTGCTTCCCGGTTTGTGTACGGGGAAACAATTACAAAAGAAAAACTGGAAATGGTTGAAAAGGCGGAACAGTTGCTTTTGGACTTAGGTTTCCGTCAGGTGCGTGTTCGTATTCACGGAACCATGGCAAGAATTGAGGTCCTGCCGGAAGAGTTCGAAAAACTGATCCGAGGAGATATTCGAAATCAGATAACAACATCATTCAAGGAATTTGGCTTTTCATACGTTGCCATGGATTTGACCGGTTACCGTACCGGAAGCATGAATGAGGTGATATTGAAAGAATGACCGAAATACAAGGAGGAAATGATGAAACTGAGAGCATTTGAAAGAGAAGATTCGCCGATTATTGCAAGCTGGATCCGAACGGAGACGGAGCTTTATCAGTGGTCAGCCGACCGGTTTGGTTTTTATCCGTTACAGCCTTACAGCATAGACGAACACTATACTTTGGCAAAAGAATCGGGACGTTTTTTCCCGCTTACCGGTGTGGATGAAGAAGGCAAGGTGGTGGGAAGTCTTATTCTTCGCTACCCTTTGGAAAATGACGATTCCAGGCTAAGAATCGGATTTGTTATTGTGGATCCCGAACTTCGCGGCATGGGGTACGGAAGAGAGCTGATCAGACTTGCGGTTGAGTATGCAAAGAATAACTTAAAGGCTGCGACGGTTGATCTTGGGGTTTTTGACAATAACTCCAAAGCCAGGAAATGCTATGAGGCAGTCGGCTTTGAAGAATATGGTTCTCATGTAATTGAAACGCCGTTCGGAACCTGGAATTGCACGGATTTAAAGATTGATTTTTAGAGAGGACAAAGAGGTCTGTAAAAAACTATAGAAAAAAGCATATTCTGTCTCGTTTCATTGCCGTGATGTGTCTGGCATTCACCATGACGCTGTCTTTCCCTTTCACGGCTCATGCCGATAACATCGCGAAATAGACCGTTCGTGTCGGATACTACGAAAACGAAGTATTCCAGGAAGGTGCAGAGGAAGGTGCGGTTAAAACCGGTTATGCCTATGAGTATTACTGCAAGCTTTCCGAGTATACGGGCTGGAAATACGAATATGTTTACGGCGGATTCGGAGATCTCTATCAGATGCTTCTGGATGGTGAAATCGATTTGCTTGCCGGCCTCGCATACAGAGAAGAGAGAGCAGCCTTGATCAGCTATCCGAAGGCCATTATGGGCAACGAGTCCTATTATTTAGTAAAGCATGATGTCGATACAGAAATTACGGCTGATCCGGCTACGTTAAACGGTTGTAAAATCGGTGTCCTCGACAGCGCCATGGTTAGCGTACTGAACCAGTACCTTGAGGATAACCATGTGACGGCGAAGGTTGTTACCTATCCGGAACACACTCAGCTTTTTAACGCATTTGATTCCCATTGTAGCCGTTACAGCAAATGCTTTTGAAGAAGATAAGAAAAATGCCATGGATGCCGGAATGAACGGACATCTGGCGAAGCCCTATGATATTCCGGCGATGATGGAAATGCTGGAAAAACTGTTATTGCAGTGATAGAATAAAAACAGTTTTAAATCCAAGGCTATAATAAGGAGATTACAAATGAAAAAGAGATCCATTTTAAAAACAATTGTAACATTTGCAACGGCATCCGTTTTGGTTGCAACAGTTTGCGGATGTAACAAGAAAAACACCACGACGGAAAACAGTGAGCCTGTTATCGTTATAGAACCCGCCGAATCCGATGAACCGGCTAGTACAATTACATCGGAACCGGTTTCCAAGTCCGGAAGAGAAGACGGAGAACGTTTTGAAGAAACCATCATTTTGGAAGGCATGGAAGAGAAGGTACAGTACGAACATATCGTTAATACGATATTGGGATTTGAGATGGACTATGATTATGAGTCATTCATAAGAGAGTCCAAAGCGGATAGCGAATGCTTTATTTCCGTTTATGACGATGCGGGAAATCCCGAGAACTATCTTGAAGTGACGAAGAGTGCGGATGATGCGGATACCACGGCTGCTACCATCATTGAAAAACTTTCCAAAACATACGAAACCGATCAGTTTTCATTCACCCTTGACAATGCGGGAGACTGCATTAAGATCGATGCGTCCGTAGAAAAAGGAACTAACCAGACAGCGGATAATATGCAGGCGGTATACATCATTCCGGCTTCCGATGGCTGTATTGTTGCTACGTCACACTACTTCTTTGAAGCTTCGGAAGGCTTCGGAAGAAGATTTATTTACATGTTGAACACACTGATTGTTTTGGATTAGTTATTAGGGGAAAACCGGGATGTACGAAACAGATGCCGAGATTCAGGAATTGAGAAACCGATATGCGCAACTGGAAGGTCTTGTAGAAAAAAGGCTTCAGCAGATTGAGATGCCGGAACAATCCCTGATTCATATCACACACCGACTGAAAACGATGGAATCCATCAAAGAAAAAATGGCCAGAAAACCGGACCAGTATCAGAATGTTTCCGATTTACGTGACATTCTGGGATTCCGTGTGATCAGCTATTTTGCAGGGGACGTGGATATCGCTGCGGAGCAGATTACCAAGATTTTCCGGGTTGACTGGAAAAGGTCCAAGGATAAACGTAAACTGATCGATGCCAAGTCATTCGGATACTTATCTCTGCATTATATCTGCGCACTTCCGGAAGAGGATGGAGAATTCAGCGATCTTTGGTTTGAAATCCAGATTAAAACGATTCTTCAGCACTGCTGGGCACAGATTGAGCACGATCTCGGTTATAAAACGGATATTGAAGTTCCGAGGGATATTAGGAGGAGTTTTTCGAAGGCGGCCTGCCTTCTTGAGACAACGGACAGCCTTTTTGCGGATATCCGGAACAAGCTGAAAGAGTACGAGGATAAGGTTAAAGCGGATATTAAGAACAACAGTCTGGATGAAGTTTACTTCGACAGAATATCCTTTATTGAGTTTACCAACCAAAATGCCGAATATCAAAAACTCCTTCAGGACATGGCTGCATTTTCGAATGCCCGTATCACGGAAGGACATCCGGAGAATCTGCTTTTGCAGATCGATTTTTTGGGAATCCATACGCTGGAAGATATGCTGAAACTGATTGAAGAGCAGCGTGATCTGGCAATGGAACTGGCAAGGAGAACTCTGGAAAACTCCGAATTGGACGAGATCTCCTCGACGGCAGCCTATTATTATCTTTTCAGAGCAAAACTTATCAGCGGAGCTTTCAGCAGAGAGAGGATTCGTGAGTTTTTCAGCCTGACGATGAGAAAAGAAAAGATGATTGAAGCCAATACGGATAAGATCATGAGAGAAAAGGCCAATTTCACGGAAAAACAGAAGGCATAACGCCCGGTAGAAAACATTTTTTTTCATAGAATATTCGCCCGAAGAGTGTTTCTTCGGGCGATTTTGTGTTATAATAGAGAAGTGCCATTGGCCCATGAGGGACAGGGTTATGACATTTGAAGATTTTGAAAACATTTTCACACTGTTCTGCACGATCGTCGGTCTCTTATATTGCCTGTTTAAATATATTGAACGGCCGAAACGCCGTTATCTTTATCTGATCATCTTTTTCCTGGGCCATTTTTTCAGCGATTATTACTGGGGCATCTACGTGCTTACGATGCACACCTATCCGACGGTGTCTGAGTTCATGGCCTATCTGGGGTGGAATATAGCCTATATTTTCCTGTTCCTTGTTATTTTCCGGTTCCGCAGAGAATCCAAAAAGTTTTTCCATCCGTTGATGCTCTGGCCTTTACTTACCAATATTCCGCTGTTTAGAGTTGCAAAGTACTCCAAAATGATTGCCAGAAGGGCAGGTTATTCAGAGTCCAAACAGGACGAAATCTACATGATGGGCCTTTTGCACGATGTCGGCAAAATCGGTGTGCCGGATGAAGTGCTGAATTATCCCGGCAAACTTTCGAGTGAAGATTTTGAAAAGATCAAAAAGCACCCCGTGACCGGATTCAATATCCTCCAGAGTATCAAAGAACGATCCGAACTCAGCATCGGTGCAAGGTGGCACCATGAAAGATATGATGGCAAGGGATATCCGGACGGAATCGCAGGAGAAAAGATTCCGGAAGAGGCACGCATCATAGCCGTGGCGGATGCTTACGATGCAATGAGCAGTAAGCGTAATTATCGTGATATGATGCCGCAGGAGAAGGTTCGCGAGGAAATCGAAAAAGGTAGCGGAACACAGTTTGATCCGCGTTTTGCAAAGATTATGCTTCAGATGATGGATGAAGATCCGGAGTATTCGCTTTCCGGTGAAGAGCATCCAAAGCAAACCATAGAAGAGTAATCAGAAGAATGAGGGGCAGTATGGGGGTATTGCCTTTGTAAAAAACAAAGGGGAAGGTTTATGAGCGAAAAAACGATGGACTTTCAGTCAATTGCAGATGCTTTTTCATCGATGGCATGCATAATGTCTGTTGAGAAAAAGATGACCGGAGACAAACGGATTTTTCGAATTGTGACGGGAAATCAGGCATATATTGATTCCATAGATTATCCTAAGCCGAGCATGAAGATGAAGAGAGATAAGTTTGTCCCGAACCTGGACTACGAGGAATATCTGGTCAGAGACTTAAACTTCGAGGATTACTGTTACAGATCTGCAGTGGAGAAGAAATGTCTGCATTCCTATGCCTATTCCGACAGGATGCAGGTTTGGTTTAATATGTCGTTTGTTCCATTGGAAACGGACGATGAGGAACTGGGATACTGTGTTTATATTATGGAATTCAGTTCCGAATCCAGTCCCGAAAAGATGTCCAATATTTCCGGTGACATTGCATCTTCCGTTCTGGATATGTGTATCCGCCTTCGAGGAACCAACAATTTCGTAGAAACCATGAAGGATATTATCCGTGGAATCCGTGATTTATGTGACTCCGAGCATTGCTGCATCCTTGTTATGGAGGAGATGGAACGAGACTGCTATGTTCTGGGCGAAGCGTTTTCCGAAGATACACCGCTTTTGCCGATGGATACTTACGTGAATAAGGATTTTTATGATATTGCGGAATCCTGGGTGGCTACCATAGCAGGCAGCAACTGTCTGATTGTAAAAGACGAGAAGGATATGCTGGTGATCAAGGAACGCAATCCCGTCTGGTATGAATCATTAACGAGTGCTGGAGCGCATAATATTGTCCTCTTCCCTTTAAAATCCAGAAACCAGTTGCTGGGATTTATGTGGGCAATTAATTTTAATGCATCCAGAAGTATCCGAATCAAAGAGACCCTGGAGGTTACTTCGTTTATATTAGGTTCCGAACTTGGAAATTATCTGCTTCTGGACCGGCTCAGAATCCTCAGTTCCAAGGATATGCTGACCGGCGTTATGAACCGTAACGAAATGAACAATTATGTGGAATCGTTAAGCAGCGGTGAAAAACATGCCAATTCCTCCGTAGCAGTCCTGTTTATTGATATGAACGGGCTTAAGAACGTAAATGACTCTCAGGGACATCCTGCCGGGGATATAATGTTAAAAAATGCGGCGGAGGTTCTTAGAAAGGTTTTTGATGAAAAAGAAGTCTTCCGTGCCGGAGGAGATGAATTTACCGTAATCAAACTGGATATTACGGAAGAAGAACTGCAGGAGAAACTCGAGAAAATCAAAGAATACAGCAAGGAATACGAAGAACTGTCCTTTGCAATCGGATCCTGTATCGAAAAGAAATGCCGAAATATCCGTATGGCCCTTCGTGTAGCAGACGAGAGAATGTACGAGGATAAGAGGCGCTTCTACGAAGAGAGAAAATGTTTGATTTCGGACAGATATAACGGAATTGACTGGAGAAGGATGGGATTCGAAGATGAGTCCGTCGGTTCAAGTGAGAAGGACAGAGATTATCTGACAGGACTTCTGAACATGAACAGTTTCTTAAGAGTTTCCGAGCAGAATCGAAAGACCATGCATGAACAGGGAACAGAGACTGCAATGATCTTTTTCAATCTCACAGGAATGAAGGTATTTAATAAAAAATACGGATTTTCCGAAGGAGATGTTTTGATCAAAACCATGGCCGGAATTTTGGAGAAGCAGTTCGGAACGGACAGATGCAGCCGTTTCGGTCAGGATCACTTTGCTGCTTTTTCCGAGATAGATGGACTGGAAAAAAGACTGAAAACCGTTTTTCTGGATATGAAGAGAGCCAATAACGGAAAAACGCTTCATGTCAGAGCAGGTATTTATCCGGATTCGATGGGCATTGTGGAGAGCTCTTTGGCCTGTGACAGAGCGAAGGCAGCCTGCAAAGTAAACAGAGATGACAACAATTCATATTACAGATTCTATGACAATGACATGCTGGAAAAGGAAATCCGGAAACAGTACGTCATCGACAATCTTGATAAAGCAATCGCGGAAAACTGGATTACGGCATATTACCAGCCAATCGTTCGTGTTACGAATAAGAGAGTGTGCGATGAAGAAGCCCTTGCCAGATGGATTGATCCCGAAAAAGGACTGCTTTCACCGGCAGAGTTTATTCCCATTCTTGAGGAAAGTAAGTTAATCTACAAAGTGGATTTGAGAATGGTCGATATCATCCTCGAGAAACTGAAAAACCAGAAACATGCGGGGCTTCATTTAGTGCCGAATTCGGTTAACCTTTCCAGAACGGATTTTGAGGTCTGTGACATTGTGGAAGAGATTTCCAACCGTGTGGATGCAGCCGGAATTCCCAGAAATCTTCTCACGATAGAGATTACGGAAAGCAGTATCGGAGAAAACTTTGAATTTATGAAGGAGCAGATTGAACGCTTCCAGAAACTCGGTTTCAAGGTTTGGATGGATGATTTCGGAAGCGGATATTCCTCCCTGGATTTGCTACAGGAGATTCACTTCGACTTAATTAAGTTTGATATGCGTTTCATGAGGCAGTTTGATCAAAAGCCGGAGTCGAGAGTGATTCTGACCGAGTTAATGAGACTTGCGGTAAGTTTGAATACGGAATCGGTTGCCGAGGGTGTTGAAACGGCGGAACAGATGGAATTCTTAAGCGAAATCGGCTGTACCAAACTTCAGGGATTCTATTTCTGTAAACCCATTCCGATGTCAGAGATTATAAAAAGATATCAGACAGGTACCCAGATCGGATTTGAGGATCCTGCGGAGATTGAATACAACAAAATGGTAAGTGCCATCAATCTTTATGATCTCGGTGCGGTTTCCAGTGCGGATGTGACATCCATTCGGCAGTATTTCAATACACAGCCCATGCTGGTAGTAGAGTATGACGGAAAGAATATGTCGGTAATCAGGTGTAACCAGTCTTATCGTACCATGGTGGAAAGGACTCCCGGATTCATTAAAGTCGGCCGGTCGCTCGATATTTCCGCTTCCGAGAGTAGAGTAACAGCGGCAATTGTTAAGGCGTTATCTGCCTGTAACGAGGACGGACAGCGTATATTTATCGACGAAAAACTGAGAAGCGGCGATGTGGTTCATGCCATGGTTCGAAAAATCATGACCAATCCTGTGACCGGAATAATGTCTTATGCTATCGCTGTTTTGGGTATTTCCAAGGAAGATGTTTCCGAGTAGGTTTACATAGGTTACGGAAAGCCGAAAAAAGTTAAAAAAACCCGAAAAAATAACCCGAAGAATTGATTCTTCGGGCTATTTTTGTGGTAAAATAGATGTGTTGAATTTGGTGTAAAAACATGATCAACAGAGGATAGGGGAAATGTTTTATTCAAGTTTCGGATTACTTGCAATTGTCATTCATGCAATTATTAACGTGGAGGTTATGTTCCAAAAGCCGAAAGCGAATGCCAATACGTTGGTTAGAAGGTCGTACAAGGCTTTTCTTTGGAGCGTAATGCTTTATTATGTTGTGGATGTCCTATGGGGATTTCTTTATGAAGCGAAAATCATACCTTTGGTGTATACCGACACGCTTTTGTATTTTCTTTCTCTGGTCATAACGCTTTTGTTATGGATCCGGTATATTTGTGCTTTTTTAAACAGGAGCACCATTCCCAGTAAAATATTAATCGGCACAGGCTGGTTTATATTCCTTACGCAAATCATATTATTAACCCTAAACTTCTTCAAACCGATATTCTTCGGATTTGATGAGGCGAAGGAATATGTTCCAGGGTTTGCAAGATACATCACCCTTACGATGCAGGTGGTGTTATTTGCCGTAACCGCAATATACACCCTGATCATAGCCGGAAGGTTTGAAGGTAAGCAGAGGCTTCGTTATCGTGCAATCGGTATTTCCGGTATCATTATGACGATTTTCATTCTTCTTCAAACATCATTCCCGTTGCTTCCGTTTTATGCAATCGGCTGTCTTCTTGCAACATGTGTCATTCATACATTTGTTGTGGCGGATGAGCGACTTGAAAGAAGCAGGGAACTCGGTTCCGTAAAACAGCTGGCTTATAAAGATGCACTGACACATGTAAAAAACAAAACCGCTTTTCTGGAGATGAAAGAAGATTTAAATGTTCAGATCCAAAACGGAGAAATAGAAGAACTTGGCATTGTGGTTTTGGATATCAATGATTTGAAGGTGATAAATGATACCAGAGGACATGAAGCCGGAGATCATTATATTCAGGAAGCATGTTCCATAATCTGCAAGAAATTCACACACAGTCCGGTTTATCGTATCGGAGGAGATGAATTTGTGGTAATCCTTCGAGGAACCGATTATGCCGACAGAGAAAAACTATTCGAAACCCTTGATCTCCAGATGGAGAAAAATCTGGGAACGGGACACATCGTAATGGCAGCAGGCATGAGTGAGTTCCAGAAGAGAAGAGATTACGGATTTGATTCGGTGTTTAAAAGA
This sequence comes from Lachnospiraceae bacterium, assembly GCA_017518735.1. Taxonomy (GTDB): domain Bacteria; phylum Bacillota; class Clostridia; order Lachnospirales; family Lachnospiraceae; genus UBA3766. The sequence continues at coordinate 93,492 of JAFWTY010000004.1, read as the reverse complement.
GCGGATCACAAGATGTATGAACGTAAGAAGGAATTGAAAAAGGCCAACTAATCAAGTAAGTGGGGGGACTTATGGAAGATTTTAACAGAACAATCGGTTTTAAGAGGCGAATCCTGGTAGTGGATGATGAGGAGATTAACAGAGAGATTCTGGGAAATATCCTGAATGAAACCTATGATGTTTCCTATGCCGAAGACGGACAGAAGGCATTGGAAATGATGAGAGAGAAGAACGCGGATTTCTCGCTTGTTTTGCTGGATCTGTTAATGCCGGTAACGGACGGCTTTTCCGTTCTTGACGAAATGCAAAAAGAGGATGCATTAAAGCAGATTCCGGTTATTGTCATGACGTCCGAGAAGAGTGCCGAAGTAAAAAGTATCAAGCACGGAGCTTACGACTTTATCACCAAACCCTATGATATGCCGGAAGTTATCCTGGCCAGATGCGAACGCATTATTGAGCTGAATGAAGATAAGAGCATCATTCGTGCGGCCGAAAAAGATGAGCTGACAGGGCTTTATACCAGAGAGTTCTTTTTTGAATATATCCACCGTTATGAGCATGTTACCGGAGAGCAGAAGATGGACGCGGTGGTTCTCAACATTGAGCATTTTCACATGATTAACGAAATGTACGGCAGAGAAACGGGAGATGAGGTTCTTTGCAGTACAGCTTCCACGCTGAAGGAATTGTTTGAGAAAGAGACGTTTATCGCATCACGCCCCGATGCGGATTATTTCTATCTCTACATGAGTCACAGAGAGAACTATGAAGGTGTTTTTGACGGACTCCAGGAGGAACTGTCCCACTTAACACAGTTACCCAGAATCCGTTTCAGAATCGGTGTATCTCAGGACGTGGATAAAACACTTCCGGCGGAAAACCGTTTCGATCATGCGAAACTTGCCTGTGACCACATTCGCGGTGATTACACCAGGCAGTTATCCTATTACAACAAAGAAGACAACGACAGAGAACTGTACGGAGAGCGTCTGATCAACGATATGGAAGACGCTATTCGTAACGGAGACTTTGTCGTTTTTTATCAGCCGAAATTCAATATTCAGACGAAGGAACCGCATTTAAGAAGTGCAGAGGCATTGATCCGCTGGAGACATCCGGAACTCGGAATGGTTTCGCCAGGTGCCTTTATTCCGCTTTTTGAAAGCAACGGTCTGATTCAGAAACTGGACCGCTATGTCTGGAGTGAAGCAGCGGCTCAGATTCGGAAATGGAAGGAAACATATGGAATTACCATTCCCGTATCCGTCAATGTTTCGCGTATTGACATCTACGATCCGGAATTGGAAAACCGTCTGGCCGGACTCGTTGAGCAAAATGGATTGAGCGCAGAAGATTTGATGCTGGAGATTACGGAGTCAGCCTATGCGGACAATGCAAAGGGTTTGATCGAAGTGGTAAATCACCTGCGTGACCGGGGCTTCAAGATTGAGATGGACGATTTCGGTTCGGGTTATTCTTCCCTGAACATGCTGACGACGATTCCGATTGATGTATTGAAACTGGATATGAAGTTTGTCCGGAACATGCACAAGGACGAAAAGAGTCTGAAGCTTGTGGAACTGATTATCGATATTGCAAAATTCTTCGGAGTTCCGCTTGTTGCGGAGGGCGTGGAGGATGAAGCACAGTTTAAGACTCTTAAGGAAATGGGTTGTGATGTCATCCAGGGATACTACTTCTCAAAACCCATTCCGGCGGAAGAATTTGAAACGTTTGTAAAAGAAGAAAAGAAACGGAGAGAATAGTTATGTTAACCATAGAAGGATTGAAAACATTCGGAGCAGATACGGAAAACGGACTTACAAGATGCATGAACAATGAGGCTTTTTATTTGAAACTGGTGGAGAAATCCATTTCGGATGCATCTTATCAGAAACTGAACGAGGCAATCAGCGCAAATGATCTGGATGCCGCTTTTGAGGCTGCACACGCGTTGAAGGGTGTACTCGGAAATCTTGCACTGACACCGATTCTCGAGCCGGTTTCCGAAATTACGGAGCTGCTCCGTGCAAGAACACAGATGGATTACAGCCCGTATCTTGAGAAGATCAATGAAAAGTCGGAAGGCTTAAAGAAACTCTGCGAATAATCAGAGACGATATGAGAAAAATGAAAAATATGCTTTGAACTGAACGGGGATGAGGATATGAGAAACAAAAAGGGGAATATAACGGTTATAGCGATTATCGGCGCTGCATTGGTCCTTTTGATTATTGTGCTTGGAACACTGTGGATCGGGCAGAGTGCCGGAAAAGATACGAAGAAGGTGGCACAATCCGTCAGCCTTCTTTATTTGGATGAACTTGCCGGCCGTCGTGAACAGGTTGTTTCCGACAATATCCAGAGACGAATCGGCGATATGTATACAGCGCTTGAACTGATGACAGAAGAAGATTTCAGTGATGAAGATCACTTAAAGCAGTATCAGGCAAAAATGAAGCGACTGTTTACACTGCAGAAATTTGCATTTGTAAACGAGGATGGTTTGATTTATACATCCCTCGGCACCCAGACGAACATTGACGAATACAATTTTGATTATGCCGGATTGACGGACTCTGTCGTATTTATCAAAGACTTGAGTACGAAAGACAAAAGAGTCGTAATTGCAACACCGCTTGAGAATGTTTCCATGAACGGAGAAAAGATGGTCTGCTGTTTCATGGAAATCAACATGGAGGACATGCTGGAAGGTGTTTCCATGCACTCCCAAAATAGTGATACCACATTCAGTAACCTGTATACCAAAGACGGTGTGGCCTTAACCGATACCATCCTGGGAGGTCTTGCGGAAGAAGACAACCTTCTGGAAGCACTTGCCCATGCGGATTACGAAAAAGGATATTCTTACGAGCAGGTAAAGAAGAATTTTGAAAACCATGAAAGCGGAGAAGTAGCCTTTACCTATAACGGAATTCAGGAAACATTAAGCTATCGTCCTGTTGTGGGAACGGACTGGATGCTGACCTATCTGATTCGCGAGAGCGTGGTAACCAACCAGATTAGTTCCGTTTCCAAAGGAATCCTGATTCGAAGCATTATTCAGTCGGTACTGATCATTTCGGTTTTACTGGGAGTATTTGTTATTGTCTACCTCCAGAACCGCAAAAATGTCGCTCTTCGTTTAGCCAAGGAAACTGCAGATGCGGAAACCAGAGCAAAGCAGCAGGAGCTGGATGAGCGTATTGCCATGCAGGAAAAAATCGAGCAGCAGTCACTTGCATTAAGCGATGCCCTTTCGGCTGCGGAAGATGCCAACAAGGCAAAGACCATCTTCTTATCCAACATGAGTCATGAAATCCGTACTCCGATGAATGCGATCATCGGTCTGGACAATATCGCATTAAACGATCCGAATACGCCTCCGAAGACCAGAGAATATTTGGAAAAAATCGGTGTGTCTGCAGAGCACTTGTTAAACTTAATCAACGATATCCTCGATATGTCCAGAATCGAATCGGGACGTATGATGTTAAAGAATGAGGAATTCTATTTTCCGAAACTTCTGGAAACCATCAATACGATGTTCAGCGGACAGTGCGCAGATAAAGGATTGGACTACAATTGTCATTTGGATGGAGAAATTGCGGACTATTATATCGGCGATAACATGAAGCTTCGCCAGATACTCATCAATATCCTCGGCAATGCGGTAAAGTTTACACCGGAAGGCGGAAGCGTGGAACTTTTTGTGAAGCGCATCAATGCATACAAGGGACAAAGTACTTTGCAGTTTGCAATCAAAGATACCGGTATCGGTATGAGCGAAGAATTCCTGCCTCATGTTTTTGATACCTTCGTTCAGGAAGATGCCAACACTTCAGGCAAATACGGAAGTTCCGGACTTGGTATGGCTATCTCCAAGAGTATTGTGGAGATGATGAACGGTCATATCGAAGTTAAGAGTGAGAAGGGTAAAGGAACCGAGTTTACCGTTACCGTTACGCTGATGGATTCCGATAAGAAAACCGGTGAAACGGAAAACGTGGAAGTCGATATCAACAAGATGAGTGTTTTAATTATCGACGACGATCCGGTGGCCTGCGAACATGCAAAACTGGTTCTGGAAAAAGCCGGTATCTCTTCGGAGATTGCAATGTCCGGTGCGGAAGCATTGGAGAAAGTAAATATCCGTCATGCGAGAAGAGAGCCGTACAATCTGATTCTTGTAGATTTGAAGATGCCCGAGATGGATGGTGTGGAAACTACAAAGAAGATCAGGGAAATCGTCGGAAACGAGTCAGCCATCATTATTCTTACCGCATATCGCTGGGATGATGTTTTGGAAGATGCCATCAATGCCGGTGTAGACAGTTTCCTTGCCAAGCCGATTTTTGCCGCAAATGTAATCGATGAATTCCATACTGCATTCCAGCGCAAAAATGCGGGAACGAAGAAGAGTGAGAACGAAGTTGACTTAACCGGAAAGAGAGTTCTGCTTGCGGAAGATATGTCCATCAACGCGGAAATCATGACGATGGTTCTGCAGATGCGTGAAATGGAAGTGGAAGTTGCCGAAAACGGAAGAATTGCAGTAGACAGTTTCGCAAATCATCCGGTAGGCTACTTCGATGCGATTTTAATGGATATGCGTATGCCGGAGATGGATGGTTTGGAGGCAACAAGAACCATTCGTGCCATGGACAGGGAAGACGCAAAGAGCATTCCGATCATTGCGCTTACGGCAAATGCTTTTGATGAGGATGTACAAAGAAGTATGCAGGCCGGTCTTAATGCACATTTAAGTAAACCGGTTCAGCCAGAGGCATTGTTTGAAACCTTGTCCGGTTTGATCAAGTAGCGCGTTGTATTATTACGGGGGATACTCATGTTTGGAAAAAAATTTGAACTGAATGAGCAGACCATACCGGTAGTGGAAGAAATCGGGCGTCATATGCCCGGCGGATTTTTCATATACAAAGCAGATAAGCCGGAAGAGGTAATCTATGCAAACCGTGCGGTTTTTGAAATCTTCGGATGCAAGGATGCGGAGGATTTCAAGGCACTTACCGGCAATACTTTTCGGGGAATGCTTCATCCGGAAGATTACGAAAAGACTGAGAAGTCTATCGATAATCAGATCGGTGAAGAGGATGAAGGTTTTGATTATGTGGAATACAGGATAGTTCGAAAAGACGGTTCCGTCAGGTGGGTGGACGATTACGGACACTATACATACACCCAGGCTTACGGCGGAATTTTCTATGTATTTATTTCGGACATCACGGAGAAAAAACTGCAGCGTGTCACCGACCTTGCAACCAGAAGTGCGGTAATACAGGCACTCAGCGAGTCTTATCATACCGTGTGGTTAATCGATGACTTGGAAAACCAGACCTTTACGCTTTATCGCGGAGATGATGACGGAAGCATTGCTTCATCCGCTCCTTTCCGAAATGAGAACGGACAACTCGTTTATTCGAAAGCGAGAGAATATTATACACAGTCTGTGGCAGAAGAAGACCGCTCCAGACTGAAAGAAGAATTAAACCTCGACAATCTGATGAGCCATCTGAAAACCAATTCGCAGTACAGCATAACGTATCTGCGCAACATGAAAGACGGAAGTCAGAGGTACTTTAAAATCGATGCGGCCAAAGCCAATCTGCCGAACGGAAAAGACGGCATTGTCATGGGCTTTAAGGACGTGGATGAAGAGGTTCAAAAGCAAAGAGAAATCGATGAAGCCAAGAGACGTGAAGATAAGCTGATTACCGCTCTTGCTTCCGATTACTGGAGCGTTTATTACATCGTGCTCGATACGGATGAAGGTGTCTGCTACCAGTCGCATTTGGAAATAGAAGATGCGCTGAAGGTGGGAGAAGAGTTTCATTACTTAAGCACGTTTACCAAATATGCCGAAAAAAACATTACGGAAGAATACCGCGAGGAATTCCTTAAGTTCATCCATCCGGACGCAATCCGCGAGGGCTTAAAGGAAAACAGAGTCATTTCTTTCCGTTATATGATTCGAAGAAACGGCGTGGAAAAATACGAAATGATTCGTTTTGCGGGTGTGCGTCATCCCGAGGATCGCGACGATCACATCGTGCATGCCGTGGGTGCCTGTTTCTCGGATGTGGATTTGGAGACCAGAGAGAGTCTTGCGCAGAATAAAACCTTAAGCGAAGCCTTGATTGCGGCGGAAGAGGCAAATAAAGCAAAAACGGCCTTCCTTTCGAATATGAGCCACGAAATCCGAACTCCAATGAATGCGATAATCGGACTGGACAATATGGCACTTTCCGATGCGGAGATTTCCGGAAGGACAAAGGATTATCTGGAAAAAATCGGAACGAGTGCACATCATCTTCTGAATATCATCAACGATATTCTGGATATGTCGAGGATTGAATCCGGACGTATGATCATCAGCCATGCGGAGTTTTCGTTCTCCGAGATTATGGATGAAGTCATCACCATTATCGGAGGTCAGTGCAATAACAAGGGACTGTATTTCAAATCCGAAATATCGGATAACATCGGAGATTACTTTATCGGCGATGCGATGAAACTAAAACAGGTGTTAATTAACATTCTGGGTAATTCGGTAAAGTTTACACCTGCGGGAGGTGAGGTAACTCTACACGTAGAGAAACTGGCGGATTATGATGGAAATTCCACGTTGAAGTTTGTGATGAAGGATAACGGAATCGGAATGAGTGAAGAGTATCTTCCGAAGATTTTTGAACCGTTTTCTCAGGAAGATTCTTCCACTACAAGTCAGTACGGAAGTACGGGACTCGGAATGCCCATCACCAAAAGTATGGTGGAACTGATGAACGGAAGCATTGATGTGGAAAGTAAGAAGGGCGAAGGAACCACGTTTACGGTTACTGTTACGCTGAAAGATTCCGACAGAAAACCGACAGAGGATGAAAGAGAAGAAAACGGTAAGAAAAAGGACGGAAAAACGTCCTACACATGTAAGAGAGTTTTGATGGCGGAAGACGTAGCCATCAATGCCGAGATCATGCTGATGGTTCTTTCGTCGAAAGGAATCGAAGCAGATCATGCGGAGAACGGGAAAATTGCCGTGGAATTCTTTGAGCAGCATGAGCCGGGATATTATGATGCGATTCTTATGGACATGCGTATGCCTGTAATGGACGGTTTGGAAGCGACAAAGACAATACGTGCCATGGAAAGAGAAGATGCGAAGAGAATTCCCATTATTGCCCTTACGGCCAATGCTTTTGACGAAGACGTTCAAAGAAGTCTGCAGGCGGGATTGAATGCACACTTAAGTAAGCCCGTTCAGCCGGAGGCATTGTTTGAAACACTGGAGCGGCTGATCAAAGAAGCGTAATACAGTGTGTATCATAAATAGATAAAAGAATAGAAGGAAACCTAAACTATGGATCGTAACAAAATCATCGTAAGAACAAGTATTATCGGAATACTGACGAATGTTTTTCTGGCTTCTTTTAAAGCAGTTGTCGGATTGTTGTCCAACTCCATCGCCGTTACATTGGATGCGGTAAACAATCTGTCGGATGCGATATCATCCATTGTCACCATCATCGGTGCCAAACTCGCAAACAGAAAACCGGATAAGAAACATCCGCTCGGTCACGGACGAATCGAGTACATCAGTGCTTTAGTGGTGGCGGCCATTATTATCTATGCCGGCATTACTTCCGGCGTGGAATCCGTAAAAAAGATAATCAATCCGGAAAAAGCGGAATACGAGCTGGTATCACTGATTATCATCGCGGTTGCTGTGGTTGTAAAAATCATTCTCGGCACCTATGTAAAGCGTCAGGGAAAGAAAGCCAACTCCGGAGCTTTGGAGGCTTCCGGAACGGATGCTCTTTTTGATGCAATCGTTTCGACGTCGGTTTTGATTTGTGCGATTATTTCATTTTTTACCGGCATTGGTCTGGAACCCTATGTCGGTCTGATCATAGCCGGATTCATTGTCAAAGCCGGTATCGAAATGATGCTGGAAACACTGGATCACATTCTCGGAAGACGTGCGGACGCCGATCTGACAAAACAGATCAAAGCGGTTATCTGCGAGGTTCCGGAAGTGCGCGGTGCCTTTGATCTGATGCTGAACAATTACGGTCCGGATAAAAACTATGCTTCGGTTCATATCGAACTGCCGGATACGATGACGGTAGAAGAAGTGGACTGCCTGACAAGAGAAATCGAGAAGAAAGTATATCAGGAAACAGGAGTTATTTTAACCGGCGTCGGAGTATATTCCTACAATACGAAAAACGATAAGGCTGCTGAAATCAGGAACCGGATTTCGGAACTGGTTATGGCAAATGAGTGGGCATTGCAGATGCATGGCTTCTATGTGAATCTGGAAGAAAAAACCATGAGGTTTGATGTGGTTTTCAGTTTTGATATTTCGCAGAAAGAAGGACTTGAAATTCTTTACAAATCGGTTTGTGAAGAGTTCCCGGATTATACGGCAACAATAATACCGGATGTGGATTTATCGGATTGATTGGGGAGTAAGTATGAAAGTCGGCTTTTCAAAATTTGCATTTCATATCGTTCCCAGAGTCTGGTTCTTCGATCTCTTTGCGGGAATCTTTTTTGTGGTGCCGATTTTTGTATTGAACCGAATGATTATCAGCTTTTCCGGACTGGATGAACCGGTCCTGACTTCGGATAACTTTGCGGAAATGTTTGGTGGATGGAAGACTGCCGTAATTCTGGTAAGTCTGGCATTGATTCTGTTTATCTTCTTTGTGGTGGAAGTACCTGCAAAGATTTTGTTCGGGAAAAAACTGATTGCCGGGGAAAAAACGAGTTTTTTAAGAGAGGTACATAACGGAATCAAAACCATGCCTTCCTTTGCAACTCCGATTGGAATTCTGGGCGTGCTGGTAGTCATTGTGTTTGGATTCTTCCCGCTGTTCGGTTCGATTTTTAAAACATTCTTCGTGGATAAACTGCAGTTAACGGAATACATGGTGGAGAAGTTCCATAACCGCCATATCTGGCTGCTTATGTTCTTTCTCGTGCTGGCTTTTTTGGTGTTTCTGGCTATTCGTTACAGTTTCTTCTTCCAGGGAGTGGTACTGGATGGAATGAAGCCGAGAGCGGCCGCAAAGAACTCCGTAAAGCTGATTCGGGAAAACGGATTTCTGTTTTTTGTCGTAATCGTAAGAAGTTTGATATGGCTGGGTATTGTGGAACTGATTATCTGCTTTTTGGTGAGCGGTCTGCCTCATATCATTCTGCAGCACATGGAAGATTCGCTTCCGGTCGGTTATGTTGTTTCGAAAGAACACTTGTTAAACTTTTCGGAAATGACGGAGAATGACGTAAGAGTTACGTTGTATCGTATTGTATGCTGTATCGTGATTCTGTTTGGAAATTATGTAGTTTCCGTAAGCTTGTTTATGGGAATGACATTGTTCATTATCCGACTGACGGGACTGTACCGGGAATTGATGACGGGAGATAAAGGCGTTACCGTTACAAAAGAAAACTGGGGCAAAAACATCGGAATGAAGTTTTTACTCGTATTTGTAACATTGTTTATCTTCTTAGGTTCCGCTATTCTCGGGATTATATATAATTTCATTTTTGAAAGCGACAGAACCCTGATTGTAGCGCACAGAGGTGGCGGATTCCATGCGTCCGAGAACTCCCTGGACGGAATCGAGTATGCAATCGAAGCCGGCTGTTACGCTTCCGAAATTGATGTGCAGCGTACAAAAGACGGTGTGTTTGTCATCAGTCACGATAAAACCCTGACGCGTCTGACCGGAAAAGAAGGAAAAATATCCGATATGAACTGGGATGATATAAAGTTCTGGTTAATTCCGGATACAACCGGAAACGGACAGGTTCACACGGTTCTGAAGCTGGAAGACGTGCTGGATTATACGGATGGCAGAGAAACGCTGTTTATCGAATTAAAAGGTTCCATGGCAAATAAAGAGACGGCAGACGAACTTGTGGAAGATATCCGGGAACGAGACTGCGTTGACCGTATCGTTTTCATTTCTTTTAATTTGGATGTTATTCAGTATATCGAGAATACATATCCGGAGTTTCGAACCGGTGCTTTGATCAAGGATCCGGCACTCGATTATAATACGGTTACAGGTGATATTCTGCTTTTCCGGCATGATATCATTTATTTGTCCGACATTCGTAGGATAAAAGAACAGGGAAGACAACTCGGTGTCTGGACGGTAAACAGTAAACTGGAAATGAACCGTTTTCTTATGTACGGAGTGGACTATCTGATTACCGATGAAGTGGATCTGGTAGAAGAAGTGCGTATGAAGATAGACGAACGTTCCGAAAGAGAGCATATTATCGATGCAATCCGATGGGGTATCGGTGCAAAGGGAAGGTGGAGAGAATGAGTTATTATAAGAATCGGGAGATCTCAAAACTGATTGAGAACGAAGAGTTCCCGGGAATTACTTCCCCGGAAGAATTATACAATGCATTATCGGATATATGGTGCCGAAAAACATGTGCGCCCCGTATGCAACAAAACTGGACCGAAGAGAATAAGACACTGGGGCAGTGTTCCATAACCGCTTTTCTGGCGCAGGATATTTTCGGAGGAAAGGTATACGGAATTCTTACAAAAAACAACAATACACACTGCTTCAACGTAATCGGAGACTATGAATTTGATCTAACCAGCGAGCAGTTCGGCGAAGAAAAATTGGACTACACCGATAGGACGGAACAGTTCCGGGATATTCACTTCGCAAAAGAAGAGAAGAAAGAACGATATGAGTTTTTGAAAAACGAGTTAAGAAAGAAACTACAGAATTCGTAGATTGAAATAAATAATCCGGAAAACGGAGTAAGAGGGTTGAGGATATGAACAATATTCGGACGGAAAAAAGGAAGTACGGTAAGACAGTTCTTTTGATTGTTCTTCTATGTGGTTTCTGCGTTTTGCTGAATGTGGCGGGAGCAAAACTGGCGACTTTCCTGCATCTTCCGGTATTTTTGGATTCCATCGGAACCATGCTTTCGGCGGCACTTGGTGGTGGATTGCCCGGTGTTATCGTTGGATATTTAACCAACTTAATTAACGGTCTGTCGGATCCGATCAACATGTACTACGGAATCTTAAACGTGCTGATCGCAATCGTAACATCCATATTCTATCACCGCGGATTGATTTCATTAAAGAAACCGGGAATGCTGGTTTTGGTGGTACTGATTTATTCCGTTATTGGCGGAGGAATCGGTTCCGTGATTACCTGGCTTTTATACGGTTTCAGTTTCGGAAGCGGAATATCCGCACCGCTTGCAATTTGGATTCATGAAAAAGGAATTTTCGGGACATTCTGGTCACAGTTTATTGCAGATATGCTGATTGATATTCTGGATAAATTTGTCAGTGTCGGAATTCTTCTTCTCATTATTACGATTCTTCCGAAACGTGTAAGGAGTTTCTATAAGAGATACTCCGAATCGGAAAGACTGCTGCTGGATGCGCCCGCAATGATGCGTGAAATCTTTGAACGCGGCGAAAATGCAGAGCATAAGAGGGTTCGGAAGAGCCTTTCCCTGAAAGCAAAAGTTCTGCTTTTGCTGATCGCAGCGTCTATTTTGATTACGACCAGTGCATCCATCATAAGTTTTTCACTCTTCCGGGAATCCGAGGTGAACGGCAGAACAAATCAGGGAATCGGTGTTTCCAACGTGGCCGGCAGAATTATTAATGCAGATCACATTTCGGATTATCTTTCCGGAGAATATGACGAAGAGGAGTATCGGATTACGGCAATCCGAATCAGCGACCTTCGAAATTACGTTCCCGATGTGGCGAATCTTTATATTTTATCCGTTACCGAAAAAGGAACCAAATATGTATTTGGTGTAGATGAAAACGGTTCGGAAGTGAAGCCGGGAACCATCACAAAACTTGATGAAGAACTAAAGGCATATTATTCGGATTTCCTTAGCGGAAAGAAGATTCCCAATATAAGACACATCAATGAGAAGGGCGATGTCATCAGTATCAGTTCGCAGATTTTTGATTCCAACGGAAAGTGCGTGGCGTATTCCATCGTTGATATTTCCACCACGGAGATGAAGGCTGAGATTTTTGAATTCCTGATCAAGGTGATTACGTTATTCTTCGGTGTGTTCCTTCTGATCCTGGCAGTGAGTCTTCATCTGGCGGAAAGAGGCATCACACAACCGATCAACGATATTACGGGTGCAACCCAGGCTTTCGCGTACGACAGTGAAGAGGCGCGCGATAAGAGTATCGAAAAAATCGAACAACTGGATATCCATACCGGTGACGAAATCGAAAACCTCTATCATGCAATTACCAAAACAACACATGATACGATGGGCTACATCGATGATGTAAATGAGAAAAACCGTATCATTATGAAGATGCAGACCGGTCTGATCATGGTTCTTGCGGATATGGTGGAAGGCAGAGACCAGAATACAGGTGATCATGTTCGTAAGACAGCTGCCTATACGAGAGTAATCTTAAACAAGCTTCGTGAGGAAGGTAAATTTGAAGAGGTTCTTACGGATGCATATATTGAAGACGTGGTAAGTTCCGCACCGCTTCACGATGTCGGAAAAATCGGTGTATCCGATCTGATTCTGAACAAGAACGGAAAACTGGATGATGACGAATTTGAACAAATGAAGAAGCATACCGTCATCGGGGACGAGATTATCGAAAAGGCGATCAGCAATGTTTCCGAGGATGCCGGTTATCTAAAAGAAGCAAAGAACCTTGCAAGATATCATCATGAACGCTGGGACGGAAGAGGATATCCGGATGGCCTGAAGGGAGAGGAGATACCGCTTTCCGCCCGTATTATGGCTGTTGCGGATGTGTTTGATGCTCTTGTTTCCAGACGATGCTATAAGCCGCCGTTTGATTATGACAAAGCATTTTCCATTATCCGTGAAGAGTCCGGAACACACTTTGATCCGGATGTTGCAAATGCTTTCCTTTCCAGTGAGGCGGAAGTGCTTGAAATAGCGAAAAATAATATTAAGGATGAGTAAGATGCCGGAAGCAACTACAGTTATAGGAAGAATTGAACAGTTAAGAAATCGAATGAGAGAGGAAGGGATTTCCATTTGCCTGATGACATCCTCCGATCCTCACGGTTCGGAATATGTATCGGATTGTTTTAAGGTGACGGAGTTTTTCAGCGGCTGTACTTCCGACAATGTTGCATTGCTGGTTGGGGAACATACCGCAAATCTCTGGACGGACGGAAGATATTTTCTCTCCGCATCGAAAGAACTGAACGGTACGGGAATTGAACTGATGCGTGCCGGCGAAAAAGACGTTCCTTCGGTAGGTGAGTTTTTAAAAAGCCATTTACAGTCCGGAATGTGTCTTGCCTATGACGGAAGATGCATCTTAAGCGAAAGAGGAAACGTGTACCGGGAAACGGCTGCTCTTTGCAATTGTACGGTTCGCGGGGATTTTGATCCGGCAGAAGGGATTTGGACGGACAGACCGCAAAAACCTTCCAATCCGGTCTGGGTATTGGAAAACTGTGAGGAACCGGCCATGGAAAAGACGGAGCGTCTGCGACAGGCGATTCGGCTTCGCGGTGCTTCTTCCATGATTCTTTCCCGTCTGGATGATATTATGTGGCTTACGAATTTAAGAGGAAGTGACATTCCCTGCAATCCCGTGGCCTTATCTTTTTGTATCGTAAATGCGGACCGGACGGTATTATATCTGAATTCCAAGGCTTGCACGAAAGAGTGTGAGGCTTATCTTGAAGCAAATCATATTGAAAGAAAAGACTACGAGGATTTCTATCCGGATTTAGAGACTGCGGAGTTTGTCGAAAGTGTCTTTTTATGTCCTTCGGATACATCCGACCGTATCGTGGAGATTCTGTTAAAACGCGGAATTCGCCCGGTAGCCGGAGAAAATCCGATCAAGCTATTCAAAGCGGTTAAAACGGAACGTGAACTGGAGCAAATCCGCTCCTGTTATCTTGCGGATTCCGCAGCGCTTTGTTCCTTCCTTTGTGAGGTGGAAGAAGGCATTGGAAAGGAAGAGTGGGATGAGATGGCGCTTGCAAAGAAACTGGATGACAAACGTAGGACGATACCGGACTTTCTGGATCTTTCGTTTCCGACCATTTCAGCATTCGGAGAAAATGCAGCGATTATTCACTACGAACCGAAGCCCGAAACGAATAAAAGAATCGAAAGGGACAGTTTTTATCTGGTTGACAGCGGCGGACAGTATCAAAGCGGTACCACGGATGTGACCAGAACGATTCCTACGGGCGAAATAAGCCCTCAAATGAAGAAAGACTATACATTGGTCGCCGTTGCAAATTTAAGGCTGCTATTCGCCAAATTTCAGCACGGAACGACGGGAGTGAATCTGGATATGTTTGCCCGTGCACCTCTCTGGGAAGAAGGACTGGATTATCGTCACGGAACGGGACACGGAATCGGTTTTGTACTTAACGTACATGAAGGACCTCAGAATATCAGCTGGAGAAGCAGAAAAGGAAAAGTCGATACACCGTTTGAGACCGGCATGATTACATCCATTGAACCCGGAATCTATAGAGACGGAGAGTATGGCATTCGTACGGAAACCATAGCGGAATGTGTTTTTTCGGAAGAGAATGAATACGGAAGATTCCTTGCATTCTCACCGCTTACTTATGTGCCGATTTCGAAAGCGGCACTGGATCCGGCCTATATGGAACCTTCCGATATCCGGAAACTGAATGCCTATCACGAAGAAGTCTATAAAAAAATCTCCCCGCTTCTGAAAGAAGACAGGGAGAAAGAATGGTTATATGCGGCAACAAGACCGATTTAGACGGACTGCATCATAAGGAAAATCGCAAATCCGCATGTTGCAAGAAGCAATACACCGAGGATGATGGCCAAAGGAGAGAAGCCTGCGCTTTTCTTCGTAGCATCGGCCTCGGTTTTTTCTTTTCTTAAGAGGCCTGTTACGGAGAACAGTTTTGAAATCGGCTTGTAAATGATCAGGGTGATTGCCATATTGATCGTTGCCTTGATCAGATTAAAGGGCAGGAAGGCTGTCGGAAGCATGGCGACCACAACCTCACGCGGTACATTCATGTAAATCGGTGTAATCAGATAATTCCATAACATCATGACTCCCGTCATGGAGATTACGCCGGTAAGAAGTCCGATGATGGCTCCCAGCATGGTCTTTTTTTTGTGATAGATCAGCGCAGCCGGAAATACGAAGAAGAGACTGGAGATGACATTCATCAAAAGTCCGATCGGGCCGGTGTCGCTTACGGTTACCATCTCAAGAAGACAAACCAAAATAACGGAAACAAAGCCTTGTACGGGACCAACCAGAAAGCCTGTGATGACGAGCAAAACATCTTTGGGCTCGTACTTTAGGAAAGGTGCGCCGGGCACCAGGGGGATTTTGATAAATACCATCGCAACGTAAGCCAATGCTGCGAGCATAGCGGTAATTACCATTTTGCGGATTTTGAGTTTCATTTGGATTCCTCTCTTTCTTATGTTTGATAAGGAATCTTGGAAATAAAAAACCCCGCGGCAGACCACGGGGTATTGGCATCTTACATGCATCTTCTATCATCCAGACTTTACTGTCGGTTTCGGAATTGCACCGAATCGGCCGCCGAAGCGGTTCGCGGACTTTACCGCCGGTAGGGAATTTCACCCGACCCCGAAGATTTCTTATCAATTGCATATCATAATCGTTTCAATATTTTCTGTCAAGCATTATTCGGACTGCTGTGCGACAGCTGCCTGATTCTTTGCAAAAGCGGCACGTTTTCTCAACGTGGGATCCAGAATCTTTTTGCGCAATCTTAAGTGCGTCGGTGTTACTTCCAAAAGCTCGTCCGTATCGATAAAGTCGATGGCCTGTTCCAGACTTAAAATCTTGGGCGGAACAAGACGAAGTGCTTCATCGGCGGAAGAGGAACGGGTATTGGTTAAATGCTTGGTTTTGCAGACGTTCAATTCGATATCGTCGGTCTTGGGGTTTTGACCGATGATCATACCGGGATATACTTCTTCGCCGGGGCCGATGAAGAGGGTACCACGCTCCTGTGCATTGAACAGGCCGTAGGTTACGCTTTCGCCGCCTTCAAAGGCAATTAAGGAGCCCTGTTTCCGATACTGGATTTCACCCTTGAACGGGCCGTAGCCGTCAAATAACGTATTTAATACGCCGTTGCCCTTGGTATCGGTTAAGAAGTCTCCTCGATATCCGATCAGGCCTCTGGAAGGAATGGAGAATTCCAGTTTGGTATATCCGTCGGAACCGGGAGTCATGTTTACCAGCTCACCTTTTCTCTGGCTTAATTTCTCGATTACGCTTCCGGTGCAGTCATCGGGAACATCGATATAGGCTTTTTCCATCGGCTCCAAAAGCTTGCCGTTTTCATCCTTTTTATAAAGGACCTCAGCTTTGCTGACAGCAAATTCATATCCTTCACGACGCATGTTTTCAATCAGCACGGAAAGATGTAACTCACCTCGTCCGGAAACCTTGAAGCTGTCGGTGTTCTCGGTTTCTTCCACGCGAAGGGAAACGTCGGTGTTTAATTCCTTGAAAAGACGGTCTCTGATATGACGGCTGGTGACATATTTGCCTTCTCTGCCTGCAAGAGGAGAGTCATTTACCAAAAAGTGCATGGCGATGGTCGGCTCGGAGATTTTCTGGAACGGAATGGGTTCGGGATTATCCAAAGAGCAGAGGGTATCACCGATGTGAATGTCCGCAATACCGGAGATGGCTACGATGGAACCGATACCTGCTTCCTTAACTTCCACTTTATTCAAACCTTCAAACTCATAGAGTTTGCTGACTTTTACTTTTTTCTGCTTGTCGGGTTCATGATGGTTTACGATGACAACTTCCTGGTTGACGCTGATCACACCGTTGTCTACCTTGCCTACACCGATACGTCCGACATATTCGTTATAGTCGATGGTGCTGATCAGTACCTGGGTGCCTGCTTCCGGATCTCCTTCGGGAGCGGGAATGTAGTCCAGAATGGTATCGAAGAGAGGCTTCATATCCACCGGGGTATCATTCATATCCGTAACCGCGGTACCGGTCTTGGCGGATGCATAAACGAAGGGGCAGTCAAGCTGTTCATCGGTAGCATTCAGATCCAGTAGAAGTTCAAGGACTTCATCAACTACTTCTGTAGGACGAGCTTCCGGACGGTCTATTTTGTTGATGCAGCAGATGACGGGCAGACGCAGTTCCATCGCTTTGCTCAATACAAAACGGGTCTGAGGCATGGGGCCTTCAAAAGCGTCTACAACGAGAACAACACCGTTTACCATTTTTAATACACGTTCCACCTCTCCGCCGAAGTCTGCATGACCCGGAGTGTCGATGATGTTGATCTTGGTATTCTTATAGGTAACGGCTGTGTTTTTGGAAAGAATGGTAATGCCACGTTCACGCTCAATATCGTTGGAGTCCATGACACGCTCGGCAACTTCCTGATTCTCACGGAAAACGCCGCTTTGCTTTAACAATTCATCTACTAATGTAGTTTTACCGTGATCGACATGAGCAATAATGGCAATGTTTCTTACGTCTTCTCTTTTCTGCATCATAATGGTAGTCTCCTTTTCAAACTTTTAGAGTATATCACTTAACTTTAATGCTTGCAAGGAAACCTTGTGTGAGATAATATAGAAATAGTGGTTTTGAGATAGTTTTCCACCAGAAACGAAGTGAGGTTTTGCATGAAAGAATCCAAGAAAAAAGAACTCCTCGGGATGATTTGCATCGTAATCGGTGCATTGTTTATCCTGGTCGGTCTTGTTTTCTTTATTATTAATAACAAGGTCAACCTTTATGCAAAAAAGACATCCGCCACGGTCATGTCCTCGTTTTCTTTGACGACGTCTGACGGTCGTGACATGACAATGGTTGAGCTGATGTATAAGGTTGGAAGTGAGGATGTCTTTACAACCTATAACCTTCCGAGAGAACTCAAAGAGGGAGAAGTATTCCTGGAAATCTATTATGATGTCAGGAAGCCCAGACAGGTTCTCGAAGCAGGATGGACGTTTGAACCGTTGTTTCTGGCCCTGCTCGGACTGGTAGTTTTATTGCTTGGTCTGTACAACAAGGGCATTACGGACTTCGGTATCGTGGAAGCAAAGAAACCCGCGAAAGATGCACCGGAACGTGTCAAGAAGACTTATGAACTTCGTCAGAAGATCGGTAACAACTTATTCCCGGCACTCGGCGGATTTGTCTTTATTGCCTTTGGTGTGGTGATGTTGCTTACCAGAAAGAATAACTGGATGTGGATTTTCATCGGTATCGGCATTGCCGTGATTTTCTACTGTGCCCTCGATATGATTCCGGCATTCTTTGAACTCAGAAAGCTCAATATTGCCAAGAAATTCCGCGGTAAGGTTGTAGAAGATATTACCGACAAAGAAAAAGCCAAAGAAGAACTCGACGAAATCCTGAAGGCAGAAGAGGAAAAGAAAGAGAAGGAAACCTCCGAGAAAGAAGAGAAAGAGGATGCTTCCAAGAAAGAAAAAGATAAGAAAGAGAAATAAAGATTTTTCATGAACAATGCAGATATACTGGAACTGAAGAAACGCTATAAGAAAGACAACTCCATTACCCGGATTCAGGGCTGTTACGTCATCGGAATGGAGAAGAAAATACAAACCACGATTGACAGTTACTTTTCGGATTTGGATGAATCCGAACAGTTTAAATACCTGGAGCTTGTAAAAAAAGGTTTATCCGGAATTCTGGGAAAGAATTTACAGACCCTTTCCTTTGCAAAAGAAGAGGGAAAGGACAATCCTTCTTCGATGATGTCATTACTGGCACTTCGCGATTCGGAGCTTAAAAATCAGGCGATTCTGGATGCTTTTTATCAGAACATTATAGAAAACTACCAGTCATTAACGAATTATCTGATTCTTCTGATTCATGACGTATATGATATTCCGGCTATCGGAGAAGATCACTTCAGTCTGGGTGAATCCGAGGAAACCTATTCGTATATTTACTGTCTGATCTGCCCTGTGGAACTTTCCAAACCGGCACTCAGTTATCACGAAGAGACCAACAGTATTGCAAGAAGAGAGCGTGACTGGGTAGTGGACAACCCGGCCGTTGGATTTTTGTATCCGGCATTCAACAATCGCAGCACGGATGTAAATAACCTGCTGTATTACTGTAAGGATGCAAAGGATAATCATCCGGAGATTATTGAAAACCTTCTTGGCTGTGAAGCGGTTCCTTCCTGTGATGAAGAGAAGGAAGTATTTCATCAGATTGTGGAAGAAGTCATCAACGATACCAAGGAATATGATACTTTCGAACTGGTTCGTTCCATCAATGACTGTTTAACGGAAATCGCGGAGCAGACCGTCAGTGCGGAACCCGTTACCATCGATAAGAAGGGTATGACGGAACTGATGAAGGATGCCGGCTTAAAAGAAGAGCATGTAAAAGTGTTTGAAGAGCATTTTGACAAAGAGGCCGGAGAAGATGCGTCTTTCAAAGTAGACAGCTTAAGAGAGAAAAAGAATATGACCGTCAAAAGCGACGACTTAAAGATTATGGTAAAGCCGGAGAGCGCTGATTTAGTTGAGGTCAAAGTGATAGACGGAAGAAAGTGTCTTGTGATTCCGCTTAATTCCGATATGGAGATTAACGGAATTATGAGGAGAATCACAGAAGAAATAGGAGGGTGAGAATATGTTTATTATCCTTGCAGGTATTATCGGAATTGCAATCATCATTGCGGTAATTGCAGCGATTACAACCGTAGTTTCCGCATCATCTTTTGTTGCGAGCAGAGAAGAGGAAGAAAACTAAAGAAAAAGGGGGTATTTGGTTATGGCAGAGAAGGTACGTTTATCGGAATGTGAATCCATGCTGATGCGAATCCTTTGGGAAGAGGATTGCGATATGTCCATGAGAGAACTGATGGATGAGGCAGCAGACAAGTATGGAAAAGTATGGGCGAAGCAGACGGTTTCCACCCTGCTTAAGCGTATGGTGGAAGCAGGATTTCTTACCATGTATCGTGAAGGAAGAATCTTCTATTATCACGCCGAGGTAAAAGCAAAAGCATATTGCGGAGCCGAGGTTGTTGATTTTTGCAAGACATGGTACAACGGAGACCCCGTGGAAATGATGGAGTCTTATATGAAAAAGAAAAAACTTACGCCTTCCCAGAAGAAGCGTTTAATGGATGCGATCTCGTAAGGGATCGCATTTTTAAGTCCGCGGATGTCGTTGTATACTCCCGAAGTCATAAAAAAATCTTGACTTTGGAAGATAAACTGTTATATTAGTAATAGAACAGACAAACAATAGAACCTGAATTACAAAATATAAAAAGAAAGGTGGTGTTTCGTATGGATGGTTCCAAATTGACAAAAAAATCAATCGAGGCAATCAAGGATTGTCAGAATCTGGCAGAGGAATACGGTAACCAGGAAATCAGCGAAGAGCACCTTCTTTATGCCCTTTTGACCGAAGATGACAGTTTGATTGCAAAACTTGTGGAACGTATGGAAATCAACCTGGAGTACTTTACAAACAGAGTGCTGCAGGCAATCGAAAGCAAACCGAAGGTTTCCGGTGCGGACTGCTATGTCGGAGACGACTTAAGAAGAGTATTGGCAGAGTGTGAGAAGATTGCAAAACAGATGGGTGACGAATATGTTTCCGTGGAACATCTGGTGCTTGCCATCATAGATCATCCTTCCAAAACCATGAAGGATATTCTGAAGGAATTCGGAATTACAAAGGAACGTTTCTTAAAGGCATTATCAACCGTCCGCGGTACCCAGAGAGTGACCGGTGACAATCCGGAGGGAACCTATGATGTGCTTACCAAATACGGCTCGGACCTGGTGGAACGAGCTAGAGACCAGAAACTGGATCCCGTAATCGGAAGAGATGCTGAGATTCGAAATGTCATTCGTATTCTTTCGAGAAAAACCAAGAACAACCCGGTTTTGATCGGAGAACCCGGTGTCGGAAAAACAGCAGTTGTGGAAGGCCTGGCACAGAGAATTGTGCAGGGAGATGTTCCGGGCGGATTGAAAGATAAGAAGATTTTTGCCCTCGATATGGGAGCTCTGGTTGCCGGCGCAAAATACCGTGGTGAGTTTGAAGAGAGATTGAAAGCGGTTCTTGATGAAGTAAGAAAGTCCGAAGGTGAGATCATTCTTTTCATCGATGAACTTCATACCATCGTAGGAGCCGGTGCATCGGAAGGCTCGCTGGATGCCGGCAATATGTTAAAACCCATGCTGGCCAGAGGAGAACTGCACTGTATCGGTGCGACAACTCTGGATGAATACAGAAAATACATTGAAAAAGATGCAGCTTTGGAGCGTCGTTTCCAGCCTGTTTTGGTGGATGAACCGACGGTGGAAGATACGATATCCATCCTGCGTGGACTGAAAGAGCGTTATGAAGTATATCACGGAGTGAAGATTCTGGATAATGCACTGGTAAGCGCAGCTACTTTATCACATCGTTATATTTCCGACCGTTTCCTTCCGGATAAGGCAATCGACCTGGTGGATGAAGCCTGTGCTTTGATTAAGACCGAACTGGATTCCATGCCTACCGAACTGGATGAAATGCGAAGAAAAATTCTCCAGATGGAGATTGAGGCAGCTGCATTAAAGAAAGAAGAGGATTCCTTAAGTGCGGAGAGACTGGAGGCTTTGCAGGCGGAACTTGCCGAGGAAAGAGAGCAGTTTGATAATGCAAAAGCCCAGTGGGAGAACGAGAAAGCAAATGTCGGAAAACTGAGCAAATTAAGAGAGCAGATAGAAGACGTCAATTCCCAGATTCAGATCGCACAGCGGAACGGTGATCTGGAAAAGGCGGCAGAACTCAGTTACGGAACGTTGCCCGCCCTGAAAAAAGAACTCGAGCAGGAGGAAACCGCTCTTAAAAGCAGTGACAGAACCCTGCTTCATGAGAACGTTTCCGAAGAGGAGATTGCGAGAATCATTTCCCGCTGGACCGGTATTCCCGTTGCCAAGTTAACCGAAAGCGAACGCAATAAAACACTGCATCTGGAAGACGAACTCCATAAACGTGTGATCGGACAGGATGAGGGAGTCAAACTTGTGACCGAATCCATCATTCGATCCAAGGCAGGTATAAAGGATCCCGGAAAGCCGATCGGTTCCTTCCTTTTCCTTGGTCCTACGGGTGTAGGTAAAACCGAACTTGCCAAAACACTTGCGGCTACGCTTTTTGATGATGAATCCAATATGGTGCGTATCGATATGAGTGAGTATATGGAGAAATTCTCCGTATCGAGACTGATCGGAGCACCTCCGGGATATGTCGGATATGATGAAGGCGGACAGCTGACGGAAGCCGTCAGAAGAAAACCGTATGCGGTTGTGCTCTTTGACGAGATTGAGAAAGCACATCCCGACGTGTATAATGTGTTGCTTCAGGTGCTGGATGACGGACGTATTACGGATTCCCAGGGCAGAACCGTGGACTTTAAGAATACGATTCTGATTATGACTTCGAACCTCGGCGCCATGGATCTGTTGGAAGGTGTCGATGAGAACGGCAATATCAGCGAGGACGCACAGGAAGCCGTAATGGATAAACTACATGCGTCGTTCCGTCCGGAATTTTTGAACCGTCTGGATGAGATTATTCTCTTCAAACCGCTGACAAAAGATAACATCGGTCATATCGCGGATCTGATTGTCGAAGACATCAATAAGAGACTGGATGATAAGGAAATTACGGTTACGCTCGCCGATTCCGCAAAAACGTATATCACCGAGAACGGTTACAATCCGGTATATGGAGCAAGACCTCTGAAGCGGTATATCCAAAAGACCGTGGAGACGATTTTAAGCCGTATGATCCTGTCCGGTGAGGTTTCCATGAAAGATACCGTAGAGTTTACGGAGGAAAACGGCGAACTGACCGCTCATGTAATCCATAAAGAAGCTTAAGAGCTATATTTTTAAGACAATAGAAATACACAAAAAGGTAACCGGCAGTTGTACGCTGCCGGTTATTTTATGCTATAATAAAAAACGATTTGTGGATCGAGGTGGATTATGGATTTATTTGCATACGCAAGAGAAAAAAATGCAGAAAAAAAGGAAGCACCTTTAGCTGCCAGAATGCGCCCGAAGACTTTGGATGAAGTGGTTGGTCAGGAGCATATCTTAGGTGAGGACAAGATGTTAACCCGGGCCATTCGCGCGGATAAATTAAGGTCGGTCATTTTTTACGGACCTCCGGGAACCGGAAAAACCACACTGGCGAAAGTGATTGCCAATACAACGGCTTCCGAATTCATGCAGATCAATGCCACGACTTCCGGAAAGAAGGAGATGGAAGAAGTGGTGGAAAAGGCGAAAGAAACGCTTGCGATGTATGCAAAACGCACGATTCTTTTTGTGGACGAGATTCATCGCTTCAACAAGGCACAGCAGGATTATCTGCTTCCGTTCGTGGAAGACGGAACGTTGATTCTAATCGGTGCAACCACGGAGAATCCGTATTTTGAGGTAAACGGAGCGTTGATTTCCCGATCCGTGATCTTTGAATTAAAGCCTCTTTCACAGGAAAACATCGAAAAACTGATTCGTCGTGCCGTGACCGATAAAGAGTGCGGTATGGGCGTATATAAGGCAGAGATTTCCGACGAAGCCGTGGAGTTTCTGGCCGATATGGCGGGCGGAGACGCAAGGCATGCATTAAATGCCGTGGAACTTGCGGTACTTACCACACCGCGAAGTGAAGATGGAATAGTTTACATAACTTTGGACGTGGCAGAGGAATGTATTCAGAAGAAAGTCCTTCGTTATGACAAAACCGGAGATAATCACTACGATACGATTTCCGCATTTATTAAGAGTATGCGCGGATCCGATCCCGATGCGGCGGTTTATTATCTGGCCAGAATGTTAAATGCGGGAGAGAGTGTAACTTTTATAGCCAGACGTATTATGATCTGCGCAGCGGAAGATGTCGGAAATGCGGATCCGCAGGCTTTACAGGTGGCAGTCAGTGCGGCATTGGCCGTAGAACGTATCGGTATGCCGGAATCGCAGATTATTCTCTCGCAGGCAGCGGCTTATGTGGCATGTGCACCGAAGAGCAATGCAGCGGTGGAAGCGATTTTTGCGGCAAACAGGGAAGTGCAGAAATCCGGAAATCTCGATATTCCGAATCATTTAAAGGATGCGCATTATAAATCGGCCGGGAAGCTGGGACACGGAGACGGATACAAATACTCCCACGATTTTCCGAATCATTACGTGGAGCAACAGTATCTGCCGTATGAACTTACGGGAGAAAAATATTATGTCCCGGGTATCCTTGGTTATGAAGCAAAGATCCGGGAACATATGATTAAGATCAAAAACGAAAAGAAGGAAGATTAGAATAACTGCTCGGTAAGGTATGCGTAGATTTGCGCATTTTTGTCCTTCCAGTTTTCGCAGATGGACTTGGCGATTTCTTCGTCCGGAACCGTCATACGAATCTCCGCAAGTATGGTACCGCGGTCTTTTGCGGAAAGCAGAGTTTCGAATTCGCCGTTGGTGCTTCTTTGATAGGAAGCGGAAACGGAAGAGGCATCGCGAAGTTGCAGATTATGATTTTTTAAATAGGTGAGGCAGTCCGTACGGACGGCCTCATTTAAATTACCGAGAAAAAGGGACAGCGTTTTGCTTCCGTCGGGAGTGAGACTTAACCACTGTGCTCCGCCTTCTTCGAAAGAAGTAAGAAAGCCGCCGTCTTTTAATTCTCCGATTGCGGTCTGTACGGTCATATAATCCGTATAGTCCTGATCGATGATGCAGTCGGTTACCAGGCTTTTCTTAAGCGGAGCCGAAGCGGCATCGATGGTATAGAGAATCATCAGTTTGTATAAAGTAAGAGGTTCCTGCATAGTACACCTGAATCAGTCTTTGATATTGGCCTTTACGGCATTTGCCACAACGTCGGCAACGGTGGGATGGAAAGCTTCCGGCAGGATGTTGTCTTCATTTAATTCCTCATCCGGAATCAGATTTGCAATCGCAAGAGCGGCAGCAAGCTTCATCTCCTCGGTAATCTGTTTTGCCCTTCCTTCCAGAGCGCCTCTGAAGATTCCGGGGAAAGCAATTACATTGTTTACCTGGTTCGGAAAATCGCTGCGGCCGGTTCCGACAACCTTGGCACCTGCAGCCTTTGCCACATCCGGCATGATTTCCGGAACGGGATTTGCCATTGCAAAGAGGATGGCATCCTTGTTCATCGAAGCAACCATTTCGGGAGAAACCAGATTCGGAGCGGAAACACCGACAAAAACGTCAGCACCCTTTAAAGCATCCGCCAGTTTACCGGTTTCGTGAGAAAGATTGGTAACTTCCATCATTTTTTGCTGCATCCAGTTTAAACCTTCGGAAGAAGAGTCCAAGATTCCGGACTTATCACACATGATCACGTTGGTGAAACCGTAGCGGAGAAGCAGTTTCGTGATTGCGATTCCGGCGCTGCCCGCACCGTTTACAACCACCTTGCATTCTTCTTTATTCTTACCGGTTACTTTCAATGCATTGATCAATCCTGCCAAAACCACAATGGCAGTTCCGTGCTGATCATCGTGAAAGACCGGAATATCCAGCATTTCTTTTAAACGTTCCTCTATTTCAAAACATCTCGGAGCGGAGATGTCCTCGAGATTGATACCGCCGAAGCCGGGAGCCAAGTACTTTACGGCTTTGATGATTTCTTCGGTATCCTGGGTATCGAGGCAGATGGGAACAGCGTTGACTCCGCCAAATTCCTTAAATAAAACTGCCTTTCCTTCCATGACGGGCATTGCGGCATACGGTCCGATGTTTCCGAGGCCGAGTACGGCACTTCCGTCGGATACAACGGCTACGGTATTTGCTTTCATAGTATAGACATAAGCGGCTTCCTTGTTTTTCGCGATGACCTTACAGGGCTCGGCAACACCGGGCGTGTAGGCTAAAGCTAAATCCTCGCGGGAGTTCACTTTTGCTTTGGAAGTGGTCTCAAGCTTGCCGTTCCATTCTTCGTGAAGTTGTAATGCTTTTTCTGCGTTTGTCATGGGGTACTCCTTAAATACTGTTCGTGTTTCTTGAAAAAAGTTCCTTATTGATTATATCGAAAAAATGTGGATTTTCAAGAGAAGAAAGAGGGGTCTTTTCTTTTTGGAAAAATCATTGTATAATAATCACGCTTGCAGATTGCAAGTAATCTGACAATTTCGTCACATAATTCCATGGTTTAACAATAAGAGAGGTATGTTATGCGTGAGAAATGGGAAACACTCAGTTTAGCGGTGTTAAAGGACATAGCAAAAGGTATCGGCGTTAAAGGCTATTCTACGATGAAAAAAGATGAGCTGATTGACCTTTTGGTGGAAGAAGAACAGAAGAAAGCCCGGAAAGATAAAGAAGAGACCAAGAAAGCAGAGAAGGCAAAAGAGGAACGCCCCAAAGCAGAGCCTCCCAAAGAGGAAAGCCCGAAGGAAGAACAGCCCAAGGCGGATGCTCCCAAGCCGGAAGAGGCAAAGAAGGACGAGGCATCGGAAGAGGATCTGGCAAATCTTGACAGCAAGATCCCCGCGCACGGTATCCTGGAAATCATGCCGGACGGATACGGATTTATCCGCTGCGAGAACTACCTTCCCGGAGAACATGACGTATATGTGGCACCGGGCCAGATCCGCAGATTCGGCTTAAAAACCGGCGATATCATCGACGGCAATACAAAGATCAAGACGATGAACGAAAAATTCTCAGCCTTGCTCTACGTGCGTAAAATCAACGGATATACGCCGGAAGAGGCGATGAAACGCCAGAATTTTGAAGATATGACACCGATCTTTCCGGATGACAAGATTCATCTGGATATCCCGGGTGCACCGGTTTCCATGCGTATCATGGATTTGATGTCTCCGGTCGGAAAAGGACAGAGAGGTATGATCGTATCTCCTCCGAAAGCCGGAAAAACCACATTGCTGAAGGCTGTGGCAAAATGCGTAAAATATTCCAATCCGGATATGCATATGATCATTCTTTTGATTGATGAGCGTCCCGAGGAAGTTACCGATATTAAGGAAGCGATTCAAGGACCGAACGTGGAAGTGATCTATTCCACCTTCGATGAAACACCGGAACATCATAAACGCGTTGCCGAAATGGTCATTGAGCGTGCGAAGAGACTGGTAGAACATAAGCAGGACGTCATTATTCTACTTGACAGTATCACCCGTTTGACCCGTGCATACAACCAGGTCATTCCGCCCAGCGGACGTACCCTTTCCGGTGGTCTCGATCCTGCGGCACTTCACATGCCGAAGCGATTCTTCGGCGCAGCAAGAAACATGAGAGAGGGCGGAAGCCTTACCATCCTTGCCACCGCGCTTGTGGACACCGGATCCAAGATGGACGATGTGGTATACGAGGAATTCAAAGGTACCGGTAACATGGAAATGGTTCTGGACCGCAAACTTTCCGAAAAGAGAGTGTTCCCCGCCATCGATATTCCGAAGTCTGGCACCAGAAGAGAAGACCTTCTGCTAACCTCGGACGAAATGGAAGCCATCAATATTATGAGGAAGGCTTTCAACGGCCTGAAGCCGGAAGAGGCGGCCGACAAGGTAATCGACATGTTCTCCAGAACCCGAAACAACAGGGAATTCGTGGAAATTATGAAAAAAACCAAATGGCTGTAATTTTTTACTTGCACTTGCAAAAAGTGCATGATATAATTAACGCGCTGTGTATAATTAGCAAATATCGTTTTAAGACATAAAAGAGGTGAAAGAAATGAGAGAAGGAATCCATCCTGAGTATTATCAGGCGACCGTTACCTGCAACTGCGGAAACACTTTTGTAACCGGTTCAACAAAGAAAGAAATCCACGTAGAAGTTTGCTCCAAGTGCCATTCATTCTACACCGGTCAGCAGAAGGCTACCACAGCAAGAGGACGTATTGATAAGTTCAATAAGAAGTACGGCGTAGAAAGCAAATAAGTAAGCAAAAGGTTGGGGGCAAAACCTCAACCTTTTTTGCTGAGAGACAATAAAGAGACAGGCTATGGCAAAGAAAAAGAAAAAAGCTAAATATTCCGGTATCGGCGGACAGGCCGTTATGGAAGGAATCATGATGCGTAACAATGAGCGCTATGCATTGGCGGTCAGAAAACCCAACAAACAGATCGAAGTGATTCTGGGGGATTGCGCAAATGAGAAACAGGCAAAAGGTCTTAGAAAAGTTCCTTTTATCAGGGGCATCTATGCCTTTATCGATTCCTTAAGCCTCGGAATCAAGACGCTTTCCATGTCCTCCGACTTCTATCTGGAAGACGAGGAGAAGGAAACCGGATTTGACCGGTTCATGACAAAAATGTTCGGAAACAAGGCAGAGAGTGTGGTAAGTGCGTTTACCATCTTTTTTGCGATTTTAATCGCACTCGGTCTTTTCTTTGTGTTGCCCTGGGCAATTTCCAAATACGTACTGGAAAGATATCTTGCAAACCGTTCTTTGATCATTATTCTGGAAGGTGTGATCAGAATTCTGATTTTCATCGCATATATCCTGATCATTTCGCTTTCCAAAGATATTAAGAGAACCTTTATGTATCACGGTGCGGAACATAAGTGCATAAACTGTGTGGAAAGCGGAAAAGCACTGAATGTCAAAAACGTTCTTCGTTCTTCAAGACGTCACAGAAGATGCGGAACCAGCTTTATTCTCTTCATCATGATGATTTCGATTGTATTGTTCTATTTCATCCGTGTGGACAGAGCAATTTTCCGTCTGGGAATCAGACTATTATTAATTCCCGTGATTGCCGGCATTTCTTATGAAATTCTGCGCCTGATGGGTAAATACGACAACTGGTTTACGAAGGCATTGTCCGCTCCCGGACTTTTATTCCAGTCCCTTACCACGAAGGAACCCGATGCGGATATGGCTGAGGTTGCCATCAAAGCGGTGGAAGCTGTTTTTGACTGGAAAGAATACTTAAAGGAAAACTTTGATTATGTTCCCTCCGGTGATGAAGAAGGCTGGCTGGACGATGAAGAAGAGGAACTCGAAAACGAAGAAATCGATGCGCTGATGGATGACGTGAATTTCGGCAGCAGAGATGACGATGAGGATGATTTCATTTCCTCCGAAAATGAAGAAAACGATGAAATATAGAGACTGTTATAAGGAGGGCGTTAAGCGCCTTTCCGAGTGTGGAATTATAGAAGCCGAGCTTGATGCAAGGCTTCTTTTGGAATACATTTGCAAAACGGATCGAAATACGCTCCTTGCTCATCCCGAGCGTGAGGTAAGCGAGGAAGAGTATCGCTCTTACGAGGAAGTGATTTCCAGAAGACAGAAGAGGGAACCGCTTCAGTATATTACCGGGGAACAGGAATTCATGGGTCTTCGTTTTGAGACCGGAAGAGAGACGTTGATTCCGCGTCAGGATACGGAATGTCTCGTGGAAGAAGTGATGAAAAATCTTCACGACGGAATGGAGATTCTGGATGTATGCTGCGGCACCGGTTGCATCCTGCTTTCGTTGCTTCACTATTCCAACGACTGCAAAGGTGTGGGAGTCGATATCAACGGGCATGCGGTAAAACTTGCCGAAAAAAATGCCGAAGCCCTCGGAATCCAAGCGGATTTTAAAGTTTCGGATCTGTTTGAAAAGGTGGACGGAACATATGATATCATCGTTTCCAATCCACCTTATATTCCGAGTAAGGTAATCGATACGCTTGAGCCGGAAGTGCGGACATTTGAGCCTATGGCGGCACTGGACGGTGGAGAAGACGGTCTTACGTTTTACCGGTTGATCGTAAAAGAAGCAAAAAAATACTTAAAGCGCGGTGCCGTGGTTTTTGTGGAAATCGGGTTTGACCAGGGAGAGTCCGTACCGGCGCTTTTTGAAGAAGAAGGATACAAAAACGTGAAAGTGATACGTGATCTTGCCGGACTGGACAGAGTCGTTGAGGCACATTTTTATTAGCGGTTTGAGATATGGAACCGTTCACAGGAGAGTTAACCGAAAGAGGATAGAAAGATGTTCGATAAATTAGAGGATTTATTAAACCGTTACGAAGATGTCATGAATGAATTACAGTCGCCCGGAGTTACGGACGATCAGAATCGTTTTCGCAAACTGATGAAGGAGCAGAGTGACCTGGCTCCGATTGTGGAAGCATATACCGCATACAAAAAGGCAAAACAGGACATAGAGGACAGCCTTTCCATGCTGGATGGCGAGTCCGATGAAGAGATGAGGGAAATGCTGAAAGAAGAGCTTTCCGATGCGAAGAAACGCGTGGAGAGTCTGGAACAGCAGCTGAAGATTCTGCTTCTTCCGAAGGACCCGAACGATGACAAAAACGTTATCGTGGAAATCCGCGCCGGCGCAGGCGGTGACGAAGCAGCGCTTTTTGCAGCGGAACTCTATCGTATGTATGTCCATTTTGCGGAGAGCAGAAACTGGAAGATTGAAACCATTAACGCGGATGAAACCGGTATCGGCGGTATGAAGGAAGTGGAATTCATGCTGACCGGACAGGGTGCATATTCCGTCATGAAATATGAAAGCGGTGTTCATCGTGTACAGCGTGTTCCGGAGACTGAATCCGGCGGAAGAATCCATACTTCCACAGCTTCCGTTGCGGTTATGCCGGAAGCGGAAGAAGTCGATGTTGTCATTGACGATAATGATATCAGAATCGACGTTATGCGTGCTTCGGGCTGCGGCGGCCAGTGTGTCAATACGACGGACTCTGCGGTACGTTTAACGCATATTCCCACCGGAATCGTAATCTATTCCCAGACGGAAAAATCGCAGATTCAGAATAAAGCCAAGGCATTTGCCCTGCTTCGTGCAAAACTCTATGATCTGGAGCAGCAGAAGAAGCATGATGCGGAAGCGGAGCTTCGTCGTTCCCAGGTCGGAACAGGCGATCGAAGCGAAAAGATCCGAACCTACAACTTCCCTCAGGGAAGAGTAACGGACCATAGAATCGGTCTTACGCTTTATAAACTGGATAAGATCATGAACGGAGACATACAGGAGATCATCGATGCCTGCATCGCTGCCGACCAGGCCGCAAAACTTGCAAAGATGAACGAAAGCGGTTATTAAGAAAAAAGCCCGGTACAAACGTACCGGGTTGTTTTTATATATGTGACAGGGACAAACCGAAGGTGCCGAGTTTGTCGCGGTGATCGGTTTTTGCCATTTTCCGGTACTGGGTCGGCGTACAGCCGAAGTATTCCCGGAAACGCTTGTTGAAATAACTTGCGTTGTTAAATCCCACATTGGCGGCAAGTTCCGAAACGGGAATCGGATCTTTGATGTTTTTCTGAATCATATCGGCCGCCTTTAAGATACGGTAGTGCATTAAGTATTCAAAAGGCGTCATATTGACGGCACGGTTAAAGCAGCGGCAGCATTCGCTTTTACTTACGTGAATGGAATCCGCAATATCCGCAAGCGTAATCTGCTCCGCATACTGTTGTTCAATGAACAGAATGGCATCCTTGATACGGGTTTCATCGGCAGTCATGGAACTGCCGGTGTTTTCTTTTTCCGGAAGGGGACGACCTGCCGGCGAAACACGGTCGGACAACAGTAACAACCAGAGCTGGCAAAGAAGGCTCTGGGTTTTTAATTCGTAGCCGAATTCCTTGGAAAGATTCGTATACAGAATGTCTTCGACGTATGAAATGATGGCCTTGTCCATGCGGTCTTTATTGCTGAAAATCCTGAATTTAAAAGAGGTATCTTCCGAGATCGGTCTTAAATAGGTGTTGGCCACATTCGAATTTGTTCTGGGGAATAAGAAGGAAGGAGAAAAAATCAAGGACATGATGACGCAGGGAGAGTCATCAACCGCGGAAATGGAATGTGCAACGTTGCCGTTGATATAGATGGCCTGTCCTTCATGAAGCACAAAGGATTGCTCGCCGAATCTGTATTCCGCGCTTCCTTCCTTGATCAGATCGATTTCGATCTCCGTATGCCAGTGGAAACGAACATGTTCCATGAACATTTCCGTGGGTTCCACGTAGTAAACACCGACCGGATAGTCGCTGTTTTCATGTTCTACGATTTCCTGGAGAGATTCGTAAGAATCGTTCGGCATTTTAATCCCCTTCTCGACAAAATAACCACTTAAATCACCTTTATTATAGCAAGATTTGAAAGGTTTCACAATTGCGAAAGAGGGAAAAATATGTATAATGGTGGTGTATGCTATACACTCAGGGAGAAAGAGAATGAGAAAAACAAAAATTATTTGTACCATCGGACCTGCATGTGAAAACGAAGAAACATTAAAGAAAATGTGCGAAGCCGGCATGAATGTTGCCAGACTGAATTTTTCACATGGTACACATGAGGAGCATCTGGCCAAAATAGCCCTGGTAAAGAAGGTGAGAGAGGAGCTCAACCTTCCGATTGCGATTATGCTTGATACCAAGGGCCCCGAATACCGAATCCGTACGTTCAAGGACCATAAGGTGTTTTTGGAGGAAGGCGCGGAGTTTACCTTTACCACCGAGGACGTAGAGGGAGATGAAACCAGAGTTTCCGTAAACTATGAGCATCTTTGCGAGGAACTCGGTATCGGAGACAAAATCCTTGTAAACAACGGACTCGTAATCTGTGAAGTAAAAAGAATTGATGGAAAGAATGCAATCTGTACGGTTCTCTCCGGAGGAGTTTTATCCGACAGAAAGAGCATGAATTTCCCGAATAAAGTGATGAAGGGAGCCTATATTTCCGAGCAGGACAGATCCGATATCTTATTCGGAATCGAGAATGATGTGGATTTTGTGGCTGCTTCCTTCGTATCCACCAAACAGGATGTGGAAGACCTTCGTAAACTCTTAGATGAGAACGGCGGAGAGCAGATTAATCTGATCGCAAAAATAGAAAACCGCGCGGGTGTTGACAATATCGATGAAATCTGTGAAATAGCGGACGGTATCATGGTAGCAAGAGGAGACCTTGGTGTAGAGATTCCTTTTGTGGAAGTACCTGCCATTCAGAAGTTTTTGATCCAAAAATGCAGAATGCTCGGAAAACGTGTTATTACGGCAACCGAAATGCTGGAATCCATGATTACGAATCCAAGACCGACCAGAGCGGAGATTTCGGACGTTGCGAACGCGGTCTATGACGGATCAAGTGCAATCATGCTTTCCGGTGAGACGGCAGCAGGAAAGCATCCCGTGGATGCGGTACGCAACATGGCGGAAATTGCCGAATATACGGAAAAACATATTGATTATAAAAAGAGATTTTTAAATTCGGACTTCAAGATTAACAGTACACTGGATTCCATTTCCCATGCGACCTGTGCGATGGCGATTGACGTGGAAGCAAAATGTATTGTCGTAAACTCCGTGTCCGGAAAGACCGCACGTATGGTGAGTCGTTTCAGATGTCCCTGTGATATTCTGGGAACCACAACGAATAAGAAGGTCTGGAGACAGCTTAATTTGAGCTGGGGAATCGTACCCTGCCTCTGTGAAGAGTATAATTCACTGGACGTTATGTTCTACCAGAATCTGAATCAGGCAAAAGAGATTCTGAATCTGGAAGCAGGAGACAATGTGGTGCTTACCGGCGGACAGATTAACGGCGGTAGCGGAAACACGAACACCATCAAAGTGGAGACGGTCAGGAAATAAGAGCGGTCGACATAAACATTATTATGTTAACTAAATTCCAGACGCAAATAGAGGTTAACATAATGATAATATTATGTCAACAACAAGAATATAGATTAAAGGTTGACATAAATAGCGTTATGTTAACTAATCAATCGGAGCAATGTGGTTGACGTAAATTTTGTTATGTCAACCAATTAAAATATATGAAATGAGGTTAACATAATATGTCTTGGTTTCTTTTTTCCCTGATCTGTATGCTGGGATGGGGTGGTGCGGATCTTTTCTACAAGAAGAGTTCCGATCCGAATGACCGTTATTCCCACTTAAAGATTGCAGTCTGGGTCGGATTGATCATGGGAATTGTGTCATTTGCACTTTTACCTTTTGCAGAGTCCGGTTTCAATATTTCTGGTCTTTTTATCAACGCAGTCAAATATTTTCCTGCATCCCTGGCCTATATCATTTCCATGGTAATCGGATATGCAGGCCTTCGTTATCTGGAAGTCTCCATCGTTTCACCCGTACAGAATGCATCCGGTGCTTTTTCTATGATTGCGATGATGATCTTCTTTGTTGTGACCAAGGAAGTCAATGAAGATCTCGGAGATTTTTCTCCCTTAAATATCATTGGCACCGTATTTATTGTGATCGGAATGGTGGCACTTGCCATTGTGGAAAACTCTCTTGCCAGAAAAGAGGCAGACGAACTTGCCAAGTCGGAAGAGGAGAAAAAGAAGAACCGGAAATACCAGTTCGGAGCGCTCGCTTTATTGTTCCCGATTCTGTACTGCATTTTTGATACCATCGGAACAGCAGCGGACGGAATTATCCTGGACGATGAAGTCGGTTTAGGACTCGGTGAGATCGATGTATTGGTTCTTTACGGCTTGACCTTTTTGTTTGCCGGAATCGTTGCTTGGATCTTCATGCTGATCCGGACGAAGAAGGCTTACAATCCTTTTGCGAAAAAAGAGATTTTAAACAAAGGTGTTGCCGGCTGTTTTGAGGAGTTCGGACAGGTTTTCTATGTATTTGCCATGGCAAGGAAACCGATGCTTGCCGCACCGATGGTTGCCTCATATAGCATCATATCCGTGATTCTTTCTCATGTTTTCTTAAAGGAGAAATTGAAAGCATCCCAGTATGCCTGCGTAATTGCGGTTATCGTGGGAATTGTGATTCTCGGTATTTCCGAGGGACTTGGAGAAGCGTAAGGATTTCGCATGAAGCATTTGCTGAAGTATTTAAAACCTTACTTGAAAGAGACAATTTTAGCGCCTGCATTCAAACTGATTGAGGCGCTTGTCGACTTGTTTGTGCCGTTGGTTATCGCTGATATCATCGATCGCGGTATCGCCACGGGAAACAAACACTATATTATTCTTCGATTTTTTCTGCTGGTAGGACTGGCCATGGTGGGATTGGCATTTTCCATCACGGCTCAGTTTTTCTCGGCGAGGGCAAGCGTCGGATTCGCCGCGAGTCTTCGCGAAAAACTATTCTCAAAGATTCAGAACTTTTCCTTTGAAAAACTGGATAAAATCGGTACCGAAACACTGGTAACCAGGATCAACGCCGATGTCTTGCAGGTACAGACCGGCGTAAACATGGTATTAAGACTGGTTCTTCGCAGCCCCTTCATCGTTTTCGGCTCCATGATTATGGCGTTTACGATCAATGTGAAGGCGGCCTTTGTTTTTGCGGTTTCCATTCCCGTGCTTACCGGAGTGATTTACCTGATCATGGGAATTACCATTCCTCTGTATAAGAAAGTCCAGGGAAAACTGGACGGCGTTATGCTTACCACGAGAGAGAACTTAACCGGTGTCAGAGTGATTCGTGCCTTCTGTAAAGAAGACGAGGAAGTGAAGGAATTTGATGCAAAAAGCGATGCCCTGACTCGTTTCAATTTAATTGCCGGTCGCATCGGCGCAATTATGAACCCGGCTACCTATGTTCTGATCAATATTGCAACCTGCGCAATGTTTCTGATTGCCGGAAACGGCGTGAACGAGGGACTGATGGGAAAGGGTAATGTAGTTGCTTTATATAACTACATGGCTCAGATGATTGTCGAGCTCGTAAAACTTGCATCCTTAATTATTACCATTAACAAGGCACTGGCCTGCGCGGACCGTGTTTCCGCCGTCTTAAAAGAGGATGACGGAATCGAATATACGGAAACGGATGAGGAAGAAGAAATACCCGCCACGGACTGTGCGGTAGCGTTTAAGAATGTTTCGTTTTCCTATCAGGATGCGTCGGAAGATGCGCTTTCGGATATGGATTTTTGCGTACAAAAAGGACAGACCGTCGGCGTTATCGGCGGTACCGGCTGCGGTAAATCCACCCTGATGAATTTAATCCCCAGATTCTACGATGTGACAAAGGGCAGTGTGGAAGTATTCGGAAAAGACGTTAAGTCCTATAAAAAGGGAGAACTCATTTCTCATATCGGAATCGTTCCGCAAAAGGCCGTGCTTTTTGCGGGAAGTATTCGTGACAATTTGAAATGGGGCAATGAAGAGGCAAAAGACGAAGAACTGTATTCGGCTTTGGAGATTGCACAGGCAAAAGATGTTGTGGATTCCAAGGAAGGCGGACTGGATGCGATTGTGGAGCAGGGCGGCAGAAACTTTTCCGGCGGTCAGAGACAGCGTCTTACCATTGCACGTGCACTGGTAAAGAAACCGGATATTCTGATCCTCGATGACTCTTCATCGGCACTGGATTATGCAACGGATTTCCGCCTTCGAAAGGCACTTGCCGAATTGAAGGGACAAACAACCACCTTCATTGTTTCTCAGCGTACTTCCAGTATTCAGAATGCGGATTTCATCATTGTTCTGGATGACGGAAAGATTGCCGGTACTGGAACACACGAGGAACTTTTGCAAACCTGTGATGTATATCAGGAGATTTATGCATCCCAGGCATCAAATAAACCCGGGGAGGTGACGGCATGAAAAAATCCCCCGGAACCATTCGTAAATTACTTACATTTGTAGGTGCATATAAAGTCTTATTGATACTTAGCATTCTGATTTCCGCTTTTGTGGTGGTATTGCAGCTTTATGTACCGATTCTTTTCGGACATTGCGTGGACTTCCTGATCGGAAAAGGAAAGGTTGATTTTGAAGGACTGAATCATAAACTGATCTGGATTTTGATTTTAATCGGTGTTTCCGGAATCGGAACCTGGATCATGAATGTGATCAACAACCGTATGACGTTCGGAATCGTAAGAGCAATCCGAAGCAAAGCCATTCGAAAGATCCAGACGCTGCCGCTTGCATATCTTGACCGGAAGGGAGTGGGAGATATTGCAAGCCGTGTGATCACCGATACGGATCAGCTTTCGGACGGACTGCTTCTCGGCTTTACGCAGCTGGTGGCTGGAATCGTAACCATCGGTGTGACCTTGTATTTCATGTTCCGTATGAATATATGGGTGACTGTGCTTGTTCTGGTTTTGACACCGATCAGTTTTTTTGTTTCAAAGTTTATTGCGACCGGTTCATTTAAGATGTTTAAACTGCAGTCGGAGATTCGCGGACAGCAGACGGCCCTTACCGAAGAAATGGTGGGCGGCGCAAGAATCGTAAAAGCATTTGGTTATGAGCATCGGGCAAAAGAGCGTTTTGACGAAGTGAACGAAGAACTGCGCAAGGCTTCGGAAAAAGCAGTCTTTTATTCATCCCTGACGAATCCTTCCACAAGAGCCGTAAACAGCATGATTTATGCCTGTGTGGCTTTGATGGGCGCTTACTATATTATAAACGGAAATCTGACGGTCGGCGGACTCTCGATTCTCTTATCCTACGCAAACCAGTATATGAAACCGTTTACGGATATCACATCCGTTGTAACGGAATTTCAGTATGCACTTTCCTGTGCAGGGCGTGTATTTGAGTTTTTGGAAGAACCGGATCAGGTTCCGGAAAAAGAGGAAGAACTGGGAAAAGTAAGCGGCAATGTGGAGGTTTCGGCTGTTGATTTTTCCTATGTGGAAGAGAAGCCTTTGATTGAAAGCTTCAATCTGAAAATTCCTGCCGGAACGCATGTGGCCATCGTTGGACCGACCGGCTGCGGTAAAACGACTCTGATCAATCTTTTCATGCGCTTCTATGAAGTGAAGGCAGGAAAGATTCTGGTGGATGAGAAAGACATTACCGATGTCACCCGAGAGTCTCTTCGATTGAACTATGGTATGGTTTTGCAGGAAACCTGGCTGAAAAACGCCACGGTGCGCGAAAACATTGCATTCGGAAGAGAGGATGCCACGGAAGAAGAGATTATCCGTGCTGCAAAAGAATCACATAGCTGGAGTTTTATCAAACGTCTTCCGGAAGGTCTGGATACCGTGATCAACGATTCTTCCTTAAGTCAGGGACAGAAGCAGTTACTTTGTATTACCAGAGTTATGTTAACCTTACCTCCGATGCTGATCTTAGACGAAGCAACTTCTTCCATAGATACCAGAACGGAGATGAAGATTCAGAATGCTTTTGAAAAGATGATGGAAGGCAGAACCACCTTCATCGTAGCACACCGTCTTTCCACGATTCAGTCTGCCGATATCATTCTCGTAATGAACGAAGGACACATTGTGGAGCAGGGCAGTCATAAGGAACTGCTGGAGAAAAAAGGTTTCTATTCGAATTTGTACGAGTCTCAGTTTGCCGGAATTGAAATCTAGAAAAAGGGCTGAGATGCGCTGAATATAAGGATTTTTGTCACCTCGTCATGCGGCGGGGTGATAATTTTTTAAAAAAATTAGCACTCACCTATTGACAGTGCTAACAAAAGGTGTTATATAATACATATAACAAATAAAACATACAGAGATGGATGCCGGAACGCTTCCATCGGAAAGGAATGAATATGGAATTTGTAATCCGACAGATGTCTCCGCAAATAAATGGAAAGAAGGGTTGCTATATGTTAAGACCGAGTGTATTTACCAAAAATAACGATTTGTTCGACGATTTCTTCAATGATGAGTTTTTTGCACCTGCCCGTCACAATAACGGAGGAGCCGCAATCATGCATACCGATATCCGCGAGACGGAAGGAGAGTACATCATTGAGATGGAACTCCCCGGATTCAAGAAAGAGGATGTGGAGGCGGAATTGAAGGACGGTTATCTGACCGTACGTGCCGAGCATCATGAAAACAACGAGGAGAAAGACAAAGCAGGACATTATATCCGTAAGGAGCGTTACTTCGGAAACTTTGCAAGAAGCTTCTATGTAGGCGACGTTGTAACCCAGGAAGATATCAAGGCCGAATTTAAGGACGGTATCTTAACCTTGGACGTTCCGAAAAAAGAAAATGTGGAAAAGAAAGAAGAACGTAAACTGATTTCTATTTCATAAATCCATCCTCCCAAAAGGCTGCCGCAAATGCGGCGGCCTTTTTTTATTGTTTCATTCACGTTTTACAAGGTTGAAAGCGGATAAAAAAAGAAGTAAAATATCACTGTTATTTATATTTAAGTTTTCTAAGGGAGAGATGAGAAAATGGCTTCAGAAAAAAGAGGGCAGTGGAATTCGAGTTTCACGTTCATACTTGCATCCGTAGGCTCCGCAGTGGGACTCGGTAATGCATGGCGTTTTCCGGGACTGGCTGCAAAGTATGGCGGAGGAACCTTTATCTTTGTATATATGGTTATGATGGTTGTCATGGGGATTCCCCTTCTAATGATGGAAATCTCCATGGGACGCAAAACCCAGAGCGGTGCCATAAACGCAATCGGATCCTTAAACAAGAAATTTCAGTGGATCGGATGGTCCTCGACCATCAATGCGTTTGTCATTGTAACCTACTATGCGGTTGTATTCGGCTGGGTCATTTTAATGGCCCTCATATCATCAAAGTTTGCCAAACTAACCGGCAATCCAGAAGCAGCAGGAAAACTATGGCTTGAGACCATTCAGACCACCGGGAATACGGATGGTTTCTTTACAGCTTCCACAGCGGCACTGATTGCTCTCGTGATTGCATGGATATTTATTTATATCTGTATCCGTAACGGCGCGAGCTCGGTAAGTAAGGTTGTCAAATTTACGGTTTTTGCCCCGGTAGTCTGCCTTCTTATTATGGCTGTCAAAGGTATTTTTATGCCGGGCGGAATGGCCGGACTTGTAAAAATGTTTACCCCCGACTTTACGCAGCTTGCGACGGCGGATGTATGGATTGATGCGGTCGGTCAGGTGTTCTATTCGCTGTCCATCATGATGGCAATCATGTTTGCGTACGGCTCCTATCTGCCGAAAACAACCAACATTGCAAGGGATGCTGTTATTATCGCGCTTTCCGACCTGGGCGTGAGTCTGCTTTCAAGTGTTGTAATGTTCACTACCATGGGAGGCGTAGGTATGCTGGATAACATGTCTACCTCCGGTGTATCGACAGCATTTATCATCTACCCGCAGGCGATGGTAAAACTGACAAACAGCGGTCTTTTCAATGCCTGCTTCGCATTTATCTTTTATTTCTGCTTATGTACGCTGGCCATCGATTCCGCCTTCTCCATTGTGGAAGGTGTATCGGCCTCGATTTCGGATAAGTTTAAGACGGATGCAAAGAAAACGACAGTTATCATCTGTCTGATTGCAAGCGCGATTTCGCTGATTTTCATTACGGGTGCCGGACTTGCATTCCTGGATATCGTCGATTACTATGCAAACAACATCAACCTGGTATTTATCGGAATCATCGAGACCATCGCTGTCGGCTGGTTTTTTAAAACCGGTAAGGTTCTGGAAGAGATTAACAAAAATACAAAGAAGTTTAAAATGCCGAAGTGGTGGTTCTTTATTTCCGTGAAAGTAATCGCTCCGGTGCTTCTTATCGGATTCTTTGCATGGAATATGTATACGCTGATCGCAAAACATCATGGAATCTACGGCGCTGCAGACGGATACTCCGCGCTGGCAAACGTTGTGCTTGGATGGATTGTCTCCGCAGTAGTGGTATTCTTCGGTATTTTCTTTTCCATATATGAGAAGATCAGATTCAGGGACGGACGTTACGATCCCATACCCTGGGATGAATGCAAAGGCGGCGAGGAAATCAGGGAAGAGTAGAACGGAATAAACGCAAAAAAGAAGGAGCAGATGAGTTTTGTACCGACCCCTAAAAGTTAGACCATAAAATCTAACGATTGGAGGTACCTCGTTTGAGAACCCTGTAAATTATGAATCATCAGAGCAAGAAAAACACCACCACCGTTTGAGGGCCCTGTAATATACGAAAATGGTTAAGAAAATCAGAAAGACCACCTCCAAAAAAAGAAAAATAAGTCTGGCATTTTGTATCATTCTGTTTCTCCTTATTCTCGCAACAATTTGGTTTTTTGTTCCGGTTACGGAGCATATTACCCTGGAAAATGCGCCGGATAACAGTGCGCGAGCCGTACTGATCACGGATCTTCATTCCTGCTATTACGGAAAAGAGCAGAAGAATCTTTTGGAGCGGATTGAGAAAGAAAACCCGGATCTCATTTTGCTTGGCGGTGATATTTTTGATGATAAGAAAAAAGACGACAATGCCATGAAAACACTGGAAAGCCTGTCACAGAAATATAAGTGCTACTACGTTACGGGAAATCATGAATACTGGAGCGGCCGTGCTTCGGAGATAAAAGAAAAGGTAAGAAATCTGGGGATTACAGTGCTGGAAGGGGACTGCGAAACGATTGAGATTAAGGGAAGAATGATTGACATCTGCGGAGTGGACGATCCGGACTCCCTGGTTGAAGGAACATACGAAGACCAGCTTCAAAAGGCCTGGGAGGCCACGAGTGAGAAACATTTCAAGATTCTGATTTCACATCGTCCCGAAAAAACGGATTTATATGAGCAATATGGTTATGACCTGATTGTGGCGGGACATGCACATGCCGGGCAATTCAGAATTCCCTTTACGGGACGTGGATACTGGGCTCCTGATCAGGGATTTATGGCAAAATATGTAAGTGGAGCGTATACGCTGTCTAACGGAAGCGTTATGGTGGTGAGTCGCGGACTTGCGAGAGAGAGCACTCCTGCCCCTCGTTTCTTTAATCATCCGGAAATTGTTGTGATTGATTTTTGATTTGCCTTTTCAACTGAAAAATGATAACGTAAAGAGGTAGTTTTTTTACATATTAATACAAAGTTTTGAAGGAGAGCGTTTATGGAAATGAATTCACTTGCTACCAAATTAAAAGAGAATGCTTATCCCGGAAGAGGTATCGTAATCGGTAAGTCCGAAGACGGCAAAAATGCGGTTTGCGCATACTTCATCATGGGCAGAAGCACCAACTCCAGAAACCGCGTTTTTGTGGAAGACGGAGAGGGTATCCGTACCCAGGCTTTTGATCCTTCCAAAATGGAAGACCCGTCCCTTATTATCTATGCTCCGGTAAGAGTACTGGGAAATAAGACCATCGTTACAAACGGTGATCAGACCGATACTGTTTTTGACGGAATGGATAAGCAGCTTACCTTTGAGCAAAGTTTAAGATCCAGACAGTTCGAGCCCGATGCTCCGAACCTTACACCGAGAATTTCCGGTGTGATGCATGTGGAAGGCGGAAAGTATTCTTATGCAATGTCCATTTTGAAGTCCGATGCGGGACGTGACAGCGCATGCAACCGTTTTACCTTTGCTTATGAGAATCCTTTTGCAGGTGAAGGACGCTTCATTCATACTTATATGCAGGACGGAAATCCCCTTCCTTCTTTCGAAGGCGAGCCCGAATGGGTAGATATCAAGGGTGATATCGATTCCTTTACAAATCTCGTTTGGGAGAACTTGAACGAGGACAACAAGGTTTCCTTATTTGTACGTTTCATTGACATTGAGACCGGAAAATACGAAACCAGAATTATGAACAAGAATCAGTAAGAGAGGATATGAC
Organism: Lachnospiraceae bacterium; assembly: GCA_017518735.1. GTDB lineage: Bacteria > Bacillota > Clostridia > Lachnospirales > Lachnospiraceae > UBA3766. The sequence continues at coordinate 50,892 of JAFWTY010000004.1, read as the reverse complement.
ATGAAAGAACTTGAACTTAAATACGGATGTAACCCGAATCAGAAACCTTCCAAAATCTTTGTAAACGACGGAAGAGAACTTCCCATCGAAGTACTTTGCGGAAAGCCCGGATATATCAACTTTATGGATGCCTTCAACGGCTGGCAGCTTGTAAAGGAACTTAAGAAAGCAACGGGACTCCCTGCAGCAACTTCCTTCAAGCATGTTTCTCCCGCCGGTGCGGCAGTAGGTCTTCCCTTGACCGATACCCTTGCAAAAATCTATTGGGTAGACGATCTCGGCGAATTATCACCCCTCGCTTGCGCTTATGCAAGAGCAAGAGGTGCGGACAGAATGTCTTCCTTCGGCGATTTCATTGCATTATCCGACGTTTGCGACGTATCTACCGCAAAAATCATTAAGAGAGAAGTTTCCGACGGCGTTATCGCTCCCGGATACGAGCCCGAAGCATTGGAAATCCTTTCTTCCAAAAAGGGCGGAAAATACAACGTTATCAAAATTGATGAAAACTATACTCCCGCTCCCTTAGAGCACAAGGATGTTTACGGCATCACTTTTGAGCAGGGAAGAAACGAATTCAAGATTGACAAGGAACTTCTTGGCAACATCGTTACCGCAAATAAGGATATTCCCGAACTTGCACAGATCGACTTGATCATTTCCCTGATCACTTTGAAGTATACCCAGTCCAACTCCGTATGCTACGCAAAAGGCGGACAGGCAATCGGTATCGGTGCTGGACAGCAGTCCAGAATTCACTGCACCCGTCTTGCAGGATCCAAGGCAGACAACTGGATGCTTCGTCAGTCTCCGAAGGTACTCGGCCTTCAGTTTGTAGACGGTATCGGCCGTGCAGACAGAGACAATGCGATTGACGTATACATCGGTGAGGAATACGAAGATGTACTTGCAGAAGGAACCTGGCAGAGAATCTTCAAGGTAAAACCCGAAGTATTTACCAGAGAAGAAAAGAGAGCATGGCTTGATACCATGGAAGACGTTGCACTCGGTTCCGATGCATTCTTCCCCTTCGGTGACAACATTGAGAGAGCAAAAAAGAGCGGTGTTAAGTATATTGCAGAGCCCGGCGGATCCGTACGTGATGATCAGGTAATCGAGACCGCTGACAAGTACGGAATGGCTATGGCATTCACCGGAATGAGATTATTCCATCACTAATCAATTGGTTTACATAATAATGTTTTAGTTAACATAACTAAATTGGTTAACATAATTGAAAATTAGTTAACATAATTCAACCGCAGAGAATTCTCTTTGCGGTTGATTTGTGAAGGGCAGTAGAATGAACAGTTTCTCAAAGGGGTTTCGGGACGGCATTCCCATCGGACTCGGCTATTTTTCCGTTTCTTTGACATTCGGAATCATGGCAGTCAATGAGGGATTCTCCGTTTGGCAGGCCGTTCTGATCTCCATGACCAACTTAACAAGCGCAGGGCAGTTTGCCGGAATTACCGTTATGTGTACGGCAGGAAGCCTGATTGAGATGGCGTTGACGCAGTTCGTAATCAATTTACGTTATGCGTTGATGTCTCTTTCTCTGACGCAAAAGGTAGATAAGAGTTTTACGGTACCGATGCGTCTGTTTTTCGGTGCCTTTCATACGGATGAGATTTTTGCGGTTTCGATTGTTCAGGAGAAGAAGATCGGAACAAAGTATTTCTTTGGACTGACGATTGCTCCTTATTTCGGATGGGCACTCGGTACTTTAGTCGGTGCAATCTTAGGAGCCATCCTCCCGCCTTTTATTTCCAGTGCGCTTTCGGTGGCACTTTACGGAATGTTTATTGCGATTGTGATCCCTGAGATGAAGAAGTCCGGAAAAATGACAATTGTAGTTCTTCTTGCCGTTGCTTTGAAAATAGCAATGACCTATACACCGTTTTTAAAGGATATAACCGAGGGATTTGCCATTATCATTTGTGCTGTGGTGGCATCTTTGGCCGGAGCTGTATTCTTCCCGATCAATGATTACGGGGATGACGGGGAAAAACCGGCAGCCAAGCCGCGAAAGGAGGGAGCGTAAATGGATGTAATGACGTTCTTTCTTTATCTGGCTGTTATGGTTGGAGTAACCTATCTGGTTCGTGTCGTTCCGTATGTTTGTATGCGAACGGAAGTAAAAAACAGATTTTTTAAGTCTTTTTTAAGGTACATCCCTTATACTGTACTGGCAGTTATGACGGTGCCTGCAATTCTCGGTGCTACAAATTCGATCTATTCCGCTGCGGCCGGACTGATTGTTGGAATCGTGGTGGCATATTTCGGAAAAGGCCTTTTGATTGTGGCAATGTCTTCCTGCGGTGCAGTGTTGCTTGTTGAATTGTTTATGAAGTTTGTGCTTAAAGTTATGTAAACCACCATAAAACATCAAGCGAATTCTGTATTTTTTGTCCCGTTTGTGGTATGATAGGAAAGGCCCGGGTAAATTTGGACCGGAAAGGTTATTTGAGGTTATCTGAAAATGAAGAAAAAGTTATTTGTTTTATTTATGGCAGCAATGCTTGCATGCACGGGTGTTGCATGTAAAAAAGGAGAGAACACTTCCGAAGTTCCTACCGAACCGGTAATGGAAGGGGATTTTGATATTGCCTTACTGGATCTGGATCAGTATATGACTCTCGGAGAGTATAAGGGAGTAAAGGTGGAATATGAACCTTCCACGACAACGGACGAAAATGTTGAAGAGCAGGTTCGTTACATGATGATGGAGTATTCCGATGAAATTGCTCTCTATGAAGGAACGGCGGAAGACGGATCCTACGTAAACATCAACTATGTGGGATATCTGGACGGGGTTGCTTTTGACGGCGGAACCGCCAACAATCAGAATATTGTAATCGGAAGCAAACGATATATCGAAGGTTTTGAAAAATCGATTATCGGTATGACGCCCGGTGAGACCAAAGACTGTCCGATGACCTTCCCTGAAGATTACGGAAAAGAAGAACTTGCCGGAAAGGATGTTGTATTTACCATTACCTTAAACTTCATCTATCCGGAACTTACGGATGAAGTGGTTCAGAAGATGAATAATGAAGCTTTCACCACCGTAGATGAACTCAAGGCTTATGCAAGACAGTTGCTGGAAGACGAAGATCTGGAGACAAACCAGTCCAACGTGGTTTATCTTGGTATTTCCAAAATCATTCAGAACAGTACGTTTAAAGAACTTCCCCAGTCATTAAAGGACGATCAGAGAGCAAAACTCGAAGAGCGTTACAAGACTGCAATCGAAGGCGGTGCAGGCGACTTAAACACCGTTATCAAGTATATCTATGACTGTACGGCAGACGAACTGATCGAAGAGTTTGTAAAGCAGAGAATGGTTATTACGGCGATCGCGAAAGCGGAAGGTCTCTCCATGACAAACGAAGAAATCAGCGAGATGGTGGAGAAGGAAGCAACTGCGAACGGAAAGACGCTCGGAGAATACCTGATTGAAAACGGAATGACAATTCCCGGAATCAAAGAACAGGCTGTCAGCGAAAGAGTACAGCAGTTCATCTATGACAACACCGTGACGGTTCCCTACGGAACACTTCAGGAAGATGTACCGGAAGAAACTTCCGAGAGTGCTGAATAATTACGTATCGTATAAAGAGGCTGTATGAACAGACGGATCATATCCAAAAAAGGAATATTGTTTGTCCTGCTTTTGACAGCTGCATTTCTGATGGCAGGCTGCGGCAAAAAAGAAGGCGCCAAGACAAAGGAAGGAATTGCCTTCCTTGAAAACGGTGACTTTGAGAGTGCAACGGCTTGTTTTGAAGAGGCGGAAAGTCTTGGCGAGAGCGAAGTGTTTTTAAATCGCGGATACGGCCTTTTATATATGGGAAAGAATGATTACGAATCCGCAATCGATTCTTTCACGCTTGCACTTCAGGCGGACGGTTCCATCCCCGGTGACGTGGATTACGATATCAATTTCTATATCGGCGTATGCTACTACAAGCTGGGACGTTTCGAGGAAGCGAAGGAACGTTTTGATGCGGTATTGGCATTGAAGGGAAAGTCGGTAGACGCATATGTGGAAAGAGGAACGGTTCTTCTTGCCATGAACAACCATGACGAGGCCAGAGCTGATTTCGAAAAAGCGATGGAAATTGCACCGAAGGATTACGGCCTTGCCATTGATATCTACTGCATCCTAAAGAATGCCGGCTTTGAAGCGGAAGGTATGACCTACCTTCAGAAGGCTGTGGATTCCGAAGACAAGAAGATGTCGGACTACGACAGAGGAAGACTCTATTTCTACCTCGGCGACTTCGGAAACTCCAGAGATTATCTTGAGAAAGCCAAAGGAAGCGGAAACTCCGGAGAAGAGTTGATTCTGCTTCTCGGACAGTGCTACGAAAACTTAAATGACAGAACCTATGCTCTGACCGTATATCAGAGTTATCTTGCAACATCCCAGTCAAAGGCGGTATACAACCAGATGGGAATGTGCTATGCATCCTCCGGTGACTATGAATCGGCATTGACTGCATTCCAGACCGGACTCGGCCTTTCGGATGTCTCATATGATCAGGAACTTCGATTCAATGAAATCGTAACCTATGAGAAGCTGGGAGACCATATTAAGGCCAAGGAGCTCTGCGCCTCCTATGTGAATGATTATCCGAACGATGAGGCCGGCCAGAGAGAGTACCAGTTCTTAAAAACAAGATAACCCCATATTTTGTACAACATATAGTTTGATATTTTGCCCTTTTTCTAAATATGCCACCAGATATAGTGGTTTTTTGGAAAAAGGGCATTTTATTTTATGGTAACCAAAAACTGCCGAAAACCGTAGTAAAATGCTGATTAAACCACCGTTTACCGACCGAGTCAATACAATTTTATGTTAACTAGATTGTTACAAAAACCACAATATCTTGTGTCTTATGAAAGAAAAATGCAGAATATGTTGTGTTTTTGTGTTGACATTACAAATCGCCGGTGCTACAATGAGTTCAATCGCCGAAAAAAAGGGGCGGAATCATGTAATTTGGAGGGAAAAGAGAAATGTTTGGCGTAGTAAAACGTGACGGAACAACAACAGATTTTAATCTTACAAAAATCAGCGATGCGATTATGAAAGCATTCAATGCAACGGAAGTGCAGTACAACAATGATATTGTAGATCTGCTTTCCTTAAGAGTAACCGCAGATTTTCAGAGTAAAGTAAAAGACGGCAATGTGCATGTCGAAGATATCCAGGACTCCGTGGAAAAGATCTTGGAGCAGGCAGGATATGCGGAAGCAGCAAAGGCCTTCATCTTATATAGAAAACAGCGTGAAAAACTTCGTACCATGAAGAACACCATTCTGGATTACAAGGATGTTGTAAACAGCTATGTAAAGGTAGAAGACTGGCGTGTAAAGGAAAACTCTACCGTAACCTATTCCGTAGGTGGTCTGATCCTTTCCAACTCCGGTGCAGTAACCGCAAACTACTGGTTATCCGAAATCTATGACGAAGAGATCGCCGAAGCACACAGAAATGCAGACATTCATATCCATGACTTGTCCATGCTTACCGGATACTGCGCGGGATGGTCCTTAAAGCAGTTGATCAAAGAAGGTCTGGGCGGAATTACCGGTAAGATCACATCCGCACCCGCAGCTCACCTTTCTGTTCTTTGCAACCAGATGGTTAACTTCCTCGGTATCATGCAGAACGAATGGGCAGGCGCGCAGGCATTTTCTTCCTTCGATACCTATCTTGCTCCTTTTGTAAAGGCTGACAACTTATCCTATGATGAAGTAAAGAAGAGCATCGAATCCTTCATCTACGGTGTAAATACTCCTTCCAGATGGGGAACACAGGCTCCTTTCACCAACATTACACTGGACTGGACCGTTCCCGATGACCTTGCAGAACTTCCCGCACTTGTAGGCGGCAAGGAAATAGATTTCAAATACAAAGACTGCAAGCATGAGATGGACATGATCAACAAGGCCTTCCTTGAGACCATGATCGACGGTGACGCAAACGGAAGAGGATTCCAGTATCCGATTCCCACCTATTCCATCACCAGAGACTTTGACTGGTCCGAGACAGAGAACAACAAGCTTCTCTTCGATATGACCGCAAAATACGGAACTCCGTATTTCTCAAACTACATCAACTCCGATATGCAGCCTTCCGACGTTCGTTCCATGTGCTGCCGTTTAAGACTTGATCTTCGTGAGCTTCGTAAGAAAACAGGTGGTTTCTTCGGTTCCGGAGAGAGCACCGGATCCGTTGGTGTTGTTACCATCAACATGCCGAGAATCGCTTATCTTTCCTCCAACGAGGGTGAGTTCTTCAAGCGCCTTGACCGTATGATGGATATTTCCGCAAGAAGCTTAAAAATCAAGAGAGGTGTCATTTCCAAACTTTTGGAAGAAGGTCTCTATCCTTACACCAAGAGATATCTGGGAAGCTTTGACAATCACTTCTCCACCATCGGACTTGTCGGCATGAACGAAGCAGGCTTAAATGCAAACTGGTTAAGAGAAGACATGTCTTCCGAAAAGACCCAGGAGTTCACCAAGAAGGTATTGAATCACATGAGAGATCGTCTTTCCGATTATCAGGAGCAGTACGGCGACCTTTACAACCTGGAAGCAACTCCCGCAGAGAGTACCGCATATCGTTTTGCAAAACATGACAGAAAGAGATGGCCGAACATCAAGACTGCAGGAAAGCCGGGAGATACCCCTTACTACACCAACTCCTCCCACCTTCCCGTAGACTACACCACCGATGTTTACGATGCACTTGATATTCAGGATGAACTTCAGACGCTGTATACTTCCGGAACCGTATTCCATGCATTCTTGGGTGAGAAGCTTCCGGACTGGAAGGCAGCAGAGAAACTGGTTCGTTCCATCGCGGAAAACTATAAATTACCTTACTACACGATGTCCCCGACTTACTCCATCTGCAAGGATCACGGATATCTTGCCGGAGAGCAGTACACCTGCCCGACCTGCGGTGCGAAGACCGAAGTTTACAGCCGTATCACCGGATACTACAGACCGGTTCAGAACTGGAACGACGGAAAGCTTCAGGAGTTCAAGAATCGTACCGAGTATAATATTGATCAGTCCGAGAAGAAGGAAAACGTGAACAACGTTGTTACCATCAAAAACGAAGGCGGCGAGACAAAGGTAGACATCCAGAATCCCGAAGAAATCAAGTATCTGTTCGTAACCAAGACCTGCCCGAACTGCAAACTTGCAAAGGAATTCTTAAAGGATGAGCAGATCGTCATCATGGATGCCGAGGAAAATCCGGACCTTGCCATGAAGTACGGTTTGAAAGCTGCTCCGACTCTGGTAGTGGTAAACAAGGACAACGTGGAAACCTACGTAAATGTTTCCAACATCAAGAAATATGTAGATGACAAAAAGGCTGCAACCGTGCAGTAAACAATAACACAAAGAAGGAACGAAAGAGGGTGCTTCGGCGCCCTTTTTTCGTGAAAATGAATAAATTTCAAAGGGCATTTTTGACAAATTGAAATAAATAGGAAAAAGAATTGCCCTATAGTGACAAAAAGGGTAAAATGTATCTGTATGTGAAAAATTAAGTTGGGAGAGACTGTGCATGATTAACCGTCTGATTAAAGAAATTCAGAAAAAGAACGCTCCGATCGTGGTCGGACTGGATCCTACCATGAAATTTATCCCGGGGAGCATAAAAGAAAAAGCCTTCTCTGTTTACGGAGAAACACTTCAGGGAGCAGGGGAAGCCATCTGGCAGTTCAACAAAGAAATTGTGGATGCCGTATATGATTTGATTCCTGCCGTAAAACCTCAGATTGCAATGTATGAGCAGTTCGGAATCGAAGGCTTGATTGCTTACAAGAAAACGATTGATTACTGTAAGTCCAAAGGACTTGTCGTAATCGGTGATATCAAGAGAGGTGATATCGGATCGACCTCCGCTGCATATGCAGTCGGTCACCTTGGAAAAGTACAAATCGGAAACGAGAGTTATGCACCGTTTGATGAAGATTTTGCAACGGTCAACCCGTATCTGGGAACAGACGGAGTAAAACCGTTTCTCGATGTCTGCAAAGAAGAGAAAAAGGGCATTTTTGTTCTGGTAAAAACATCAAATCCGAGTTCCGGAGAATTCCAGGATCAGAAACTTGCTGATGCCGACAATCGTCCGTTATATGAAATTGTCGGAGAAAAAGTCAATGAATGGGGCGCAGAATGCATGGGCGAGAACTACAGCTATGTAGGCGCCGTTGTCGGAGCAACCTATCCGGAGATGGGAAAGGTTCTTCGTAAGATCATGCCGAAGACCATGATTCTGGTTCCGGGTTACGGAGCACAGGGAGGAAAGGGAGCCGATCTGGTTCACTTCTTCAATGAAGACGGACTCGGCGCAATCGTAAATTCCTCCAGAGGAATCATCGCAGCTTATCAGAGTGAGAAATATAAAGATACCTATTCGGAAGAGAATTTTGCGGATGCCGCAAGAGCAGCAGTGCTCGAAATGAAAGAAGATATTGCTACAGCGCTTGAACAGAATTAATAAGGGGATTGGGAGAAACTAACATGAAAGCAACTATGTGGAAAAGAGGACTCGTATCTGCTCTGGTTTTGGTTCTTGTTTTATCGTTCTGTTCCTGTATCAGGACGGAAAACAAGGTGGAAATCAAGAGAAACGGTGGAGCGTCCATTACCGCGGAAATCCTGATGGATGAGCAATCACTTCAGGAAGTTTACGGTATGCCGACAAACTTCTATGATGCGGTGGAAACCGATTACCGTTATGCAAGAGTTCAGAATTGGGGAAAAGAGTACATTAATGAAGTTTTTGACGGCGTGAATTATTCCGGTGTAAAGGTTCATAAGGATGTCTCCAAAAAGGAAGTCGCATCCGCATTGAATGATCTTTACGGAGAATACGCTAGCGTTAATTATACGGACAAGAACGTATTCGGAACCCGTACCATTACTGTTACTTTCAGAAGCAACGGAAACCATCTGATGGCAGAAGAGCTTCAGTCGGCACTTGCCGGAGAACTTCTTTCCAAGGTTACCTTTACAATTCCCGGTTCCATTAAGTCTACGACCGGAACCAAATTAAATGACAATACCATCGAGCTGGATCTGACCGGTATTATGAACGGAACCGCAACGGAAGTAAGTGCGGAGGTAAAGTTTTTTGATGTTACCTTCTTTATTCCGATCGGAATTGCTGTAGTAGTTGTAATTTTCGGTCTCATCTTCGGCCTCAGCAAACTGACCAAGAACAAGAAGCAGAACGAAGGTCTTACTTCCATCAACTTAAAGAAGAAAGCAAAACCGGAACCTTCTTTCTCTGCATTGGACAGACCGAAGTCAAAAATGTCATTTGCAAAATCGGCACCGAAATATACTTCGGCACCGAAGGAATCTGCGCCTGAACCGGCACCTGCTCCCGAACCGGTGAAACCCGTTCCCGTGGCAGCAAAGCCCGTTTTTTCCGAACCCGTGGTTGCAGCGGTACCGAAGCCTCAGGCTCCCGCAACACCGCAGAGAAGACCGATTCGTCGTCCCAGCCCTTCCACGTTTACTCAGGAAGTAGCACCTGCGCCCGCACCCGTAGTGGAAGAAACTCCCGTATACGAGCAGCCTGCTGCACCTGTTGTGGAGGAAACTCCCGTATATGAGCAGGCATCTGCCTATGAAGAACCCGTATATGAGCAGGCATCTGCCTATGAAGAACCCGTATACGAGCAGGCACCTGTTTACGAAGAGCCTGTATATGAGCAGCCTTCTTACGAAGAGACACCTGTCGAAGAAGAACCCGCTCCTGTAAAAGAACATGCATATGCCGGTATTTCCGGAACCTATCGTAAAGTGGAAGAAGTGGAAGAAATCCCTTATTACAAGGCAGATCCTTCCGCAATTCGCGTAAAAGAAGAAGCACCGGACCTTACGGCCGGAGTCGATATGGGATCCATCGGATCCGGAAGATTAAAGAAGGGAGCAGCAGCACCCGTTTCTTCCTTCAGCGTTGGTTCTTCCACAATCAAATCCTCTCATTCCGCCTCCGAGAGTTCCTCTTCGGCAGGATACGGAAGTGCAAAATTCTCCAAGTCAGAGGGAAGTGTTGCATCTCTTTCCAGTGGCGGATCTTCCATCTTTACTCCGAGAAGTACCGCTCCGAACCTTGCATACGGAATGGAAGGATATCGTGAAGAAGAAAGAGCAAAAGGAGATCACGGAACTCCTCTGGAAAGCGGTTCCACGCTTTTTGTTCCGAGAAGTACCGCTCCGAATATGAATTACGGTTCAAGCGAATATCGTGAAGAAGAAAGATCAACGGGAGATCACGGAACACCGCTGGCAGCAGGATCTACCCTCTTTACTCCGAGAAGCACCGCTCCGAATATGAATTACGGAGTAAGAGATTTCGTTTCGGATCCGAATGAAGAAAAAGAATATGTACCTCCCGTATTTAACGATTTTGAAAAAGAAGACTACGTAAATCCTTACGAGGAGTCTTATGAAGAATCCTATGAGGAAACATATGAGGATTCCTATTATGAAGAACCCTCCGCTGTAACACCGATGGATGTTCCGACCATCCAGCCGATTGAAGAAGGACCTTCCGTTGGCTCCATTTATCAGACCAACGGCTATGAGGCTTCTCCTTATCAGTCCGCAAAAGAAGGTGCAAGCGAGAAGTCTGCCGTGATCAAAGAAGCATACGGCGGAAGCAAGCTGGGTAGCGGAGCATATATGGGTGAATCCGCAACCGGTACCAAGATCGGAAGAAGTGTCGGTAATATAGGCGGTTATGTAGATGAAGCATATGTAAACACAAGCTCCTATGGCTCGGATCCTTATGCCGGAGCACCTTTGCCGAAACTTGGTGAAATGGGAGAAGGCGGATCGGGATTGTTCTCGATTGATTCCTCAGGCGGATTTGGAGGAAGCTCCAATACCATCGGAGACGGAACTTTCGGATCGGGCGGAACCGGATCTGCAAAATACGTGCCGTCTCAGTCCAATACATCCGCTCATACAGGAAAAACTTCGTTTGAGCCTCAGTCACATGTTTCTTCCGCATACGGAAAGAGATTTTCCACCGGCGGAAGCGGAAAGTTTGACTTCGGCATGGCAGCAGGAGACTCCAACAGAAAATGTCCTTTCTGCAAGGAGCCGATCCGTGATGACGATGCATTCTGCGTAGCCTGCGGAGCAGAACTTTCCAGACCTTACGGATCTTTCTAAATTTAATACTAATTCAGTCAATTAATATATTCGGGGAAACAGGTGTGATTCCTGTACGAGCCCGTCGCCGTGTAACGCTTTGTTGTGCCTAAGGCAGGACAAAAAAAGACAGTTCCGAATACTCCGTGCCGCAAAACGGAGGACAAGCCATTGGGAAACCGAGAAGGTTTCGGAACGATGCGTGAAGTCGAAATACCCGGTATATTGATGCTTCCGTATTTTTCCGCGGTAGCCGGAAAGGAAGGGAAATAGAATTTATACAATAAGGAGATTAAAGAAATGACAAAGAAAAGCAGTACGAAAAAGCTTTTGTCATGCATTCTTACTCTGGTGTTAATTGCGGCTATGGCACTTATGGGAACTGCATGTAATAAAGCAACCACACAGGTTACCGAGACTCCGGAAGAAGTGATTCAGCAGGCTGTTAGCGAAGTATCATCCCAGATTGAATCCGAAGTTCCGGCAGTGGAATTTGTCGAGGAAACCGAAGTAGGAGAAGGGGAGACTGAGTTTTCTCTCGAAGTTGTTTACGCAGACGGAAAAACCGATTATTTCCGTGTTAAGACCGATGCAGACAACGTAGGAGATGCTCTTGTAGCAGCCGGACTCGTTGAGGGGGAAGAAAGCGATTACGGTTTATACATTAAGAAAGTAAACGGCGTAACCGCTGATTACGATGTAGACGGAACCTACTGGTCATTCTACATCAACGGCGAATATGCACAGACCGGTGTAGACAGCACTAAAATTGAAGAAGGTGCTACCTACGCTTTAAAGGTTGAAAAGTAAGAAAAAACCGGTACTTACGGTACGAGAAATTGCAATATTCGGAATGCTTGGAGGCTTAATGTATGCCTCCAAGCTTCTGATGAACGCATTTCCGAATGTGCATTTCATTGGAGTATCCATTGTTGCCCTTACCCTGGTATACCGGTTTAAGGCGCTGTTTCCAATTTATGTGTTTGTATTGGTCCATGGATTTGTGGAAGGATTTTCCGCCTGGTGGGTGCCTTATCTTTATATTTGGCTTCCGCTCTGGGGCGTGACGATGATTCTTCCGAAGAAGATGCCGGACTGGCTTGCACCGATTGTCTACATGCTTGTTTGCGGGTTGCACGGATTACTGTACGGAACCATGTTTGCGCCCATGCATGCGCTGTTCTTTCATCTGGATTTCAAGGGAATGATATCCTGGATCATTGTAGGACTTCCCTGGGACGGAGTACATGCCGTCAGCAACTTTATCTTCGGATCTTTGATTATTCCGCTTTCTACCGTAATTCGGATGGCAGATAACATAGGAAAAAAACAATGAGCCAATTTACCAAAAAAGCAATCATAGACAGTTTCATCGAGTTATCCAAAACGTATCCCATCGAAAAGATTACCGTAACGATGATTTCCAAGCATTGCGGAATCAACAGGAATACGTTTTATTACTATTATCAGGATGTCTATTCCCTGATGGAGGAAATCATCTATTCCAAATCCGATAAACTGTTTCCGGAATCCATGCAGCTCGGAGAGAGTGACTGGATCAGTAATCTTCGTTTCATGGGACAGTATGCCAAGAAAAACGAAGCTTTTATCAAGAATATGTATCAGTCCATGGGAAGGGACGCTTTCGGGGATTATATGACCGACCTGGCGTATCGTCCCGCGAGAAACTATATCGACCAATATGGGGAAAGCATGTACCGGGAAAACGGCTATACGCTGACGCAGGATGAGAAGGACAGAGCGGCCTATCTTTTTGCAAAAATGTTTTCCGAGACGACGGTGGACTGGATTCGCGGGAAACGCGGAGCGGATCCGGCAGTTACCATGGAACAGGCTATCACAATGCTTGACGGAGTGGCGGAACATATTCTTTTGAACATGGCAAAAAAGGGATAAACATATATATTGTAAGAAAAAACGAAATTAGTTTACATAAAATTTAGGCACTCGAGGTTCGAGTGCCTAAATTTTATGCATTCAAGGGAAAATGCGTATTGAGAAAAGATTCACTTTTTGGGAGAATTATTGTGGCTTGAAAGGTGGAGAAGAATGCGTATTTTACTGATAAACGGAAGTTTGAGAGGAGAAACGAGCTCCTCATTGAAAATAGCAAGAGCTTTTGTGCAGGGTATGGTTTTGGAAAATGGCGAAGAAAACACGACCGTAACCGAAATCAGTTTAAAAGATAAAAAGATTGATCACTGCCACGGATGCTTTTGCTGCTGGAAGAATTCCAAGGGAAAATGTGTGATCCATGATGATATGGACGAGATCCGTGCTCTGATTATGGAAAGCGATGTAATCATAGAAAGCTTTCCCCTCTACTTCTTCGGATTGCCTTCCAAACTGAAAGCATTTATGGACCGCATGATCTGTTATGTTTCCGAATACCGCGCCGTAAACGGAGATGAGTCGACGGGACGTTTCCTTCATGAAATGCGATTCCCGGAGCTGATGAAAAAGAAACTGGTTCTGGTTTCCGCATGCGGATACGAAGAAACGGTGGACTGTTATGATTCGGTAAGACTTCAGTTTGACCGGATCTGCGGACCGAAAGGCTATACGTTGATTACCGCACCTCAGGGCGGAATGCTTGCCGAGAAAACTTTTGAAAACAAAGTGGCAAGATATCTTACGAAATTCACCGAAGCCGGAAAAGAATTCGTTCGCGAAGGTGAAGTAAGCGAAGAAACAATTAAGAAATTGGAAGTTCCGATGCTTGGGCACAATACATTTGCACAGGCAATCAATTTAAACTGGGATGACCCGGAAGTGGGCCCCTACGGAAAGATAAACTAGGATGCAGACGATTATTCATGGAATAGTGCAAATTATATATGCGATTGCGGTTCCGGTCCTTCGTCTGATTTATCCTCACAAGATGGTTTGGGAAGATAAAGAGGAGACAATGAAAGTTTTAAACGGCTCCTGTCTGATTTATTCCAACCACACCGGATATTCCGACGGACTCTTCATGACGAGCTTATTGAGTCGCTACAATGTTTACATTTTTGTAGGAAGAGACTGGTACGAAAAGAAGAAATTAAACTGGCTTTTCAGAAATCTTCGCTATATACCGATTGACCGCCAGCAGATGGATACCTCCTGGATTTACAAAGGAAAGGAAACACTGGAAGAAGGAAAAAGCATCTACTTTTTCCCGGAAGGTCATACAAGCAAGGACGGAAACATGTTAGACTTCAAGCCCGGATTTTTGATGCTGGCAAAGCAGTCCGGTGTACCTCTTGTTCCGATTTGTATCGACAACAAGATGAAGCCCTTCCACATGACGCGTATCATTATCGGAAAGTCGCAGACTCCGAATCTTCGCGAAGAGGGAAGACCTTCCGCAGTACTGAAAAAACATGCGGAAAACTGCAAAAAAACCGTCATTGAATTAAAGAAAAAGTTCGGAAATCCCAAGTATGCCACAGAGGATGTAAAGAACTACTAATGTAGGTTTATTCCGGAAGACCGGATTAAATATAAGTAACCAAAGATACTATTTTTAAGAAAAGGATGGAACAAAAAATGAACGAAAAAGAACTTCAGGTTGCAGAAAAGATCAAAGGAATGCTTGTAGACAACTTAAGAATTCCCGAAGAAGAACTCGATTATGAAATCGCTCTTTTCGGCGACGGAATCGGACTTGACAGCGTAGATTCTCTTGAAATCATCTCCTGCATCGACAGCGAATTCGGTGTAGCTATGACCGGTGTTGGCAAAGAGCATTTCTACAACATTACTGCACTTACCAAATATGTAGTAGAGCATATGGAATAGTCCTCTCGCTTTAGCGAGAGGAAGTCTGCTAATGTGCAACATTAGCAGACCCCCTGCACTATGATTTAAATTAGGTTGCCGACTTGCAAGTTGTCCCAGAGGGGGTATTTGCAAGTCGGAGGCCGGAATGAACTGCTAAAGAATTAGCAAAAACAACTATAAATGTAGTTGAAAGAAATAATAAGGAGTTTATCGGAAAATGGAAAGACAATTAAACACCAGATGTGTGGTAACCGGTCTCGGCATGGTAAATGCCATCGGTGCAAATGTGGAAGAGTGCTGGGAAAATGCCCTGGCAGGAAAAGAAGGAATCGATCATGTAAAGAGCGTTAACGCAGATAACTGCTATGCAAATCTCGGCGCTGAAATCGATTTTGAACTTCCGAAGGAAGAAGAGAAGGATCGTGTATCCGTGCTCTGTTTAAAGGCATCCGGCGAAGCGTTTGCGGATTCCAAACTGGAAGGTTCCATTGAGGATCCGACAAGATTCGGAGTAATCATGGGAAGCTGTGTCGGAGGTGTGTTAAGTATCGAGGAATACATCACCAATGGTGAGAAGACCGAAGATATCAACAAGATGACCATTTCTTCCATCGCAAATCACGTTGCAACAAGATTCGGTGCAAAGGGTGTTATTACAAACGTTGGTAATGCCTGTGCAGCAGGTGCGATTTCGGTAGCATATGCGTGTGAACTGATTCGTGCAGGTGTAGCGGATGTATTTATTGTCGGTGGTGCAGATGCTTTTGCATCGGTTCCTTTTTCCGGATTCCATGCACTTCATGCATTATCCGAAAATCCCTGTTCTCCGTTCAACCACTCCAATGGTATTACCCTGGGAGAGGGCGCCGGAGCAATGGTGGTAGAATCCTATGAACATGCAAGCAAACGTGGAGCAAAGATTTACTGTGACGTTCTTGCCGCAGGAATCAGCTCGGACGCTTATCATATTACGGCACCCCGTCCCGACGGAATCGGTCAGATGTATGCAATCAATCGTGCCATTGAGATGTCCGGACTTCAGAAATCCGACATCGGCTATGTAAATGCACACGGTACCGGTACCGCAAAGAATGACGAAACTGAGTTTTTGTCCCTGCATACGATTTTTGACAATGCAGGCGGAGATTTATCCGTAAGTTCCGTAAAGGCCATGGTTGGCCACTGCCTTGGTGCTGCAGGTGCAATTGAAGCTGTATATTCCATTAAGGCATTAACGGAAGGAAAGATTCCTCCCACAATCGGTTATTCCGCTGAAGATTTGGATGTCTTAAAGGAAAAAGCAGGCGAGATCGATTTCATGCCGAACACCGCAAGAGAAAAAGAGTTAAAGGCGGTTATGTCCAATAACTTCGCTTTCGGCGGAAGCAATGCGAGTGTCATTTTTGCAAAAGATCTCGGTGAAGTAAAAGAAACCGAAAGTGATGAAGAAGTATACATCACCGGTCTGGGAATCGTATCTCCGTTAGGAAACGGTGTAGAGAATTATGTAAACCAGATTAATGCAGGGAACAAGGTATCCGGTAACAGTGTTCTTGCCGAAGTCGGAAAAGATGATTTTGGTAAATTCGATATCAAGATGGCATTTTTCAGAAAACTCGACAAGTTCAGCTTAATGCAGGTTGTTTCCGGCCTGGAAGCATTAAAGGAAGCAGGAATTGCTCCCGAAGAAGGAAAAGAAGAAGATTACGGTATGATTATCGGAACCGGCGACGGCCCGCTCACTACCGTATATGAATTTGAAGATCACATTGCAAAGGAAGGAAACGAGAACGGTTCCGCATTCAACTTCCCGAACACCGTATACAATGCGGCAGGCGGATATCTTTCCATTAAGACAGGTCTTCGCGGATACAACGTTACCATAACGAACGGAAGCCAGTCCGGTTTACAGAGTGTCGGCTATGCATTCCATGAAATCAAGCAGAACCGTGCAAAGGGTATGCTTGCAACAGGTACCGATGAAAACAGTGCCGTAATGCAGAAACTCTATGGACAGCTCGGACTTGTTGCCGATGGTGATGCTAAACTTTATGTAAACCAGTCCGGACAGACATTATCCGACGGTTCCGTATCCGTTGCATTGGAAAGCAAGAGCAGTGCAGAAAAGCACGGCTCCAAGAAATATGCGGTTGTTGCCGGTTACGGTATGGCGCATGAAGGCGTTAAGTACGGAGAAATCAAGGGATCCGATGCAGGTCTTAAGAATGCGGTTACAATGGCCCTTTCCATGGCAGGTATTTCCGCAGGCGATGTAGACGGTATTTTCGGTCTCGGTAACGGCGTAAAAGACGTAGACGATATTGAAATCGGGCTTGTAAAAGAGATGTTCTCTGCTACACCCGTTATCAACGTAAGAGAGTACATCGGTGAAGCCAGAGCCGCAGCAGCAACCCTTTCCGTTGCACATGCAGCACTGACCCTTTCCGGAGATCTGGCTGCAGACCAGGATGCATTCGTTTTTGAAAACGGCGTGGAAGTCAAGAAAGTAAATACTTCCTCCTGGAAGAATGTTCTTGCGGTAGCACAGGGAACAGGCGGTACTTACAGTGCGGTTGTATTAAAGAAAGCAGAATAGATTAAGAATAAAAGAGGGACTGAAATGGAAGAGAACAAGGAAATCAAAGTTGCATTGGTTACCGGCGCATCCAGAGGAATCGGAAGAGCATGTGCCATTGCACTCGGAAAAGCCGGATTTACGGTTGCGGTAAACTACAATTCCAACGAAGCAGCTGCTGATGAAGTGGTAAACATCATTAAGGAAGCAGGCTCCGATGCAATGAAGGTAAAAGCCAATGTCGGTGATTTAAACGAAGTAAAGGCAATGATGCGTGAAGTGACCAAGACATATGGAAAACTCGATGTTTTGGTAAATAATGCAGGAATTGTTCAGGACGAATTCGTACTGATGATGACTCCCGATGCAATCGATAAGTGCTTGGATCTGAACATCAAGGGATATTTATACTGCTCACAGCAGGCAGCTCTTAAGATGTTCTCCAAGAAAAAAGGCTGCATTATCAATATGTCTTCCGTAAGTTCCAAACTTGCAGTACCCGGACAGAGCGTATACTCCTCCACAAAGGGTGCCGTAAACTCCATGACACAGACAATGGCGAAAGAACTTGCTCCTTATGGAATTCGCGTAAATGCAGTTGCTCCCGGATTTATCGCAACCGATATGGTGGACAAACTTCCGGAAGATAAGAAAGAGCAGTATTTAACAGAGATTCCTCTTAAACGATTTGGACGTCCCGAAGAAGTCGGTGATGTGGTAGCAATGCTTGCATCCGATGCATGCTCTTACTTAACCGGACAGGTAATCGTTTTGGACGGCGGACTCAGCCTGTAAGGAGGAAAAGACCATGATGAATATTAACGAAGTACAAAAAAGAATCAAACAGCGTCCTCCTTTTCAGATGATTGAAAAAATCGAAGAAATCAGAGGCGGCGAATATGCAAAGGGAATCAAAAACGTTTCCATCAACGAACCGTATTTCATGGGACATTTTCCCGATGCTCCGATCATGCCGGGTGTACTGATTACCGAAGCATGCGCACAGCTTTGCTCCGTAACCATCGAAAGCGACGGAACGGACGAAAGCAAGATCTGGGTGCTTCTTAAGGTGGACGAATTTAAATTTGTTAAACCGGTTATTCCCGGAGATACCCTTACGATTGAAGTAACGAAAGAGTCCGGCGGTGCGGGACTGATCAAGTTTGATGCAAAGGTTACCGTAGACGGAGCACTTCGTGCAAAAGGAAAACTTGCCTTCTGCGCGATAGATAAAGAAGCAATCTATTCATAGGTTCAAAAAGAATTGGGGGAATGGACGTTATGGAAAAGAAAATGGTAGAAAAGAACGACAAATGTAAGATGATCATTTGCAACAAAAAGAAAGGACAGACCGTAATCATTCGCCTGTCCAGGAAAGGTTAATGAAAAATGGGAAAGAGAGTATTGTTATTCCCGGGACAGGGTTCCCAGTATATCGGCATGGGAAAGGAATTCTATGATTCTTATCCTGTGGCAAAAGCAGTTTTTGACAAGGCGTCCGAAGTGACCGGACTCGACATTGCAAAAATGTGCTTTGAAGAAAACGAGCAGATCAACATTACGGAATATACCCAGATTTGCATGCTGACCGAAGAACTGGCACTTTACGAAGTATTGAAAGAAGAAGGTTTTGCCTTCGATGTTTGTGCAGGTTTATCTTTGGGCGAATATGCGGCAGTTGTGGCAAGCGGTGCCATGAGCATGGAAGATGCATTCAAGGTTGTCAGAAAACGCGGTATCTTCATGCAGGAAGCTGTTCCGAACGGCGGTGCCATGAACGCAGTCATCGGACTGGATCCCGAAGTGATTGAAACGGTTTGCAAGGAAGTGGAAGAGGCAGGTCCCGAAGCAGGGTCAGATGCGGACTTTGCAGCAAATCTTCCCTATGTGGTTTCCGTAGCCAACTATAACAATCCGAAGCAGACGGTTATTACCGGACGAAAGGATGCAGTGGAAAAAGCAGCTGCTATTCTTGCGGAGAAAGGAGCACTGAAGTGCGTACCTTTAAACGTATCAGGACCGTTCCATTCCAAACTCCTGATCGGAGCCGGAGAGAAACTCGGAGAAGTATTAAGTGACGTAACGGTAGAAGATCCGAAGGTTCCCTATGTGGCAAACGTAACTGCAAATTATGTAAACCAAAAAGAAGGAATCAAAGACCTTCTTGTAAATCAGGTTTCTTCTTCGGTACGCTTTACTCAGACTATCGAGAGACTGGTTGCAGACGGAGCGGATGAATTCGTCGAAGTTGGTCCCGGACATACCCTTACCGGTTTTGTCAAGAAAATCGACAGAGGTTTAAAATGTGCCAATATCGATACTTTGGAAGATTATAAGAAGTATATTTCCGAATAAAACAGACATTTCTCCGGATAGAGAATTTGGTTAACATAATATGCGTTAATTAAATATCGGTTAACATAATATCAGTTGACATAATTATAAAATAGTTAACATAAAACAGGTGAAGACAAATGAAAATTTTACCGGTTGAAAAAGCGGAAGAGAACAAGGAACGGGTACTGATTACCTGTCCTTCCTGTAAAAAAGAACTCGACAAACAGCTCGTAGTTATGCGTAAATACGTATGTTACGAATGCGGTTATTATTTTCGTGTAAAAGCGAAAAACAGAATCCGCATGGTGGCAGACGAAGGTACTTTTACGGCCTGGTTTGAAGAAGAGAGCACGAAGAATCCTCTTGATTTTCCGGGATATGAAGGAAAAATCGAAGAAGTACAGGAAAAGACCGGACTGACCGAAGGCGTTATGATCGGAAAGTGCACGATTGGCGGAAATGAAACCGTACTCGGTGTCATCGATTCCAGATTCTTAATGGGAAGTATGGGACATGTTGTGGGAGAACGCATTACCGCGGCGGTAGAGCGTGCGACTGAAGAAAAACTTCCTGTGATCTTATTCTGTTGCTCCGGTGGTGCCAGAATGCAGGAAGGTATTGTATCCTTGATGCAGATGGCAAAAACGTCAGGTGCCTTAAAGAAACACTCCGAAGCAGGACTCCTTTTTGTACCCGTACTTACCGATCCTACCACAGGCGGTGTAACCGCAAGCTTTGCAATGCTCGGAGATATCATTCTTGCAGAACCGAAGGCTTTAATCGGATTTGCAGGCCCCCGTGTTATCGAGCAGACAATCGGACAGAAGCTTCCGGAAGGATTCCAGCGTGCGGAATTCCAGCTGGAACATGGTTTTGTGGATGCAATCGTACCCAGAGAGTATTTGAAAGATACGCTGGATAAAATATTAAGATTCCACCTTCCGAAAGAAGGATATGCAAACTTTGATCCGGAACACGACGGTGACAGATATGATGCGACCGAACTGATGAAGGAACGTGCGGCAAAGACCCCTGTTTTAAAGGTTTGGGACAAGGTCAGTGCGGCAAGACAGGTTACAAGACTTGGAGCGGAAGACTATATCGGTGGTATTTTTGATTCCTTTACGGAACTTCACGGAGACCGTTATTTCCGAGATGATCCGGCTATCATCGGCGGAATTGCCACATTGGATGGACAGGCTGTTACGGTAATCGGCGTTAACAAGGGAAAAGATGCGATGAGTTGTATCGCGCATAACTACGGTATGCCTTCTCCCGAAGGATACAGAAAAGCCATTCGCTTGATGAAACAGGCGGAAAAATTCCATCGACCGATCATTACATTCGTCAACACATCCGGTGCTTATCCCGGACTGGAAGCTGAGCAGAACGGTCAGGGCGAGGCAATCGCAAGAAACCTTTATGAAATGAGTGGTTTAAAAACTCCGATTCTGGCAATCATGATCGGAGAAGGCGGCAGCGGCGGTGCTCTGGCACTCGCAGTCGGAAATGAAGTCTGGATGCTGGAGAATGCAACCTATTCCATTCTTTCTCCGGAAGGATTTGCTTCCATTCTTTGGAAAGACGGAAGTCGTGCCGAAGAAGCGGCAGAAGTAATGAAGATTACGGCGTCTGAATTGAAACGCCTTGAAATTGTAGAGGAAGTAATTCCGGAATACGGAATGGCGGATGCACCCGCATTAAGTTCCATTTGTGCTTACATGAAGGGCCATATGAAAGAGTTCTTAAAGAAGGTAAGCAAACTCAGTCCGGAAGAACTGGCAGAAAAGCGTTACGAACGTTTCCGTAAGTTTTAATTGTGATATAGATTAGAGGAAGAGATATGGTGGAACGGTTAATCCACGCGGCAATCAGTACCGGCATTATCATTCTGCTTGTTCCGGTTGTGGGACTCTTAATTGAATTTATCACGGAAGAGATTACCAAGACTCTGGCAAAAGGTGTTGGAATTGATACTGCGCTGTTTATCATGAACATCCTTACATTTGTCGGAACGATTCATCATGAACTTTCTCATGCACTTTATGCGCTGATTACCGGTGCTAAAGTAACGAAGATTCAGGTATTCAAACCGGAAGGCAACCGCCTGGGTTATGTATCATTTATTCCACGCGGCAACTGGTTCACGAAATCGATACAACTTACGATGTCCGGAATTGCACCCACGGTACAGGGCTTTGTCAGCAATTACTTCCTGGTAATGCTGTTCCTTGCCATTCCCGGACCGCTGTGGTTAAAGATTATTCTGGGTTATATCATTTTTTCTATTTTCATTCATTCCACGATGAGTGGTGCGGATCTGAAAGCAGCAGCCAAGGGACTTCCGTTTGTGGCAATTTTGATTTTTATCATTTGCTTTGCCTTTGATGTGAACCTGTTCGGTAGATTCCGTGATGCCTATATGTCCTTGGCGGGATTGAATGCTCCTGCAGAGGCCGGTCAGGTAACCAATGTGGAATAAACTATAATTGTAGGACAAATAAAGTTTCGGAAAGGATTTATCATGGAACGTTACAAAGAAGAGTTTATTGAGTTTATGCTGGAAAGCAAGGTATTAAAGTTTGGAGAATTTACGCTGAAAAGCGGCAGAAAATCTCCTTTTTTCATGAATGCGGGAGCATATGTAACCGGTTCTCAGTTAAAGCGTCTCGGAGAATACTATGCAAAAGCTATTCATGACAACTTCGGCGATGATTTTGATGTTTTATTCGGACCCGCATATAAGGGAATTCCTTTAAGCGTTGCAACCTGCATTGCATACAGCGAACTTTACGGTAAAGAAATCCGTTATTGTTCCAATCGTAAAGAGATTAAGGATCACGGAGACGTCGGCATTCTGCTCGGAAGCAAGATCAAAGACGGCGACAGAGTTGTAATCATCGAGGATGTTACCACTTCCGGAAAATCCATTGAGGAGACATTTCCGATTATCAAGGCGCAGGGAGATGTTGAGATGAAAGGCCTTATGGTTTCCTTAAATCGTATGGAAAAGGGTCTGGATACCGAGAAGAGTGCTTTGGAAGACATTAAAGAAAAATACGGAATTGAAGCAAGAGCCATTGTTACCATGGCGGAAGTTGTGGAAAAACTGTATAACAAACCGTATCAGGGAGAAGTGTTGATTGATGATACCTTAAAGGCAGCTATCGATGCATATTATGAGCAGTACGGAGCAAAATAATGGCAAAGCCCAGAAAGGTCAATCCGCATTACAAGTTCACAAATAAAAAGATTCCCCTCATCGCAATCCTTGGATTGTCCCTGGGGGTGATGTCTTTGATTGCGGTGATTTTAACCATAGTCTTTACGTTTTATATGGGCGGAACCGCACCGGT
Organism: Lachnospiraceae bacterium; assembly: GCA_017518735.1. Taxonomy (GTDB): domain Bacteria; phylum Bacillota; class Clostridia; order Lachnospirales; family Lachnospiraceae; genus UBA3766. Next base: position 27,627 of record JAFWTY010000004.1, on the reverse strand, counting down.
GAATTACGGATTGACGGTTCTTGTTGCGCTTGTGTTTTCCGTGGCCGGACTTTTTTGCTCTGCAAAAGCGAGGATGATGCCGGATACCTATCTGTATTTTTCCACAATCGGAATCGCGGTAAACGGAATCAATATTTTTTTGATTATTTATATCTTGGGCCGTGGAATCATGGAGTTATAAGGGGCAGTTATGAACGAGCGATTTGAACTTTCGATTAACCGTATACAGGAAATTGCACTGGAAGAAGGGATGATGGAATATCAGCCCTTTTTTACGTCTTTGGCAAAGACCGTTTGCGATTTTGCAAAGAGGCAAAATGACAATCCGGACGAAGAGAAAAAGCCGGCGGTAGAAGAGTTGTTGGCAAAGCAGGACGAACTGTTTGGGCAGTTAAAAGCAGAAAACTATGAAATGAGCTTTGCAAATCCGTCCTACACATGTAGTTTGTTCGGAGATGAGATCGGACGACTTCTGTCGTTCCTTTACTGGGAAGAGATGCAGGTTTTGCCGCTTCTTTACGAAGGAAACGAAGAAGAATTCGTCATTCATATGGAATTGTTCCTGGAAGTGTACGGATATTTCAGAACCTGTACGGAGGAAAAGGCGAAACCGAATGCCGAAACTCTGAAAGAGATCCTGTACTGGTTCGTATCGGATTACAGTGAAGATGTCATGCATAAACGAATGGAAGAGCAGTTTGTGACAGGAAACGAACTTGCCATGGACATCGTTATGAATGCGGATCTTAACAATCCTTCTTATCTTTTCCGTTACGGAGAATATGTTTCGGATTCGGAAATCGCAACAGCGAAGTTCTTATCTACCCTTCCGGAAGAAAAGATTGACAAAATGGCCGATACCTTTACCGAGGGATTCCGGAAAGGTTTTGTTGCGGCTGGAAAAGACCTGTCCATAAAAAACACGGTCAACATTCGTTACATGTTAGGATTCGAACGTGTGGTAAGAAAGGCTGTCGAAAACTTTGAAAAGATGGGCCTTCGCTCTCTCTTATTCCGTGCGGGCGGAGATATTTTCCGGAAACGCGGCCTGATCAAAATCGGATATACGGGAGGCAGTTTGAACCGTCAGGCGGAATATGATCACAGAGAAGATCTTTCCCTTTTCTTAGACGGTCATCTTGTGACCAGAAAACTGGAATGTCTAAAAGCGGCTTACGAAGCGTATAAAGACGAAGTAAGAGGATTTGCAGGTCCTGCCTGTCTTGAGACATTCGGAGAAAGTGATTTTACTCCGGTTGAAAAAGAAGCCTGCGCCAGATTTGATGAAAAAGGCCGGAAACGTTCCCTGGAATATACCGCCAAAGCAGGAGAGATGGCAAATACCTACATCCACAGAGAGGAAAGAAGTTTTACCATTATTGCTTTCCCTGTTCCGGAAATCGGAGACTGCTTTGAGGAACTTTTTGAAGAAACAATCCGGATTAATACACTGGATGCAACCCTGTATGCAACGATTCAGGGAAGATTGATTGATGCGCTGAACCGGGCAGAGAGAGTACACATTCTCGGCAAAGACGGTAATAAGACAGATCTGATTGTTGAATTATGTAAACTTGATAATATGGAAAAGGAAACAAAGTTCGAAAACTGTGTGGCAGACGTCAACATCCCTGTGGGAGAGGTTTTTACGTCTCCTGTTTTAGAGGGAACCAACGGATTGCTTCATGTGAAAAAGGTTTACATAAATGGATTATTATACGAGAATCTCTCAATCCGGGTCAAAGACGGAATGACGACGGAATACTCCGTAAGCAATATGGAGAAAAACGTTATCGAAGAGAATATCCTTTTCCATTATGACAGCCTTCCGATGGGAGAATTCGCAATCGGAACGAATACGACAGCTTACAGCGTGGCAAAGCGGATGGATATTTTTGATAAATTCCCGATTCTGATTGCGGAAAAGATGGGACCGCATTTTGCATTCGGTGATACCTGCTACAGTGAAGAAGAGGAAGTAAGAGTCTACAATCCGGACGGAAAAGAGATTGTGGCAAAGGAGAATTCCGTTTCCGCAAAACGCAAAGAAGACCCGCTGAAAGCCTATTTCCACTGTCATACCGATATCACGATTCCCTATGAAGAAATCGGCCTGATTGAGGCTATTACGGAGAGCGGAGAGGCGATTCCCCTGATCCGGGACGGAAGATTTGTTCTTCCGGGTACGGAAGAGCTGAATCTTCCCCTCGATGCGTAGTTTTCGGCACCCGTAAAAAAGTTGCCAAATGTTACAAAATATTTACAAGCTTCCTTGACGATGGTTTCCAAAAATAGTACAATATCAAGGGTTAGTTTGTATGAGTGTATACTGACCACAATATGTTGCGGTTGAAGATGATTTTTGACATAGAAAGAAGGAAGTAAAAATGCCTCAGGTTGGAATAGTAATGGGTAGCGATTCCGATATGCCGGTAATGGCGAAAGCTGCACAGGTTCTTGATGATTTCGGAATTTCTTATGAAATGAACATTATTTCGGCACACAGAGAGCCGGATGAGTTTTTTGAATATGCAAAAAGTGCCGAAGAAAAAGGCTATAAGGTAATCATTGCAGGTGCCGGTATGGCAGCGCATCTTCCCGGTATGTGTGCGGCAATTTTTCCGTTGCCCGTAATCGGTATTCCGATGCATACCTCTTCTTTAGGCGGAAGAGATTCCTTATATTCCATCGTACAGATGCCTTCCGGAATTCCGGTGGCAACCGTTGCGATTAACGGCGGTGCAAATGCGGCAATTCTTGCTGCAAAGATTCTTGCCACTTCCGATCCGGAACTTCTTGCAAAAGTGAAAGAGTATGCAGCTTCCTTAAAGGAAGGCGTGCAGAAGAAAGATGAGCGCTTACAGGAAGTCGGATACAGAGCATATATGGAGAAATAGAAAAAAGGTTTGGAAAACGAAAGGAGAACACAATGGATTACAAGTCCGCAGGTGTCGACATTGAAGCAGGTTATCAGTCCGTAGAACTGATGAAGAAATACGTAAAAGAGACGATGCGTCCCGAAGTACTGGGCGGAATCGGCGGCTTTTCCGGTGCATTTTCCATGGAAAAAATCAAAGGAATGGAAAAACCCACACTGGTGTCCGGAACGGACGGCGTCGGAACCAAGATTAAACTTGCGTTTCTTATGGACAAGCATGATACGGTTGGTATCGACTGCGTTGCAATGTGCGTGAACGATATCGCATGTGCCGGCGGTGAACCGTTGTTCTTCTTGGACTATATTGCATGCGGCAAGAACTATCCCGAAAAAATCGCTTCCATCGTGAAGGGTGTATCCGAGGGATGTATTCAGGCCGGCTGTGCATTGATCGGTGGCGAGACTGCGGAGCATCCCGGTCTTATGCCGGAAGAAGAGTACGATCTTGCGGGTTTTGCCGTAGGTGTTGTAGATGAGAAAGACTTAATTACCGGTCAGAGTATCAAAGCAGGCGATGCTTTAATCGGTATTGCATCTTCCGGTATTCATTCCAATGGTTTTTCGCTGGTTCGTAAGGTCTTCAACGTAAACAAGGAAAACCTTTTCCGCTATGTGGATTCTCTCGGAATGACCCTCGGGGAAGCATTGATTACTCCGACCAAGATTTATGTAAAAGCTTTGAAGAGCATCAAAGAATCCGGCGTGACCATCAAGGGATGCAGCCATATTACCGGCGGCGGTTTCTATGAGAATATTCCCCGTATGCTTCCGGATGGAATCGGTGCGAGAATCGAGAAATCTTCTTATGAAGTTCCCGCTATTTTCAATCTGCTTCAGGCAACCGGAAACATTACCGATCAGATGATGTACAATACTTACAACATGGGTATCGGTATGGTGCTTTGTGTGGATCCTTCCGATGTTGACAAGACGCTAGAAGCATTACAGAAAGCCGGTGAGACGGCATATGTCATCGGTCAGACCGTAGCAGGCGAGAAGGAAGCAGTGATTGTTTAATCCGTACTGCGAAGATAAAGGATAATAAGAATGTTAAGAGTACTGGTTTGTGTTTCCGGAGGCGGAACCAATTTACAGGCAATTATAGATGCCGAGAAGGCTGGTGAACTTGGAGATGCGAAGATTGTTCGCGTCATCTCCAACAATCCGAATGCGTTCGCATTGGAACGTGCGCGTAATGCAGGAATCGAAGGCGTGTGCGTATCCCCGAAGACATTTGAAAATCGTGAGGATTTCCACAAGGCATTGCTTAAAGCAATAAACGAAGCAACGCCCGATTTGATTGTGCTTGCCGGCTTCCTGGTTGTAGTTCCCGAAGAAGTAATCAAGGCATACAGAAACCGGATTATCAACATTCATCCGTCCTTAATTCCGTCTTTTTGCGGAACCGGTTATTATGGTTTGAAAGTGCATGAAGCAGCGCTTGCAAGAGGCGTGAAGGTATCGGGTGCCACGGTGCATTTTGTGGATGAAGGAACCGATACGGGACCGATTATTTTACAGAAGGCAGTAGAAGTAAAAGAAGGAGATACCCCGAAGGAGTTACAGCAGCGCATCATGGAAGAAGCGGAGTGGGTAATCATGCCCAGAGCAATCCGTTTGATTGCGGAAGGTAAAGTTCCTTTGGGAGAAGGAGAAAAAGCATGAAAGTTCTGGTGGTAGGCAGCGGTGGCAGAGAGCATGCAATCTGCACAGCCATTTGCAAAAGCCAAAGACTTACGAAGTTATACTGTGCACCCGGAAATGCCGGAATTGCACAGCTTGCAGAGTGTGTACCCATCAAGGTAATGGAGTTTGATAAAATTGCCGAATTTGCGGTGAGTGAAGCTATCGATCTGGTTGTGGTTGCTCCCGATGATCCGCTTGCGGCAGGCCTGGTGGATGTATTGAACGAAAAAGGAATCCGTGCATTCGGACCGAAGAAGAATGCGGCGATCTTAGAGGGCAGCAAGGCATTCTCCAAAGATCTTATGAAGAAATACGGAATTCCCACTGCGGCATACGAGAATTTTGATGATGCGGATGCTGCACTGAAGTATCTTGAAAACTGTTCTTATCCGATTGTTTTGAAGGCGGACGGACTTGCACTCGGAAAAGGTGTGTTGATCTGCAACACGCACGACGAGGCAGTAGAAGGCGTCAAAGAGATCATGCAGGATAAGAAATTCGGGGATTCCGGAAACAGAATGGTAGTAGAGGAATTCATGACAGGTCGTGAGGTTTCCGTCCTTTCCTTCTGCGACGGAACAACGATTCGTATTATGACTTCCGCACAGGATCACAAACGTGCGAAAGACGGTGATCAGGGACTGAACACCGGCGGTATGGGAACATTTTCCCCGTCTCCTTTCTATACAAAGGAGATTGATGAAATCTGCAAAAAAGAGATCTACCAGAAAACCGTAGATGCGATGGCTGCAGAAAACAGACCGTTCAAGGGAGTTATCTTCTTCGGACTTATGTTAACCAAAGACGGCCCGAAGGTGCTTGAATACAATGCAAGATTCGGAGATCCTGAGGCGCAGGTTGTTCTTCCGAGAATGAAGAATGATATTCTGGGTATTTTTGATGCCTGCATCGACGGAACCCTGGATCAGATTGAACTTCAGTTTGAAAATAACGCAGCAGTATGCGTTGTACTTGCTTCCGACGGTTATCCGGTTTCCTACGAGAAGGGATTTGAAATCAAAGGCCTGGAGGCTTTTGATGGCAAGGATGATTATTTCTGTTTCCATGCCGGATCCAAACTTGAGGATGGAAAGATCGTAACCAACGGAGGAAGAGTACTCGGCATCACCGCCAAGGGTGCCGACTTAAAGGAAGCCAGAAAGAAGGCTTACGAAGCAACAGAGTGGGTTACTTTTGATAACAAGTACATGCGACATGATATCGGAAAAGCGATTGATGAGGTATAAATAGGGGAAATTTGCAGGAAGGAGTCAGTTAGAATTATGAAGAACGCAACGAAAAAATCATGGAAATCAACCTTGTATAAGGTTCTTGGAGGACTTGCCGGAATTATGGTGGCAATGTTCATCTTTACCCTTACGGCTCTTGCAGACACACCGGGTACCATTACCGGCGACAATGTCAACCTTCGTTCCGAAGCGAACACGACAAGTACCGTACTTGCAAAGTTGAAATCAAACGAATCCATTACGATTATTGAGGAAACCAAAGGATCGGATGGAAATAAATGGTATAAGATTAAAACAACCGGAGGAACAACAGGTTATGTTCGTTCCGATTTTGTAAAATCCGGAAACGCAGCTCCGACTACGACCGTAACTGCAGTAGAAGAGAAAAAGGCATACATCAATTCCAACGGTGCGGTTAACATCCGTAAGGAAGCAAGCACCAAGTCCGATGTAGTTGCAAATGCACAGCCGAAATCCGAAATCACCATTACCGGTGAAACTACTGCAACCGACGGATACAAGTGGTATCAGATCAAGTTTACCGCAAACGGTAACAACATGACCGGTTTCATTCGTTCCGACTTAGTTACCTTTACCGCTCCGGCAACGGATGACAAGCCTGCCGAAACAACAATCGACGGAACCGGTGATGAACCTGTCGAAACTCCTTCCGAGGAAACTCCTACCGAAGAAACACCCGCAAATAACGAACCCGTTGCAAATACCGCACAGCTTCAGTTCTTAGAGCCCGTAGGCGAGCCTTCCAACATTCCTGCAGGATATGAAAAAGTTGACGTTCAGATGGGCGATCAGATCTACTCCGCATGGGCAAAAGGCGATTACTACATCGTTTACGGTATGTCCGGAAACAGTGCTGCACAGTGGTATGTATACGATTACAAGAACAATTCTTTCGTTTCCTACAACGGACTTTTTGATGACGGTTCCGCAAAGAAGAACAGTAACTTCAACCCGATGGTACTTGTAATCATTCTCGGTATCCTTGCTGCAATCTTCTTGATTACCACCATTATCTTTGCACTGAAGGCATTCTCCGGAAGAGATGATGACGAGCGTGATAACTACGACATCGATTATGATGATGACGATGAAGATGAGGATGACGGCGACGATTACGAAGAATTCGATGATGACTTCGACGAGAAGCCCGCAAAAACCAAACGTGTAATTCTTCCCAAGAAGGTTGAAAAAGAAGAATACTACGACGATGAGGAAGAAGAGTACGAGGACGAAGAAGACGAAGAAGAGTATGATGACGAGGAAGAGGAAGAAAAATACGTAAAACCTTCCAAGGCAAAGAAAGCAAAGAAGGAAAAGAAATCCTTCAAGAATAAGATCCTCGATTACTTCACCGTATCCGAAGAAGAGGATGACGAGGAAGAAGAGTACGAAGACGAAGATGAGTACGATGAGGATTCCTATGAAGACGAGGATGACGACGTAAGCTTCATCGATTTATAAGATGCATTTTTGCTTTGAAATTCCTGCATTTTAGACAAAACGAGATTTGACAGATAAGGCTCTCTGTTATACTATAGATATAACAGAGAGTTTTTTGTTTGTATAGTTTGGAAGCGAATTTACAAGGCGGTGATTGTATGGATCTTGTATTTGAGATTGATTTTCAATCGGATGAGGCATTATATACGCAGCTTTGCAATCAGATCATCATCGGAATCGCAAAGGAGATGGTTCATGAGGGAGATGCTCTTCCGAGTGTGCGTCAACTTGCGGATGAAGTCGGTATCAACATGCATACGGTAAATAAAGCCTACACGGTCTTAAAGCAGGAAGGCTATGTAAAGGTCGATCGCAGAAAGGGTGCGATTATTGCCGTGGATATCGATAAATTACGTGCGCTTGCAAGAACCAAGGAGGATCTTCGAATCCTGCTTGCCAGGGCGAGCTGTATGAATGTTTCGAGAGAAGAGATTCACAGACTGATTGACGAAATATACGAAGAATACGGAGGATGCTGAGTATTCATGGAGAAGAAAAGAAATAAGGAACTGCTTGCTGCAATCGACAATGCGGTTGCGTTTGCGGGAAAACAGCATATTAAATTTGTCGGAACGGAACATCTTTTGTGGGGACTTGCAAAGGAAAGCGATTCCCTTGCCGGAAAAGTATTAAAGCACATGAATGTTACCCCTGAGAATATTGAGAAGATCATTTCAACACAGGGTCCCGGAAATATTGCGGAACGTACTTCCAAGAAACCCGGATTGTCCGTATCCGCCAAGTATATTCTGGATGAAGCCGATGATTTTGCCGAGAAGATGGGCGAAGAATATACGGGAACCGAACATGTTCTGTTTCTGCTTCTGGATTATCCGGAGTTGATGTCGCGTAAGATTTTTGAGCTTTTGAAGGTGGATATCAACAAGCTTCGTTCCGTTCTGATTTCCTCAATGGGCGAGGATGCCATGATGATCCGTGAAGAGATTGTTCCGCGTCTTCAGCAGTATTTCGGCAGATCCGACGAAGAAGGAATGCTCAAAAAATACAGCCGAGACCTTACGGCACTTGCGGAGAAGAATCGTCTGGATCCGATTGTCGGACGTGAAGAAGAAATTAAGAGACTGACACAGATTGTTCTTCGAAGAACCAAGAACAATCCCTGTTTGATCGGAGAACCCGGTGTCGGAAAAACCGCTATCGTGGAAGGCTTGGCGCAGAAAATCGCAAAAAAAGAAGTGCCGGAATTACTCAGAAGAAAGAGAATTCTTTCGCTTGATATGTCTGCCATGGTGGCAGGAAGTAAATACCGCGGTGAGTTTGAAGAGCGTTTAAAAGGTGTCATTGAAGAAGTGACGGCAGACGGCAATATCATCCTCTTTATGGACGAAATCCATACGTTAATCGGTGCCGGCGGAGCAGAAGGCAGTATCGATGCCTCCAGCATTTTAAAACCGTCACTGGCCAGAGGAGAGGTACAGCTGATCGGTGCCACGACAATTGCGGAATACCGGAAATACATCGAAAAAGATGCTGCTTTGGAAAGAAGATTCCAGCCGATTATTGTGGAAGAACCGAATGCGGAGGAAACTTTAAAGATTTTAAAGGGAATCCGTGAAAAATACGAATCCTTCCACGGAATCGAAATCACCGACGAGGCGATGGAGACAGCCGTAAAACTGTCCGAACGCTACATCAACGATCGTAATCTGCCGGACAAGGCAATTGATGTAATCGATGAAGCATGCAGTTTTGTAAAACTGAATGCTTTAAAGAATTCTTCTCAGAGCGCGGAGCTTGAAGAAAAGAGAGACAACCTTCGAAAAGATATCGAACTGGCTTTGGTCGGCTATGATCTTGACCGTGTGGCCGAATTAAAGAAAGAACTGGAAAAATTGCAGAAATCGGCTGAGAAAAAGAAGAGCAAAGCCGGAACCAAGAAGAGAGAAGTCCTGAACAAAGAAGATGTGGAATATGTGATTTCTCTTTGGAGCAAAGTGCCGGTCAGCCGTCTGGCGGAAAAAGAATCCGAGAGATTACTGAATCTTGAAAAGATTCTTCATAAGCGTGTAATCGGACAGGAAGAAGCGGTTACGGCCGTTGCCAAATCCATTCGAAGAGGCCGCGCCGGAATCGGCGATCCGAATCGTCCGATCGGTTCGTTCCTTTTCCTCGGTCCTACAGGTGTAGGTAAAACAGAGCTCAGCAAAGCACTCGCGGAAGCAATGTTCGGCAATGAAAATGCCCTGATTCGTGTGGATATGTCCGAATACATGGAGCAGCATTCGGTATCGAAGATGATCGGTTCTCCTCCGGGATATGTCGGATTTGAAGACGGCGGACAGCTCTCCGAAAAGATTCGAAAGAATCCTTACAGCGTTGTGCTTTTTGATGAAATCGAAAAAGCACATCCCGACGTATTCAATATCTTACTGCAGGTACTGGACGACGGCCGAATCACCGACTCGAAGGGCAGAACCGTAAACTTCAAAAATACCGTCATTATCATGACATCCAATGCAGGCGCGAACAGAATCGTAGATCCGAAAAACCTGGGCTTTGCAAAGGAAAACAACGAAGACGTAAATCATGAGAAGATGAAATCCGGCGTTATGGAAGAAGTAAAACGAATCTTCAAACCGGAGTTTATCAACCGTATTGATGAAATCGTAGTCTTCCGTCAGATCAACAAGGCGGATATGAAGAAAATCACCAATTTGTTGATTTCGAACCTAAGGAAACGCTGTATGGATACCATGCAGATTTCCCTTACGGTAACAACGGCACTTTCGGACTACATTACCGAGAAATTCTCCAATGCAAAAATGGGCGCAAGACCATTAAAGAGAGCCGTTCAGAACGTGATTGAAGATGCTCTTGCCGAGGAGATTTTAAAGGGAAATGTCAAAGCCAAAGACCATGTAACGGCAGGTTGGAAAAACGGAAAAGTTACCTTTACAAAGAAGGGGTAAACAAGGTATACTTAAGGGTAGGAAGTATACTAATCCTTTTACAAAAATCAGAAAGGGGTTACAAAAGAAATGGCACAGATTGATGAAATCATCAAAGAAGAAGCAAACGGAACCTTAAGTTTCGGAAACCACTTACTTCCCGAGAAAGCGAAAGCTGAAGATTTTAAGCACGGCGGAGATTTATACAAAGTAAAAACATTTGTAACCATGACCAAACTTGAAAAGAACGGACTTTTCTTATATGAATCCGTTCCCGGAACAAGTGTAAAGGAATTCGTGGAAGATGAAAACGGAGTATCCTTCAAGGTTGTAAGTGACCAGGATGCCATGATTACCGTAGGAATGGAAGAGAATACCGAATATTCCGTTATGGTTGGCGGAAAGAGCATGGGCGTCATGAAGAGCAATCCGAGCGGCAAAATCAACATCAGTGCAGAACTTGCGGATGCCGGTGAAGTGGAAGTTGTAATCAAGAAGTAATAATTGCTTTTCAGGAATGAAGACTAAGAGAAAAATGCGGGAGAGATTTCTCCCGTGTTTTTTAGCAGAAGGAAAGATATATAAGGAGTTTGAATGGCTGCTTCAAAGAGCAAAATGAAAACCGTCTTTTTCTGTAATGAATGCGGATATGAGTCTCCGAAGTGGGTGGGACAGTGTCCTGCCTGCCATGCATGGAATACCATGACGGAAGAAAGAGTCAGTACACAGAAAGAGAAAAGCACCGGTAACAGTGTATTTCGGGAAACTGCGGAACGCGTAATTGCTTCCGTAAATGATATTTCACTGGAAGATGAGAAACGCATTTCTACCGGAATGGAAGAGTTGGACCGTGTGCTCGGCGGCGGAGTGGTTCCCGGAAGTCTGACCCTTGTCGGCGGTGATCCCGGAATCGGTAAATCCACGCTTTTGCTTCAGGCATGCAGACTCATGGGAAACGCAGGCAGCAAAGTACTCTATATTTCCGGTGAGGAATCCTTAAAACAAATTAAAATCCGCGCAGAGCGAATCGGTACGTTTTCCGGACCGATGGAGCTTATGTGCGAAACAAACCTCGGTATTATCGAGGAGACGATCCGTGAAAGAAAGCCCGATATCGTTGTCATTGATTCGATTCAGACAATGTTTTTGGAAGAGATTTCTTCCGCTCCCGGAAGCGTTTCGCAGGTAAGGGAATCGACAGGAGTATTTTTACGGATTGCAAAAGGGCTGGGCGTATCGATTTTTATCGTCGGTCATGTAACGAAAGAAGGTACCGTGGCAGGGCCCAGGGTACTTGAACATATGGTGGATACGGTATTATACTTTGAAGGAGACAGACATGCATCCTACCGTATTCTCAGAGGAGTAAAAAACAGATTCGGTTCCACCAATGAAATCGGTGTATTCGAAATGAGGGGAGAGGGATTAATTGAAGTAAAGAATCCTTCCGAACACATGCTGGAGGGCAGACCGAAGGATGCAAGCGGTTGTATCGTCAGCTGCTCCATGGAAGGAACCAGACCGATTCTGGTTGAGATTCAGGCTCTCGTAACGAGAACAAGTTTCGGAATACCTAGACGTCAGGCACAGGGTGCGGATTATAACCGGTTAAACCTATTGATGGCGGTACTTGAAAAAAGAGTCGGCCTGTCATTGGGAGACTGTGATGCGTATTTAAACATCGCCGGTGGTGTAAAGGTTACGGAACCTGCCATTGATTTGGGGATTGTCATGGCGGTCGTATCTTCGTTTCGAAATAAACCATTGCCGTTTACTCTGGCGGCATTCGGAGAAGTCGGGCTGTCGGGAGAAGTGAGAAGTATTTCACAGATTGAGGGAAGAGTAAGAGAAGCACAAAAACTCGGTTTTGAAAGTTGCCTCGTTCCCGCAACCTGTAAGGAGAATTTGAAGGGAATCAAAGGGATTAAGATCTATTACGTCGCTTCGGTGACGGAAGCAATACAGTATTTTGGGGAACTGTAGAGGGCGTGGATTATGGAGTATAGAAAAAGGGTTGCAATCTTGGTCGGACAAGCCGACGAGGAAACACAAAGCCGTTTTATTTCGGGTTTTCTGGAATCCGCATTTGAGTATGACTTTGATGTTTGTATTTTTTCCATGTTTCGTAAATATCAGGATTCTGTAGAGAGAGAAGAAGCGGAATCCAATATTTTCAATTTGCCGAATTGGAAAGAATTCGACGGTGTACTGATTCTGAAAGACTCTATTCAGACACCTCATGTCGCGTCTGAAATCGAGAAACGGTTAAAGAACGAATACGAAGGGGAAGTACTGGTCATCGATCTGGAGAGCGAGTTTTTCCCCAGCGTTATTACGGACGGATACAAACCGATCTACGATGTCGTATCACATCTGATTGAGCATCATGATTTTCATAAAATCGCATTTCTTGCCGGTAAAAAATGGCATAAGCATTCCATCCAGAGAGTAAACGGATATAAAGCGGCAATGGAGGAGCATGGCCTGAAGATTTCCGATGAATGGATTATCTACGGAGACTTCTGGTATGATTCCGGTGAACTTTGCGCGGAGACATTACTGAATTCCAAAGCAGGTCTTCCCGAGGCGGTAGCATGTGCAAACGACTGTATGGCAATCGGACTTTGCAATGCTTTTGAAAAGAGAGGAATCCATGTTCCGGAAGACATTGCCGTTGTAGGTTTTGACAGTTCCGAAGAGGGCAGAAGAAGCCCGAAACCCATCACTTCCAGTATTCTTCCGGTAAAGGATAACGGAAGATATGCGGCAACTTATTTCAATGCCAAATTCAAGGAAGAGGGAATTCCCGCATATCAGGTAAAGGCAAAACAGTTTATCGGTCAAAGCTGTGGCTGTTCTTTGGAAAAGAAGGAAGTACAGTATTATAAAAACCATTTAAGAACGGAATGGGGAACCGATATTTCCGAAGAAGGTTTTAAGTCCGTATTCAACTCTTTTGAATCCAATCTTTTTGAAGAGACTTCCCTTGCAGGGTATTTAAATACGGTTTATTCATACATTTATCAGATTAAGGGAGTGGAGGAGTTTTCTCTTTTCCTTTCCAAACCCTGGGAAAAAATGGACAAGGAACCGCGAATGTCCGTAACAAACGAAGGGTATTCCCCGCAGATGATCCGCGCCATCCGTTACAAAAAGGATGCACCGGACAATGAGGTTGGATTAACCGAAGTTATGGATGTAAAGCAGATGCTTCCGGAACTGTATGGGAGATCATCCAAACCCAGAGCATATTTCTTTACGCCGTTTTTCTATGAGAATCGCTGTTTTGGTTATACGGTTTTAAGTTACGGACAGGTTGCTGTCAGCTATGATGAAGTTTACCGTTTGTGGATGAGCTGTATTGCCCGCGGTTTAGAAAGCGTCCGCAGAACCATTGCAATCAATGTTCTGGAGAGCCAGTCAAGACCGATCAATAAGTTCAATTTCTCCGAACAGATCAACGACCTGAAAGAAGAAGAAAAAGAGGACTTCACACTTGTGGAGAAGATTCTGGACGAGAACCTCTTCCATTATCATTTCCAGCCGATTGTCAATACAAAGGACGGAAGTATTTATTCCTATGAGGCATTGATGCGATCCGATACCGAGAAGATGGTATCCCCTTTGGATATCATCAAATATGCCGGCATGATGAACCGCCTGGCTGATGTTGAGAAAGCCACGTTTTTAAATATTCTTTCCATTATCGAGGAAAAGCAGGCTGTTTTTGAAGGCAAGAAAGTCTTTATTAACAGTATTCCCGGAATCAAGATATCTTCCGAAGATCTTGACAGAGTATCGAATCTTTTACAGAAAGAGGCCAAAAACGTTGTAGTGGAGCTTACGGAAGAAGCCGAACTTGATGATATTGAACTTGAAAATACCCAAAATTTCTTTAAGAATTTCGGAATTGAAACGGCGGTAGATGATTACGGAACCGGTTATTCAAATGTTTCGAACCTTCTTCGTTATATGCCGAACTACGTAAAAATTGACAGATCCCTGCTTAGTGAGATTCAAAACAAAACGCAGAAGCAGCATTTTGTTCGCGAGATTATCGAATTCTGTCACGATAACGGAATTATGGCCCTGGCGGAAGGTATTGAGACAAAAGAAGAATTACAGATGGTAATTCTACTCGGTGCGGATCTGATTCAGGGATATTACACCGGCAGACCTAAGGCTGAAATCATCCCAGAAATCGACGAAAAGATTAAGAGAGAAATCATTTCCTTCAAGGAAGAGCAGCAGGATGGCCAGAGGAAGCATCTTTATGTTGCAGGCAGAACCAATCGTGTTTCCTTAAATGCTCTTGTAAGAAGCGGCAATACGGATATTCTGGTTGGCGTGCAGAATGCGGTATATAAGGACCTTTCCATAATCGGAACGCCCGGACTGAAAACAGATATCCATCTTCGAATCGAATCGGATTATGAAGGCCGAATCACTTTGGAAAATGTATATTTTGCAAATGTAAAGAATCGTCCCTGTATCGAAATCGGTCCCAATGCGAAGGCAACCCTTATCTTAAAGGGCGAAAATACGTTATATGACGGCGGTATTCTGGTTCCGGAAAGAAGCAGATTGACAATCGAAGGAGACGGAAACGTCAAGATTGTTTTGAATGCTTCGGAGAGTTTCGGAATCGGCAATTATCCGGATGCTCATCACGGGGAGATTTATTTCCAGCAGGACGGAGATATTCGCATTATGGCGAAGGGCCGTGAAGGAATCTGTATCGGCTCCGGTCTGGGAGGAAAAACATATATTCAGAAGGGCAAATATATCCTGGAAGGAAACGGCGATATCTGTATCGGTGTAGGATCTCTTAACGGAGAAGAGGATATTCAGATTGAATCCTGCCTGATTGAAATGGAAATCTCCGCAACAAAGGCAGTCGGCATCGGATCCTTGAATAAGCCCGCCAAAGTCGGAATCAGTAAAACCGCACTTAGGTGTTCCATTTTCGGCGGAGAAGTTGTCGGAATGGGCAGCCTTTACGGAGAATATGCATCATTTTCCGGAGACAACGGAAACTATGCCGTTCATCTCAGGGCGGAAAAGTCTGCCGCATTTGGAGCGATGCAGGGGAAAACGGATATCTTTATACAGAATGCGGTTCTTTCCGCGGAATGCAACGGAAAGTATTCCCTGGCACTCGGCGGATACGAGCAGGAAACCGTAGTCAGCATAGAAAATGCTGAAATTAAGACGGATGTATGGAACGAAGTCGGAATCATAACTAGTGCGAAATTTGCGGAAAGCAAGATTAAGAACGGACGGATTCGCAGGAGAATTAACGGCGTGGATAAAGAAGACGTTACGGATAACCCGCAAAAACTTCTTGCACAGACATAATTGCTATGTTATAATCACTTTCGGTGTGAAAAAACGCCGAAAAATAGGGGATTGGTCAAATGGTATGATAGGGGTCTCCAAAACCTTTGGTGGGAGTTCGATTCTCTCATCCCCTGTAAGCCTCGAAACTTTGAAAATTCAATGGTTTCGGGGTTTTTTGTTTTTTTGATAAATCGAGAAAATTACATAGATTTTTAAGACATTCATTTCAAATTATGGTATCATTTTATATGTGATATTATTTCAAATTTCGTAAGAAAGGTGAAATTATGGAGATGTCAAAAAAGAGACAAACAATAGAGGCGTGGATCGGTCTGGGCGTTTTTGCCGTTCTGATTGCACTTACCATTATGAATGTTTGGGAAAGAAAGCTTGCCAACTTAGAGCCCGCATATATCGTAAACATTTCGGTGGATTTATTCGGCATGATGCTGGCAGCGGTTTTGCATATCTGCATTCAGTTCGATAATGAGAAGAGCGGAGAAAAAATCAAGTATTTCCGTTATCTGTTAAACCTCTCTTTTCTTGCCAACTTTACCGATTCCGTTGCCTGGCTGGTAGACGGAGTGCCGGGTTTAAGAGTCATCAATATTATCGATAATACGTTTTATTATGTTTGTTCACCGCTTCAGGTTTATTATTTATGGCATTACCTGCAGGCTTTCGTAAAACTGGAGAAGAAAGCCTATAAGATTCTCGGAACAATCATTCACGTCGGACTTGGAATCGCACTTACCATGCGCACGGTCAACATCTTCTTCGGACAGTACTTCACAGTGGATGAAGCGGGCGTTTATTCCAGAGGTTCCATTTTCTGGCTTTCCAACGTATATACATTTGCAACATTGCTTACGGTTGTTGCCGTGGTTATCATTGAGCACAAACAATTGAAAGCGTATCAGGTGGCAGCGTTTATTATATATGCATTTGCACCGTTTATAGTGGGCGTCTTCAGTGCATTTGTTTACGGACTGTCCATAATACCCGGTTTCGTAATGCTGGTATTGCTGTTTATCTACTGCGTTTTGAACATCAGTCAGGGACGAGCCAAGGCAGTGGCGGATCGAGACTTGTATATGGCATCCAAAATACAGGAAAGCGTGTTGCCGAGATTATTCCCGTACCTGCCGGAACGTAAGGAATTCGACATTTATGCAAGCATGAAACCGGCAAAAGAGGTCGGCGGTGACTTCTATGATTTCTTCATGATCGATGATGATCATTTGGCAATGGTAATGGCAGACGTTTCCGGAAAGGGAATTCCGGCATCGCTGTTTATGATGATTTCCAGAACTATGATCAAAAACTATGCACTGGTCGGAAACTATTCCACGTCCAAGATTTTACGTGAAGTAAATAACCGGTTGTGTGAAGGCAACCAGCTGGAAATGTTTGTTACGGTCTGGATGGCCATTGTTTCTTTGTCTACCGGAAAGGGTGTGGCGTCCAACGCAGGACATGAGCATCCCGCACTTTGCAGAAACGGTGGGGAATTCGAACTGGTAAAATATCGTCATTCCATGGCTGTTGCTACTCTGGAGGATTTGGATTTTGAAGAGCATGAATTTGAAATGCATCCCGGAGATTCCCTGTTCATCTATACGGACGGTGTTGCCGAGGCAAATGATTCGGAAGGAAATCTGTTCGGAACCGACAGACTTATTAAGGCATTAAACAACGATCCCAATGCAAGTGCAAAGGGTATTCTTTACAGAGTTCAGGAAAACATCGATGCTTTTGTGAAAAAAGCAGAGCAGTTTGATGATATTACGATGCTGGCGTTTAAGTATTATGGTCCGAATGCTACGGAGATTAAAAAATCCGCAAACGATTAATCAGATCGTGTCGTGTTTAAGGGGGAAAACATGGCAAAGAGAGTCAGATATGATGCGTTTATCAGCTATAGACACTGTAAGCCTGACAGTGAAATAGCCGAGAAGATTCAGAAGAAGTTAGAGAACTTTCGTCTTCCGAGGTCTGTTGCAAAACAGGTCGGAAAGAAGAGAATAAGACGTGTATTTCGAGATGAGTCCGAACTTGCCGTTGCTGCCGATCTGTCGGACGAAATCGACAGAGCGGTTCGCAATTCCAGATTTTTAATTGCCATTTGTTCACCGGAGTACCTGGATTCACTCTGGTGTTTAAAAGAAATCGGAACCTTTCTTCAAAATAATGACAAAAAGCATGTTTTGCTTGTTCTTGCGAATGGGGAACCCAAAACCGCATTCCCCGGGATTCTGTCTTATGAAGACATCGAGGATATCGATGAAGACGGTAACATTACATATACCAGAAGGCCAAGAGAACCGCTTGCTGCGGACTGCAGGACTGAGAACACCAAAGAAAGAAATGCGCTGATCGATAAGGCAGCGGTGCGCCTTGCGGCTGCTATTTTTGGTGTGGAATATGATGAACTTCAGCAAAGACAGAAAAAAGAAAGAAACATGCGACGAACCAGACGCACTCTGATTGCGTTTGGCATTTTGTTTGCTGTTATAGCGATCTGTGTTTTTTTCCTTTTACATATTTCAAAGCAAAATTCAATCATCAAACAGCGTTATGCCGACAGCCTCGCAACGACTTCCGATACCCTGCTTAAGGAAGGAAAACGTTTGGATGCCGTCTATGCCGCACGTCTTGCTCTTTCGGAGAATCAGACCGATTCTTACAGCGATTTGGCGACAAAGGCTTTGGTAAACGCGCTTGGTATCTATCGCTATCCGGATCAGTATTCACTGGATTCGGAAATCAAACTTCCCTGTTCGTTAAGTGATTTCGTTCTTTCTCCAAATGAGAAATATATCGCGGTTCGCGGCCTGGATCATTCACGTTATATCATTGATACCTTGACCGAAGAAGTTGTTTTTGATTATGAGGAAAAGGACTTCTTCAATGTTGCATTTGATGAGGAAAGGGGAATTATATTCAAACGGGAACACAGCGATATTTCTTATTATGATTTTAAGACCTGTAGGGAGACGAGTCTGCGATTGCCGGATGGTGAGGTTTACGATGCGCCGGGTGACGGATATATAATTACAAGGGACGAAGGACTGCATTTCTTCCGCGGAACGAAGCAGATTTTTTACAAGGAGTATCTGGAACTGAATCCGTCTCTGTCGGAACGTTTTGATGTTACGATTCATTTTGCGAAGGAGAGGGAAGAAGCGTTTGTTTTTCTTCGGGATTATGATAGCATGCTCACTACTGCTTATTGCATAAATCTTGAGGATGGCAGTTTTTATCATATAGAACTTGCTGAGAAAGATCTGCTGTATCATATTACAACGGACGGTGATTCCATTGTCTGGTTGGAGGAAAGAGAAGTTGGTATGTTTCTTCATATACAGGACGTGGCTACGAGTAATGACAAAGCCATGTTACTTATGGACTCTTCCGGTGGATTACAGATACTCGGCGATGATATTTTAGTATACAATGAACAAGTGGCATACATCTATGATTTGGATTTGAGATTAATAAACGAATTCAGAACGAATGATTTTTTTTATCAAAGCGAAGTTACGGAGGAAGGGATTCTCCTGTGTGAGTATTCGGGAGGCAGTTACCTTGTGAAAGACGGAGATTACCGGTATTATTCGATTCCCGAGAATGTCAGCATATCGCGGGAACTCGATGAGTGGAAGTTTACATTGGATGCATATTATGTCGGAAAAATCGGTGATAATCAGATTTCCATTTACAAATGCAAAAGTTCCGAATATCTGGAGGAATTCAACAGAGACTTTGACAGTGTAACGTATTGTATGGATGATGCATATAAGGATCGTTTGAAAACACAGATTCTTTCCAAGGAAAAAGAGTTTGGGGAAGACTTGATTTATGATGTGATTCCCTGCGAGAACGCGGATTGTTGTCTGGTTCATTTATGGGACGGAAATGCATATATATATGATTCCGAAACAGGAGAGAGGATTGCAAGTATCTATACGTTAGATGGTTATATTTCATCTTTCTACTATGATGCAAAAAAGGAGTATTACTATATTGCCACAGATAATCTGGAAGTTTTTGATAAGAGTTTTAAGAACATCTTTGAGATCAAGGACGGAAATCTTGTCGGAACGGATCCCGTAACCGGTAATATTGTGGTTGTACACTGGAACGGGGATGCGGAAAAGAACTATCTCGTAAAACCGATTTCCTACAAAGAGATGATTTTTGTAGCGGACCAAATGCTGGACAGCTATGAGCCGGACGAAAGAGTGAAGGCGAAGTATTCGCTTGAGTAACGAAGCTGCGGAAAGGGAGAAGATGGAGAAACTACGAGTCGGAATATTAGGTGCCGGTCATATTGCCGGTGTTATGGCGGATACGCTTGCAAAAATGGAAGAGGCGCAGTGCATCGCGGTAGCCTCCAGAAATTTGGAAAAGGCCGAAGAATTTGCAACAAAGCATAACGTACCGAAGGCCTGCGGAAGCTATGAAGAAATGCTTAAACTGGACGAAGTGGATCTGGTATATGTGGCAACTCCGCATTCGCATCATTTGGAGCATGGAAGACTTTGCATTCAATACGGGAAGCCTGTGTTAATGGAAAAGGCATTCACATCCAATGCGAAAGAAGCGAAAGAACTGATTGCGTTTGCTAAGGAAAAACAGGTTTTTATTGCAGAGGCAATCTGGGTTCGGTATATGCCCATGGTTCAAACCATTCGTGAAGTGATGGAAAGCGGAATCATCGGCACACCGCGTTTTCTAACCGCAAATTTGGGTTATCCGATTCGTGATGTGAAAAGACTGACGGATCCGGCTCTTGCAGGTGGGGCCCTTTTGGATGTCGGAGTTTATACGCTGAACTTTGCATCTATGTTTTTTGGAAAGGATGTGGAGGAAACGTCCGTAACCTGCGTAAAAACCGAAACCGGTGTGGATGCACAGGATTCGATTACACTTATCTACAAAGACGGACGTATGGCACAGTTATCCTGCTCCATGGAAACGGTCAGCGACAGGTATGGAATGATTCACGGCAGCAGCGGTTATATGATGATTGAAAATATCAATAATTTCCAATCGGTTGCCGTTTATGACAGGGAAAACAAAGAAGTATTAAAAAAGGCATGTCCGCCTCAGATCAGTGGCTACGAATATGAAGTACTTGCCTGCAGGGAAGCGCTGGAAAAGGGACTCTTGGAAGCAGAAGCCATGCCGCATTCCGAAACAATTCATATGATGGAAGTAATGGATGAAATCCGGGAAAAGATCGGTGTGAAGTATCCCTGGGAAGAATAAAAGGATTTGGATTTAGGAGAAGGTTATGGGATTATCCGGCAATGGATGTGGTAATCAAAATGACGGAGTAAAGGAAAAAACTGAAAAAACATTTAAAGGGGATTTTTATGGCAGGTTTTGATGACGGATCGAACAAGAAGAAACTGATAATCGGGATTGCAGCCGGTGCGGTATTGCTTGCGGCAGTAGCGGCGGCGCTGTTCTTTTTCGTATTCTCGACTTCCGCAAAGGCCCGAAAACAGTTGAAAATTGCAGACGGATATTATGCGAATGAGAATTACGAAGAAGCGGTAAATGCTTATAAGAAGGCAATAGAGTATAAGCCCGCGAGTGAGGCAGCCTATATCGGACTGGCAAAAACAGACAGGGCTTTGGTGGATGCCTACCTTGAGAAGAATGACTTTGATCAGGCAAAGGCCTGCTATCAGGATGCCATACTGAATCTGGAGAACGGAGTTAAGAATACCAACAGCGAAGAGATTCAGAAAAGCTTGGATGAGTTCAATCGTATGCATGCATGGAAAGCAGCTACCTGTACCGAACCCAAAACATGCGTCCTTTGCGGTATCACGGATGGAGAAGCACTGGGACATGAGTGGGAACGTGCTACGATGAAAATGCCGAAAACCTGCTCAAGATGCGAGGCTACGGAAGGTGACCCGGTCAGTTGCAAAGAAATCTATGCAAAAGACATTATCACGGAAAGATGGGAAAGATTTGTATTTTTTGACAATTCCGTTGTCGGTTTTATCGACAAGGTGGACAGTTTTTCCATTTATGATTATGACGGAAAACTGTTGAAGGAAGTAACTCCCGTACAGGGCGCATACAGTTCCTGGTCATTCTCTTTGAGCCTTCAGAAAAAAATACGATACAATAATATAGCTTTTATGACAACATATTTTGACAAAAACGGAAAAGGATCCATTATTCTGTATGACCAGTACGGAGAAGTGGTGAAAGACTTCGATGTGAATCAGAAGTTTTCCGGTTATTTGAATAATGAAACTCTGAATGAAAGATACTTATATCTGAAAGCGACGGAATCCAAAGGCGTCGAGTTCTATATCGATACCAAAACGCTCAGCATCGTGAACAAAGAGGATATGGAACCGGTTCTGGAATTTGACACAAACCTGTACAGCAGCTGTGAAAGAACCGAAATCAACGAGGATCTCTTTTTTGTTACCAGCGCAGATAAAAAATCCATCGGATTCGTCGATAAAAACTTTAATGTAATTGCGATGTATGCCGATGCGACCAATTTTAATTCCAACGGGTTTGCACTGGTTTCCAAAGACGGAAAATCCTATGACATCATCGATTCGGACTTCAATGTTATTGCCGAAAGCTATGTGCTGGCGGATGATGTATGGTGGTCCGGTGGCCCGGTTATGGCTGCAAAGAAGGGGAATGCCGCACATTACTATTTGATCAAATAATGGATGATTGGAGTTTAAAGGGAAAAAGATGAGTAACCCGGAAAAAACAAATGTAATGCGACTGCTGGATCAAAAAAAGATTGCCTATTCGTTCCACACGTATGAGCCGGACGCCACGATGAGCGGAGTGGAAATTGCAGGAATTTTAAAAGAAGATCCCTCGCATGTATTCAAAACGCTGGTAACGCAGGGAAAGACCAGGCAGTACTATGTCTTTGTAATTCCCGTGGCAGCAGAACTGGATTTGAAAAAGGCGGCAAAGGCGGCGGGAGAGAAGTCGATTGACATGATCCCGCAAAAGGAGTTGCTCCCGCTTACCGGATATGTACACGGAGGCTGTTCCCCGATTGGAATGAAAAAAGCTTTCCGGACCTTTCTTCATGAAAGTGCGAAGAACAGCGATAGAATATTTGTAAGCGCCGGAAAAGTCGGCTTTCAGATCGAGTTATCGCCCGATGATCTTGCGAAGATGGTAAGGTGTGAATTTGCAGACGTGATTGAAACACAAATTTGATTCCGAAAATAACTGTTCAATGGCAGTTCGCTAATATATTTTTATTTTTGCTCAATATAATTATAGATTTTTAATGGGTAGGCTAATATAATTAAATCAGAATTAGTAATAACTACTAATTACGATTCCGAAAGAATTCCCCTTTTACACAAACAGAAGTCCCGAGGCAAACCTCGGGACTTTTGCTTTTCTTACATAATCCTTTGCACTTTAATCTCCACGGACTATAATATACATATGTATACCTTTGTCCTGATTATTCACATCATATTATTCCTCTTGGCTATCCTCTTCATTGGTATTGTTTTATCGGAAAAATCGAACGATACCACGAAGTATCTTTTTGCGGCCACAATCAGTAATGTCATGGTAAGCATGGGGTATACGCAGGAAATCATTTCGAAGGATATGGATTTTTCGATGGCCAGCGTGAAAATCCAGCTTTCCGGACTGGTGTTCCTAATGAGTTTTCTTCTTTTCTTTGTTGCAAGATGCTGCAACATTCGAATTCCCAAAGTAGTCCGTAATGTTCTGATGCTGGTGGATGTTTTCTTCGGTCTGACATCTTTGACTCTGGAGTTTCATAGCCTGTTTTTCACGGAAATCAATTTGTATCAGGGTTTTTATCCGATTGTTGTTGTGAAAGAGGGAATCGTCTGCAAAATCTGTTTTGCATATAACGTAAGCTTAGGCTTGATTTGCAGTCTGTTTGCAGTCCGCGGAGTGGTTCGAAACACAGATAAGAAACGAATTCCGATGTATTTGTTGCCATTTTGTTTCCTTCCGACCGTTATTGCGCTAATTCTTTTCTTCATTTTCACACCGCAGAAAATGGGCTTCAATCCGGTTCCGGCTTCCATTACCGTCGGAATGAGTTATTTAATTTTCATGGTATATAAGTTCCGTCTTTTGGATACCGCGCAGGTCGCAAAGGACAGTATCGTGGAATCCATCAATGAAATCTATCTGGTTGTCGATGTTTCCAAGTTTTTGCTTTTTGCATCAAACAGAGCATATGAAGTGCTTCCGGATTTAAGAGATCGTAAGAAGCAGCTCCCCTTAATCGAAGAAATCTATCGTAATAATCGTGGAAATATGGAAATCAATGAACGCCAGTATCAGGTTTCCGTTTCTCCCTTCTATGACAAGAAGACTCTGAAAGGCTACAGCCTGTGGCTTTTTGATAAGACAGAGGAGATCCGGAATACGAAGGAACTAATTGAACTGAAAAACCGCGCCGAGGAAGCGAACCAGGCAAAATCATTATTTCTTGCGAATATGTCTCATGAAATTCGTACACCTATGAATGCCATTATGGGAACGACGGAGATGATACTCAGAAGCAATCCGAAACCCGAAGTCGAAACGATGGCAACGGATATCAAAAAAGCAGGAACCCACCTTTCCACGATTATCAGCGGTATTCTCGATTTTTCCAAAATCGAGTCCGGTCAGGTGGAGAGCGTGGAAGTAAACTATGATACCGGCGGATACTTAAAGGAAGTGATTCGTCAGTTCGGACCGCGTATTCAGCAAAAAGGTCTGGCGTTTCCGTTAAACATCGATCCGACACTTCCCAAGGGACTCCGCGGAGATGCGACTCATGTACGACAGATTCTGACAAACATTCTGGATAATGCCATCAAATACACGGATTCCGGTTTTGTTTCATTAATTTTGGACTGGGAAGAAGTGGACGGAAGAGCGAAACTTAATTTTGCGGTGGAAGATACAGGTTGCGGTATTAAAGAAAAGGCCATTCCGGGGCTTTTTGACAGCTTTTCGAGAGCCGACCTTCGGAGAAACCGTGATATTCAGGGAACAGGTCTTGGCCTTGCAATCGCCAAGAGACTGGTAGAGAGTCTGGAAGGCGAAATCACCGTAGAAAGTACCTACGGAAGCGGAACCAAGTTTACGTTTTATGTAATGCAAAAAATCTGGGATCCGGCTCCGATGGGTGATTTTTCCAAGGTAAAGGAAGAGGGAATCAGCGAAGAGAAGAAAGAAGAGTTTATTGCACCCGAAGCAAGAGTTCTTTGTGTGGACGACAATCTGACGAACCGTCGTGTAATTCAGGAACTGCTGTCCATTTACCGAATCTCCGCAGATGTGGCGGAAAGCGGTGCCGCCTGCCTTAAGATTCTTGAAAAAGACAGCAGATATCATTTGATTTTCATGGACCAGATGATGCCGGAAATGGATGGTATCGAAACCGCAAAAGCCATTCGTACCATGCACGGTGAAGTCAGAAGAATTCCGATTGTGGCACTGACTGCGAATGCTGTTGTGGGAGCCAGAGAAATGTTCCTGGAAAACGGTTTTCAGGATTATCTTGCAAAACCCATTGAATTAAAGGAACTTGAGAAAGTTCTTCGAAATTATCTGCCGGAAAAACTCATCACCAATATCGAAGAGAAGGAGAATGAAGAGGAGATGGGAAAACCGATTGTAATTCCCGGTGTGGATACGAAAGAAGGAATGAAACGCGTCAATAATGAGCGTGCACGGTATTTAAAATCACTTCGTTTTCTGTATGATGACGGAGAAAAACAGATTGACCGCATGAAGAAAATGCTGTTGGAAGGCAAGATTCAGAATTTCGGTTTTGAAGCACATGCCGTGAAAGGACTGACTCTGGGCATCGGTGCGAAGGGACTTTCGGAAATGGCAAAGGAAATGGAATTTGCGGCAAAAGAAGACAAAAAGGATATTATTCAGGATAAATCAAAGGCCTTTTTTAAATCCTATGAAATGCTTTTGGCCAATATCCGGTACGTATTAAAGGAAAACGGAATCTCTCTTTCGGAGAACGAAATAAAGGCAATAAAAGGGGCATTGACGGAAGGTGAATTCGTAATCCGCTGCAATGATATTCTGGATGCATTGGATCTGCTTGAGGAGCAGGAGGCCGGCAGACTGGTGGAAGAACTGCTGCGTACGAACCTTCCGGAGGATCGAAGAGAGGCATTAAAGAAGGCAAGGACGGAAATCTCGGATTTCGAATATGACAGTGCCGCACAAACAATTGAAGCACTTTTAACGGTGTAAAAGTGCTTCGTAAAGAATATTTGTTGATTCAATTTGGAAACGATTAATTCTTTTTACGAGCTGTTTTGGAATTATCCGAAGCGGCTTTTTTCTTGCCTTCATTCTTATTGTTCTTCTTCTCGGAAGTCTTTTTGCCGGACTTGTTGGAAGATTCAACCAATGTGACGACACGACCGAGAGAAGTGACTTTTACGGATTCGAATTCGGTCAGCATTTTGCTGAAACGGTTATATCCGTAATTTTGTACATTGAAGGACGGATGAATCTTGCAAAGTGCATTGCTTAATGCTCCGGTATTCATGGTATGACCTTTTTCACCGGACAAAATGGAAATGACTTCGCCTTCGATTGCCTGTAAGGAAAGAGAAGTCTCCTGAAGAACGGCGGAAACGGAATTGTTTCGGTTAACCAGTTTGATGGAACCGAACTGATCCAGAAACTTTGAAAATTTGTTATAACCGTAATTTCGAATATCGAAAGCGGGATCGGATTTGGTGATGCGGCTTCCCAATTCACCTAAATCCATGGAGGTGCCGTCGATTCCATTTTCGATAATGATTTTGACAATCATGGATTCGAGAACGGGAAGAGGAGTGATGGCATCTTCTTCGCTGTCTACGGCGGTTTCGGCTTTTTCATCCGCAGCATTTTGCGTATCATCCAACAGCAAATCGAGGAAGAAGAAACGCTCGCAGGAAACACGGAAGGGCTCCGGTGTTTTGCTTTCTCCCATGCCGATGACGGTCATGCCTGCCTCGCGAAGACGCATTGCAAGACGTGTAAAATCGCTGTCGGAAGTGGCAAGACAGAAACCGTCCACCTTGCCGGAATAGAGGATGTCCATTGCATCGATAATCATGGCGGAATCCGTCGAATTCTTTCCGGTGGTGTAGTTATACTGCTGCACGGGATTGATGGAGTGCGACAAAAGTGCGTTTCTCCAGCTCTGGTTGTTGGATCTGGTCAAATCCCCGTAGAGTCTTTTATACGTAACGGTGCCGTATTTTCCGAGCTCGTCGATGATGATTTTAATGTATTTTGACGAAATATTATCGGCATCAATCAGTAAGGCGAATTTTTTTTCTTCCATAGAACAAATACTCCTTTAAAGCTATGCGGTATACCGCATCATTTCAACAAAAATATAATAGCATATAGGCCGAAACAATGCAATTTCAGACCTTTTATGCGGGGCGGATTTATGATACAATTTTTAGTGGTTGTGTGGATTACAACTTAAGAAAAGGGGAAGAATATGACGGCAACATCAAACGAACTAAAATATGCCAAAGAACACTTCGATGAAGTGCATCACACCACGTTAAACCCGGAAGGCCCGGGTGTGGTTCGTATTCATCTGATCCCGCCCAAAGTTACGGGGCAGTTCATCGGACCGAGCGTGGCAATTATCAACGGACAGGATATCATTCCGGTAAGCCTGGCCTGGACCATCCTTCTTACGGCATTCATAGAAGAAGTGAATCAGTATGACGGCCGTGAGATTACGGAAGCGGATTTCGAACTGATCAACAAGAACACTCTTCGAAAGGTTCGAAAGGTATATCCGCTTGCAAAGAAAAAACTGATCATCGACGATCTCAATCTGATCATGACTACCTTCAAGCAGATTGCGTATCGTGAAAAAGTGGACGAGAAAATCGACTATATCAGCCTCGGAGATTATGCACCGTTAATGAAGGCTCCG